>PNMW01000037.1 GCA_013823855.1 Lysobacteraceae bacterium | reverse complement strand
CGAACAGGCTCAGCGAATGGCTGATCCGGAAGCTCAGGCCGGCCAGCAGGTCGACGCCATCGACGCGGTCCTGGTCATCGTCGCTGCCTTCCGGCGACAGGCTCATGTAGCCGATGCGGCCGTAGGTCTGGATGTCCTGGGTGGCGTCGTACTCGAACAGCGCGCCGACGTCGTAGCCGCTGGCTTCGCCGCGGGTGGTCAGCCCTTCGAAGCGGGTATCGACCTGCTGGTTGACGTAGTGGCCGTAGCCGCCGATGCGGAATACCGGCGACAGCGGCGCCAGGATGCCGCCGCCGAGCCGGTATTCGTCCGACTGGTAGGTGACCTTGGAGCCGGCGAAGCGGGTGTCGGTATCGGAGTAGGTGTACTCGCCGCCGAGGAACAGGCCGGTATTGCCGAGGAACAGCTTGCCGCGCACGCCGAGGTCGGCGCCTTCGGGTTTGACGGTGTCGAAGCCGTCGTTGTACTCGACGAAGTTGAGGCCGGCGAAGCCGTACAGGTCGACGCCCGGGCCGCCGTTCGCGAAGGCGGAGACAGGAGCGAGGAAGGCGGCGGTGGTCAGCAGCGTCTTGATGTTCATTGCGCGTCAGTGGGTCCGGTGGTGGCCCCGATCGGGCCGATGCCGATGCGCGGGCTGAGCGTCATCGGGCGCGGCGAGATTGGCGCCGCATTGCTGAGCGTTGGCTGAACGGCAGGCCGCTCGAGGCGCCGCGCCGACGATGGCCTTGCGTTTCATCGGCGGAAGCGGGACGCGGGGAGAGTGGTCAGCGCCGGGCGGGGCCGGGGTCGGGGACGACCGGATCGGCCGTTGGCTCGCCGAGCAGCCGCTGCGCCGGCTCGGCAGTGTCATCATCACGGCACGAGGCCAGCAGCTGCAGCCAGTGGATTGGCCGCAGGCTGATCTCGGCGCGCAGCGGCGCGGGGCGATGTTCGCGCAGCGCGCTGCCATCGCTGAGCAGCACGCCGCAAGTGTCGGGAATCGCGTCGAGATCGGCGGGTTTGGCGATCGCTGCCGGCAGCACGTACCAGAGCTGCTGCGACAGCAGCTCGTAGCCGAGCCGCTTCGCCGCGTTGCGCAGATCCGACTTCAGATCGGCTCTGGACACCTTGATCTCGTAGACGCGCGGCCGGATGCGCCGCTCGTCGAGCGTGCGCGGCAGCGCGAAGACATCCGGCCGCACGGTGATCCAGCGCGCTTCCGGCTTCACCTTGAAGCTGCGGCCGGTGAAGGTCATCCAGCCGTCGCGCTGCAATTGCGTGGCGACCTGCCGGACCAGTGCCTCGTGGGCATCGAGCGCGGCGCGATTGCGCGCCAGCTGGCTGCCGAGTGCGGCGATGCCGCTGGCGGTGACCCGGATCGTCTCGGTGCCGAGCGCATCGCGATGCAGCTCGACGAGGCCGCCGACCAGCAGGTCGATCTCCAGGTTGTCACGCACCGGCCAGCCGGCCGAGCGCCAGTAATCGCGCAGGCGTTTCAGGTGGCTGGGCGTGATCGGCGGCGACTGCGGCATCATCGGCACATCGTACCGAAGCGCCTTCTCCACCGACCCGTCAGCGCTGATCCCGATGCCGCGCGCCCGCCATGCAGTGATCCCGGAGCCCGACGATGCGCGGCTGTCGGCGCGTCGACCGAAACCGCCGGCCGATGGCGGCTGCGCGCTGTGCCACCGGCCGCTGCCGCTGAGCTTCCATCACCTGATTCCGCGCCGGATGCACGACCGCCGCTGGTTCCGCGAGCACTTCACGCTGGCGGAGATGCGCCTGCGCGGTGCCTGGCTGTGCCGCCCCTGCCATGACTTCATTCACGAGCATTTCGACGAAGCCACGCTCGGCCGGCGGCTGAACACGCGGGCGCTGCTGGCGGCCGAACCGCTGATCGCCCATCACCTGGAATGGGCAGCGCGGCAGCGGGTCGCCAAGCCGTGAAGACCAAGCCCTGCGACTGCTGCGCGCAGCCGGTGACGGTGGCCTATCGCTTCCAGCTCGCCCCGGCCAAGGGCTGGCGCTTTGCCTGCCCGGCCTGTCTGCCGGCGGAGCAGGCCAAGCCCGGCTACCGCTACGGCGGCACCTGGAAAGGCAGCCGCCATTGATGCGAAGGCAGCCGCTACTGATGCACCGGACTTCGGCATGATCCGCAGCCGATGAAGCACACGCCGGATTTCTGGAACCAGCCCTTGCAGGCGCCGTGGACGCAGGTGCCGCTGCTGCGCGACGCGCGCGGTGTCGAATGGGAGCAGGGCGCGATCCACCGCAATCCGCTGAAGGTGCGCGAGCGGCTGGAACGCGCCGTCGATCACTGGGTCGACCGCGCGCGGGCGATCCCGCACCTGTCGACCCTCGGCCCGCCGCTGCCGAAGCCGAAGGTGCTGTACGACCTGAAGGGCGGCATCGCCGGCATGGCGGCGACTTTTGCACGGCCGCAGGCGCTGCCCGAGCAGTGGATTCGCATCCATCCCGATCTGCTGGCGCGCTATCCGGTGCGGATGATCCAGCAGACCATCCCGCACGAGATCGCCCATCTGGTGATCGACTGGTATCTGCCGAAGGTTCGCGAGCCGCACGGCCCGGAATGGATGGGCGTGATGATCTGGTTTGGCCGGCCGCCGCTGGCGTTCCACGACATGGAAGCCGCGCCGTCCGCACGCGGGCGCGCCAAGGCAAGCGGTTCGGCCCTGCTGTTCGAGGCGCCGCACGGGCAGCGCTGATCTTCGGCCGGGCGCAATCGAGCGGGCTTCAGGCCAGCTTCAGGCGCGGCTCGACGGCGGCGATGCGCTCGAAATCTGGATCGTCGTGCAGCAGGGTCAAGCCGTATTCGATCGCGATCTGGGCGATCAGGCAGTCGTTGGAGCTGCGCGGCGTCTGCCCGGCCCAGCGGCAGCGGGCGTACAGCGCGCCGGCTTCGGCGCAGGTCTTCACCGGATCAACCGGCAGATAGCAGCGCTCCAGCCCGAGCCGGTGCCGCGTGCGCGCCAGGCTGTCGGCATCGCGGCAGCCCTGCAGGATTTCCTGAAGGATCACCGGCGCCAGCCCGAAGATCGCCTGCCGCGCAGCCAGCTCGCGCAGCAGCAACCCTTTCGGCCCCGGTGCCGGGCGCTGGGCATCGATCCACACCGACGTATCGACCAAATACATGAGCTAGCTCGCCTCTCCGGCGCGGGTCGCCTTGTGGTCGTAGGCCGGGTCGATGACGTCGGAGCCGAAGAATTCGAGGATCCGCTGGCTGCGCTCGCGGCTGGCCACGTATTCCTCCAGCGCGGCGTGCACGGCATCGCGCTTGGTCTTGGTTCGCGAGTACTGCATCGCCTTCTTCACCAGCGCGTCGTCGAGCACGATGTTGGTGCGCATGGTCCAGCTCCCGGAAATGATGTGCATGACGATACACCAAACGTGGTGTACGCTGCGCACCCGTTCACCCTCAGCCACGAGTGTATCGAGCCATGTCCGAACCCCTGAACAAGCGCAGCCAGGCGATCACCGCCGGCCTCAACCGCAGCCCGAACCGCGCGATGCTGCGCGCCGTCGGCTTCAAGGACGGGGATTTCGAAAAGCCGATCGTCGGCGTCGCCTCCGGCCACTCGACGATGAACCCCTGCAACGCCGGCATCGGCGGCCTGGCGGCGCGGGCCGATGCCGCGCTGAAGGCGGCCGGCGCGATGCCGCAGATCTTCGGCTTCCCGACCGTCACCGACGGCATCGGCATGGGCACCGAATCGATGAAGTACTCGCTGGTGTCGCGCGAAGTGATCGCCGACGCCATCGAAACCTCGGTGCAGGGCCAGAGCATGGATGGCGTGCTCGCCATCGGCGGCTGCGACAAGAACATGCCGGGCGCGATGATCGGCATGCTGAGAGTCAACGCGCCGGCGATCTTCTGCTACGGCGGCACGATCAAGCCGGGCGAGTGGAAGGGCATTCCGCTGACCATCGTCTCCGCGTTCGAGGCGGTCGGTGCCTATGGCGCCGGCAAGATGAGCAAGGAAGACCTCGACGGCATCGAGAAGAACGCCTGCCCGAGCTTCGGCGCCTGCGGCGGCATGTACACCGCCAACACCATGTCCAGCGCGATCGAGGCCATCGGCCTGTCGCTGCCGTACTCGTCCACCGAAGCGAACCCGGACCCGGAAAAGGGTGACTCGGTCGCCCGTTCGGCCGAAGCGCTGGTCGAGGCGATCAAGCGGGATCTGAAGCCGCGCGACATCGTCACCCGCAAGAGCATCGAGAACGCCATCGCCGTGGTCATGGCTACCGGCGGCTCCACCAACGCCGTGCTGCACTTCCTCGCCATCGCCAATGCCGCGCAGGTGGAATGGACGATCGACGACTACGAGCGCGTGCGCCGCCGCACCCCGGTGCTCTGTGATCTGAAGCCCAGCGGCAAGTACGTCGCCACCGATCTGCATAAAGCAGGTGGGATTCCGCAGGTGATGAAGATCCTGCTCGATGCCGGTCTCTTGCACGGCGACTGCATCACCATCACCGGCCAGACGATCGCCGAAGTGCTGAAGGATGTGCCGTCCCAGCCGCGTGGCGATCAGGACGTGATCCGCACCATCGACCGCGCGCTGTACAAGGAAGGCCACCTCGCGATCCTGAAGGGCAACCTCGCCCCGGAAGGCTGTGTCGCCAAGATCACCGGACTCAAGAACCCGGTGATCACCGGCCCGGCCCGCGTCTACGACAGCGAAGAACTGGCCATGGCCGCGATCATGGCGGACCAGATCAACCACGGCGACGTCATCGTCATCCGCTACGAAGGCCCTAAGGGCGGCCCCGGCATGCGCGAAATGCTCACGCCGACCTCGGCCCTGATCGGCAAGGGCTTCGGCGAAACCGTCGGCCTGATCACCGATGGCCGCTTCTCAGGTGGCACCTGGGGCATGGTCGTCGGCCACGTGGCCCCGGAAGCCTATGTCGGCGGTCTGATCGGCCTCGTCCATGAAGGCGACTCGATCACCATCGACGCGCACCGGCAACTGCTGCAACTGAATGTCGACGACACAGAGATCGCCAAGCGCCGCGCGGTGTGGAAGCAGCCGGCGCCGAAGTACACGAAGGGGTTGTTGGCAAAGTACGCGAAGCTGGTGTCGACGGCGAGCTTGGGGGCGGTTACGGACGCTTGAGCGTTGGCTTTGCTACTGGCTTTAACGACAAGGGGCCGGTGACGGCCCCTTGTTTGCTTTTGCGGCTGCCGAGACTCCGCCTTGAATGGCCCGTTGGTGGCAGAAGCCGACGGTCAGCTGCGTTTAATATTCAGGGATAGTTAGGCTACTTTGCAGCAATGTTTTTCGTTGGCAAGCGGCGGGCAAGCCCGATTACTCATCCACATAGGCTGATTCCCCCTTCCTATCCACCTCAGCAATCAAGTCTTCCCAAGGCCATTTCACGGTTGCAAACCGGCGATACAAAAGTAGCTGCCGATCAACGAGGCTGATCTTTTCGTTTTGACTGTCATACGCAATTACTAGCCCTCTACCATCTTCATCCACCTGAAGCTCGGCAAATTTCGCGAGTACTGCCCTAAGGTTAGCCAAGAGGATGCGCGGCTGACGTGCATGGGCGGCAGTATGAATGTCCTTAGCGGACATACCATCGCTTAGTTGTCCATCCCCCGCGTCCATAATCACTGCCATAGCATGTGCATATATTCCTGTTGCGTTTGCCCGCTTACGAACGCCGTCGCACACGCGTCTTGCAAAAGTTTGGTACAGCTGATTAAGCTGCTCTGCAACATACATAGCGGCATCACTCAACTTCGCCTCGTTTTCGAGAACAATCTCGGTCCCGGCATCTGCCGAATCTTCGATGCTCAATTCATCGAGATATCTCAGCGCTAACTTCTGTAACAGCCCGACACTCTCATAAGAAATATTTGCCAAATGGGTTGCAATGGCATCTTTTGGACGAAAGTTCAGGGCCTTACAGCCTTTCTGGAAGACCTGCTTAAGTTCGGTCTCCTGCCAAGTTACCGATAGCTCCTCGATACGATCAGAGAGATCTGGATTGAGAGTAATAAGCATGTTCTCACTTATCCATACGCCTACCACCACTACGAATGTTCCGTAGTCCCAGAACGTTTTTAAGTCAAAGGAAAATCGTCTTTGTTCCGCGACAGAAAGATAGTGGAAGTCCTCAATAACTAGCGTGCGTCCAGACTCGCGAATGAGATCTGCGATGAATTTCAGATCAGATCCATCCTTGCCTACTGGTCTATCTGTCCTGTGGAATTCTTTGCTGTACGAAACCTCGCCCTCACCTGTGACTTTCGCAATAAGCTTAAGTCCCGCCTCCCCTGAAGCAGTGATTCGCCCACCGAATGTATCGGTGGTTGCTTTTTCTATCTCGAGGCGAATGTCGAGATGTGCAAGCGCGTCTCTGTAGACATCTGCGGTCGTGTACGAGAGGCGGCACTGAACAATCAGAGGCTCTTTTAGAACCCTTTGGCGCAGCCATGACTTTCCAGATTTAGACGCACCGCGAACGGCGATATGCACTTGTTTGCGCTCGACAAGCCTTAGGAATTCCCGATCAAGAGATCCTCGGTCAACGTACGAGTGCTCCGTCAGCGACGGCCGAATCCCAAAAACCTCATGCGTTTTCATCGTGCCCCCTTACTTGGTTTGTTCGATCTTACGACACTGCAAACTCGTCCAAGCAAGCGCAGCTAGAGTAGGTCGGGAAAGCGGCTTCATCGCGCATCCCGACGGGTTCGGCTCCGGTGCTGTTGAATCGAGGGTTTGCATCGCGCGTTGGAACCATTGGTTCCCGGATATTGAGCCGCTGTTTCGCGCTGCTGCGCGAGTCACTTTCTTTTGGCGCAAAAGAAAGTAACCAAAGAAAACAGACCCGTCGCTGCGCCGACTCGCAAAAAGCAGAAGCGCGAATCGGTTCCCTGTGCTCCTCGGCCACGGCAGGGCTTTTTGACGCGCCATCCTTGGCGCGACAAAAAGGCTTCGGCTCCTGCCTCGCCCTCTGCGGGGCCTGTCCGCCGTGTCCTGCGATGCTCGGCGCGCTCAAGGGGGCCGAACGTCAAAATCTGAGGGGCAACGGCATGGCGGCTGCGCCGCCTCGCGTTTGACTCTGCTTTTGCCTTGGCTTTTGACCCTCGGCCTTCTGCGTGACGCCGAGCATCGCAGCGCACGGAGTGGGATGGGCGGCATGGATGCCGCCCAAGCGATGCCGGGCCATGGATGGCCCGTCAGCGCGTGCCCCGTAGTGCGCGAGAAGCACAGGGGCTCGACTCGCGCTTCTGCTTTTCGCGAGTCGACGGCATGCCGAGGGCCTGTTTCTTTGCGCACTTTCTTTGCGCCAAAGAAAGTACGTCGCGCGATAGCGCGAAAAAGCAGCGCTGAAGCCAGCAAAAGTAGCATTGATAGAGCGCCGTGAAATCCGTGAGGGGGTGATCTCCGGTCTTGGGGTGCTCCCGGATTTCGCGCTGCTCAATCCGCGCTACGTGAACCGAGTACCGATAACCAGAGTTGACACCCCCGAGCCTGTTAACTATGGTTAACGCATGGTCGATGTACTGAAAAGCGCCACTTTTGATCGCTGGCTGGCATCGCTCCGGGATCGGCAGGCGCGGACAAAGGTGCAGGCGCGCATCCTGCGGCTGAGCCTGGGCAACCCCGGCGACGTGAAGTCCGTTGGGGAAGGCGTGTTGGAAATGCGGATCGATCATGGCCCCGGTTATCGGGTGTATTTCGTGCAGCACGGCCCCGTCGTCGTTGTCCTGCTCTGCGGTGGCGACAAGTCCACGCAGGACAAGGACATCGCGCAGGCCAAGGCCATTGCTGCGCAGTGGAAGGATCAGACATGACCCAGGAAACCTTCAGTCGCTATGACGCGGCCGACTACCTCAAGGACGAGGCGGACATTGCCGCGTACCTTGAGGCGGTCATCGAAGACAGCGGCAGTGATGCCGCGGCCATCGCGCACGCCCTTGGGGATGTCGCGCGCGCCAGGAACATGAGCCAGCTGGCGCGAGATACCGGCATGACCCGGGAAGGGCTTTACAAGGCGCTGTCCGGCACCGGCAACCCGAGCTTCGCCACCATCCTGAAAGTCTCCCAGGCGCTGGGACTCAAGATGGTGTTCACGGCTGCGGCACGGCCGGACGATCACGTGACAGCCTGATACCCGCGCTAGCGCTTGAGCCTCCGGCTGCGGAGGCTGCCGGTACGCGATCCGGCGACCGTTTCACTGGGCGGTCAGCAATCCACGCAATTCATCCAACGCCTCCCCCGTATAAACCGCAATCCGCTGCATATGCGGCAAGGTATCGCGGCAGCCGGTGAAGCCGAAATTCAGCGTGCCGGCATACGACAGGCAGGTGATGTTCAGCGCCCCGCCGTGCGCGATCAGCGACACCGGATAGGTCGCTTCCAGTTTCGCGCCATTCCAGTACAGCGGCCGGTCCGGGCCGGGGACGTTGGAGATGGTGATGTTGAACACCGGCTTCGCGCGGCCGCCCAGGCCGGTCAGCAACTGCAGCGTGTACGGACCCATGATCATCATCGTGTACTGGGTCAGCGCGGACTTCGGCATCGCCTGCAGGTGTTCCTTGGCACGGGCGGTAGACGCCTTGATCGCGGCTAGGCGGGCCAGCGGGTCGGCGATGTCGGTGGCCAGGGTCGCCATGATGAAGCTGATCGCGTTGCCGGTGGACTGGTCATCGGCCGGCCGCACGTTGACTGGAATGCCGGCCGTCAGCGGCTCCTTCGGCAGTTGGTCCAGTTCACCGAGGAAGCGGCGCAATGCCGTGGCGCAGAGGTACAGCACGATGTCGTTGAGCGAGCAGTCGGCCTTCGCGGCCAGTGCTTTGAGTTCCGCAAGGTCGTACTGCTGGGTCGCGAAGCGGCGGGCCTGATTGACGCGGCCGTTGAGCACGGACTTCGGACCTGTAAACGGGCCGACCAGCGCATCGCCCGGCGTCTTCTTCGCGCGGCGTAACCGGCGGAGTGCGGCGATCAGCGCGGATGCGCTCCTCGCCTTGGCGCCGAACTGTTCCTTGATCACCTGCATCGGATTGGCGGCGGGTGCAGTCGGCAGCTTTTCGCGCCGGGTCTTTTCCGGCGGCGGCACGCGCCACGGCGCGACCATGTTGCGTTCGTTCGGGTCCGGCGAGAACACGCGCGACATCATTCGCGCGCCGGACACACCATCGACCAGCGAGTGGTGGATCTTGGTGTAGAGCGCCACTCGGTTGCCTTCCAGGCCTTCGATCATCGTGCACTCCCAGGGCGGGCGGCTCAGGTCGAGCTGGGTGGAGTGCAGCAGCGACACCAGCACGCCCAGTTCGCGCTCGCCGCCGGGGCGCGGCACCGACAGATGCCGGAAGTGGTAATCCATGTCGACGCGGTCGTCCTCGATCCACACCGGCAGCGCACGGCCGCCGCGCAGCTTCAGGTTCCACGGCTCCTGCAGCTCCTTCGAGGCCTTGGCGCGGGCGACCAGGTCCAGCACGAAGTCTTCGGGCGCGTCCGGTGGCAGCGAGAAGATCTGCATCTGGGCGACGTGCATCGGCGTGTCGCGGGATTCCACCTGCAGCCAGGATGCGTCGAGCGGGTTGAGCTTCTTGGTCATCGCGGCCGTCTCCTCGGTATTGTCGTTGTGGCGCCACTGTAGCGGGCCGGCGGGTGTCCGGGGCCGCCCGGCTGCCGCGCAGCCGCCGCTTGACGCATCATCAGGGCACGACCGGCCGCGTCACGTTCGTGGCCGGCATCCCTGCGACGAGGAAAAGCGCGATGAGCACTCCGTTTGATGTCCTGATCATCGGCGCCGGCATCTCCGGCATCGGCATGGCCTGCCACCTGCAGCGCGAAAGCCCGGGCAGCCGCTTCGCGATCATCGATCGGCGCAGCCGCATCGGCGGCACCTGGGATCTGTTCCGCTACCCCGGCGTGCGGTCGGATTCCGACATGTTCACCTTCGGCTACAGCTTCCGGCCCTGGCATGCCTTCAAGGTGCTGGCCGATGGCGAGTCGATCCGCAACTACCTGACCGATACCGCCCGCGAATACGGCGTCGAGCCGCACATCCGCTTCAACCGCAAGGTGCTGCGTGCCGAGTTCTCGACCGCCAGCAGCCTGTGGACGGTGATTACCCATGACGAGGCCAGCGGCCACGAGGAACGCATCCAGAGCCGGGTGCTGGTCAACTGCACCGGCTACTACAACTACGACCGCGGCCACGACCCGGACTTCCCGGGGCAGGAAACGTTCAAGGGCCAGCGCATCCACCCGCAGTTCTGGCCAGAAAACCTCGACTACGCCGGCAAGCGGGTGGTGGTGATCGGCTCCGGCGCCACCGCGATGACCGTGGTGCCGGCGATGGCCGAAGCGGCCGCCAAGGTGACGATGGTGCAGCGCTCGCCCACTTACGTGTTCTCGATTCCGGGTACCGACAAGATCGCCAAGGCGATGACCCGCGTGATGCCGAAGAAGTGGGCGTTCGCGCTGACCCGGGCGCGCAATCTGGCCCTGCTGCGGCTGATGTACTTCGGCTCGCTGCGCTATCCGGAAATGGCCAAGAAGCTGTACATCGGCAGCGTTCGCAAGGCGCTCGGCGAACAGGCCGACATGCGCAACTGGACTCCGCGCTACAAGCCCTGGGACGAGCGCCTGTGCGCGATTCCGGATGGCGACCTGTTCGCCGCGATCAAGTCCGGCCGTGCCGACGTCGTCACCGCCGGCATCGAACGCTTCACCGAGCGCGGCGTGAAGCTCGATGACGGCCGCGAGATTCCAGCCGACATCATCGTCACCGCCTCCGGGCTCGACGTCCGCGTGTTCGGCAACATCGAGGTGACGGTCGACGGCCAGCGCATCGAACCGGCGAAGCGGCTGACCTACAAGGCGACGCTGCTCGAAGGCGTCCCGAACTGCGCCTGGATCGTCGGCTACATCAACGCCCCTTGGACGCTGAAGGCCGACATCGCGGCACGCTACATCTGCCGGCTGGTCAATCACCTGAAGGCCAGCGGCAGCAGCCGTTTCGTCGCGGTGGCCCCGCCGGGCGAGATCGCCGACGACACCATCTTCGGCGGGCTGAAGTCGAACTACGTCAAGCGCGCCGCCGCGACCTTGCCGCGCCAGGGCCGCAGCGGCCCGTGGCGGGTCGAGCACGATTACCGGCGCGACAAGCCGATCCTGCTCGAAGCGCCGGTCGATGACGGCGTGCTGCAGTTCGTGCCGGCGTTGGCGGTGTCCGGCGACCCGGCAACAGCTGCACGGACCGCCGCGGCAGCCTGACCGGAAGGCGAACGCCGCGCCGTTGTCAATCTTGGCGCGGCGCGGGCATGGCGCTATGGTCGCGGCCCCGTGACCTGTTCCCGTGCCCGAATGACCTCAGCTGCTGATTCCGCCGAACGCATCCGCCGCGACATCCTCAACCTGATCGCCATCGAGATCGGCGCCCAGCCGCGCCAGGTCGCGGCCGCGGTCGACCTGCTCGATGAAGGCGCGACGGTGCCGTTCATCTCGCGCTACCGCAAGGAAGTCACCGGCGGGCTCGACGACACCCAGCTGCGCAATCTGGAAGAACGGCTCGGCTATCTGCGCGAGCTGGAGGACCGCCGCGCGGCGGTGCTGGAATCGATCCACAGCCAGGACAAGCTGACCGACGAGCTGGAAGCGAAGATCAACGCGGCGACGACCAAGGCCGAGGTCGAAGACCTTTACCTGCCGTACAAGCCGAAGCGCCGCACGCGTGGCGAGATCGCCCGCGAGCGCGGCCTGGAACCGCTGGCCGACCTGATCCTGAACGATCGCAGCCTGGTGCCGAGCGCCGCAGCCGCGCCGTTCGTGCAGGGCGAGGTCACCGACGTGAAGGCGGCGCTCGACGGCGCCCGCGACATCCTGACCGAGCGCTTCGCCGAAGATGCCGCGCTGCTTGGCAGCTTGCGCGCCTACCTGCGCGAGCGCGGCGAGCTGCGCGCCAGGGTGATCGAAGGCAAGGAAGACGCGGGCGCGAAGTTCAGCGACTACTTCGATCACCGCGAGCCGCTGTCGAAAGTCGCCGGCCATCGCGTACTGGCGATGATGCGCGGCCGCAACGAGGAAGCGCTGAGCCTGGAGATCGAGGTCGATGCCGACGACGTGTCGGCGTACAAGCCGGTCGAACGGATGATCGCCGCGACGCAGAACATCCGTCCTGATGGCGGTGAAGCCGACGCCTGGCTGATGAACGTCTGCCGCTGGACCTGGCGCGTCAAGCTGTCGATGACCCTGTCGGTCGACCTGATGATGGAACTGCGCAGCCGTGCCGAGGCCGAGGCGATCGACGTGTTCGCGCGCAACCTGAAGGCGCTGCTGCTCGCCGCACCGGCCGGCCCGCGCGTGACCCTGGGGCTGGATCCGGGCATCCGCACCGGCTGCAAGATCGCGGTCGTCGATGCCACTGGCAAGCTGCTCGACACCGCCACCGTCTATCCGTTCCAGCCGCGCAACGATGTGCGTGGGGCGCAGGCCGAAATCGCCCGCCTGTGCAAGCTGCACAAGGTTGAACTGATCGCCATCGGCAACGGCACCGGCAGCCGCGAGACCGAAAAGCTCGTCGCCGAGATGCTGCCGCTGCTGGCCGATCCGAAGCCGCAGAAGATCGTCGTCAGCGAGGCCGGCGCCTCGGTCTATTCGGCGTCCGAACTGGCGGCCAGCGAATTCCCGAATCTGGACGTCACCCTGCGCGGCGCAGTGTCGATCGCCCGCCGCCTGCAGGACCCGCTGGCCGAGCTGGTGAAGATCGACCCGAAGTCGATCGGCGTGGGCCAGTACCAGCACGATGTCGATCAGTACCGGCTCGCCAAGCAGCTTGATGCCGTGGTCGAGGACGCGGTGAATGCCGTCGGTGTCGACCTGAACATGGCCTCCGCACCGCTGCTGGCGCGGGTGTCCGGCCTGAGCCGCAGCCTGGCCGAAGGCATCGTCTTCCACCGCGACCAGCACGGCGCGTTCAAGTCGCGGAAAGCGCTGCTGGAGGTTTCGCGCCTCGGTCCGAAGACCTTCGAGCAGTGCGCCGGCTTCCTGCGCATCCGCGACGGCGAGGAACCGCTCGATGCCTCGTCGGTGCACCCGGAAGCCTATGACGTCGCCCGCCGCATCGTCTCCGCCTGCGGCCGCGACCTGCGCAGCGTGATGGGCGATGCCGCCACCTTGAAGAAGCTCGACCCGAAGCAGTTCATCGACGCGCGTTTCGGCCTGCCGACGGTGCGCGACATCCTCGGCGAACTCGAAAAGCCGGGCCGCGATCCGCGCCCCGAGTTCAGGACCGCGACCTTCGCCGACGACGTCAATGAAATCGCCGACCTGAAGCCCGGCATGGTGCTCGAAGGCACGGTGACCAATGTCGCCGCGTTTGGCGCCTTCGTCGACATCGGCGTCCATCAGGACGGCCTGGTGCACGTCTCCCAGCTGTCCGACCGCTTCGTCAAGGACCCGCACGAGGTGGTCAAGGCCGGCCAGATCGTCAAGGTGCGGGTGGTGGATGTCGACGTGAAGCGGCAGCGCATCCAGCTGTCGATGAAGAAGGACGATGGCTCGGCGGCTCCGGTATCCGGGGCCCGTGGCGCGGAGCGCGCGCCGGATCGGCGCAGCACGCAAAAGCCACCGCAGCGGCAGGCGGCGCCGCAGCTCGGGTCGCTGGGCAGTGCGCTGGCGGATGCCTTGAAGAAGCGCTGACGATCCTCAATCGCGCGCCGGTGAACGGCGAGCGAGACCCGCGCTGAACTTCAGGTCTGGCGCCTCACCGCAACCACTCGAACCCCGGCTGCCGCGCCGCTCGCGCATCGAAGCTCAGCAGCGGTGCATGGCCGGCGGTGCGGCACAGGCTGGCATGCAGGCAGTCGGCGAAATCGGCGTTGCCGTTGCGCCACGCGTGCAGCGCCTGCTCGATCGCGTCCTCGGACTGAAACAGCAGTTCCCGCGTCTCCAGCAAGGCGTTGAACGCGCGCTGGATGTCGGCCTTGGCGAAGTGATAGCGCGAGCGCAGCACCCATTCCAGTTCCAGCGTGACCGTCACCGGCACGAACAGCGGCTGCTGCTGGCGCGCCGCGGTGCGGAACCGTTCGGCGGCCAGCGTGGACTGCGCCGCGTCGTCATCGACCAGCCAACGCACGAGGACGTTGGTATCGAGGCCGGCCACGACGGATCGCGGCGTCTCAGCCGAGATTCAGGTTGTCGGTCGGCACCGGCTTGCGCCGCTTGCCGTCCTTTGGCTTCAGCAAGCCCTGCAATTCATTGATCGACCGGGTCTTGGCACGCATGACCGTGGTGCCGTCGTCGAGTTGCGTGAACACCACGCGCTCGCCGGTGTCCAGGCCAAGCGCGGCGCGAATCTCCGCCGGAATGGTGATCTGGCCCTTGCTGGTCAGGGTGGCTTCGCTCATGGCGTCATCCTTACAAGAATCAGTAAAGTAAGGATACGCCTGCAGGGCAGCCAACGGCCAGCGCCAGGCCGATCAGCGGCGTTTCAGCGCCCTTCCGCCGATGCCATCGGGTCGTAGCCCTCGGCCTTGAACTTGCGGTGCAGCTGCCGGCGTCGCACGCCCATGTTGCCGCCGTCGTACAGCGGGAAGCACAGCGCGTCCTGCATCAGCCCGGCCAGCGGCGTCAGTTCGGTGTAGCTGTCGACGCCGACCAGCCGCATCGCGTCGTAGACCACCTGCACGCACAGCTCGGAGGCATAGACCTTGGTGATGATCGCCAGCTCGTCGCTGGCGCGGTCGGTGATGTCGAGCTGGTGGCAGGCTTTCCAGGTCAGGTAGCGCGCCGCTTCGATGCGCATCTTGAGATCGGCCAGCATGTAGCCGGCGTTCTGGTGCTCGATCACCGGCACGGTGCCGGAGCGCTTGTCGGTTTTCGCGAATTTGAACGCCACGTCGAAGGCGGCGCGCATCACGCCGGTACAGGCGGCGCCGATCAGCGCGGCGGTCCAGCTGAACGCGTGCTGGCAGATCGCCGCGCCATCGCCGGGCTTGCCGAGGATGTTGCCGACCGGCACCCGGACATTGTTGAAATGGATGCGGGGCGACACCACGGCGCGATGCCCGGCGGTGTCGAGGTAGCCGACGATCTCGACCCCCGGGGTGGCGCCCGGCACCACGATCACCGCCAGCGATTCCGCCGGCGGCAGGCTTGGATCGGTGCGGCAGACCACCGACAGCAGGTGCGCACCCTTGCCGTCCCAGCCGCAGCCGTTGGTGGTGTAGTGCTTGCTCCCGTTGATGACCCATTGGTCGCCGTCGCGGCGGGCGATCGTCTGCACGCCAGCGGTCGGGTCCGGGCAGTCGTAGTTCGAGCCGCCGGTGACTTCGGTGAACGCGAGAGCCGCCAGGCGATCGCCCGGCGCTTCGAGGATTTCGCCGATCCAGCGCCGCTTCTGCTCGTCGCTGCCGAAGCCGAGGATCGGTTCCATGCCGAGCCCGGTGCCGAGCAGGGTGGTCGGCACGTTGATGTCGACGGCGCACAGTTCTTCGGCGGCCAGCGAGAAGTCCAGCGTCGATACCCCGCCGCCGCCGTAGGCCTTCGGGAACAGCGCATGGATGAAGCCGGCCGCAGCCATCTGCGCGTAGAACGGCTGGGTCGCGAAGAAGCGGTCTTCCGGCTTCGGCAGCGGCGCAATGGTCGCATTGACCTGGCTCAGCACGGTGGCGGCGAACTGCCGGGCGCCGGCCTGCAGGGCTTTCTGTTCGTCGCTCAGCGTGAAGTCGATGGCCATCGTGGTGCGTCCTCGATTGTGGTTGCGCGGCTTGCACGCCAGCTTATGCGTGATCGCCGCCCGCGAATTGACCGATTCCGCGCGCGGAGTTGACCGTTCGCGCACGGCGTGGCCGATGCTGCCCTGGCAGGGATCGTGCGGCGATCGGCACGTATGATCCAGCGGCAACAGACTGATCGACCGAGCGGGAGGCGGCAGCGATGCGAACCTGGACCACCGAAGACCGACCGCCTGCCGAGCAGTATCCGTACTGGCGCGAAGTGCTCTGCGAAGCGTTCACCGCGCTCGATCCGGTGGCCGAAGCCGTCGGCCGCTTCGAGAGCCGTGTGGCGATCAAGGACATGCTCGACGTCACCGTGTCCGACGTCCGCTCGCGCGCCCAGACCGTGTTCCGCCGCGAGCGCGAGATCCGCCGCAATCCCAGCGAATACTTCTTCGCCAACCTGCAGCTCGAAGGTCGCTGCGTGGTGCGCCAGGACGGCCGGGAAACCCTGATCCGGCCGGGTGATTTCTACATCGTCGACACCACGCGCCGCTACGACCTCGCGTTCGACGACTGGCGCATCCTGTGCATCCGCCTGCCACGGCATCTGCTGATGCCGCGTCTCAGGGCGCCGCGCGAAGCGACCGCCGTCCGCCTGCATGATGACGGCGCGCTGGGCACCGTGGCCGGCTCGTACATGCGCTCGCTGCTGCACTGCTCGGAGGCGATCCCGCTGGCCGCGCAGCAGTCGATGGTCGACACCCTCGGCAATCTGCTGTCGATCGCGCTGGGGGCGACCGTCGACACCCGGGAGCGCGGTCGGGAGGCGGTTCGGCAGGGCCTGCGCGAATCGATCGACACCTATGTCGCCACCCGCATTGCCGACCCCGACCTGTCCGTGAATGCCGTGGCGGCGCGCTTCCGGATTTCGCCGCGCTACCTGCACAAGCTGTTCGAGGATCAGGGTCCGTCGTTTTCGCAGCGGGTGCTGGCGCTGCGCCTGGAGCGCTGCCGTCACGATCTGCTGGATCCGACGCAGGCCGGCACGCCGATTTCCCGGATCGCCGACCGCTGGGGCTTCCACGAGCTGTCGAGCTTCTGCCGGGTATTCCAGAAGCGGTACGGCCTGTCGGCCGGTGAGTTCCGGCGCGGCGGCGGAGGCGGCGTGCCCGGTTGATCCGATCCTGGATCGAGGCAGCACGCTCGAATCGGCCAATCACCGGGGGACGAGATCCTGCTGCCGCGGGCCTTCGGCAGACCCGGAGGTCCGGGGTGCCGTCGTCCCGCGCGCTCACCCTCCGAAGTGCCGCGAGTACCCGAGCAGGAGCGTGTTGACGTGGGGATTGATCGATTCTTCGCCACCGATTCCCAGCGCATCGGTCGCGGACCTGCCTTTGACCTTGCTGTCCAGGTACCGGCCATAGGCGAGATGCACGTCGCTTTTCGTGGTGATCGCGAACGTGCCGCCCAGCGTCGCCTGCCACCGCGCGCTCGGCGCGAACAGGTTGAGGCTGGTGGAATTGGCATCGCTCCCACGGGTCGGATGACGGCCGTACGCGCCGCCCATCCGCAGCGTGAGTCGCTGCGTCGCCGCCCATTCCAGCGCCAGCCGGTAGGTGGTGACGCCGCGCCAGTGGAAACCGGAGCCGTTGCGGGAACCGAAGGCATCGTCGGGTGGATTGATCACCGAATTGGCGACACCGTTCGCGAGCGCCGGAATCTTGTTGAACAGGATGTGCTGCACATCGCCGCCGATGGTCACGCGACCGCCGGGCCTGATCCCGAAACCCAGGCTGAAATTGGCCGGAATGTCGAACGAGCCCTGGTCTGCAATCAAGCCGCGATACTCGTCGAGGTTCTGGAAGTAGACCTTCGTCGAATAGGCGGCACCCAGATCGAACCAGGGCGTGACACGGCCGAACAGACCGACGCGGACGCCGGCTCCGAACGACTGCGCGTAGCCGTTGTTGGTCACCTGCTCCGGGCTGGCCGAGATCGCCTGGAAGGCCTGCAGGCCGTAGGCCTTGAATCGCTGGAATGCCAGCAGCGGCGCGATGCCGACGCTGTAGTTGGGCCGGAAGGTCCAGGCCAGCGTCGGCGCCAGGATGATCTGCGACAAGTCGAAGCCGAGCTTGCCGCAGCCGCCAAAGAAATTGCCGGGGCGATCTCCGCAAGCGGCCGGATTCCGGTTGCTGCCCGCCACGCCGGTGTCGCCGTGATACTCGGTGTTCAGACCGCCGTTGCCATACAGCGATACGCCCCAGCTGAGGCGATCGTTGATGCGATGGGCGTAGCCTGCTTCTGGCAGGATGAAGAGACCATTCTTGCTGGTGGTGGTGAAGTCGTAGTCCGGATCGATCGCGCCGGAACGCGAAATGCGGCGGTACGGATTGAACAGCAGCACGTCCACATCCAGACGATCGTCCGTCATCGCCAGCTTGGCGGGGTTGCTGGCACCGGCAAAACCGTCGAAGCCGACGGCGGTCGCCGTGCCGGCCGATTGTCCCGCCATGGGGCCGTATCCAAGGATGAAATAACCGCCGCCTGCTGTTGCGGGTGGCGAGGGCAGGGCAGTGACGAACGGCATTGCCATGGTGAGAGTACGGCCGAGGCGTCGCGTCTTGGCGATCATGATCAAATTGGCGGCGTGTGGATGATAGAGGGATCGGCCTTCGCGACTGCACCCGATGCGCTGGCGAATCTACGATGGGCACCCACTTTTCGGAAGTACACACATGAAAGTAAGTATCCCCGCGCCGTCGGCGGACACCGCGACGCACTCGCGCTACCTGGCGAAGAAGCAGTCCCGGCGAGGAACCGTTCTGTCCGCGCAGCGAGGGAATGTCCTGGCGAGCGAATGTCCGTCCCAGGAAATCCTGAAACACGTCACCAGTCGCTGGGGCGTGCTTGTCCTGATCGTCCTGCAGAGCAGGACGCATCGCTTCAGCGAACTGCGCCGTTCCATCGGCGGCGTGAGCGAGCGAATGCTGACGCAGACCCTGCAATGGCTGGAAGGCGACGGCTTGATCAACCGTGTCGCGTTCAACGTCGTGCCGCCGCACGTCGAATACAGCCTGACCGAACTTGGCCACGAAGCGGCCGAGAAAGTCTGCGCGTTGGCCGATTGGATTGAAGTCAACCTGACGCGCATTCTCGACAAGAAGTCGGAAGCGCCCAAGCGTCGCTGAACCTGCGGCAGCACGATGGATGTGCAGCCGCCGCGGCTACGTGGTCGCCATCATCTGATCTGAAGATGCTCTGGCAAGGTGTCGGCCAAAAAAAACGGCGCCGAAAGGCGCCGTTTGGGGTTGGAGTCGCGACTCAGGCCTTGCCGGCCAGCTGCTCGACGATCGCCGGATTCTCCAGTGTGGAGATGTCCTGGGTGATCGCTTCGCCCTTGGCGATCGAGCGCAGCAGGCGGCGCATGATCTTGCCGCTCCGGGTCTTCGGCAGACCGTCGGCGAGACGGATGTCGTCCGGCTTGGCGATCGGGCCGATTTCCTTCGACACGTGCTCGCGCAGTTCCTTGATCAGCGCTGCGGCCTCGTCGCCGGTCGGGCGGGTGCCCTTGCAGATCACGAAGGCGCAGACCGCTTCGCCCTTGATCTCGTGCGGACGGCCGACCACGGCCGCCTCGGCGACGCGCGGATGGCTGACCAGGGCGGACTCCACTTCCATCGTGCCGAGCCGGTGGCCGGAAACGTTCAGCACGTCGTCGACCCGGCCGAGGATCCAGTAGTAGCCGTCCTCGTCGCGGTGCGTGGAGTCGCCGGCCACGTACAGCAGCGAGCCGTCCGGACGCGCCGGGAACTGGCCGAAATAGGCCGACTTGTAGCGCGCGTTGTCGCCCCAGATGGTGCGCAGCATCGACGGCCACGGCTTGGTGATCACCAGATAGCCGCCTGCGGTCTTGCCGACCACCGGCTCGCCGGCCTCGTCGACGACATCGGCGAACAGGCCCGGCAGCGGCTGCGTGCAGGAGCCGGGCTTGGTCGGCGTGGCGCCCGGAATCGGGCTCATCATGATGGCGCCGGTCTCGGTCTGCCACCAGGTATCGACGATCGGAAGCTTCTCCTTGCCGATCACCCGGTGGTACCACATCCAGGCTTCCGGATTGATCGGTTCGCCGACGCTGCCGAGCAGGCGCAGCTTCGACAGGTCGTACTTGTTGGGAATCTCCTCGCCGGACTTCATCAGCGCGCGGATCGCGGTCGGCGCGGTGTAGAAGATGGTGACGCCGTGGTCCTGGCAGATCTTCCAGAAGCGGCCGGCGTCCGGCACCGTCGGCACGCCTTCGTAGATCATTACCGTCGCGCCATTGGCCAGCGGGCCGTAGGTGACATAAGAGTGGCCGGTGATCCAGCCGACATCGGCCGTACACCAGAACAGATCGTCTTCCTTGAGATCGAACACCCACTGCGCCGACTTCATCGCGCCCAGCAGATAGCCGCCGGTGCAGTGCTGGATGCCCTTGGGCTTGCCGGTGGAGCCGGAGGTGTAGAGCAGGAACAGCGGATGCTCGGCACCGACGAACACCGGATCGCAGGTGGCCGGGACATCGGCCGTCAGCTCGTGCCACCAGAGGTCGCGGCCGGCGCTCATGGCGACGGTATTGGTGGTGCGCTTGGCCACCACCACCTTCTCGATCAGCGGGCAGCCGAGCGCCAGGGCATCGTCGACGCCTTTCTTCAGTTCGATGAAATTGCCGCCGCGCTGGTTGCCGTCGGCAGTGATCACCACGCGGGCGCCGGTGTCCTCGATGCGGTCGCGGAGCGCGGTCGCCGAGAAGCCGCCGAACACCACCGAGTGGGTCAGACCGAGGCGGGCGCAGGCCTGCATCGCGATCACGGCTTCGGCCGAATGCGGCAGATAGAGCACCACGCGATCGCCCTTGACCAGGCCCAGGCCCTTCAGCGCGTTGGCGAGCTTGCAGACCTCGCTGTGCAGTTCGCGATACGTGTAATTGCGCGTGTCACCTTTTTCGCCCTCGTAGCGGATGGCGATCTTGTCGCCCTTGCTGGCCAGATGACGGTCGAGGCAGTTGTACGAGGCATTGAGGGTGCCATCGTGGAACCAGCGGTAGTTCGGCGCGTTCGACTCGTCGAGCACGGTTCTGAACGGCGTTTCCCAGCTCAGTTCCTCGGCCGCGAACTTGCCCCAGAAACCACGGAAATCGGCCGCTGCATCGGCGCGCAGGGCGCTCAGCTGCCCGGCATTGACCCGGGCCTTGGCGACGAATGCTGCCGACGGCGGGAACACCCTGTTCTCGGTCAGGACGGACTGGAAATTGTCACTGCTCATCGTTTTTCATCCTCGTAGTCATGGCCCCTTGAGTGGGGCGTCTCCTCCGGCCGGAGTGTGCCAGCCACGGCACACCCCCGTTGGGCGGTGCCGCGCTTAAGCAAACATCGCGCCCGGTTCTGCGGGTCCGCCCTCACGCGAAAAGCCCGCTGCCGGGCAGCGGGCTTTCCGTCATCAGTGCCCGGATGCGCCCGTCGCGCCATAGCCGGTTTCGGCGCGGACCAGCTGTTCGACGTACCGGGCTTTCTCGATCCTGGCCCGGGCACTTCGGTCGGTCACCGAGCCGAGCCAGCAGCCGATGAAGGCGATGCTCATCGAGAACAGCGCTGGCGCGTCGTAGGGAAAGATCGGGCTGTCGTGGCCGAGCACCTTCACCCAGACCGCCGGACCGAGCACGGTCAGGCTCACCGCCGACACCAGGCCCAGGCTGCCGCCGAGCAGCGCGCCGCGGGTGCTGAGGCCGCGCCAGACCATCGACAGCAGCAGGATCGGGAAGTTGGCGCTGGCGGCGATCGCGAACGCCAGGCCGACCATGAAGGCGACGTTCTGCTTCTCGAAGGCGATGCCGAGCAGGATCGCCAGGATGCCGAGCGCGACGGTGGCGATCTTCGAGACCCGGATCTCGTCGCGCTCGTTGGCCTTGCCGCGCTTGAAGACATGGGCGTAGAGATCGTTCGACACTGCCGTCGCGCCGGACAGCGTCAGTCCGGCGACCACCGCGAGGATGGTCGCGAAGGCCACCGCCGAGATGAAGCCGAGGAAGACGTCGCCGCCGACTGCATGGGCGAGGTGGATCGCCGCCATGTTGCTGCCGCCGCGCAGGCCGCCCTGCGGATTCGCCGCGTCGAGATAGAAGCCGTTGGTGCCGACCAGCACGATGGCGCCGAAGCCGATGATGAAGGTCAGGATGTAGAAGTAGCCGATGAAGCCGGTCGCGTAGAACACGCTCTTGCGGGCCTCGACGGCGTTCTTCACGGTGAAGAAGCGCATCAGGATGTGCGGTAATCCAGCCGTGCCGAACATCAGCGCCAGCCCGAGCGAGATCGCCGACACCGGGTCCTTGACCAGCTTGCCCGGCGCCATGATCGCGAGGCCGTCCTTGTGCACGGCGGTGGCCTGCTCGAACAGCGCTTCCACCGAGAAGCCGACATGGCGCATCACCATGAAGGCCATGAAGCTGGCGCCGCCGAGCAGCAGCATCGCCTTGATGATCTGCACCCAGGTGGTCGCCAGCATGCCGCCGAAGGTCACGTAGACGATCATCAGCACGCCAACCAGCACCACGGCCAGTTGATAGTCGAGGCCGAACAGCAGCTTGATCAGCTGGCCGGCGCCGACCATCTGGGCGATCAGGTAGAAGGCCACGGTGATCAGGGTGCCGGCTGCGGCCAGCTTGCGGATCGCCAACTGGTCGAGCCGGTAGCTGGCGACATCGGCGAAGGTGAACTTGCCGAGGTTCCGCAGCCGTTCGGCGATCAGGAACATGATCACCGGCCAGCCGACCAGGAAGCCGATCGAGTAGATCAGGCCATCGAAGCCGGAGC
Source organism: Lysobacteraceae bacterium (assembly GCA_013823855.1). GTDB lineage: Bacteria > Pseudomonadota > Gammaproteobacteria > Nevskiales > Nevskiaceae > Nevskia. Next base: position 18,294 of record PNMW01000037.1, on the reverse strand, counting down.
CGAACACCAGCGCCGAGATGCCGAGGAACGAGGCCGCCGACATGTAGTCGCCGGCAATCGCCAGGCCGTTCTGGAAGCCGGTGATGCCGCCGCCGGCAGTGTAGAAGTCGGCGCGCGACTGGGTGCGGCGTGCCGCCCAGTAAGTGATGCCGAGCGTGGCGGCCACGAAGGCCAGGAACATCAGGATCGCGGTGATGTTCAGCGGCTGCTTCACGGCCTGGCCTTCGAGGGCGGCGGCGTAGCTGGCCGGCGGCGCCAGCAGCGCGGTGGCGGCGAGGGTCCTGAGGATCGGGCGGATCATGGACGGGCGCTCCGGATCGCCTGCGCGGTCAGGGCATCGAATTCGCCATTGGCGCGGCGGACGTAGATGCCGGTCAGCACGATCGCCGACAGGATCACGCCCAAGCCCAGCGGAATGCCCAGCGTGATCACGCCGTCGATCGGAATCGCCAGCCACTGCGGCGCGAAGGCGATGGCGACGATGAAGCCGTAGTAGATGACCAGCATCAGCACCGTCAGGATCGCCGAGAAGCGGCGCCGCCGGGCGCGCAGCTCGGCGAACGCGCTGCTTTCGAGAATGCGCAGGATTTCCGGCGCGACGGGAACCTCGTTCGACGGTTCGCTGCCGTCGCGGGCCTGGATCTTGGTTGTCATGGTGACTCCTCGCACGTGCATCGTAGGTACTGCGATGCTGTGGACGAAAGCCTATCGGCGATGGGGGTCGGGCCTCCATGCGACGTTGGTCTAAGCGGGTCGCTCCTCAGCCGCGACTTTGGTCGCAGGCGCGGAACCGGCCGGTCGGCTGTCTTATGCTCCGGCGCAGCCGCCGGCGCTGCGTCCGGCACGGGGGACGCCGGGATGCTCGAGGTCTGGTCGCTGTTCCTGATCTCGGCGATCTATGTCGCCGTGCTGTTCGCGATCGCAGCCGTCGGCGATCGCCAGGCCCAGGCCAAGGCTCAGGCCCCGGGGCGTTCCGCATCGGCCGCCAAGCCCTGGACCTACAGCCTGGCGCTCGGCGTCTATGCCACTTCGTGGACCTTCTACGGCGCGGTCGGCCGGGCGGCGTCGAGCGGCTGGGACTTCCTGCCGATCTATCTCGGGCCGATGCTGGTGTTCCTGCTGGCCGGCGGCTTCGTCGCCCGGCTGATCGACATCAGCAAGCGCCACAACATCACCTCGATCGCCGACTTCATCGGCGCCCGCTACGGCCGCAGCCAGCGGCTGGCGATGTTCGTCACCGTGGTCGCGGTGCTCGGCGTGGTGCCGTACATCGCGCTGCAGCTGAAGGCGGTGGCGTTCGGCTTCGAGCTGCTGGCCCACGGTGCCGGCGATGCGCGCTTCGACGAGCAGGTGTTCGACAACGGCGCCTTGTTCGTCGCGGTGCTGCTCGCCGGCTTCGCGATCCTGTTCGGCACCCGGCAGGTGGTGGCCAGCGAGAACCACCACGGCATGGTGCTGGCGATCGCCTTCGAGTCGACGATCAAGCTGCTGGCCTTCCTCGCCGTCGGCCTGTTCGTCTGCTACCAGATGTACGACGGCTTCGGCGATGCCTGGAAGCACGCGCTGACCCGGCTCGACAGCCAGGCCGACGAGCGCGACAGCCGCTGGCAGGCCGGCTTCGTGGTGCAGACCCTGCTCGCGGCGATCGCCGTGCTGTGCCTGCCGCGGCAGTTCCACGTCACCGTCGTCGAGAACGCCGGCGGCCGCGACCTGCGCCGGGCCCGCTGGGTGTTCCCGCTGTTCCTGCTGGCGATCAGCATCTTCGTGCTGCCGATCGCCGCCGCCGGGCTCGACCGCCTGCCGCCGGGTGCGGCCGGCGACACCTTCATGCTGGCGCTGCCGCTGTCGCAGGACCAGGGCTGGCTGGCGCTGATCGCCTATCTCGGCGGCTTCTCGGCCGCCACCAGCATGGTGATCGTCGAAACCATCGCGCTGTCGACGATGATCTCCAATGAACTGGTGCTGCCGGCGGTGCTCGGTTCGAGGCACTTCCGGGTCGCGGTGCGCGGCGATCTGGCCGGGCTGATCAAGAACATCCGCCGCACCGCGATCGTCGCGATCATCGCTGCCGCCTACCTGTACTACCGGATCTACACCGGGCCCGGCTCGCTGACCGCGATCGGCCTGCTGTCGTTCGCCGCCGTGGCCCAGTTCGCGCCGGCGATCGTCGGTGGCGTGGTCTGGCGCGGTGGCACCCGCGCCGGCGCCCAGGCCGGCCTGCTGCTGGGCTTCGGCCTGTGGGCCTACACGCTGCTGCTGCCGGCGCTGCTGGCCGGCACCGACAGCGCGCTGCTGGCGCAGGGCCCGTTCGGCCTGGGCTGGCTGCGACCGCAGGCGCTGTTCGGGCTGGGCGGCCTCGACGACATCAGCCACGGCACGCTGTGGAGCCTCGGCATCAACACGCTGGCCTACCTGCTGGCGCCGCTGGCGTTCAAGCCCGGGCTGCGCGAACGCCTGCAGGCTGGCCGCTTCCTCGATGTGCCGTCGGCGGCGCGCGCGGTGCGCGAATCGCCGACCCGGATCGCGGCGACGGTCGGCGATCTGCTGGTACTGCTGGAGCGCTTCTTCGGCGCCGAGCGCGCGCGCAGCGAACTGGACCTGCACGCCCGGCGGCTCGGCCGGCCAGCGCCGAAGCCGGAGGACCGGGTGTCGTCCGAACAGGCTCGCCATGTCGAGCTGCTGCTGTCCGGTGCCTTGGGTGCCTCGAGCGCGCGTCTGGTGCTCGGCTCCGCCCTCGGCGGCCGCGACATGCAGCTGGAGGACGTGATCCGCCTGCTCGACGAGACCGCCCACGAGATCCAGTTCAACCGCGAACTGCTCAGGGCCTCGCTCGAACACCTGTCGCAGGGCGTGTCGGTGGTCGACAAGGATCTGTGCCTGGTCGGCTGGAACCGCCGCTATCTGGAACTGCTCGATTACCCGGACGGCCTGATCAAGGTCGGCCGGCCGATCGCCGACGTGTTCCGCTACAACGCCGAGCGCGGCCTGCTCGGGCCCGGCGACATCGAGGCCCAGGTCGAGCGGCGCATCGCCCACCTGCGCGCCGGCACGCCGAACAGCCACGAGCGCCAGATGCCGGACGGTCGCGTCATCGAGGTGCGCGGCAGCCCGATGAGCGGCGGCGGCTATGTCACCAGCTATTCGGACGTCACCGCCTACAAGCAGGCGCAAGCCGCGCTCGAGGTGGTCAACGAGCAGCTCGAGGAGCGGGTCGGCGAGCGCACGGCGGCGCTGGAGGAAGCGCGCGGCGCCGCCGAGCGCGCCAACCGCGCCAAGTCGCGCTTTCTGGCCACCGTGACCCATGACCTGGTGCAGCCGCTGAACGCCGCGCGGCTGTTCGTGACCTCGATCGACCGCGACACCGTGCCGCCGGACACGGCGCGGGTGGTCGGCCAGGTCGAAAGCGCACTGCATGCGGCCGAGAACCTGATCGGCGCGCTGCTCGACATCTCGCGCCTCGATGCCGATGCCCAGTCGGTGCGCCGCGAGCATTTCCCGGTCGACCGGGTGCTGGCGCCGCTGGCCAACGAGTTCGCCGCACTGGCCAGCGCCCGCGGCCTCAAGTTCCGCTTCGTGCCGTCCTCGGCGATCGTCGAGACCGACCCGGCGCTGCTGCGCCGCATCCTGCAGAACTTCCTGTCCAACGCCGTGCGCTACACGCGCAGCGGCCGGGTGCTGCTCGGCTGCCGCCGCCATCCGGGCGAACTGGAGATCGCCGTGATCGATACCGGGCCGGGCATTGCCGCCGCGCGGCAGCCGGAGATCTTCGAGGAGTTCCGGCGCCTGGAAGTCGGCCGCGACTTCGACCACGGCCTCGGCCTCGGCCTGTCGATCGCCGATCGCCTGTCGAAGCTGCTGCGGCACCGCCTGCAGCTGCGCTCGAACGTCGGCCGCGGCAGCAGCTTTTCGATCCGCGTGCCGTACGGCGACCGCGGCTCGGTCGCACCGCTGCGGCCGGCGCCGGTGGCGCGCTCCACCGATCGCCTGCACGGCCGGCTGGTGTTCTGCCTGGACAACGAGGAAGCCACGCTCGACGCGCTCGGCGCGCTGCTCGGCCGCTGGGGCTGCCGCGTGGTCACCGCGCGCAATGCCGAGGAAGCGCTGGCGCGGGCCATGCCGGGCAGCGAAGTGCCGGATCTGGCGCTGATCGATTTCCATCTCGGCGAAGGGCCGAGCGGCATCGAGCTGATGGCGGTGCTGCGCCAGCGCTGGGGTATCGCGGTGCCGGCGATCGTGCTGACCGCCGATCCGACCGAGGCGGCGCGCGATGCGGCGACGGCGGCGGGGCACGCGCGGCTGCCGAAACCGGTCAAGCCGGCGGCGCTGCGGGCGCTGATGAGCCGCACCATCCGCATCCAGAGCGCCGATGCGGCCGATGCCGAGAGCGAGGCTCAGTCCTCGTCGGCGACGTCGGACTGAGTCTCGTCCATCGGCGGCGTCAGGGTGTCGGCGCTGGCGTCGAGCAGGCGCCGCGCCAGCAGCGCGGCCTGGGTGCGGCGATACAGGCCGAGCTTGCGCAGGATCGCCGTGACGTGGGCCTTGACCGTCGCTTCGGTGACGCTCAGTTCGTAGCCGATCTGCTTGTTCAGGCGTCCGTCGGCCAGCGCCATCAGCACCTTGAACTGCTGGGGCGTCAGGGTGGCGATCTGGCGGGTCAGCGCCTGTTCGGCCGCGCCCTGCTCGACGGCGTCGGCGAGGCCCGGCGGCAGCCATTCGTTGCCGTCGAGCAGCGCCCGGATCGCGTCGCCGATCACCGCCAGCGACGCTGACTTGGGGATGTAGCCGCAGGCGCCGAAGTCGATCGCGCGGCGGATCACCAGCGGGTTCTCCTCGCCGGAGACGATCGCCACCGGGAGGTCCGGGCGCAGGCCGCGCAGCTGGATCAGCGACGAAAAGCCGCTGCTGCCGGGCATCCGCAGATCGAGCAGCACCAGATCGCAGTCCGGCTGCCGCTCGAGCGCGGCGAGCAGTTCGGCCATCGACGCCGTGGCCTCGACCGTGGCGCCCGGCACGGCATCGGCGGCCGCAGCGGTCAGCGCGGCGCGGAACAGCGGGTGGTCATCGGCGATCAGCAGGCGGTGCATGGGCGGCGGACTCGTCCGGCGGGGATATGGAGCATTGCACCACCGTACGACCTTGGTCGCGATTCGACCTAAGGTGAATGTCGCGGGCACCCGCGCGTCGTCACCCTTCCTCTGCGGCCTTCGATGCCGCCCCCGATGCCACGTCGGGATACCGGACAACGAGAGGAGTGAGGAGATGAGGCTTGATCGCAGCCGTTTTGCCGCCGCGCTGATCGCCGCCGGATGCGCCGCCGCCACCGGTCCGGCGCTGGCCGCCAGCGACGCCGACACCGACACCGCTGCCGTCATCCAGGAACTGAAGCGGCGCATCGAAGCGCTCGAACGGCAGCTGGCGACCCCGCCGGCCGCACCGGCGTCCGCGCCCGCCGCCGGACCCGCGCCTGCCGTGGCCGCCGCCGCGCCGGCGGCACCTGTCGCCGCCGTCAATGGCAACGGTGGCGACTTCAAGCTGGCCTGGGGCGGCTATGTGAAGGCCGATGCCATCGTCTCGCGATACAGCGATGCGCCCGTCGCCCAGAGCCTCGGCCGCGATGCCTACATTCCGAATTCGGTGCCGGTGATGGCCGATGCGGTGGAGAACGCACGCACGTATACCGATCTGCACGCCAAGGAGACCCGCCTGTACCTGCGCGGCTCGGGCCTGATGTACGGCCACAAGGTGGCGATCAATGCCGAGTTCGACTTCATCAGCGGTCAGCTCGGCCAGGGCATCGGTGGTGCGCCGAACGAAGCGGTGACCAATGCCTACAACCCGGCGTTCCGGCTCGGCTACATCGATTTCGACAACTTCCGCATCGGTCAGGACTGGACCACCTTGCAGAACCTGGTGGCGCTGCCGGACATCGTCGACCTGATCAACTGGCCCGGCGAAGGAACGGTGTTCGGCCGCCAGGCGATGATCCGCTACACCTGGGGGCCGCTGGCGGTGGCGCTGGAGAACACCGAGTCGACCGTCGCCGCGTTCGGCGGCAACAGTTTCACGGTGACCGACGACAACACGCTGCCGGACCTGGTCTGGCGCTACACGCTGAAGACCACCCGCTGGGGCGACTACACGCTGTCCGGCGCGGTCCGCCAGATCAGCGATCGCGGCACCATCGGCGGCAGCAACGACACCGCGCTCGGCTACGGCCTGAGCTTCGCCGGCAAGGTGCCGCTCTGGGGTCAGGACGACCTGCGCTTCACCTTCAGCGGCGGCGACGGCTTCGGTCGCTACCTGGCGCTGAACACCGTCGGCGACGCCATCGTCGATGCCCGGGGCAAGCTGCAGACGGTGGAGATCTACAACGGCTTCGTCGCCTGGCGTCACCCGTGGAACGACCAGTGGCGCAGCAACCTGGCGCTGTCGGCCTTCCATGCCAATACCGGGCAGGCGGCCAGCGGCTCGATGTTCGGCAGCGCGGTGTCGCGCAATGTCCGCAGCATCACGCTGAACCTGCTGTATTCGCCGATCCCGAAGATCACCTTCGGCGCCGAGTACCGCTACGCCCGGCGCGACACCGTCGGCGACCTGTCGGGCGACCTGAGCCGCCTGCAGTTCTCGGCGCGCTACAACTTCTGATCCGCCGGTGCCAGGGGCTTGCCAGCGGTGGCGAGCCAGCCGAGTCCGCACAGCGCGCCGCCGAAGATCAGCGCGCTGCTGATCGCGCCTTGGAACTGGTAGTGGCGATGGCCGCTGAACAGCAGGTGCAGGCCGGCGTGCACGACCAGGAACAGACTGATGCCGTGGCGGGCCCGCATGCGGGTGCCGGGGGTGGTGCTGCCGACCCAGGCGGTCAGCAGCGCGAACAGCGGCACGTGCAGCCAGACGAACAGCGGCCGGGCGAGGCTTTCATCGAGCCGCGAGAGTCCCGGCAGCACGCGCCATTCGGCACGCAGCACGGCGTCCAGCTCATGCGTGGCGAGCAGGCCGTAGCCGATCAGGAACAGCGCCTCGCGCAGCGACACCTGCCGCAGCACCGGATCAGGCCCAGCCCTTGGCGGCGGTCGCGGCCTGCGGCGCGCCGCCGCGCATCAGCAGGTAGGCGAGCGGTCCGAACGAGCCGAGCGCCAGCGTGGCGACGATGTACGGCCAGACAGTGACGCCGCGGCTTCTGGCATCGCCGACCATCCAGACCATCAGCAGGGTCAGGGCGATCACCAGATCGACGAACACCTGGGCGCCGCCGGGATTCATGTGGGCGGTGAAGATGCCGACCAGACCGACCTGGTTCAGGGCATAGGCGGTCAGCACGGCGAACGGCAGCAGGATGGCGAACAGCACGGGGCGGGGCAGGGTCATGACGGATCTCCGGTAGCGGGTGGGATGTGGCCGGTGCAGATTCGGCGTGCGCCGGCCGCGTCGCAATTACCTCGCAGGTCATCGCGTTGCGCGCGATCCATCGCCAGAATCGTGGCCATGAACGCCAGCCAGCCGATGTCCGCCGCCTCGACCCGCTTCGGAGAATCGCTGCGCCAGGCGCGCAGCCAGCGTCGCCGCAGCCAGCTCGATCTGGCGCTGTCGGCCGGGCTGTCGCAGCGCCACCTGAGCTTCCTCGAATCCGGCCGCTCGCAGCCGAGCCGGGCGATGCTGCTGCGCCTCGCCGAAGCGCTGGACCTGGGCCTTGCCGACCGCAACGACTGGCTGATCGCCGCCGGCTTCGCGCCGATCTACGCGCAGCGCGCCATCGAGGCGCCGGACATGGCGCCGGTGCGCGAGGCGCTGGCGCGGATGCTGCGCCACCACGAACCGTTCCCGGCAATGGTCATCGACCGCGCCTGGAACCTGGTGATGGCCAACCAGGCGACGCAGCGGATGATCGCCACCGGGGCGATGCTGGCCGGGCTCACCGAGGACGCGCTGTGGCGGAAAGTGTGCGGTGACGGCCCGCGCAACATGATCCAGATGAGCCTGCATCCGGAAGGGCTGCGCACGCTGGTCGTCAATGCCGACGAAGTGGTGGTGGCGATCCTGTCGCGGCTGTCCCAGGAAGCACTCGACCATCCGCCGTCGGCGCGGCTGCGCGATGTGGTGATGGCCTATCCGGGCATGAAGGCGACGGCGCGCAACATCGACGTCACCGCCCGGCTGTCGCCGGTGCTGGCGACCCATTTCCGGATCGCCGGCCAGGACCTGAAGCTGTTCGCGATGCTGTCGCGCTTCGACATGCCACGCGACCTGACCGCCGAGGACCTGCGGGTGGAAACCCTGTATCCGGCCGATGCCGCCAGCGAAGCGCTGCTGCGCGCGCTTGCTGGCGATCGTCCGTAGGGCGGGTCGCGACCCGCCACGACGCTTGCGCAACCGTCAAAACGGCGGATCGCGACCCGCCCGACCGCGCCATCAGAGCCCCAGCGCGCTCAGGCCCGGGTGATCGTCCGGACGCCGGCCAGAGGGCCAATGAAACTTACGATCGCCGTCGCCGATCGCCAGATCGTTGATGCTGGCGTGGCGCACTGCCATCAGGCCATGGCCGTCGAACTGCCAGTTCTCGTTGCCATAGCTGCGGAACCAGTGCCCGGCGTGGTCGTGCCATTCGTAGGCGAAACGCACGGCGATACGGTTTTCGGCGAATGCCCACAGTTCCTTGATCAGGCGGTAGTCGCTTTCCTTCGCCCACTTGGCGGTCAGGAACTCGACGACCTGTTTGCGGCCGACGAAGAACTCGTTGCGATTGCGCCAGCGGGTGTCCGGCGTATAGGCCAGCGACACCCGCTGCGGGTCCTTCGAGTTCCAGGCGTCTTCCGCCAGGCGAACCTTCTGCGTGGCGGTTCCCAATGTGAACGGCGGCAACGGCGGACGGGGTTCCACGAAGGTCATCGGGCGTCTCCTCTGTCAGTGATCGTTCTTGTCGTCAGGGATGCGGCAGACAGCAGCGAAGACGGTACCCCACGACGGCCGCTTTCGACATCACGGCCCGGCCGGCCCGCGCGGCGGTCCTTCAACGAACTGCCCCAGCACCGGACCAGCTGATGGCCCGCGATACGGCGCGAGCGGGTGGAAAAAGGCGTCCCTGTCAGCCGGCAGCAGACGCGATCCGGGCGGCACCGTCACGCGCAGTTCCGGAAGTACCCCCAGAAGTACCTCCAGGCGAACCTCGAATGTGACCCGCAGGCGACGCCATCGAGCCTGCGAGAGCCGCTCACGAACCGCTGAAGCGATTGATTTGCAGGGATTTTTTTGATAATCCCGGACTTTGTCGGATGTATAACTGGTGCTAAGGAGGGCATCAAAACCGTGAAATAACGCTTTGAAATCAATCTGGTTATGGTGTTCGACCGCCCCAAGTTACCCAGAGAATTACCCATTGCCTTTTTGCCGTTCGTCGGATGTCTCGAACTCTGTTTCTCGAACTCTCCGACGGCCGAAATCATGGCTGTTTTGCGCAAATATTGTGCAGCCATTCGCGGACGGCGGACAGTCGCCATGCGGTGAACCGCTGGCTGACATGCACCGCTTCCGGGAAGCTGCCTTCCTTCATCTTTCGGTAGATCGTCGAGCGCGACATCGCGGTGATCCGCATGACCTCATGAACGCGGATCAGGCGTTCATCGGGTGGCAGCGGGCTAGGCAGGATCGGCGGGAACAGGCTCACGGCACTTCACCCAGCTGGTTCAGATCATCGGCTGAGAATCCGATCAGCCGTTTCGGGAAGCCTTCCTTGACCAGCCTAGCCATCACGCTGAGCGCGTCGCCGTGATGCGCGGTCATCATCGCGTTCAGCGCCTTACCGGCCGCATCTGAAACCCAGCGTTCCATCCGGCCATACGACAGTTCCAGCGCCCGACGCTGGGTCGCGATCCGGCATTGCTCGGCGTGCAGGAAGCCGAGGCAGGGGTATGCACCAGCCAGATAGCGGCCGGGTTCCGTCAGGATTTCCCAGGGGATCACGCGCCCCTTGTTGTGCAGCTCGACCTCGACACGAAACCACCGGTCGTCTGGCTTGCCGAGTTGCTTGCCCTTCTCGTAGCCGCGCAGCAGCTTGCCGTGTTGGCGCTTGCCGACGTAGAAAGTCTTGCCTTCGCCCGACTCCAGGTCATCGACCAGCCGCGCCTTCGGTAGCCGCCCGCCGCTCGCAAAGCCGCCGTCGCGATTCCAGGTCAGCATCTGCTGAATGTTGACGGCCGTGCCGTCGAAGTCGTCGTGTGCCAGGTCGACGCGGCTGATGCGCGCGCCTTTGGCTTCGCCCCAACCGCGCACCGCCTGCCAATCGGTGATCCGTGCACAAGCGTGGGCGTTCAGTTCGAAGTGAACCGTGCCCCGCTGCCTTTCACCACCGTGGGCGAGTAGTCCGAGTTCCCCGAGGTTGATTCGCTGCCGGTATCCGAACCAGCCACGGCCAGTCACTTGCCAGCAGTCGCGGCCGATGCCGAACACCGACAGGAGAGCGTCGGCGATCCAGTCCAGCCCCGACCCATCAGGCGGGACAACGCTGACGGATAGCCAGTCGATCAGCGCAAGGCGCGTCGATGGTTGAGCTGCTTGGGTTTGCGATTCGTGCGACATGCTGCACCTTTGGGGAACATTGAGTTCCCCTTCAGGCTAACGCAGGACTACGGGACTCGCAAGTTCCCTTCCGGCAGACGTCTAACCGACTGAATCGATGACCTGGCTGCGGGCATTCGGAATATCCGTCTCGCCCTTCACGGCTTTCCAGAAATTCGAGAAGCCTTCGATGGCTTTCCAGGCGACGCTGCGGTGCGAGGCATCGGTCGTCGGGTCAAAATCTGTCTTGACGTCGATGCCGAGGATGTTTTCGTACTTTTTGACTGTGGCTTGGCTGTGTACAAGGTGGACGATCTTCCAGCCCATGTACTTGCCGACGAACATCATGCCGACGGCGCTTTCCCAACTGTCAGCCGTACCCTGGAAGCGGTCGAGCGAGTTTTTGATGAGGGCAACCAGCTCGTCGTCCGTGAAGTCCTTGACGGGCTTCGAAGGGCGCTGAAGTTCCTGTTTGGCTTTCTTGGTCATGAGCGTCAACTGCTAAGCGGAGCATATAGAAAGGGTATATCAAATCTCCGTACTTGTGGCGGCACGAAGACTTCGCTGGTCGGCGGCTTTGTGTCGGAAGAGGAAGTTAATCCCAGAAGCGGAAACTCAAGTACGGTAGTCTTTGAGCAACATTGATCACATACCTGTCGACCATGACTGTGTTCCTTTCCTTAGAGATAGCTCCGCCACAAGTCGTAGTCGTTGCGGGCGGCGACACAAGCGCTGCGCAGGCGAATGCTCGCGGCCATCTATTTGAAAAATTCATGGCCCGGACGTTTGAGGCGTACGGTTGTCAAACGCCCTCATCAAGCTCAGTTAATGTTCGGCAAAATGGGTACGAAGTCGACATAACTACGCAATTCGTACTCTCAAAAGAGAGTGCAGTAGCAGAATGCAAAGCATATTCAGCCCCGGTTGCGATTCCTGCTCTTACTGGGTTCTATGGAAAACTCAGTGCACAACGGTTAGACGATCCAGTGGTCCATGGATGGTTTGTGGCGATTCCAGGACTGACCGCTGATGGAAATCAGCTTGCACGTAAGCTTGAGGAAAAGGATCGGCGCTTCAGGCTTATTACTGCCTCGCAGATTTTTGAGCTCGCGCTGAGTAGAGACTGGATATCAGATATCCCTTCTGGCGACGACTACACAATTTCCGATAAAGCGATTCTCCTGACACCCACTGGCGTCTTCTCTATGGTGAAGGTGCTTGATGCAGCCACTAGATTGCCGTCCATGATTCTCGTCAGAGGGAAAAACTTTGCTTTATCTTCAAATGATTTGCCATTACTACTTGCTACGGATTATGCCGCTGGTCTTCCAATTCGAGATATCAGCGAACAAGCAAGGCAATCAATCATTAGCTCGCAGCCAGCAGAAACACCTACCTTAGTTACGGTTAAGGGCAGTCAGGAAGACTTTGAGTATCAGCTACCGGCAGCGCCGCACTTTTTTGTGGGCCGCGACAATGTGATTGCGAGGATAAAACGAGAAATCGAGGAGTCAAAAAACGCCGGTCATGTAGTGGTACTTAATGCTCAGTCTGGGTGGGGGAAGAGCTCACTAGCTCTGAGGATTGCTTATGAAACCGAATCAACCGGTGGAACCGCTGCCGTATTTGACACTCGAACAGCATCAACACCGACATATGTTGCAGCCGCACTCCAACGAGCTGCGACCAAGGCAGTGGACGCCGGACAGCTTGAGTTATCTGCCGATGCTTCATTTGCTTCTCTGCATAGTGCACTGCGCAGCCTTCAGGTCGCTGATTGGACACAAGGCTCATCTCTCACGATTTTCTTCGATCAATTCGAGAATGTTTTTCGCGATACCAAGCTCACGCAGGAGTTTCGGGATCTCGCACTATCTGTCCGCGAACTTACTGTACCCGTACTCATCGGGTTCGCTTGGAAGACCGACTTAGTCAGTCTTACGGAGAGCTACCCTTATAGACTTCGCGACGAAATTCGCAGTGTAGCTCTAGTAATCGCGGTAGACCCGTTTGGGCCGCGGGATGTGGGAACGCTTCTTGCGCGATTGGCGAAGGCAGCGGAAGTCCCGATCTCAAATGACCTGAAGCAGAGACTACGTGAGTACTCTCAGGGACTTCCATGGCTTCTGAAGAAGCTCGCAAGTCATATTCTTAACGAGCTGAGGGCCGGAACATCCGAGGAAACACTTCTCTCGGAGTCACTTAATATCGACTCACTCTTTGAGCAGGATCTAGTCTCACTTGAGGCGGCCGAAATTGATGCAATTAAAGCTGTGGCGCGCGAAGCGCCAGTTCTCGTTAGCGATATCGTTGAGAAGGTAAGCCCGAGCATCATTCAATCTTTGGTCGACCGAAGATTGGTAGTGCGAGTGGGCGAGCGGATAGACGTTTATTGGGACACTTTCAGAGAATTTCTTCTGACAGGAAAGGTGGCTGTGGAAGATACCTATATCCTGCGAGTCCGCCCTGCGTCTACAACGAAGCTCCTACAGTATTTAGTTGGTAGAACGTCGGAAGTAGCGACGGCTGAAGCTGCGGCCGACCTTTCAATGTCACTTCATGTGGTCTTTAACGCCGCTCGGGAACTTCGGCAGCTCGGTGTCTTAGCGCCAAAATCTGGTGCGCTACTTTTGGCCGAGCAGTTTCGTTTTGTTCCGCCGACCGAACAGTCGATTAGAGACAGAGTTTCTAGATCTCTCAAGCGACACAAAGTTTATAAGCACATTGTTCACTCAGTCCTAGGAAGGTCGCCGACGGATATATCGATTGATGTACTTGCTTTGGAGTTGCCTCCTCTATTTCCGGCATTAGAGGCAACGTCGAGTACATGGCGGACTTATGCGCTCGCATTTGCATCATGGCTTGACTATTGTGGATTAATGCGATTGCGAGGACAGGTTCTGTGTGCGCCCGAAGGCGGGGCGAGCAAAGTAACGTTACTAGGAACGGAAGAGAGAGGACGGCGGGCAAAAACTTTTCCTCATAGCCGACCTGAGACAGCTTTTGCGTACCTAAGGCATATGGTCAATCTAGATGGACAAAAGTTTACGGAATCGGTCCGCCAGAAAGCAGAAACTGATCTACAGGTTCTGGGAGTATTAGATGGTCGGGGCGAAGTCGTCCAGTCCGTTGCGCTCGCACTTCTTGATCCCAATAGTTTTCATAGCACTTTGAAAACTCTCTTGAGAGCTGTGCCTGGGGGCGCAGGGGCGCTGACCATGCTCGAGTTAAATCGCGGCGCTCATCCTGTCGATATTGGGTCCATCCTTCGCGAAGCTTTTGGCTTGCCGTGGGCTCCCAGTACAACACATTTGGCTGGGACAAAATTTCGCTCGTGGGCATCCTTCGCGGGTGTTTCGCTCCAGAAGGTGTCGCGCAGAACGATTGGCGGATGAAAATTGATTAGGCGATTTTGCGCCGAGAGTCGAGACCTCAAGTGTTCGCCTTAGGCTGTTATCAGTCTCTACGTGCTTACGCCCCGTATTACTAATCGGGGCGTTCAAGCGGCGAGGGCGCGTCTCTGGATCTGGCAGTCGTTCAAAAGCGTTACCCGCGACAGAAACGCAAGTTGCTTCGCTCCGCTCAGCAACTTGCGTTTCTGTCGCGGGTCGCGTTAACAGCGGTCGAGGTTGTCGAGGTAGTCGGCCCAAGCCTGCATCATCTTGTGCCGCTGCTCAATATAGAGCGCGTGGTTGTATGTGCCTCGAATTCCGTTCGCGTCGCCATGCGAGAGTTGGCGCTCGATCCAGTCGCGGTTGTAGTTCATGTCGTTCAGCGTGGTGCTGATCAGGTGCCGGAAGCCGTGACCGGTCTGCTTGCCTTTGTAGCCGATGCGGGCAATGGCGACATTCACGGTGTTCTCGCTCATTGGCCGCTCTCGGTTGTCCCGGCTTGGGAACAGCAGAGGCGAGGTTCCGGTGAGCGCCTTGAGTTCACGCAACGCCTGAATCGCCTGGGTCGGCAGCGGTACCAGATGCGGCTTACGCATCTTCATGCGTTCGGCGGGCACGCTCCATAACGCCGCATCCAGGTCGAGTTCCGCCCACCGGGCGTTGCGGAGTTCGCCCGGACGCACACCCGTGAACAGTAGCAGGCGAACGGCGAGCTTGGTCAGCGGGCTACCCCGGTACTTGTTGAGTGCGAGCAACAGGCCGGGCACTTCGGAAACACGCAGCGCGGCATGGGGTTGCGTCGCCGGACCGCGGATCGCAACGACATCAAGGTCAGTCGCCGGATTGCGGTCGATTACGCCTTTGACCATCGCGTACTTGAAGAGTTGACCCAGCCAGCCGCGGGCTTTCTTGGCGACGTTGAACGCCTTGCGCTGCTCGAACCGGCGCAGCACGTCGACCAGTTCCGGACGGGTGATGTCCGGCAGCGGGCGGTCGCCGAGGATCGGGATCAGGTCGCGGTCGAGATAGAAGCGAATCTTGGCGCGGGTGCTGTCGGCGGATTTCGCCTGTCGGACTTCAAACCACTCATTAGCGAGTGCCCGGAACGTATGGCCGAGCACTGCGGCATGGGCGCGCCGATCCGCTTCGCGCTGACGGCTGGGGTCGATGCCGGTTGCCACCAGCTTGCGGGCGGCGTCGCGACGCTCCCTGGCCTCAAGCAGGCTGACCTCGGGATAGGTGCCGAGAGAGAGCATCTTTTCCTTGCCGAGGAACCGGTAGCGGAACCGCCACCACTTACTGCCGTTCGGCTGCACATGCAGGCTCAAGCCGTCGAAGTCGCCGAGCTTGTACGGGCGCGTGTCGGCCTTGGCGGCGCGGATGCGGGTGTCGTTCAGCGGCATGGGTAACCTTTCCAGATTTTGGAAGTTACCCAGAGTGTTACCCAGACATCCATGGGCGTACAGGGGACGCCCCGCTACAACATGATTCGTCGTTCTCTCGTAAGCCTTTGATTTTTCGAGGAAGACGGGTTGACCTGAACCGTCTTGAAACGTCGAACTGGTGCCTAAGGAGAGACTCGAACTCTCACGAGGGGTTGCCTCGGCGGATTTTGAGTCCGCTGCGTCTACCGATTCCGCCACTCAGGCACACGATGCGACTCGCGCGGCGCGCATCATAGCAGCCGCATTGTCGCTATCCGATCCCTTGTCCATGCAGCTCAGTGATTTTTCGTACGTCCTTCCGCCGGAACTGATTGCCCAGACCCCGCCCGCGACCCGCAGCGGCGGCCGGATGCTGGTGGTGGCGCCGAGCGAAACCGGCTTTCGTGATGCCCGGATGGTCGATCTTCCGGGCGAACTGCGGGCCGGCGATCTGCTGGTGCTCAACGACACCCGGGTGATCCGCGCGCGGCTGCATGGCCTGAAGGATTCGGGCGGGAAGATCGAGGCGATGATCGAGCGGGTGCTCGACGGCCGCCGGGCGCTGGCCCAGATCCGGGCCAGCAAGACGCCGAAGCCCGGCGGGCGGCTGTTGTTCGGTGCCGACGGCGCGCTGAGCGCCACGGTGATCGCCAAGCACGATGATCTCTACGAGCTGGCGTTCGACACCGACGATCTGCTGGCCGCGCTCGACGCCCACGGCGAACTGCCGCTGCCGCCGTACATCGAGCGCAAGCCGGGCGACGACGACGACGCCCGCTACCAGACGGTCTGGGCGCGCGAGCCGGGCGCGGTCGCCGCGCCGACCGCGAGCCTGCACTTCGACGAGGCGATGCTGGCGGCGATCCGCAGCCGTGGTGTCGAGATTGCCTTCGCGACCCTGCATGTCGGCGCCGGGACCTTCCAGCCGGTGCGGGTCGACGACCTCAGCCAGCACCGCATGCACGCCGAGCGGGTCACGGTATCGGCGGCACTGGCGGCTGCCGTTGCCGCGGCCAAGGCGCGTGGCGGGCGGGTGGTCGCGGCCGGAACGACCGTGGTGCGGGCGCTGGAGACGGCGGCCGCCGCAAGCGGCGCCGTCCAGCCCTATCAGGGCGAGACCCGGCTGTTCATCACGCCGGGCTACGACTGGCGTTGTGTGGACGCGCTGCTGACCAACTTCCACCTGCCGGAAAGCACGCTGCTGATGCTGGTCTGCGCCTTCGGCGGTTTCGAGCGGGTGATCGCCGCGTATCGCCATGCGGTCGCGCAGCGCTACCGCTTCTTCAGCTACGGCGATGCGATGTGGTTGCCGGGCCGTGCCGGCCGCTGAAGCCGGCTGAACCGGCCGGCGCATCCGGTCAGCGCTTGCCGCCTTCGGGCGTCATCGCGGCCAGCCATTCCGCCGCCCCCAGCCCCGCCGCTCGCCCGCTGGCGAAGCAGGCGGTCAGCAGGTAGCCGCCGGTCGGCGCTTCCCAGTCGAGCATTTCGCCGGCGCAGAACACGCCCGGCAGCGCCTGCAGCATCAGTCGCGCATCGAGCGCTTCGAAGCGCACGCCACCGGCGGTGGAGATCGCTTCGTCGATCGGCCGGGTCTTGAACAGGCGGACGCTCAGACACTTGATTGTGGCGGCCAGCTGCGCCGGATCGTCGAAGGCTTCCGGTGGCGCGCATTCGCGCAGCAGCGCGGCCTTGACGCCGTCGATGCCGCAGCGGTGCAGATGCTTGGCCATCGACTGCTTGCCGCGCGGTACCGCCAGTTTCGCGCTCAGCCTGTCGAGTGCCGTGCCCGGCAGCAGGTCGAGCTGCAATTCGGCGTGGCCGTACCGGTTGATCGCCTCGCGCAGTTCGGCGGACAGCGCGTAGATCAGGCTGCCTTCGACGCCGACTGCGGTCAGGATGAATTCGCCCTGATGAAACCTGCCGTTGCCGCCCTGCGACGGCGCCAGCCGCGCGGCGACCGGTTTCACCGGCTGGCCGCCAGTACGCTCGCGCATGATCGCGGTCCACCCCGCTTCGAAGCCGCAGTTCGACGGCTGCAGGGCGGCGAGGTCGATGCCGCGGGCGGCGAGGATGGCGGTCCAGCGGCCATCCGAGCCGAGCCGCCGCCAGCTGCCGCCGCCGAGCGCCAGCACGGTGGCGTCCGGTGTCGCGCCGACCGGGCCATCCGGGCCATCGAAGCGCAGCGCGCCGCAGTCATCCCAGCCGGTCCAGCGATGGCGCAGGTGGAAGCGCACGCCGGCTTCGCGCAGCCGGCGCAGCCAGCCGCGCAGCAGCGGCGCGGCCTTGAGATCGGACGGGAACACGCGTTGCGAGGAGCCGACGAAGGTGTCGATGCCGAGGCCTTTGGCCCAGTCGCGCAGCTGGGCGGCGCCGAAGGCTTCGAGCATCGGCCGCAGTAGCGCCGAACGGCCGGCGTAGCGCGCCACGAACGGCTCGAAAGCTTCGCCGTGGGTCAGGTTCAGGCCGCCCAGGCCGGCGATCAGGAACTTGCGGCCACAGTTCGGCATCGCGTCGTAGACCTCGACGGTGGCACCGGCCGCCGCCAGCGTTTCGGCGGCCATCAGCCCGGCCGGGCCGCCGCCGATGACGGCAACGCGGGGCGCGGCGGCCACGTTCATCGCAGGCTCCGGCGCAGCACGACGCTGATCGCGCCATTGGTTTCCAGCATGGCCACTCGGACCTCGTCGATGCGGATGCAGCCGGCCTTGCGCAGCGCGGCGTTCAGGTCGCGCCGCGACAGGTCGGCCGCGGCGAGCGTGTCCGGGCGCAGCCGGCCATTGCGAATCAGGATCTGCGGCCGGCCGACCAGCAGGCGCTCGGCGCGCTTGCTGGCGGTGGTCGCGACGTCGAACAGGTAGTTGACGGCGATCAGCGTGGTCGCCGAGATCAGGCCGCCGATCAGGGAGTTGTCGCCGCCATTCATCGAGTTC
>PNMW01000024.1 GCA_013823855.1 Lysobacteraceae bacterium | reverse complement strand
CTTCACGCTCGTCACGATCTCTTCCATGGTCTTGCCGGCCTGTTCGACCAGCTTGGTGCCGTTGCCGACCTTCTCGACCGAGTCGCCGATCAGGGTCTTGATCTCCTTGGCCGCCGAGGCCGAGCGCTGCGCCAGGCTGCGCACTTCCGCCGCCACCACCGCGAAGCCCCGGCCCTGTTCGCCGGCGCGGGCCGCTTCGACCGCCGCGTTCAGCGCCAGGATGTTGGTCTGGAAGGCGATGCCGTCGATGACGCTGATGATGTCGACGATCTTCTTCGACGAATCGTTGATCGCCGACATCGTGGTCACCACCTGACCGACCACCTGGCCGCCCTTGATCGCGACGTCCGAGGCGCCAAGCGCGAGCTGGTTGGCCTGGCGGGCGTTCTCGGCGTTCTGCTTGACCGTGGAGGTCAGCTCTTCCATCGAGCTGGCGGTTTCCTCCAGCGATGCCGCCTGTTCCTCGGTGCGCTGCGACAGGTCGAGGTTGCCGGCAGCGATCTCGCCAGCGGCGACATTGATGGTGTCGGTGGCCTGCTTGATCTGCGTAATGATCTCGGTCAGCTGGGCCACCGTCGCATTGGAGTCGTCCTTCAGCTGGCCGAAGGTGCCGCGGTAGTCGCCGGAGATGGTTTCGGTCAGGTCGCCCTTGGCCAGCGCGCCGAGCACGCGCACCACTTCGCTGAGGCCGGCGCTGGAGGTTTCCAGCAGCTGGTTGAGATTCTCGCCGAGCATCTTGAAGAAGCCCTGCTTGCCGACCATCGAGATGCGCTGCGTGAAGTCGCCGTTGGCCGCCGCGGCGACGATGCCGGAGACCTCGTTCTCGACCGCCACTTCGGCGGTGCGATCCTTCCATTCGACGACCGCGCCGAGACGCTCGCCGGCAGCATTGATGATCGGTGCGGCAATCAGCGAGAAGGTGCGGCCGCCGACCACGATCTGGGTGCGATGGGTTTCGCGGAAGGTCGACAGCATCCGGGCCTGATGCTCCGGATGCTTGTGGAAGACATCGATCTTGGCGTTGTCGAGCTTGCGCACGTCGAAGTGCGGCAGAGCCTTGCGGATGTCCGACTCGGCCTCGGCCAGCATCTCCTTCACCGCCCCGTTCATGTAGACGATGTTGCGGTCGTTGTCGGCGATCATCACGTTGGTGGTGACCGAATCCAGCGCCATCTTGATGCGCAGGTTCTCGTCGGCCAGCTTGCGATCGGCCGCCGTGCGCTCGGCTTCGGCCGCAGCCAGCGCCAGCTCCGCAGTCATGTCCTTCCACTCGACGACGTAACCCAGGCGTTCGCCGGCGTCGCCGTTGATCGGGTTCAGGATCAGCGAGAAGGTGCGGCCGCCCAGGGTCAGCCGGGCGCGGTGGGTATCGACCATCCGGGCCAGCATGTTGCGCTGGTAGGACGGCTGCTTGTGGAAGGTGTCGATATTGGTGCCGACCACTTTCGCGGCGCTGAAGCTCGGCACGTCCTTCCTGATGTCGGCCTCGGCGGTGGCCAGCATCGCCTTGATCGACTCGTTGACATAGACCACGTTGAGGTCGGCGTCGGCGACCATGACATTGGTCTGCACCACGTCCAGACCCTGCTTGATGCGCGCGGTCTCGGCAGCGCGCCGCTGCTCCAAGGCCTGGGCGTCGGCGATGCCGTCGAGCATGGTGTTGATGCCGGCGCTCAGGGCGCCGATCTGGCCGCTCTTGCCATCCATCGAGATGCGGTGGCTCAGGTCACCCGAACGGGCGGCGGCAACCACTGCTTCGGTCTCGGCAACGGCGCGGGCCATCGCTTCTTCCGCCTGCACGCGGGCGCTGACGTCGGTGGCGTACTTGATGACCTTGAAGACCTTGCCATCGGCGTCGAGGATCGGGTTGTAGCTCGCTTCCAGCCAGATCATCCGGCCACCCTTGGCGTGGCGCTGGTACCGGCCGGCGTCGAATTCGCCGCGACCGAGCTTGTCCCAGAACGCCCGGTATTCCGGCGAGCTGCGATAGGCAGGATCGACGAACATGCCGTGGTGCTGGCCGCGAACTTCGTCGAGCGTGTAGCCGACGGTGTTCAGGAAGTTGGCGTTGGCGTTCAGGATGCGGCCGTCCAGCGAGAACTCGATGACCGCCTGGGCCTTGGCGATCGCCGCCAGCTGGCCGTCGGCATCGGCGGCCTTCAGGCGCTGCTCGGTGACGTCGGTGGCGTAGACCGCGACCTTGGCGACCGAGCCGTCGTCGAGGATCACCGGGTTGTAGTTGGCCTGCATCCAGATGTCGCGGCCGTCACCGGTGCGATAGCGGAACTGCCCGGCCACCGCTTCGCCGCGCGCCAGCCGATCCCAGGCGGTGCGCATCTCGTTGCGGCTGCCGGCGTCGTCGGATTCGATGACGCCGTGCTTCTCGCCGCGCAGCTCGTTCATCGAGCGGCCGATCAGGCGCAGGAAATTGTCGTTGGCCGAGACGATGGTGCCGTCCGGCGTCAGCTCCAGATAGGCGCGCAGCCGGCCGATCGCGGCGATGTGGGCGCGGGTGGCGGCCAGCTCGCGGCTCAGCTCGGCGATCGACATACCCTTGGCGGCCTTCGGCGCGACCCGGGCCGTCGACACCTTGTCACGGTGGACCAGCGCTGCAGTCTTCAGCGGGCTTGGCAGCTTCTTCGGCTGCACGCGCGCCTGCGGCTTCGGCGCCGACCTGGCGACCGGACGGCTTGCGGTGACCGTCGAACGGGCTTTCCCGGCGGGCGCGGAAGGCGCCTTGGAAGAGGTCTTGGAGACGGATTTCAGAGTGGCTTTCATGGACGGTTCTGCCGGTTTCAGTGCTGTGCGCGCGAGGCATCGCGCTCGGTGGAAGTCGAGGAATCGAGCAGGCGGTTGCCGAGCCAGGTGCCGGCAGCGATGGCCGCGACCACGACCAGCGCCAGCAGTTGTGCGCTCATCGCGCCATGGCCATGGGCGAACGCGGCGGTGGCGACGGCGGCGGGAAGTGCGGGCAGCAGGAATGCCGCCGCACGGGTGATTGAATGGGGAAACTGCAGGGTCTGCTTCATGACCGGACTCCGGGGCGGTGGGCTTTACTGAAGGGATTGGGACGACACATCGATCAGCGCCATGTCGGTCGACGACATGAGCTTCTCGATGTCGATCAGGATCAGCATCCGCTCGTCGAGCGCACCCAATCCGGTGATGTAGGAGGTGTCGAGCGCGCTGCCGAACTCCGGCGTCGGCTTGATCTGCTCGGGCGTCAGCTGGGTGACGTCGGAGACGCTGTCGACAACGATGCCGACGATGCGCCGGGCGATGTTCAGGATGATCATCACCGTGAACTCGTTGTAGGCGACCGATGACAGGTTGAACTTGATGCGCAGGTCGATCACCGGAACGATGGCGCCGCGCAGGTTGATCACGCCCTTGATGAACGCCGGCGCGCCGGGAATGCGGGTCACCGTGTCGTAGCCACGGATCTCCTGGACCTTGAGGATGTCGACCCCGTAGTACTCGTTGCCGAGCGTGAAGGTCAGCAGTTCGCTGCCGATCGCGGAATGGGCGCCGGCGGCGCCGGCTAGCGTGGGTGCAGATGTCGGATTCATGGCGGTGGACTACCTGTCGGGCGGGTTTGCTACCCGGATTGCAAGTTCAAGGCCCGACCGGAAAACCCATTCCGCGAACCGCGAATCCTTGCTCGATCAATGGCTTGCGCGGCCATTCGGGCAGATGCCGGAAACACCGGAGGCCGTTGCGGGGCCCGGGTGAAACGCTCGGCGGAACGACGGCTGCGGACGACGCCGGGAACTCGACGGCCTCGGGACGCCAGCGTCAGCGCCTGCGGCCGGGCGACCGGCGGTCTCGACAAGTCGCGGTACGGAGGTCGGTCGGCCGAAGGGACGCGGCATCATCGAACGCGACCGCTCCGTACCGCGGATCGGAAAGCCGGGCGGCGGGATCGGACCGGAAGCCGCCGCCCCGGCAGTTCAGCGTGTCGGCGGAGACGTCACGCGGCGACAGCCTGGCTGGTGCTGCGCACCAGTTCGCCGACATCGAGGATCAGCGCGACATGGCCGTCTCCCATGATCGTGGCGCCGGAAATGCACGGCACCCGGCGGTAGTTGGCTTCGAGGTTCTTGATCACCACCTGCTGCTGGCCGACCAGCTCGTCGACCAGCAGCGCGACCTTGCGGCCTTCGGATTCGAGCAGCACGAGAATCCCCTTGTCGGCATCGCGGACCCGGGAATCGAGCCGGAACAGCCGCCACAGCGCGACCATCGGCACGTACTCGTTGCGAACCCTGACCACCTGCCCCTCGCCGGCCACGGTCTTGACCTGATCCGGGCTCGGCTGCAGCGACTCGACGACGGCATTGAGCGGCAGCACGAAGGTTTCGCCGGCGACCGCGACGGTCATGCCATCGAGGATCGCCAGGGTCAGCGGCAGGCGGATCAGGGTGCGCGAGCCGCGTCCGGCTTCGGAGAACAGTTCGACCTGACCACCGAGCGCCTGGATGTTCTTCTTGACCACGTCCATCCCGACACCGCGGCCGGAGACGTCGGTGACCTTCTCGGCGGTCGAGAAGCCCGGCGAGAAGATCAGCTGCCAGACCTCGCTGTCCGGCAGCGTCTCGGCCTGGGCGGCGGTGATCAGGCCGTTGGCTTGCGCCTTGGCGACGATGCGGGCGCGATCCAGGCCGCGGCCGTCGTCGGCGACTTCGATGACGATGTGGCCACCGGCATGCGAGGCCGACAGGCGGATGGTGCCGGTCGCATCCTTGCCGGCGGCGGTGCGCGCGTCAGGCAGCTCGACGCCGTGATCGAGCGAATTGCGGACCAGGTGATTGAGCGGATCGGTGATCTTCTCGATCACCGACTTGTCGAGTTCGGTCTGCTCGCCGACCGTCACCAGCCGCACCTGCTTGTTGAGCTTGGCGGCCAGGTCGCGGACCACGCGCGGGAAGCGGCTGAACACCGCTTCCATCGGCAGCATCCGGGTCGCCATCACCGCTTCCTGCAGCATCCGGGTGTTGCGGTCGAGCTGCGACAGGCCGTTGAGCAGCTTCTCGAACTGCACCGGGTCGAGCGTCGACGCCTGCTGGGTCAGCATCGCCTGGGTGATCACCAGCTCGCCGACCAGGTTGATCAGCGCATCGATCTTTTCGGTACCGACGCGAATCGAGCCGCCGTCCGCGTTGTTGCGCGGCGGCGCGGCGGCTGGTGCTGCAGCCGGTGCCGCCACGGCTTCGGCCGGATTGCTGCGCACCAGGGACAGCACCGGCTTGGCGGTCACGGGAGCGGCTTCGATCGCGGCCGCCAGCGGCTGGATCTCGATCAGCGCTTCGTCCTCGACCCAGGAGAACTGCTCTTCGACTTCGGCGCGGGTGACTTCGCCATGCAACGTCAGATTCCAGGCCAGGTAGCAGGACTCGGCATCGGCGTCGGCAAAGCTGGGTACCTGCGAGGTATCGGCCTCGACTTCCAGTCGGCCTAGCTGATCGAGCCCGCGAATGATTCGCAGCGGATCATTGCCGCTGCGGAACAGGTCAGGCTTGGGTACGAAGCGGATCGTCCAGCCGGCGTTCACTGCCGGCGCTGCCGGGTCCGCCTTGGCGACGACTGCCGCCGCTGGCGCTTCACCGCTCAACGCGCGGCTGATCTCGGCCTGCGTCGAGGTGACGGCGGCGGCATCGAACGGCGTGCCGTCGCGAGCCGAGCCGAGCAGGCCGCGCAGCACGTCGACGACGCGCAGCAGCAGGTCGACATCGCCCTGGCTGATCGCCCGCTTGCCGGCCCGCATCTGGTCGAGCAGCGTTTCGACGCCATGCGTGTACTCGGCGACGCTGGAGAAACCGAAGGTGGCGGCACCGCCCTTGATCGAGTGCGCGGCGCGGAAGACGGTGTTGATGGTTTCCGAATCGACGGCGGCGATATCCAGCGCCAGCAGCGCGGTTTCCATCGAATCCAGGCCTTCGAAGCTTTCCTCGAAGAAGCTCTTGTGGAATCGCTCCAGATCGATGCTCACGCGCGTACCTTCGATGCGCTGCGGCTGCGGGGAGGACGGCTCGGCTTCATGTCGGGTCTCGGTTGCGACGACGCGCGGCGGCGTCAGGGCCGGCCAGCGCCGTAAATCGGTCGGCGCGGGCGCTACCAGGGGCGCTAGGCAAGCCGCATTCCAGACCGGCCGCGACGTGGAACTGGCGTGGTTCGCTCGCAGTCGTCGGCGCCGCGCCCCAAACGGCGACCGCCGCGCTCAGGCGGCAGCGGAATCCGGGCTGTCGAGGCCGGCGACCCAGCCGGCCAGCGACGGAAACTCGCCGCTGCGCTGGAACCAGTCGAGATCGATGCGCGCCAGTGCCGGCTCCAGCCGGCCGGCCGTCAGGCCGGCGCTGCGGCCATGCTCGATGGCATCGGCGACGTGGATGGCGCCGGCGATGCCGAACTGCGATTCGCCGAGCGCCGCCGGCGAATGGTGGAAGGCCACCGCTTCGATCAGGGCCTGCGGCAGTCCCCACATCACCAGCAGATGGGCACCGATCTCGGCGTGGGTGCAGGCGAACACCTGCTGCTCGGCGTCGTGCAGCGCAAGGTTCTGGCGGCTGGCCAGTTCGGAGGCGCGCGCGAACGCTTCCGGCATCGACACCGCCAGCACCACCCGGCCGATGTCGTGCAGCATGCCGGCGCAGTAGGCGGTGCGGCTCAGCTCGCGATCGGCCAGCAGGCCGGCGGCGATGCTGCCGACCCGCTGCGAATGCTGCTGCACGGCGTCCAGCGAAAAGCCGCTCGGCGCCGCCAGCTTCGACATCGCCCGGAACATCTCGCTGGACGCGACCAGGTTGCGGATCGGTTCGAAGCCCAGGTAAGTGACCGCTTCGCGGATGTTGGTGATCCGTCGCGACAGGCCGAAGAACGCCGAGTTGACCAGCTGCAGCAGCCGCGCGGTCATCGACATGTCCTGTTCGATGATGGTCGCGACCGACTTCGGCGTCGCCCGGCCGCTGTCCAGTTCCTGGCTCAGCAGCTGGTACAGGCGCGGCACCGCCGGCAGGCTGCGGAGCGACCCGAGCGCGGCCTGCACGCCGTTGCTGTACAGCCGCGAGCTAAGCGCGCAGGCGCGGAACACGACGCGCTGCAGATGCGCCGGATCGAACGGCCGGCAAAGAATCTGGTGGGCCACCGGCAGCGCCTTCATCAGCAGCTGGGTGCTGGTGTTGGCCGACAGCACGAAGCGGGCGGTCGCCGGCCAGCGATCGCGCACCTGGCGCAGCAGCGCCACGCCATCGAAGCCGGGGCCGGTCAGTTCGGTGATCACCACGTCGGCCGGCGCTGCGGCGAGTGCCGCGAGCGCGGCCGCCTCGCCGACCACGCAGCGCATCGACCAGCCGGCATCGAGCACCGACAGCCGCTGCAGCAGCTGTTGACCGGCGGCGGCGGACACTTCGACCAGCAGGACCTTGATCATGGGACTAGGCAAATTGCAGGGAATTCGGCTTGGGCTCGCCGCTGGCAGCTGCGGCGCCGACAGCAGCGCCGTCACTCGCGACATCCGGCACCAGCACCAGCACCGGTTCGCGGACCCGGCCGCGGGAGAAATTGGTCAGCCGGGCCAGAAAGCTTTCGCTGATCACGAAGCCGCGGGTCACCAGAAGCTGGCCGGCGGTGGTGCACAGGTCACCGGCGATCACCATGCCCGGCCGCAGCATCGCGATCGGCAGCTGGCGCACCGCCACCCGGCCCTGATCGCGGGCGCGCAGCGATTCCAGCGCCTCGATCACCGGTGCATCGGCCGCCACCTTGCGGGCGCGCAGCACGCCGAGCGCCTCGGCGCTGCCGTAGCCGTGGGTCAGCAGCGTGTCGAAACCTTCGCTGACCCTGAGGATCGACGCGCAGCGGTTCAGCACGGCCAGCGCGCTGCTGCCGAAATCGCTGCTCCAGCCATCCGGCAACGGCAGGCCGTGGCTCAGCATCAGGATCGCGCGGGCCGGCTCCAGACGCGGGATCGCCGCCAGCAGGCGATCGCTGAGCTTCGGCAGCCGGGCCAGCATCTCGGCTTCGTCGGGCAGCGGAATCTCGCCGGCGTGCAGGCGCTGCAGCACGTCGGCCGGCAGGCTGACCGTGCCGATCGACGACAGCAGCGCCGCCACTTCCAGCGGCCAGTCCGGCACGAAGCGCAGTTCCTGCGCCAGTTCGGCGGTCAGCTGCTGCACCCGCAGCGCCTGGCCGTGGCCCGCCGGATCGACCACCGCCAGCACTTCGGCCAGCGCCTTGATCGCGCCGCGCAAGGTCTGTTCGAGCAGCGCCCGTTCGGCGGCCTGCACGCGGTAGTGCTGGGCGGCCGCCTCGAACGCGGCCAGCAGCTGCGCCGGCGGACAGGGCTTGGTCAGGTAGCGGAACACGCCGCCGTCGTTGACTGCGGCGATCGCCGAGGCGATATCGGCATGGCCGCTGAGCAGCATCCGCACGCCGTGCGGCTGGCGGCTGCGGATCTCGCGCAGCAGCGCGGCGCCGTCGATGCCGGGCATCCGCATGTCCGACAGCACGATCGCGAATGGCGCCATGGTCTCGACCATCTTCAGCGCCTGCGCCGGCTGTGCCGTGGCATGCACCTCGTAGCGACGGCCGAGCTGCAGCTCCAGGCCTTCGAGCACGGCCGGCTCGTCGTCGACCAGCAGCACGCGCAGGCGGGGGGTGTCAGCGACCATGGCCGTCTCCGCCGCCGCGATGGCGGTCCAGCCAGTCCGGCAGGCAGTGCAGGCGATCGATGCGGCGCAGGTAGGCCTCGTCGAGCCGTTCGCCGTGGCCGTCGGCATGATCTTCGGCCAGCTCGTGGGCGATCCAGTCGGCGACGTGCACGGCGCCGGCCGCCGACATCCGCAGGTCGTCGAGCAGGCTCGGCCGGTGCTGGCAGGCCACCGCCTCGATCAGCGGCTGCGGCAGGCCCCACAGCGCCAGCAGATGGCCGCCGATCAGGGCGTGACTGCAGCCGGACAGCAGCGGCGGCTCGGCGCTGCGCGCCGGCAGCGGTGCGGCATCGCGGCGACTTGCTGGCAGGCTCATCACCATCAGGCCGATGTCGTGAAGCATGCCGGCGGCCATCGCGATGGTCCGGGTTTCCGGATCGTCGGGCAGCGTCTCGGCGATCGCCGCCACCCGCAGCGCATGGGCGTGCAGGCGTTCCAGGTCGAGACCGGTGCCGGCGCACCGCGGCGCCATGCCGCGGAACAATTCGCTGCTCAGCACCAGCGCCCGCACCGGCTCCAGGCCGAGCATGGTCACCGCGTCACGCACCGAGCAGATCGGCCGGGCGAACGCGAAGAACGCCGAATTGACCACCTGCAGCAGCCGCGCAGTCATCGCCACGTCCTGCTCGATGATCGCGGCGACGCGGCGGACCGTCGCGTTCGGCCGTTCCAGTTCCTCGGCCAGTTCCCAGTACAGCCGCGGCAGCGCCGGCAGCGCCGACACCGAGGCGATCGCCTGCTTGACGGCGTCGGAGAACAGCGCGTCGTTGAGCAGCCGGCAGCGGCTGATGATCGCGTGCAGGCGGCGGGCGTCGCAGGGCTTGGACAGGAACTGGTGCGCCACCGGCAAGGCACGCAGCACGCCTTCGCGGTCGGCCTGTCCGGACAGCATGATCCGCACCGTTTCCGGCTGGCGCTCGCGCACCGTGCGCAACAGCGCGGCACCGTCCATGCCGGGCATCCGCATGTCGCTGACCACGACATCGACATGGCGCTCGCGCATCGCCTGCAACGCTTCGTCGCCGCTGCCGGCGAACATCAGCTGCCATTGGTGGCGCCATGGCCGCAGGCCGTTCTCGAGCCCTTCGAGGACATCGGCCTCGTCGTCGACGAACAGCACGTTGATCATGGCGCCTCTCCGTCCGGCGGCAGGGTGCCGGGACCGGCCACCGGCAGGCGGATCGCGAACGTGGTGCCGACACCGACCTCGGTGTCGAAATCGAGGCTGCCGTGATGGCGGTCGACAACCACGTTGCGGGCGATCGCCAGCCCCTGGCCGGTGCCCTTGCCGACCGCCTTGGTGGTGAAGAACGGGTCGAACACGCGCTGGCGGATGGCCTCCGGAATGCCGGTGCCGGTGTCGCCGATCCGCACCCGCACCTGATCGCCGACGCGGTCGGTGCGCACGCTGATGGTGCCGCGCCGGCCGTCGCCGTGCGCCTCGATGGCGTGGGCGGCGTTGACCAGCAGGTTCAGGAACACCTGGTTCAGATCGCTGCCGTGGGCCAGGATCCGCGGCAGCGCGCCGTAGTCGGTGACCACGTCGGCGAGGTACTTGTACTGGTTGTGGGCGACGATCAGCGCATCGGCGAGGCTGGCGTTGACATCGACCTCGGCCAGCTCGCTGCGCGGATGCGAGAAGCGCTTCATCGCCTCGACGATGCCGGCGACGCGGTGCACGCCTTCGATCGAGCGGTCGATCGCCCGCGGCACCCGGCGGCGCAGGAACTCGACATCGGCTTCGGCGAGCGTGCTGTCGAAGGCCTCGGCGGCCAGCCGGCCTTCACGGATCGCGATACCGGCGTCGACCACCTTGCCAAGCGCGTCGAACGATTCGTGGATGAAATGCAGGTTGTCGCCGACGAACTGCATCGGCGTGTTGATCTCGTGGGCGATGCCGGCCGCCAGCTGGCCGAGCGATTCCAGCTTCTGCGCCTGGCGCAGGTCCAGTTCCAGCTTGCGCTGCTCGCGCAGGTCGATGGCGACCACCAGGATCGCCAGCGGCTCGCCGGTCTCGTCGCGCTGGCAGGACGACGACAGCAGCACCGGGATGCTGCCGCCGTCGCGGGTCTGCCACTGGTCCTCGGCGCGGTGCAGCGCGTCGCGCGCCGCCAGGCAGCGCTTGATGAACGCCGGCGCGGTCGGCCAGAAGCGGGACAGCGAGCGATGGATGCTGCTGCCGGCCTTGATGCCGAGCAGGCTGTGGAATTCGCGGTTGGTGCGGGTGATCTCGCCGCGCGGCGACAGGGTCAGCAGCGCGCCGGGTATCACTTCGTAGAGCCCGAGCAGATAGCCGTAGACGGCGCTCATCTGCCGCTGGTTCATCAGCAGCTCGGCATCGCGGTCGCGAACCTGCTGCTCCAGCGCGCTGATCCGGGCAGCGGCAGCGACGGCGGAAGCCGCTGCCGAGCCGGCGTCGACCTCGATCGCCGCCGCGTCCATGACTACCCCAGCACGCGCTGGATGGTCGCGATCAGCTGTTCCGGATTGAACGGCTTGACCAGCCAGCCGGTGGCGCCGGCGGCCTTGCCTTCGGCCTTCTTCTCCGGCGTCGACTCGGTGGTCAGCATCAGCAGCGGCGTGAACTTGTAGTCGGCCAGCGTGCGCAGGTTCCTGACCAGGGTCAGGCCGTCCATGTTCGGCATGTTGACGTCGGCCAGCACCAGCTTGAATTTCTCCTTCTGCGCCAGCTTCAGCGCCACCGCGCCGTCTTCCGCCTCGGCGACATCGAAGCCGGCGGACTTCAGCGTGAAGGCGACCATCTGGCGCATCGAGGCGGAATCATCAACAGCAAGGACGCGGTGGCTCATGACAGTTCCCGGGCGAGTTCAAGGAAGGGGACAAGGCCCAGCAGGCGCGCGGCACCATGCAGGGTGGCGGAGGGGGCGTGCCAGACGGTGCGGTGTCCGGCGCGGGCGCGGTCGCGGCTGAACATCAGCAGCAGTTGCAGCGCGCTGGTATGGATGCGCTGCACCTGGCTGCCGTCGAGCGTCACCACGGCGTCGTCGAGACGGGCGGCGAGCAGCTCGCGCAGCGGCCCGGTTTCCTCGATGCCGGCATCGGCGGGAATCGACAGCATCGCCGGCGCCTCGGCGGCCGCCTTGCGGCGCGGACGCCGGGCGGGCTTGCCGCGCGGGGCGACCGGATCGGGAGATGGTTCGTTCATCGGATAGGGGCTCTGGCCGGAGGCGGAGGAAGCGTCGGTCGGCGACGGGGGACGCCTTTCAAGTCCTGTTCCCGTCGCCGTCGCCGGATTCCCGGCGGGATCAGGCGGCGCGCGCCAGGTTCAGCGCCGGCGCCAGCACCGCCACCAGCAGATCGGCATCGAGCAGGGTCAGCAGTTCGCCGGGGCGGCTGACCACGCCCATGACGCCCGAGGTCGCCGCCTCGCCGCCGGTCGCCGGGGCCCGCTTGATCGCGCCTTCGGCGATGCGCCGGACATCGACGACGCGATCGACCCGCAGGCCCACCGATTCGCCGTGGCCGTCGACCACCACGCAGCAGACCGGCGCCGCCAGCGGCCGCGGGGCCAGGCCGAGGCGCAGGCGCAGGTCGAGGATGGTGACGATGGCGCCGCGCAGGTTGGCGACGCCGAGGATCTGCGGCACCGCGCCGGGCACCGATTCGATTTCGGTGTCGGCCAGCACTTCCTGCACTTTCAGGATTTCCAGGCCGTAGAGCTGGCCGGCGAGTTCGAAGGTGACCCAGCGCGTGGAGTCGTCCTGGGCGCGGCGGATATTCATGGTCATGGCTCGGTGGGCGTGGCGAAAGACGCGGTGGTGCGACGGACGATCACGGCGACGACGCGGCCGCCCGCTGATGCGGCAGCAGCTCGCTTGCGAGGACGTCGTCGACCATCTGGTCGGAGGCGGCATCGGCGGCGCTGTACGCCGGCATCGGCGCGATCGTCGGCGCCTCGGCTGCCACCGTGTCGGCCGGCGCCGGGTTCGCTGCAGCGGCTTCCGGCGGAGCGGGCGTCCGCGGCGGTCCAGCGGCAGGGTCCTGCGCCGCGACAGCGGCCTCCGGCGTGCCGAGCACCACGATCAGCACCCGCCGGTTGGCATTGCGGCCTTCGGCGGTGGCGTTCGGCGCCTTCGGCTGGAACTCGCCGAAGCCGGCGACGCTGAGCCGGATCGGATCCAGACCACCGGCCATGAACAGCGCGACGACGCTCGCCGCCCGCGCCGACGACAGCTGCCAGTTCGATGGAAACGCAGGGGTGGCGATCGGCACGTCGTCGGTATGACCTTCGACGCGCACCGGGTTCGGGAACGGCTTGAGGATGCCGGCGACCCGCGCCAGCACCGGCCGGGCCGCGTCGGAGACTTCGGCGACGCCGCTCGGAAACAGGATGTCGGCGCGGATCTCGATCTCCAGGGTCAGGCCGTTCGAGCGCACCGCGACCAGCTTGCGGTCGATCAGCGTGCCCATCGCCTTCTGGACCTCGGCGGCCATCCGGCGGATGTCGCGCTCGCCGCCGCGCGGCTGGCCGTAGGACGGCAGCGGCGGCCGCACCGGCGCGATCTGGGTGCCGGCCCTGCCGGCGCCAGCGCCGGGCCTGGGCAGCAGGTTGACCAGTGACGGCACCGTGCCGCGCTGCGGGTTGTCGCCGATCTGGATCGGCGACGGGCTGCGCGGCCGGCCGCCGAAGGCTTCGTTCAGCGAATCCGACAGCACCCGGTACTTGCCTTCGTTGACCGAGGACATCGAGTACAGCACCACGAACAGCGCCAGCAGCAGAGTCACCAGATCGCCGTAGGGGATCGCCCAGGCTTCGTGGTTGGCGTGCTCCTCGTGAGCGCGGCGGCGGGCCATGACCGGGCCGCCGTCAGTGCAGGAAGCCGGACAGCTTGACCTCGATGTTCCGCGGGTTCTCGCCGTTGGAAATCGCGATCAGGCCTTCGATGACCATTTCCTGGGTGCGCACCTGCGAAGCCACCGCCGCCTTCAGCTTCGAAGCCATCGGCAGGAAGAACAGGTTGGCGCTGGCGATGCCGTAGATGGTGGCGACGAACGCGGCGCTGATGCCGTGGCCGAGCTTCGACGGATCGTTGAGGTTCTGCATCACCGCCATCAGGCCCATCACCGCGCCGATGATGCCGAGCGTCGGCGCATAGATGCCCATGCCTTCCCAGACCTTGGCACCGGCCAGATCGAAGTGCTCGCGGGTCGACACCTGCACTTCCAGTGTTGAGCGGATGACGTCCGGCTCGGCGCCGTCGACCAGCATCTGCAGGCCTTTCTGGATGAACGGATCGGTCTCGCTGCCGACCGCGCCTTCGAGCGCCAGCAGACCCTGCTTGCGGGCGCTGTTGCTCCATTCGACGATCTTGGCGATCAGCGCGCCGCCGTCCACCTGCGGCGGCCGGAACACCCATTTCGCCATCTGCATGGCGCGCTTGAAGGTCGCCATCGGCGTATGCACGGTGATCGCCGCCAGGGTGCCGACGATGACGATCACGAACGCCGCCGGCCCCCACAGCGCGGCCACGCCCGAGCCTTTCAGGATCGAGCCGCCGACGATCGCGATCGCCGCCAGCACGAAGCCGATGATGCTCAAGAGGTCCATGATCGACAGGCCTGTCGCGGATCAGTACAGGCTCACGCCGTGCAGGCCGGACGACCAGGCACGCACCAGGCCGGGGAAATCGAGGATCAGCGCCACCCGGCCTTCGCCGGTGACGGTGGCGCCGGCCAGCCCGGCCAGGCCGCGCAGGCCGAGACCCAGCGGCTTGATCACCACTTCCTCGCGCGCCTTCACCGAATGGACGATGAAGCCGTAACGCTCGCCATTGGCCTGCGCCACCACGACATGGCGTGGCACCGGGCCGTGCTCGCCGGCCACCGGATCGCCGGCGCCGCTCCAGGCCTGCAGGTCGATCAGTCGCAGGGTGCTGTTGCGGTAGAGGATCGCCTGCCACTGGTCGAGCCGCCGCAGCCGGGTTTCATCGAGCGCGAAGACGTCGAAGACATCGGCCAGCGGCAGCGCCAGCAGACGGGCGCCGACCGACACCATCAGCGCCGGCAGGATCGCCAGGGTCAGCGGCACGCGCAGCTTCACGCAGCTGCCCTGCCCGACCTTCGATTCGATCGCCACGCTGCCGTTGAGCGCGGTGATCTTCGATTTCACGACATCCATGCCGACACCGCGACCGGACAGGTCGGAGACCTGTTCCTTGGTCGAGAAGCCGGCCATGAACACCAGCTGCAGGCATTCGTCGCTGGTCAGCTTGGCGGCCTGCGACGGGTCCATCAGGCCCTTCTCGACGACCTTCCTGCGCAGCTTCTCGGGATCGATGCCGGCGCCGTCGTCGCGGACCGAGATCAGGATGTGATCGCCCTGCTGCTCGGCGGCCAGCACCAGCTTGCCGGTCGCCGGCTTGCCGGCGGCGGCGCGCACCTGCGGCATCTCGATGCCGTGATCGACCGCGTTGCGGACCATGTGCACCAGCGGATCGGCCAGTGCCTCGACGAGATTCTTGTCGAGATCGGTGTCCTCGCCGATCAGCTCGACATCGACCTGCTTGCCGAGGCCGCGGGCGACATCGCGGGCCAGCTTCGGGAACTTGGAGAACACCTTCCTGATCGGCTGCATGCGGATCTTCATCACCGCCGCCTGCAGGCTGCGGGTGATGTGATCCAGCTCGCCGACGCTCTTGGCATAGACCTCCGGCGAGGCATTGCGGGCGCGCAGGGTCTTCAGCCGATTGCGCACCAGCACCAGCTCGCCGACCAGATTCATCATCTGGTCGAGCCGCACGGTGTCGACGCGGACGGTGGTTTCGCCGGTGGCGGCGGAAGAGGCTGAAGCGGGTGTGGAAGCGACCGAGGCCGGCACG
This sequence comes from Lysobacteraceae bacterium, assembly GCA_013823855.1. GTDB lineage: Bacteria > Pseudomonadota > Gammaproteobacteria > Nevskiales > Nevskiaceae > Nevskia. The sequence continues at coordinate 26,493 of PNMW01000024.1, read as the reverse complement.
CCACTGACAGACGGCGCGCCGGTCTCCCCTCTCCCCCCGGGAGAGGGTCGAACGGACAGGTGCGACGGGTGAGGGAGGCTGTTCGATTCATCGGCTTCCTTCACCGATGAGGACAGCCCCTCACCCCGCGGAGCATGCTCCGCGCTCCCGGGGGGAGAGGGCTTCCGTTCCGCGCTTGCAACAACCGGCGCAGCACCCGGCGCGCCACCCCCATGCATCTGATCGAGCAGCGCCTCGAATTCGTCTTCCAGGCTCATTGCGGCAGGGGCGGCGGCAGGGGCATCGATACCCGGCGGCTTGCCGCCATGCAGAGCATCGAGTAGCGCTTCGAATTCGTCTTCGAGGCTCGCCGCCGGATCGGACGCAGGCTTGGCTTTCGCTTTTGCTTTCGGCTTGGCCTTGGCTTTCGGCTTCTCGCCCGGTGCGACCGCAACCGCCACCGGCTCCGGTGCAGCAACGGCCACCGGTGTCGTTGACGCGTTCGCCTTCAGTGCGGCCAGCAGTTCCGGCGGGGCTGGCGACGGATCGTTTCCGGCGCTGACCTCGGCCATCATCGAGATCAGCTGATCGAGCGACTGCATGGTCGCGTCCATCAGCTCCGGGGTCATCGGCCGATGGCCGGCGCGGACCACGCCGAACACTTCCTCGGCGACGTGGCACAGCGCAACCATGTGCTTCAGGTTCAGGAAGCCCGCTCCGCCCTTCACGGTGTGGAAGGCGCGGAACACGGCGTTCAGCAGCTCGCGATCCTGCGGATTGCGTTCCAGGTCGATCAGCTGCTCGCCGAGCCGGTCCAGCAGTTCGCCGGCCTCAGTGAGGAAGTCGGCCCGGATGTCGTCGTCTACGCCGTTCATGGCTTGCTCGGGTGATCGATGTGGGGATGCAGCGCTGCGCAAACCGGGCTCAGAAGCCGAGTTCGGCGAGCAGCGCGTCGGCGTCCTGCTGGCTCTGGCCGCCGCTGGCCAGGCCTGGCACGGTCGGTCCGGCCAGTTCGCCCGGTGTCACCGGACTGCCGGCCGACGGCCCGCGCACGCCTTCGTTGGTCGCCTTCAGCAGCTTGATCAGCGCGCCCTCGATGTTGTGCACCAGCGCGATCACCCGGCGAATCACCTGACCGGACAGGTCCTGGTATTCCTGGGCCTGGGCGATGGTCGAGAAGTTGCTGCGCAGGGCGCTGCCGATCTCGCGCATCGACTGCTCGACGCGGTCGATGTCGTTGGCCAGGGTCAGGCCCTTGATCGGCAGCTGGGCGACGGTCGGCAGCTTGTCGCGAATCTCGTCGAGCGTGCCGACGCAGCCGTTCAGGCGCTCGATCAGCGCGCGGCTGTCGTCGCAGACATCGAGCGTCTTGTGGGCCGCGTCCTCGCCCATCTTGACCACGTAGTCCAGACGCACGCAGGCGTCGGGAATCTCGCTGCCGGCCAGCTGCTGCAGGCGGTCGTCGAAATTCAGGTCCCTGACCGCCTGATGCAGCTCGCGGGTCAGCTTGGCGAGATTGACGAACAGGCCGTCCTCGCGCAGCCGCATCAGCTGGTTCAGGCGCGATTCGAACAACCCCTGGTCATCGGCTTCGAGCGCCGACAGGATTTCGCGCAGCCGGCTGACATATTCGGCGCGGTCGGGAATCGACGGCGTGCCGTCGCGCTCCGCCGCGCGCGCGTTGATGTTGACCACCACGGCGGCCATTACGCCGCCGCCTCGAAGCGCTGGAAGATCTTGTCGAGCTTTTCCTTCAGCGTGACCGCGGTGAACGGCTTGATGATGTAGCCGTTCACGCCGGCCTTGGCGGCCTCGATGATCTGGTCGCGCTGCGCTTCGGCGGTGACCATCAGCACCGGCAGCGCCTTCAGCTTGTCGTCGCCCCGGATCGCCTTCAGCAGGTCGATGCCGGTCATGCCCGGCATGTTCCAGTCGGTGACCACGAAGTCGAAGCCGCCGGCCTGCAGCATCGGCCAGGCGGTCTTGCCGTCGTCGGCTTCGGCGGTGTTGGTGAAGCCCAGGTCGCCGAGCAGGTTCTTGACGATGCGGCGCATGGTCGAGAAGTCGTCGACGATCAAAATGCGGAGGTTCTTGTCCATCGTTCGGGGTCTCGCGGGGTCAGGCGGCGGATGAAAGGGCGGTTGCGGCAGTGGCGCGCGGCTTGCGCGTCCGGGATTCGTGGCGCGGCGGCGCGCTCTTGCCATCGCGGGCGTCGCGCCATGCGCCGAGGCGGGCGCGCAGGCGCAGCAACGCCTGGCCGTGCAGCTGGCAGACCCGCGATTCGGTGACGTCGAGCACGCTGCCGATCTCGCGCAGGTTCAGCTCGTCGTCGTAGTACAGGCTCATGACCAGCTTTTCGCGCTCCGGCAGTTCGCCGATCGCCGCAGTCAGCGCGGTCATGAAGGCGGCGCGCTCGATCTCGTCGTACGGCGTGGCGCCGGGATCGGCGGCATCGAAATCGCGATCGTCGTCGTCATCGCGCGAGGCGGCGTGCATCGACAGCACCTGGCACTGCGTGGCATCGCGGACGATCTCGTGGTACTCGCTCAACGACGCGCCGATCTTTTCGGCGATCTCGGCATCGCGGGCCTCGCGGCCGGCGTCCTGCTCGATCGCGCGGATCGCGGCGGAGACATCGCGCATCCGGCGATGCACCGAGCGCGGCGCCCAGTCGCCGCGGCGCAGCTCGTCGACCATCGCGCCGCGGATGCGGATGCCGGCATAGGTTTCGAAGCTGGCGCCGCGATCGCCGCAGTAGTGGCGCGCGGCCTCGATCAGGCCGATGACGCCGGCCTGCACCAGATCGTCGACATCGACCGACGCCGGCAGCCGGGCCGCCAGATGCCAGGCGATGCGCTTGACCAGCTCCAGATGCTGATTGACCAGACGCGCCTCGTCGGCAGCGGCGACGGTCCTGGCGTAGGCCTTGACCGGCGGCATCGCGGTCATGACAGCACCGCCCCGGCCAGCGACGGCCCGTTGTTCAGCAGCGCCATCGGCAGCGGCGACACCGGTGCGTGCACCAGCCGCTCGACGAAGAATTCGAGGTTGCCGCGGGCGCCGGTCGGCATGCCCCAGCTGTCGGCCTTGCGGGCCAGCTGGCGGAACGCCTCGGACGCCGGGCAGTTCGGATAGGCCTCGACGACGGCGCGCTGGCGGCGCACCGCGCGCTTCAGCCATTCGTCGTGCGGAATGCCGCCGACGAAGCTCAGCGTGATGTCGAGGAAGCGCTCGGCGACCCGGCGCAAGCTTTCGTAGACGCTCTGCGCCTCGCTGGCATCGCGAACCATGTTGGCCAGCACCTGCACGCGGCTGATGCCGTGATCGCGGTTCAGCACCTTGATCAGCGCGTAGGCGTCAGTCAGCGAGGTCGGATCGCCGGTGACCACGACGATGATTTCCTGCGAGGCCTGGCTGAAGGTGATCACCGAATCGGCGATGCCGGCGGCGGTGTCGATGATCAGCACGTCGAGCGGGCGGCTCAGTTCCGAGAACGCCCGGACCAGGCCGGCGTGTTCGGCCTGCGACAGCTCGGCCATGTGCCGCTTGCCCGACGAGGCCGGCACGATCATCACGCCGTTCGGGCCGATCATCAGCGTGTCTTCGAGGCGGCACTTGCCGTCCAGCACGTGCGCCAGGTTGTAGCTCGGCTGCAGGCCGAGCATGACGTCGATGTTGGCCAGGCCGAGGTCGCCGTCGAGCAGCATCACCTGCTTGCCGTTGCCGGCCATCGCCACGGCTAGGTTGACCGAGACATTGGTCTTGCCGACGCCGCCCTTGCCGCTGGTCACCGCGATCACCCGGACCGGCGATGGCGGCTTCATGCGGCGCAGGCCGTCGGCCTGGTCGAGGACCGGGTTCGGAGCCTTAGACATGGGCCTGCGCTCCTGGCGTGGCGGACTTGTCGAAGCTGTGTGCGAAGCGCAGGGCCATGGTGTCGTCGTCCAGTTCCATCGGGGCATTGCGGGCCAGCTGCTGGGCGCGGATCACCAGGCCGTCGGCGCGGGCCATCTGGAGGTCTTCGGGAACCCGCTGGCCGTCGGTGACATAGGCCAGCGGCAGGCGGTGACGGATCGCGGCACTGAGCGCGCCGCCGATCCGCGTGGTTTCGTCGAGCTTGGAGATCACGCAGGCCGCCAGCCGGCTTTCGCCGCCTTCGCCGGCGGCGCCGCTGAAACGGCGGATCACTTCGTCCTGGTCGTGCGACTGGCTGGTCGCCGACATCGTCAGCCAGAACTTCAGGCGCGGATGGGCGGCACCGAGCATGTCGATCTGCTGCTTCAGGTTTTCGTCGCGCGGGCTCATGCCGACCGTGTCGATCAGCACCAGGCGGCGATCGCCGAGGCGGTGCAGCACGTCGCGCAGGCTCTGCTGCGGGGTCGCGGTATAGACCGGCACGCCGAGCAGGCGGCCGTAGGTGTAGAGCTGTTCGGCGGCGCCGATCCGGTAGTGATCCATCGCCACCAGCGCGATGTCGCGCAGGCCGTGACGCTCGGCGTAGCGGGCAGCGAGCTTGGCAATCGTGGTGGTCTTGCCGACGCCGGTCGGGCCGACCAGGGCGATCACGCCGCCGTCGAGGATCAGGTCCTCGCGGGCCACCGGAATGCGCCGGGCCAGCAGGCCCAGCGGCAGGAAGCGGGCGCGTTCGTCACTGGTCGATTCCGGAAGCTGGTCGGCGATCTCGCGGGCCAGCGGCGCGTCGAGACCGAGATCGGTCAAGGTTTTCAGCACCGTGTAGCGCTGCGGACGATTGCGGCGCAGGTCGTTCCAGGCGAGGCCGGCCAGCTGCTCCTCGATCATCCGGCGCATGCCGCCGAGTTCCTGGCTCATCGCGCGCTGCAGTTCGAGGACCTCGTGGCTCGGCAGATTCGACGGCGCATAGCCGGCGGCGATGGCATTGGCGCCGGACACCGCGTGCACCAGCGTCGCCGCCTGGCTGCCGGACGAGCCGGCGCCGGTGGGACGCTGCGACGCCGAGCCCGGGCGCGATGCCGGCAACGGCGCTTCCGGCTCGCCGAACTCGGCCAGCAGGCGCTCGACCGGCGGATGCGCCAGCGGATGCGGCGCCACCGGCAGCCGCACTGGCGGCGGCTCGGCTTCCGGCACCGGCGGCGGCGCGGCGGCCGGCTCGACGCTGCGGCGCAGGCTGGCCTGCATCAGGGCTTCGTCGTAGTCGACCGCGGCCACCACCTCGATGCCGCCGGGCACGCGCCGGTTCGACAGGATCACCGAATCCGGCCCCTGCTCCTCGCGCACCATGCGGATCGCTTCCCGCATGTTCTTTCCGATGAACCGCTTGATCTTCATGTTGCGTCGACTCCGTCGAAATCGTCGGTTCGCGTGATCAGGAAACCGCGCCGATCAGGCGGATCTGCTTGCTGTCCGGCACTTCGTTGTAGGCCAGCACATGGAGGTCGGGCAGCGACTGGCGGGTGAACTTGGCCAGCCAGGGCCTCAAGGCCGCCGCCACCAGCAGCACCGCCGGCTGACCGGCCTGGGCCTGACGGCGGACCTGGTCCGACAGCGACTGATGCATCCGTTCGGCAAGTCCTGGTTCCAGCACCGCACCACCTCCCTGCAGGCTGTCCTGCAGGACGCGTTCCAGCTGGGGGGCCAGCGTGAGGACCGGAAGATCGGTCTCCATGCCGTTGATTTCCTGAACAATCTGACGGGACAGCGCGACCCGGACCGCAGACGCCAGAACGACGGGATCCTGACTCCGCGTGGCGCAATCGCTGAGCGCCTCGGCGATGCCGCGCAGGTTCTTGAGCCCCACCCGCTCGGCCAGCAGGGTCTGCAGCACGCGGACGAACACCGACAGGCTCAAGCTCTTCGGCACCAGGTCCTCGACCAGCTTCGGTGCCGACTTCTGCAGTGCGTTCAGCAGCGCCTGGGCTTCGTCGAAGCCGAGCAGCTCGTGGGCGTGGTCCTTGACGATCTGCGACAGGTGGGTGGCGATCACGGTCGCCGGGTCGACCACCGTGTAGCCGAGCGTCTGGGCGTGGTCGCGGGCGCCGCGCTCGATCCAGACGGCATCGAGGCCGAAGGTCGGATCGCGGGCCGAGATGCCTTCGACGGTGCCGAACACCCGGCCCGGGTTCAGCGCCATGTCGCGATCCGGGTAGACCTGGCCGCTGCCGATCGGCACGCCGTGCAGGGTGATCCGGTAGCTCGACGGCTGCAGTTCGAGGTTGTCGCGGATGTGCACCGGCTGGATCAGGAAGCCGAGCTCCTGGGTCAGCTTCTTGCGCACGCCCTTGATCCGTGCCATCAGCTCGCCGCCCTGCTTGGCATCGACCAGCGGCACCAGCCGGTAGCCGACTTCCAGGCCCAGCGGATCATCCTGGGTGACGTCGTCCCAGCCCAGTTCGGCCGGCGCGCTGGCCGCCGCCGGCGGTGGATTGGCGGCGCTTGCCGCTTTCTTCTTCACTCGCTGCGCCGCCATCCAGGCGACACCGCCGCAGAGGCAGGCGAGGCTCAGGAACACCAGGTTCGGCATGCCCGGGATGATCCCGATCAGGCCCATGACGCCGGCGGTGACGCCGAGCACCTTCGGCTCGGCGAACACCTGGGTCATCACCTGGGTGCCCATCTGCCCGGACTTCGACATGCGGGTGACCAGGATCGCCACCGAGGTCGACATCAGCAGCGACGGAATCTGGGCGACCAGGCCGTCGCCGATGGTCAGCAGGGTGTAGTTCTTAAGCGCCTCGGCGAACGGCAGGCCGTGGCTCAGCATGCCGATGAACAGGCCGCCGACGATGTTGATGAACAGGATCAGGATGCCGGCGATGGCGTCGCCGCGAATGAACTTCGAGGCACCGTCCATCGAGCCGTAGAAGTCGGCTTCCTCGCGGACTTCCTCGCGGCGCTGCTTGGCTTCCTCGCGCGTCAACAATCCGGCGTTCAGATCGGCGTCGATCGCCATCTGCTTGCCCGGCAAGGCGTCGAGCACGAAGCGGGCGCTGACTTCGGAAACGCGCTCGGCACCCTTGGTGACGACCATGAAATTGATCAGGGTCAGGATCACGAAGACGATGAAGCCGATCGCGTAGTTGCCGCCGATCACGAAGTTGCCGAAGGCTTCGATCACGTGGCCGGCCGCCGCTCCGCCCTGGTGGCCGTGCAGCAGCACCACGCGGGTCGAGGCCACGTTCAGCGCCAGCCGCAGCAGGGTGACCAGCAGCAGCACGGTCGGGAAGGCGCTGAATTCCAGCGGCCGCATCACGTAGACCACGGCCATCAGGATGACGATGGCCAGCGCGATGTTGAAGGTGAACAGCAGATCGAGGACAAACGGCGCCAGCGGCACCACGATCATCGCCAGGATGATCATCAGCATCAGCGGCGCGCCCATGCCGGCGGCCATGCCCCGCCCGCCTGCGGCACCGCGCAGCTGGGTCAGGAACTGGGAAATCGTGTTCGCCATCGGTCCTCCGGAAGAAGGAGGACGCATTTCCGGCACGCCCTCGACGGGGCGGGTGCAAGTTCCGTTCTACGCCGCGCCGCCTGCGCTTCAGCACGGATGGCGGCGCTGCCGCTCCGCCAGCCGCAGACAGCGCTCGGCTGGTCGAGCGGGTCGTGGCCGAAACGAGTGACGTTGCCCTGACCTGCCCGGCTTTTTTCGAGGACCTTTCCCCGGACTTTCGGACACCCGTTTAAGCGGCATATGCCAGCTCGAACTCACCTGGGCTGAAGTAGCCCAGGGTGGAGTGTGAACCGCCCCTGCTTTCTCGGAGGCTTCAAACCTTGAGAGGATGAAGCCATGAACAAGTTGACGCGTTACGCACCGGAGGTGCGGGATCGGGCGGTCCGGATGGTGCTGGAGCATCGGGACGAGTATCCGTCGCAGTGGGCGGCGATCGAGTCGGTGTCGGGGAAGATCGGCTGCAAGGCCGAGACGTTGCGGCAATGGCTGCGACAGGCCGAACGGGATGCCGGTGTTCGACCCGGGCCGACCACGAGCGAGACTGAGCGGATCAAGCAGCTGGAGCGCGAGGTCCGGGAGCTTCGGCAGGCGAACGAGATCCTGCGGAAGGCGTCCGCGTTTTTTGCGCAGGCGGAGCTCGACCGCCCGTTTCGGCGATGAAGGCGTTCGTCGACGTCCATCGCGAGGTCTACGGCGTCGAGCCGATCTGCCGAGTCCTGCCGATCGCACCGTCGACCTATTACGCCCATGCCGCCCGATGCCGTGATCCGACGTTGCGTTCAGAGCGGACACGGCGGGATGAACAGCTGCTGCCGGAGATCGAACGCGTCTGGACCGAGAACTTCCGGGTCTACGGCGTGCGCAAGGTCTGGCGGCAGTTGCGCCGTGAACGGATGGCGGTGGCGCGCTGCACGGTCGCGCGGTTGATGCGCCGCGCGGGTCTGCGCGGCGTGGTACGCGGCAAGATCGTGCGGACGACGCTCAGCCAGCCGAACGCGCCGTGCCCTCGGGATCACGTCCAGCGCCAGTTTCGGGCGGATCGGCCGAACCAGCTGTGGGTCAGTGACTTCACGTATGTCTCGACCTATCAAGGCTTTGCCTACGTCGCCTTCGTCATCGATGTCTACGCCCGCCGGATCGTCGGCTGGCGGTCGTCGACCTCAGCAAGGACCGATTTCGTGCTCGATGCGCTGGAGCAGGCGCTATATGCCCGCAGGCCTTTCGGCGGCGACCGGCTCATTCATCACAGCGATCGCGGGTCGCAATACGTTGGGATTCGGTACACCGAGCGGCTTGCCGAAGCCGGACTGGAGCCTTCTGTCGGCAGCGTCGGCGACTCCTACGACAACGCCCTGGCCGAGTCGATCATCGGCCTCTACAAGGCCGAGGTCATTCACCGCCGGACGTCCTGGCCGCGCCATGACGATGTCGAGTGGGCCACGCTGAACTGGGTCGACTGGTTCAACCACCGCCGACTGCTCGAACCCATCGGCAACATCCCGCCCGCCGAAGCGGAAGCTGCCTACTATTCTCAAACTCATGAGCTCGCCATCGCGGCGTGACTCAATCGAAATGGCCTCCGGGAAATCCGGAGCGGTTCAATTTGCTCTTCCTGCTGGAGATGTAGCCGCACGACGAAACATAGAGCACGGGAATCAGGATCAGTGACCACAGCATGATCTTTACCCCCATCCCGCTTCGCGTCTTCACACGGGCTTCGTTATTCATGTTGCTCACGGTCGTTCGAAGCTTGGGAGCAGCCCCAGAAGGCCGGCCGGAATTGGGCCGCCCTGCGGAATAAAGAAGTTCACTGCCCCAGGCAGGCCGGCGACATCACGAGCTGTTCCGCCGGGGAAAGGGATGCCTTGCACAGGCACGCCACCCGACATCAATCCTTCGTTGGTTCGAACGGCACAGTTGTCCGCTTTCCCGACATCATTCTCATTCGGGTGCTGAGCAAAATAAGCGCGCATCGCGGCATCTTGAGCCGCCGTCGTGGGAACCACGGTGACGGTCTGATTCCGGAATTGACTCTGGCTACTGAGGTAGCCGGCCACAGAGCTTCCTATCCCAGTGCTGTTTCCGTAGCTGTACATGCCGCTTCCGGTAATCGCCATCCCGACGTGGCCGAAGATGTTGAGACTGCCATCACGAACACCGCCCGTAATCACAAGCGCATCCAAGCCGGCAGGGTCAATGCTCGATATTGGATTCCAGCCGACATAGGCATACGTATTTAGACCTCTTACTCCAAAGGACGCTCTTGTTGCAAGACCCACCGATCGTTCAGGCGACATGTCTTTACCCGATATAGCTGAGTAGATACCGAGTCAGATCGCACAACAAACGCAGCACACGCCGATCCGCCTTCGATCGTAAAAGAGATTTTCTGAGATGCCAGAGAGTAGTGAACAGGACTGGGTTTCTGGCGGATGTCATGGACACGTAGGCCAACTATTGCTGCCTCCAAGGGGCCACCTTGCTTGATATACACATAGGCCCCAGCCCAGATCGCCGCGAAGATTCCTAGTGCTGATACAAAGAGCCAGACTCTAAAGCTCCGCCATAGTTTAACGCTCATGCGCGGTTACCTCGATACCAGCTGCGTAGCCCAGTCCTAACTTAAATAGTGGATCGTTTCTAGGATCGCCTCCTACTGTAAAATTTCCCCCGGGCTCGAAATAAAACCCAAGGCGCCGATGGATTCAACGTAGCACCGGTCTGTAGACCCACACCTGCGTTGGCGAGCACACCGATTCCCGCGCCCGCTTCCCCATAGAAGCCCAAGCTGCTCGCAAAATCGACAGGGCAATCTTTGTTGCCGGTTCCGGGGCGCTGTCCCTGTGGGTCGTACTGAATGTCTAACCCGGCACCAACTCCAAATCGTAGTGATACGCCTGTTATCGAAGCCCCCGATCCATAGATTGCAACTCCTCCACAGAGGCCGCCGTATGCCTCCGCTGTGAAAGACCAGAGTCCTAGCGGGTCTATGAAACTAACCGGATTCCCTCCGACATAGGCATAGATCTTTCCATCTTACGCGTGTTCCCGGCTTTCAAACAGATACATCCGAAGTCGTAGCAACTACAAACCCAGGACCGAGCTTCACTCGAATAGAGCCTCTATACCCTGTGTCAAAATAAACGTCCAAAGCCCTGCGCTCAACAGCCCCATCTGCCGATATCTCTATCTCAATATGAGATTCACCAGTGGGCCTAAGCCTTGCAGATCGACTCTCGCCATTCCTCAACGTTCCAAAATCGATTTTTCCGCCCGTGTAACTAACCACGAGCGAATCAACGTCCACGCCTGATTCATTTGCGAGAGTAACTTCTACGCCAGATGATGTCTCGCAGCCATACAGAAAACCCAACATCACAGCTGTAATGAGAGATACGACAACAACCCGAAGCACTTTCATCCGCCCGCTCTCCCGATGCAAAGACCTGCAGTCGCACTAAGGACTTGTTTGAAGTTGACCACCGCTGACTGCTCCCATGCAGCTACTCGAACAACCTGCTGAACTCCCCGCAAAGCTGCGTCCCGCCGCGTTATTGCGAGAGTCCATACATCTCTCACCCTCGGGATTCTGTCCAAACGACTCATGGAGTTGATCCACGAGGCGAGCTTGATCCTGGCCCATTTTCTCGGCCATTTGGCATGACCATAGGCAGTGCCGGAAGGCATCCGCCGGGCCATTGCGCAGACCAGGAAGACCGGACATTTGTGCTGATGAAAGGGCTTGATCGGCTAGCACACGAGCACCCCATGCATCGACAGGCCCCACTGCAATGACTTGGCCTATCGCCTCACCTTGTAGTCCCATCGGATCGACGAAGGAGATGGGATTCCCGCCAACATAGGCATAAACAGTTCGCCCCGACGTGCACCCGTCGTACCGAGGCCGGTTTTCTTCAGACGCGATGCGGACTTGCGAGTGATTGAAGAAGGCGCGTTCCCCGGTGGCGATGCAAAAATCCCTAGACGCGAGTTTCCGCCTGCGGAGGCGTCTTCGCAATGACGCGGAAGCCGCCGCCGCTACGCCAGGTCTTCGGGCAGCAGTTGCCGGTAGTGCATGACGGTGACGATGACGATCTCGTCAGCATCGATGCGGTAGATGATGCGGTACGGCCGCTCCATCGCCTGACGTAGCGTGTCGAGGTTGTATTCGGGGACTTTGCGCCCGAGGCGCGGCACGTCGCCCGTGCGCTCGGCGCAGCGGGTGATGCGGTCGATCATGGCCGCGGCGTTCTTCGGGGAATCCTGCGCGATGTAGGCGTGGATCGCGCGCAGCTTGGCGAGCGCTTCGTCGGAGAAGCGGACCCTCATTCGGACAGGCCGAATTCCCGGCGCACGTCCTTCAGGTCGGTGAGCCGGCCGGCATCGGCATCAGCCAGGCCCCGCTCGATCGAGCGGCGCACGGCCATTTCGTAGACCACGTCGTCCCAGGTGGCGCCATCCGGCAGCCGGTCGATCAGCTCGTGGGCCTGCTGCTTCAGGTTGGTGGCGGTCATGGCGGGGTTCCTCGGAATCCCGTCCAGTTTAGCCGCTCGGGGAGACGGCAGGGCCGGCGTCATCCGCCGGCCCTCAGCTCATCCCGGAGCCGGTCCTGCTGGGCTTGGATCGCCTCCCGCAGCTCGGCCGGCACGCCCAGCATGCGGGCGAGCTGGGACATGCCGATGAGCTGCTGCCAGCGGTGGTAGAGCGCCTGATGGCGCTCTTCCCCCTGCCGGCCCACGGTCTGGGCCGTGGTCTGGTTCTCGATGCCTTCGAGCAGACGTTCGTACATGGGATCAGTCCTCGTTCCAGTGGTAGGAGTAGCCGACGCGATCGTAGTAGGCCCGGGCCAGCATCCGCTCGTCGGAGCCGTTGCTGCTGTAGCCGTCGTCGCGAGGATCGGAGACCCAGTTCTGGATGCCGCACAGGTCGGCGACAAAGCCGCGCAGCACGGTCTGCGGATCGGTGCCGTCGGCCTCGCACAGGTCGATCAGCTCCGGCGGCAGATCGAGCATCAGGCGGCTGCCGCGGGGCTTGGGCCGGCGGTTGCGCAGAGCCAGCAGCCGGCCGGCGACGATCGTGCGACGACGATCGAGTTCGGCACTCGCCCAGGCGACGTGCTCGATCCAGATCAGCAGGTCGCCGGCAATGTCTTCGGCCGCGATCTTGGCATCGTCGCGATCACCGGCGATCAGGGTTTCGAGCGAGAGGAGGAAATCGTTGAGGGTCATGGTGCGGTTCTCCGGAATGCCACGCTCGGGGTGAGCGCGGTTTGCCGGAGGGGCCTGCACCGAGTCGCAGGCGGGTCAAGGTCGCCGCAGAGGCACGAGCAAGGCCTTGACGCGCCGCCCGGGGTCCCCGCAAAAGCGCAGCTTTTGTGGGGTGGGGGCACGGTGCTAGCCTCTGAAGGCAAAACTGCGGGAGTCCTTCCAGGGGCAATGAGACCGGTGGCGTCAGTCATCCGCGTCCTCTTGCGCCTCAGCGGCTAAAGCCGACAGCAGGGCGCGGGTCTGGATCGCGCGCGTGAGCTTGGCCGGATGCGTGGCGGCGTGGATCTGCTGCAGCTTCTCGATCGAGACGTGCGTGTAGATCTCGGTGGTGGCGAGATTGGCGTGGCCCAGCAGCTCCTGGATGTAACGGATGTCGGCGCCGTTCTCCAGCATGTGCGTGGCACAGGCATGGCGCAGCAGATGCGTCGCGCCGGGCTTGTGGATGCCGGCGAATTCCATGTACCGCTTCACCTTGTCGGCGAGCCAGACCGGCGTCACCGGCTCGCCGTAGTCGCTGACGAAGAGGGCTTCGCAAGGCGCGGCGAGCAGTTGCGGGCGGGCCTCGACGAGATACTTCTCCAGCCAGGCCGCCGCACGCTCGCCCAGCGGCACCACGCGATCCTTGCGTCCCTTGCCTTCGCGCACGAAGACCAGGCGCCGCGTCAGATCGACGTCGTAGATGGCGAGTGCCGGCAGCTCCATCCGGCGCAGGCCGGTGGAATACAGCGTCTCCAGCATCGCGCGATCGCGCACGCCCTGCAGGCCGACCGGCTCGGCCTCGTTGAGGATCGCCTCGACATCGGCCACCGACAGCAGCGTGCGCGGCAGCCGCTTCGACGGCTTGGGCAGCACCAGTTCGGAAGCCGGGTTGTAGAGGATGTGGTTTTCGCGGGAGAGCCATTTGAAGAAGGTCTTCACCGGGGCCAGACAGCCATGCTGCGTGCCCAGCGTCAGCGGCTTTCCATCGGCCTTGCGATGATAGAAAAGGCTGCGCTGGTAGCGCTCCAGGATCGGCTTGGTGATGGCACGCGGATCGTCGAGCGTGCGCTCGGCGCACCAGCCGACGAAGCGGCGCAGCGCGACGCGCCGGGCGCGCACGGTGTCGGCCGAGTAGCCATGCGTGAGCATCCAGTCGAGGTGCGCATGCACGTAGCGCGTCAGCGCCTGCGCCGCCAGCGGATCGGGCGCCTGCGAGCGCGGCCCCGGCGGCTTCACCGCCTCGGGCTTGCGGTACTTGATGCGCTGGCCTTTGCGTGGAATGGCTATGCGACCGCGATCTGCGGATACGACGCACGGCCATTAGCAGCCGAGACGCGCGATTTCGCCGACGGCGACGCGGGTTCCGCCGAAACCCCGCTGGCATCAGGCTTTCCCGGCGTTTTTGCCTCCCGCACCGGCCCCGCGGAAGGGCCGCTTTGAGCCCGCATCGGCCCCGCGACCGACCCTTCATTCCCCCGCGAAGCCGGCATCGTAGTCACATCGAGCAGGCCCGACAGGTGCGGCGAAAGCGTGCCGTCACCGTCGTACAGCAGCTCGTACACAAAACTCTGGCCGCGGCCGCCGCGATGCACCAGCAGATATTCCATCACGACCAGACGCTCCAGATGCACGCACAGTTGCGTGTCGCCCCAGCCGCTGGCTTCGCGCACGTCGCGGCGGCTGAAACGGAATTGGCTGCGCGTGACGGCCTGCGCCTGCGTGCGCTCGGCGACCAGCGCACACAGCAGGCCCAGCAAGGTGCGCGTCTGCGGCGGCAGCTCATCCAGACTGCGGCCGAGCACTTCGTGCGCCAGGCGATTGGCGTGGCCGATGTCGGCCAGCGTGGCCTCGATGTACTCGATCGTCTTGCCGCGATGGCTCATGGTCTTCACCGGGCGCTGGTGCTGGTGCAGCAGCGCGATGGTGTCGATCAGCGTCAGGTATTTCTCGTGATCCCTGCGGGTGCGCGTGCGATCGTCGAGAAAGGTCAGGCGGTCGGCATGCGGATTGACGACGGACAGCGGGCGCAGCAGGCGCTGGGCATTGCGGTGCAGCGCCAGCACGTGCTCGCGCTCCTGCCGGGCCAGCAGGCCATCGAGCGTGCGACGCGCACGCTGGCGGCGATGGATCGCCTGCGTCTGCTCGCGGGTTTCATCGACGGTGAGCACGACGCAGCGGTTGAGCAGCTCTTCGTCGATGTCGATAGCGGTGGTCGTCAGAAAAATCATCACCGGGCCTTCGACACGATATTGCTGCGTTATCAGGTTGCCGGTGTTCGGGTCCTTGCCGGTGCTGGCGATGGTCAGTTCGCCTTCGCTCTGCAGCAGCTTCAGGGCGTAGGCGGCGCGGTGCGCGCCTTCTTCTTCGGCGATGGCGAGAATCTTGTGCTTCAAATTCGTCTCGCCCATGTAGAAAAGGCTCTGGCCCGTCATCGCGCTGTACTGGATGCGCTCTTCTTCGGGCACGAAGGCCAGCACCGCGTCCATCAGGCTCGACTTGCCGGCGGCACTGGAGCTTTGCACCAGCACCGCCAGCGGCGCGCCGAGCTTGCGCGAGATCGTGGCGAGATAGCCGGTGAGCTTGTTGGTGGTCTCGCCGACCACGCCGCAGGCTTCAAAGTCGGAGAGGATGCGGTCGAGCAGGTTCGGCGCTTGCAGCAGCGCCAGCGCCGCCGCCTGATCCTCGGCACTGATCGTCACTGTCGCTGCGGCATCCGGCTCCAGCGTCTTGCGGAGCTGCTCGTCCTGCAGGGCTTCGAGCCGCAAAAGCACACGGCCCAGATCGGTCTTGATGATGTCTTCGGTGAGCTGCAGCTCGATGGCCGCCTGCGTGATGTAGCCGGCGCGCGCCCGCGAGGCGTACAGGTCGAGCGTATCGACGTAGAAAGCGGCATCGCGCGAGACCAGCAGATTCACTTTGAGCGTGTCGGGCGACAGGTTCTTCGCTAGGCCACGCACGCGATAGCGGCGGTCGCCGAAGATCAGGACGGCTTCACCGTCCCTGATCTCGGCCGGCGTCTCGGCCGGCACTTCGGGCAGGGGCGAGGCCGGCAGCGGATCGGGCGCTGACTCGGGCTCGGCAGCTAAAGAAGAAGCCGGTTCGGGATCGGATGCTGGCGACGTTGGCTCGATCACGGCGACGGGCACATCCTCGATGTGCGCCTCCGGCGCACGCGCAGGCGCTGCACCCTTGCCCAGCCACAGCGCCTTGCGGATGACGATGCCCAGCGACTTCGATGCCGGTTGCACCTTGAGCGCGTAGTCGTTGGCATCCATGCCCTTCGGAAACTGGATGCGATAGCACTCGATGCCTTCATTCATCAGGCGATCCGCGAGCTTGGCTGCTGCCTTGTCGCCGGCTTCGTCACGGTCGTAGGCGATCAGCACCCGCTCGATGCCGTAGCGCTTGAAAGCGGCGAGATGATCGTCGGTGAAACCCTCGACCCCGTAGCTGGCGGTGACGTTGCGATAGCCAGCACACCAGAAAGTCAGGGCGTCGATCAGCGCTTCGCACAGGATGATTTCCTTGCTGCTCTGCACGGCCTCGATGTTCCAGACGCCGCGGTGCGGCCCCGGCAGGTACAGGTGCAGCGGCGTGCCGGGCCGCAGGTTCGGGGTGATCTTGCGGCCGTAGAGTTCGGTGATGTGGCCGGCTTCGTCCCACACCGGAATCACCAGCGATCCGTTGAAATGCTCGTGGCCGCTGTCGCGGATCACGCCCAGGCGCTGCAGGCGTTCGCGCACTTCGGCGCCGGCCTTGCGGTTGCCGGCCGGCAGGCGCAGGCCCAGCGTGCGGTTGGCGAAACCCAGCTTGAAGCGCTCGATGATCGAGGCATCGCGCAGCCCGCGCGATTCCAGGTAGGCCAGCGCTTCCGGGCTCTGCTTGAGCTTGTCGTGGTAGTAGTCGGTTACCTGCCGCAGCACGGCGTGGTCGTCGGCATCCGAGGCGACCGGCGCCGGCAGCTTGCGCACCGTCGAGTGCTTCACCGGCACGGCCGGCGCGGCTAAAGAAACGTCGTCACGCAGCAGTTCGACGGCATGGCGGAAGGACACGCCCTGCGTGCGCATCACCCAGTCGATGACCGTGCCACCGGTCTGGCAGGCGCCCAGGCAGTGCCACAGGTTCTTGGCTTCGGAGACGACCAGGCTCGGCGTCCGGTCGTCGTGGAAGGGGCAGCGGCCCAGATGGTCCTTGCCCGTCCGCTTCAGCTCGACGCCGGAGGCCTCGACCAGGCGCACAAGGCTCACCTCGCTCTTGAGCCGCTCGATCTCGGTCTCCGGAATGCGCGCCATCGATTCCTCCGTCGGTCCGAAATCCTGTCAAGAGGGTTCCGGGGAAAATAACTGGGCGGGAGACTACCACGTTTTGTGGTAGTCTAAACCTCGTTATGAAAAACGGGGCCTACGCTATGCGCCGGATCGAGCAGAGTTGGACCCGGCTCATGGCCATTACCGAAGACGACAAGGCTTTTTTCGTGAAGCTGGGCGCACGCATCGCCGAGCTGCGCAAGGCCGAGGGCATTACCCAGGTGCAGATGGCCGAGGTGCTCGGCGTCTCGCAGCAGACGGTCAATGCCTACGAGATGGGCAGCCGGCGCGTGCCGGTGTCGGCCCTGCCGACCATCGCCAGGGTCGTGGCCGTCTCGATCGAGGACTTGATCGGTGAGCCGCAGAAGCCCGGCAAGCGCGGGCCGACGCCCAAGCTGCAGCAGCAGATCGAAAGAATCACGCAGCTCCCGAAGACGCAGCAGAAGTTCGTGATGCAGATGCTCGATACCGTGCTGGCGCAAGCTAGCCGGTAAGCAGTTCAGCAGCACCTGAAACGAAAAACCCCGCGCAAGGCGGGGTGGATGGCTGCTTCTCTCTTGATTCAAGGCTCCATGAAAATCTGCGTCGCAATCCTTTGTGCCTGCGGTACCACGCCCAGCGTGTAGGCATTCGGGCAGTTCATGTCGTGCGTATCGACATAGGCGAAATCGCCGGATTTGCCCGGCCCCTTGTCTTGCAGATCGGCCAGCGCGAAGCCGGCTGCGACGAAGCAGCCGCCGGGCGAGCCCCAGGCGTAGGCGGTGCCGACCAGCAGGTAGCGAGTCGGTGGATAGCGCTGCCGGAAACCCGGCGTCTGCGTGATCTGCTGGGCCGCTTGCATCATCGCGGCATCGTAGGGTCCGGTGGCGGTGATATGGATCACGTAGTCCGCCGCGAAGCCGGCCGGCGACGACAGCAGGGCAAGCAAGACGAGCAGGCAGCGCAGGCGACGCGGCATGGGCACTCCAGGGCAGCAGGGATGGTTTGAGTATAGTCAGACTGTCACTCATAGAGCGTGGTTCGATGAGTGCCTGATACTTAGTGTCCGGGGATGCCTGCGCATCCCCAGCTCGTCCTGCTCGGCAAAAAGCTCCGCGCCCTGCGCGAAGCGCGCGGCTATTCGCAAGAAAATTTCGCACTCGAAACCGGGCTGGCTCGCAGCTACTACTCCGGCATCGAGCGGGGCCATCGGAATCTCGCCGCGCTGAATCTGATCAAGATCGCCGACGCACTCGGCGTTGAGGTCGGCGAGCTGTTTCCGGACATCAAGAAACTCCGGACTGCCCGGCCGGCGCCGGCTCGCAAGTAGTTTCTCCGCAGCTCGCCGGAAAGTAGGCCGCCGGCCCCCGTAAGGCCGGGGCCGGCCAGCGCGTTTCCAGCATGCCTCCGACGAGGGGCGATTTCGTTTTTAGCCGAGGGCGCCTCGGCTAAAAACCTCGGCGTACCCGCGCCGAAGACTGTCTTGGCATGCCGAAGAAATCGCATGCCATCGACACGCCGCTGCTGACCGCAGCCCATCTCCTGTGGGCGGGCCATTCCAGTGGCGGATGTTCCAGCTTCGCCACTTCCATCGAGATGCGGGGGGCCAGCGCTGCTGGGGCAAGGGCGTTCAGCCCGCAGCCCCCGGCGCCCCAGCGCCGGGCCGGGGGAGCCGACGCGCACGCACGTCCGGCTTGCCCGGACTGCGAGGGCCGCCCCAGCGGCCCGGTGTGCGTTGGGGGCAGCGCCCCCGACCCCGCTTCCATTGGCGATTCGAGCGGGCGGGCAAGCCCAAAGCAGGGTGCGCTCCGCGCACCCCGAAGCGGCACCGCCGCGCAGCCCGGAGCGCATCGCGCGCAGGTGTGGGTTGGGCTTGCCCGCCCGCGCGAAGCGCGCCCTCAAAGAGGGCCGGCACGGGGCGGGGTCGGCCATGACACCTGCGTTCCAGGCAGCAGGGGCAGGCCCGTCCAGGGCCTGCGCGGAGCGGGCGCGTCCAGCGCCCTGGCGAGGCGGCACCCCGTCGCCAGAGGCCCTCCGGTGCACCTCCTCCGGCATCCCTCCATCCCGCATTCACCTGGTTACACCCGAGAAATACCCATGGAAAACACCATCGAAACCGGCGAGGCCCGTACGCTCGCCATCCTCACTGCACTCCTGCGCTTCGGCGCACTTCCCGCCTGGGCACTGTTCTGGCTCACCGTCGCCGCACGCGGCTACGAGACGATCTCCGAGCGCAAGGATTTCGAGCTGAAGCTCCGCAAGCTCGAAGCGCTGAAGCTGATCGTGCGCACGCCGGCTGCGCCGGAGAAGAAGCTGCTCTGCGGCTTTCCGTCGAAGACGAAACTCGTGCGCTTGGCCAAGGCCGGCGCCGATCTGCTCGCGCAGCACGGCGTCACCGATATCCTCGGCCAGAGCCCGGCCGGCTTGCGCGCATCGGACTTTCACATCCCGCCCCACTGGCGCCATCACGCGCTGACCGCCGCCACGCTCGCGCGCCTGGCCGAGAATGGCTACGAGTACCTGACCGATCTGGAAATCCACAAGGTCGGCAAATCCTTCGGCAGCAAGCTGCCGGATGCGCTGGTGCGCAAGGCCGGCACCGACGATCCGTGGACGATGCTCGAAGTCGAGTATTCGAAGAAAACCGGCGGTTGGGCGCAGCGCCAGGCGCGCGCGATGGCGCTGGCCCTCACCGAAGGCTTCACGCTCGGCGAGCACTGGCCGGTCGAAGGCGCCTGGCTGATCACCACCACGAATCCGGCGTCGCCGACGCCGGAGAAGTTTGCGCAGCGCATGAGCGCCTTCCTCACCGCGCCGGCCACGTTGCAGGCGGTGGTCTGCCCGGTCGATGAAACCGGCAAGCCGGGGGACTTCGAGATGCGCCAGGTCGAGGTCGCGCCGGCCGCCGGGCAGGATGTGGTGATCGAGTACGTGCCCTACGGCGAGCACTACATCGAGGCGCTGCATGCGATTCACAGCACCTGGAGCGATGCTCGTCGCCAGGAGGCCGTGAGCACCCGCGAGCAGGTGCAGGTCGGGCGCTGGCACTGCGGCGATTTCTCCGGGTCGATCTACATCGATCGCCCGCTCTTCGGCGACTATCCCACCCATTACACCAGCCTCGATTTCCGCGGCCAGCGCATCACCCAGGACATCGAGCTGAGCAATGCGGAGAAGAGCGAGAATCTGCCGGAGCTGCTCATCATCGCCATGCGCTGGGGTGATGCCCAGGGTGCGTATAACGCCGAGGAGCTGATCGCGGAGATGGTGGGCAATGATCGCGCCCACCTGATCCGCCGCCTGCCCGAGTTGCACCGCTGGCTGCGCGCCGATGGGCGCGCCGTCGAGCAGATCGCGGCCGATTGGAAGGCGCAGCAGCAGCGCTATCAGGCCGACGAAGCCGCAAGGATGGAGAAGGTGCGCAAGTTGCGCGGGGAGTAGCTCGCTACGGGTCAAACAAGAAGCCCGGCCTTGGCCGGGCTTCTTGCCAAATCACGGGTAGCGCGCTCGTTATGCTCGGTTTCCTTCATCACCACAAATCGGGCAGACGGTCGCAGTGAGCAACTTCTGATTCCATTCATTAACAGCATTCCGCCGCATTAGCTTAAACACGACGCCATACCCACACCGTTGGCACTTGATCGCGAACGCCAACCAAACAAAGAACGCCACTCCGGCACCGACAAATCCGAGCCCGAAAAGCGGAGCCATATCCTGATCGCTGGCCGAAGCGCTATTTACGTCCTTGATCATCGCCAGAAAAAGCGCCGCCATTATTCCGGCCAAGATCAGTGCAATTGCCAACTTCCATCTCTGCCCGGTGCGCAATACCCACCATGTGTTCGTCATCGGCAGCATCCCATTAGGCTAAAAAGTAAAGCTACTGACATGAGAGCTGATTTACGGCGGTTTGAACCGCGGCATTCAATGCGGAGCCGATGGTGATTCCCGCTTCAAGTGATCCAGTCACAACTGCGGCATTCGCCACGAAGCCGACGCCGCCGGCCAACAATGTGCCGCCGACTCCGCCATAGAACGCGATACCACCGCTGGGAACACTTGCAAGTGCCTGGACCAATGTAACGCCGCCTGATGCGTTTGCCACGACATTGGCAGACCCGAGCGCGATGCCGATCCCCGTTCGACTCAGTGATGTTGGAAACGAGAAGAAGAAACTATTGGTCGTGTTGAAATTGTCCTTGAAGTTCGACGCGAAGTCAGCAGCGGCCGATTGGCAACCGCATGCGGCAAGACCCAACGGATCCACAAACGAAATCGGATTCCCGCCGACATAGCTGTACAGATTCGCCCCACCGGCCAACCCAATCGGATCCTCACTGATGAACCGCCCCTGGCTGGGATTGTAATAGCGGGCGCGGTAGTAGTAGAGGCCCAGTCCGTCGTCTTCCCGGCCGGTGTACTTGAAGGCGTTGGTGCTGCTGGTTCCGGTCTGGGTCGTCACGCCGTACGGTTCGTACGCGTATTGCGTCCGCACTGCCCGGGTATCGTCGGTCAGGGCGATCGTCGAGCCGAGGGCGTCGGTCAGCAGGCTGCGCCGCCCGGCGCTGTCGGTGCGGGCATAGGTTTCGTCGATGCCCAGCCCGGTCAACAGGTCGATGGCGGTGCCGGCCCGTTGTTCCTGGATGACGTTGAGGCCGTCGTGGATGAAGCCGGTGGTGGTGCCGCTGATCGTCTTCTGCTGACGCCGGCCCAGCCCGTCGTAGACGAAACTGGCCGTTGTGCCGATCGCGGTCAGCTGGTTGCGGGCGTTCCAGGTCAAAGCCGATGCGCCGTGGCTGGCCGGGTTGCCGTTGGCGTCGTAGGCGTGGCTGGTGGTGCCCCATTGGGTCAGCCGGTTGTTGGCGTCGTAGCTGGCGCTGCTCATGGCTGCCGGCAGGCTGGCCTGCGCCCAATCGCCACCGATGTTGATGCGCCGGCCGGCCAGGTCGTAGCCATAGGTCATCGTGCCGATCACCGTCGTGCCGTTGCGGTGCTGCAGGCTGGTCAGCTGGCCGGCGGCGTCGTAGCCGTAGCGCGTCTCCACGCCGTTCGGCAGCGTCAGGCTGGTCCGCCGTCCGGCCGCGTCATAGCCGATGCTCACGCTCGTGCCGCCCTGAAGCAGGCCGGTCAGGCGGTTGGCGTCGTCGTATTCGTAGCGGATCTCGGTCTGGCCCGAAGCGGTCATCGAGGTCCGGCGGCCGGCGAGGTCATGGCCGTAGCCGACCGTGCCTTTCGGTGTGACCTGGCTGGTCAGCCGGTCGAGCAGGTCGTAGTCCAATGTGACCGTGCCCGCACCTGCGGTGCTGTCGACCGCCGAGCGCAGGCGGTTGCCGGCGTCCCAGGTGTAGCTGACCGTGCTTTCGTAGACCGGGTTGGCGGCGCTGCCGGTCCGCCGGTAACGCGCAGCGCTCAGCCGGTTGAGCGGGTCATGGACGAAATCGTGGATCTGCCCCTTGCGATCGGTCATCCGCGTCAGGTTGCCGTTGAAGTCCCAGACCAAGGTCTCGACGGCCGACAGCGCGTCGGTGCGCGTCTGGCGCCGGTCGAGCGGGTCGTAGGTGAAGCGGGTGACGTTGCCCCGGGCATCGGTGAATTGCGTCAGGTTGCCGTTGCCATCATAGGCGAATGCCATGGTCTGGTTCAGCGGGTTGGTGACGGTGGCGACCCGGTCCATCAGGTCATAGCCGTAGCGCACCGCGTTGCCCAGCGGATCGGTCAGCGTCCGCAGGCGGCCGTAGCCGTCGTAGCCGGCCACGACCGTCCGCCCGAGTGCGTCGGTGACCGAACTCAGCCGGGGACCGCTGTAGCTGAGCGTGGTCGTGTGATCCAGCGCGTCCCGGATCGCGGTCGGGCGTCCCTGGCCATCGCGGGTGACGACCGTCAGCACCCGCTGATTGAGCGGGTTGGTGATGCGGTCGACATTGCCCTTGCCGTCCAGCGTCAGTGTCGTGATCTTGCCCCGGGGATCGGTCACGCGGGTCAGCTGGTTGAAGGTCGGATCGTAGTTCAGCGTGGTCGTCACCTCGTTCGCCGTTCCCGCCAGACGCTTGATGCTTCTCAGGTTCCATGCCGCGTCATAGGTGTAGGTGGTGACCCGGTTCAGGGGATCCACCTCCTGGGTCACGAGTTGAGACGATGGATCTCTGGTGAAAGTGGTGATCTGCTGCTGCGGCGTGCCGCGCGCCAGCGTCTGCCGGATGACGTATCGCGCCGCATTGAATTCCTTGCGCTCGACGACATTGCGCGGATCGGTGATGTCGGTCGCCGTCACCCGGCCACTGCCGTCGACCGTGTAGCTGTACAGGTAGATGCCGCCGTCGGCCAGCGTCTGCTTCGTGACCCGGCCGGTCGTCGAATGATAGACATTGGTGACCACGGTGATGCCGCGACCGTTCACCATGGACGCCATCCTGCCGCCGCTGTACGTGTACGACTCCGTGGAACCGTCCGGGTAGGTCACCTTCGTCAGGTAGATGCCGGTGGAATCGTAGTCGTACTGGATGAATCGGCCCGTATCGTCCGTCACTCGCGTGATTCGCGTCGTCGAGCCTTCCGCGTAGGTGAAGGTCAGCGAGCGTCCATTCGGCGAGACGATCGAGCGGATCGGGGGATTTGAACCACCCGCCGGAACGACCCGCAGCAGGTTGCCATTCCGGTCGCTGTACTCGCGCAAGGCAAGGGTATGCGGCAAGGCGCCCACCTGGAATCTGTAGACCTCCTGGTTCCTCAAGGTGAGTACCAGATGGGCATCGTCCAGCACGATCCGCCCGCCGCGGAAGATGCTGGGTGTCCCATTGTTGATGAAGGTCGCATTGGCGTAACCGGTCGCCGGGGACGTCGACGTGCGATCGAAGAGCACACGCGCGCCGTCCGGCTGGACCAAGGTGAGCGTCGTCGAATTGGCTCCGTTCGGCGAATAGAGATGCAGGTTGTAGTTGTGGCTGAAGCCGCGGCCGAAGTTTCGGGAGACGGTATCGGAGCTGTGGTAGGTCCTCGTGAAGCGGATCGGAATCACATCGTCCAGGATGAGATCGGTCTTGCGGTGGATGAACAGGCCCGTCGCGCAATCCACCGGATCACCCGCTTCGCCGCAGGAGCTGCCGCCGGATGGGGCATTCTTCGATGGCGGGCAGGCATCCGCGCCGAGCCCGCCGCCGCCGCTGCCCCCACCGCCTGGACATCCGCCGTCCGAGGGTCCGTCGGTGGGCGGCGCGCCTGTTCCCGGCACGAAGCTCGAACCCATGAACTGGTAGATCGAGGCCCGGTCGTCGGGAATGACGCGGCCTTTGGCGCGGTCTACCGAACCACTGCCGTAGGCCAGCCATCCCGCGCCGGCAGGGTCGTACTGCAGGAAATCGAACTGCATGTCCGGCGCATACCGCCGCAGGTTGGGATAGATGAGTGTTGCGCCTTGCGGCCGTTGCGGGGCGCGAGACGAAACCAGATAGGCGCCGCCCGGCTGGATCGTGAAATAGGTGTCGAACCCCGGCGTCGGGAACGGCGCCCGGTTGGTCGGAACCGCGGTGATGCCGACGCGGGTGACGATGCGGCCATCGCGTTCGCGGATCACCGTGCCTTTGGGAATGCGCAACTCGAGCCCCGGAATGCGTGGGCTAGTGATGACCACCTCGGTCGTCGTCGGCGAGGGGATGTCGACGGCATTGGCATCATCGATGACCGGCATCCAGATCGTGTGATCCAGCACCGTCGTTTCCGCGCGCCTGACGTCGACACCGATCACGAACTGCCCGAAGACGACACCGCTGGCGTTCGCAGTGCGTCCGTTGACGACCAGTTCGGCGTGCCCTGCGGCAATACCTGCCAGCAGGAATCGTCCCAGGGCATCGGTTTGCGTCTTGATGGCACCGATCGACACCGCAACTCCGGGAAGCGCGGTTCCGTTCTGAAGCAGAACGCGCCCCGACAGCGCGGTGACGCCCGCAGCAGCCATGAGCGCTGCGGCGGTCTCGACCGTCGGTGCCTCTTCGATCACCCATTCGGACTGCAGCTGATGCCGGCCGGGCCGCCAGGCGTTGAGCCGCAGACCGGCTGCCGTCGGCGGCGGATCGACGGCGGTTGATGGCGCGGGTACTGCGCTTCGCTCGACTGGCGCCGCCAGGGGCGCGGTCCGGAAGCCGATCGCCGTGAACGGCAGTTTCTGTCCGTCAATATCGGCGGCGCCGCGGACGAACAAGGTGTAACTGGCGTCCGGAGTGAGCTGAAGCGCTGGATGGACGAACACCAGCCTGCCGGCTTCCGCGGCCACGATCCTGGCCCGGACGATCCCTTGCGGGCCGGACAGGCTGACGGTATCAGCGGTGAGCGTGCGCACGTTCAGCGGGCGGGTGAAGCGAAGGACGGGTACCGCATCGATGGCAACGCCCGTGCTTCTGTCGGCGGGTACCGTTGCGGCGAGCGCTGGCGGGGAGGCTGCCACGCTCGTCCCCCGGATCAAGGTTTCAATCGAAGTTCCGGCCGAAGTGCCCGGGGCCGGCTCCGCCAGCTGGAACCGATCCTGCTGCGGCCGGTACAACTCGGAGAACGTCACCGGACGACCGGTGGAATCATGGCCGCCGGAGATCAGCACGGGGTCCGCTGCGAGCAAGACGGCGTCATGGTCGGCACGCGGGCCATGGAGCGCATCGGCCGAAGTGCGAACAACGGCCGTACGGGGATCCCAGATCTCCGGTGCAGCATCTTCGTCGCCACCGACGATGAAGACCTCGCCACTGGTCAGCAAGGTCGCCGTATGGTGCGAGCGGGGCCGGAAGTTGACGCCGCCGATCGCGGAAAACGCCTGGGTGTCGGGATCGAACAACTCCGCTGCGCCGAGCGCCCTGCCGGCGCTGTCGAGGCCGCCGAGAATCAGCACCTTGCCGTCGGGGAGCACGGTTGCCGTATGCCAACGCCTCGGCGTGCCGAGCGATGAACCGAGCGGTATGGGTGCGCCGTTGCCGGGTGCCAGCAGCCAGGCTCCGCCGTTGGTTCCACTCACCGTTCGGCCGCCGATCAGCAGCCGGCTGCCATCGGACAGCAAGGTGACGCTCTGGCCGTCGGGACCGGCTGGGACCGAAGCGGCAGAGCCCGAGGGCTCGGCGTTGCCAGTTCCCGCCCAGCTCATCAGTAAAGCGAACCCTGCCAGCAGTGCCGCAAAGACTGGAACGGAGAACGCGTGGCTACCTTTCATGCGTCTCTTCCCGATTCCACGCACAACGTCCTTCGAGGCCGGCGATTTCATGGGCTGGTCACCGAGATGTTGAGGGTCCCGAACGCCGTTCCACTCGGGTTGGTCTGCACGGTGTAAGTGCCGGTCGCCGGCAAGGTCACAGCGGGCATTGAGAACGAATTGGCGGCGCTTGAGTAAGTGGCAAGCACGGTCGTTCCATCCGGATGCAACAGCGTCAGCGCAACGAAGCCGATGGTGTTTCCGGTGACGCGGACGGTTGCCAACCTCCCGGTGGTGCCGGGAAATGTTGCGAGTCCGTTCTGCCCCGGTGTCGTCGTGACGATTGCCGCCGATGGCCCACCGATCGTGATTGCAACCGCAGCGTCC
>PNMW01000014.1 GCA_013823855.1 Lysobacteraceae bacterium | reverse complement strand
CTGCCGGAGATCTTCAGGTTGCAGCCGAGCGAGCCGCGCCGGCCGATGGTGATGCGATCGCCGAACCGCTGGTCGCCGGTGGCTTCACCGACGATGGCGTAGTCCGGTTTGATGCCGCGCGCCTTCAGCACTTCGACGACATGCCGGGTGCCGTGCAGGGCGACGCCTTCCTCGTCGCTGGTGATCAGGAAGGCGATGCCGCCGCCGGGCCGGCGCTGCGCCAGCAGACGTTCGACGGCACAGACCATCGCCGCCAGGCCGCTCTTCATGTCGGCCGCGCCACGGCCGTAGAGCACGCCGTCGCGGATTTCAGGCACGAAGGGGTCGCTCGCCCAGGCGCTGCTCGGTCCGGGCGGCACCACGTCGGTATGTCCGGCGAGCACCAGCAGCGGCCCGCCGCTGCCATAAGTCGCCCAGAGGTTGGTGATGCCTTCGGCGTTGATCCATTCGATGCCGAAGCCGAGCGCGGCGAGGCGATCCGCGATCAGCTGGCAGCAGCCGGCGTCATCGGGGGTCAGCGAACGGCGCGCGATCAGCGCGCGGGTGAGGTCGAGCACCGGCGAGGTGCGAACGTCATCAGGCATGGCAGTGGGCGGAGAAAGGCGAAAGGGAATTCGGGAATGCCGGCAAGTTGACCAGATTCCGCATCGCCCTGCGGCCGAGGCCCGCGTCGGCGCTGCTCCAGGCTGCCGCGGCACTTCGCCGCCAGGCCGGAGCCGCGCGTCATCGCGCCGCGATCAGGCGGGGCCGTCGACGGCGAAGCCGATGATGTTGAAGCCGGCGTCGACATAGACGATCTGGCCGGTGATGCCGGAGGCCAGGTCGGACGACAGGAAGGCCGCGGTATTGCCGACTTCGTCGATCGACACGTTGCGCTTCAGCGCCGACACCTTCTCGGCGTTCGACAGCATGCTGCGGAAACCCTTGATGCCGGCCGCAGCCAGCGTCTTGATCGGGCCGGCGGAGATGCCGTTGACGCGAATGCCTTCCGGACCCAGTTCGGCGGCCATGTAGCGGACATTCGCCTCGAGGCTGGCCTTGGCCGGGCCCATGACGTTGTACATCGGCACGGCGCGCTCGGCACCGAGATAGCTCAAGGTCACCAGGCTGCCGTTGCGGCCCTGCATCAATGGCCGTGCCGCCTTGCCGAGCGCGGCGAATGAATAGGCGCTGATGTCGTGGGCGAGGGCGAAGCCTTCGCGGGTCACCGACTCCAGATAGCCGCCCATCAGCAGCTCGCGCGGCGCGAAGCCGATCGAGTGGACGACGATGTCGATGCCGCCCCAGCTGTCCTTGATCTGCGTGAACACCGCGTCGATCTCGGCGTCACGGGTGACGTCGAGCGGCAGGACGATGCTCGAACCCTGCTCGTGGGCAAACTCCTCGACTCTGCTCTTGAGCTTGTCGCCCTGATAGGTGAAGGCCAGTTCCGCGCCTTCGCGCTTCATCGCCTCGGCGATGCCGGTGGCAATCGAACGTTCGCTGGCGACGCCGGTGATCAGCGCCTTTTTACCCTGAAGAAATCCCATGGCTTTTTGCCTGTCGTTATTGGGGAAGGAGGTACTACTGGGGGATGAACTGGATCGGATAATCCATGGTGAACGGCGGGCCGTTCTTGGGTCCGAAATTGATCAGCTTGACCCGTTCGACCACCTTGCGCTCGAAGTCGGCATCGCCGTAGCTGCTCGACACCAGGGTGCACGCAGTCACCGCGCCGTTCGCCGCGATCGTCAGACGGACCACGATCTTGCCGGCGCCGATGCTGGCGTTGTCGCGCGCCGCGCGGTTGAAGATGGCGTAGAACGGGCCCTGGTTGCGATTGAACACGGCCTGCACTTCGCTTGGCGTGCGGCCGCCTTCCGGCCCCGGCACGCCGCCCTTCGGAGCCACGGTCCCGGTACCGAGCGAACTGCTCACCTTGCCGGTCGAGCGATTGCCGACACCCGCGCCGGACTGGGTCGATGTGACATCGCCACGAGCGCGACCGATACCGCCGCTGTTGGTCGATGCGGTCGCCGCGATCGCCGCCGCGGAAGTGCCGATGCCGCTCTTCGAGGTGATGGTCGCCGTGCTCAGCGGCTGGTCGCTGGGCGCGATGTCCTGGTCGGCGAGATCGCTGAGCTGGTTGGCCAGCGCCATGATGCCGGTCTTGGCCGCGACTTCGCGGGCCGTCGGCTCCGGCTTGACCGGCGTCGGCGGCTTCTCGACGGGCTGCACCTTCGGCTTCTCGACCGGCTTGACCGGCTTCGGCTCCTCGCGCGGCTTCTCGACGACCTTCTCGGCCGGTGGCGGCGGTGGCGGCTTGACCTCCGGCAGCAGTTCGACGTACTGCGAGTTGTCGAATTTTTCGAGCGCCACCGGCGGCGGTTCCTGCCAGAGACGCGACGCGATGATCAGCACGACGGCCGGAACGAAGGTCGAGGTCGCGATGCGCCGGAAACGGCGGTCGGCCTCGGCGCTGAGCTGCCAGGATTCCCAGCGGATCACGCGTGACATCGTCGAGGCGGTCATGGCGTGGCTCCGGCGCCGACCATCGAACGACGGTTCACCGACAGCGAGATGCGTGCGAACTTGGCATCGCCACAGGTGGCCATGATCTTTTTCAGCAGGGCATAGGGAATGGCGCGATCAGCGACGATGTTGATCTCGCCTCGGGTCAGGTTGCCGCTGTCGTCGCCCTGGACGGTGACCAGGGGAGCAAGCAGCAATCGTGCCTTCAGGTCGGCGAGCACGGCGCCGGTCTCGGCCTGCGCCTGCTGGAGGGTCATCACGATGTCCCCTTGCAGGGTGATGTTCTCGGACGACACGGTCAGCACCGGCGTGTCATTGGGCGGCTGCGCCGAGGCCGACAGCGGCAGCGTCAGCGCCTTCGGCGTACGCAGCGTCTGCACCGTCGTCGAGGTCAGCATCAGGAAGATCAGCAGCGACGTGAAGATGTCGATCATCGGCACCAGGTTCAGGCCGATGGCACCGGGCTCGTCGCGACCGGCACGGCGCAGGATGCGCTTGCGGATGGCCTTGTTGCGCAGGCTCATGGTTTGGCTCCCGGCGCCGGCGCGTCACCGAGCGAGATCAGCGGAAACAGTTCGACGGTGTCCGGACCGACGGAAGTCAGGTCGACGCGCACGGCATCCATCACCGAAACCAATACTTCATAGGCGACGCCCGGCTCGGACAGCAGGGTGATCTTCGACTCGGTCGGCAGACGCGCCTTGGTCTCCTTCATCAGCACCGCCAGCGCCGTGTAGTCGTAGGCGCCGTTGACCGACGGCAGCGACTTCACGATGAAGCCGTTGTCGGTCAGCGACAGATCGCCGGCGCGGATCAGCACGGCGAGATTGTGCGGCGGCGGTTCGGCAGCACTGGTGCTGTCGTTCGGCAGATTGATGCCGAGTATCGACACGCCGATCGAGTTCACCAGCAGGAAGAACATCAGCACGGTCAGGATGTCGATCATCGACACCAGATTGAGTTCCGTGCTGCGCTTGCGCCGGACCCGGCGCAGCGCGCGCCGGGTTTCGCGGGAAATGCCCTGCATCATCGGTTGCGTGTCCCCGTGGTGCCGCCGGTGATTACTTCTTGAAGCCGAGGCTGTTGAGGAACTTGACCGAGGCGATTTCCAGGCTGTCGACCAGCTCGTCGGTCTTGGTGACCAGCCAGGCATGGACCAGCAGCAGCGGGATCGCGGTCATCAGGCCGAACGCGGTGCAGTTCATCGCCACGGCGACCGCCTGCGACAGCTGATCCTGCTTCTGCGCCGGGTTGACGCCGGACACGGCGGTGAAGCCCTGGATCAGGCCGATGACGGTGCCGAGCAGGCCGAACAGCGTGGCGACGTTGGCGAACGTGGCGAGGTAGTGGGTGCGGCGCTCGAGCTGCGGCGTCACTTCCATCAGGCTTTCTTCCATCGCCAGTTCGACTTCGTCACGGCCGGACGCGCCGCGCGAGCGGGCGATGCCGTAGCCGAGCACGCGACCGATGGCGGTGGACGACAGCGAAGCGACCTTCTCGGCCTCGTCGTGGCGGCCCTCGTTGACCAGCGGCATCAGCTTCGACCACACCTCGCGGTTCTCGGTCTGGGCACGGCGCAGGTACAGGACGCGCTCGATGGTGATCGCCAGGCCGAGGACGCCGACGATGAGGATCGGGTACATGAATTCACCGCCGGCCTGGAAGAAGCGGATGACGGTGGAAAAGAACTCCATGATGTTTCCTCGATTTGCGGTTGCGTGACTGAAAAGGCGCCGTCGTGGCGGGGCCGGTGGGGTGTGCTTACTTCGCTTCGCCGCGCTGCTTGCGGCGGAACTCGGTGATCGTTTCGTAGTACTCGATCTGGCGCCGGAAGGTCGCCGGGTCGATGGGCTCCATCGCCTCGTCGAGGAGACGCGCCGGGCGGTCGAGACCGCGCTCGGCATAGTCATCCTTCCACGGAGTGATGTACAGACCGATCGGGGCTTCCTGCTCGCCGAATATCGTCGTTCCGATACCGTCCGGCGTCGCCGTGGTGACGACCGGCTGCGGCTCCGCAGATGACGCCTTCGGGACCGCTACTGGTGCCGGCAAAGCGACTGGCGCGGCGGCAGCGGCAGGCGCGGGTGCGTTCGGATTGCTCTGGATGGTCACCGTGGTCGACGGCAGCGAAGGTCCCGCCGCCGGCCGGATCACCGGTGCCGGCGAAGCCGCCGGTGCCGGAGCCGCGGCGCCCGGGCTGGACTGCAGCGTGATCGCCGGCGCCGATGAAGACGGCGCAGCGGACGGCACGGGCTGCGTTTGCTGCTGCGTCGCCGGCTTCGAATCGAGCACCACCTGCGGGGCGGCCGGCAGCTGCGCTGCGGCTTCCAGCGACCAGCCAGCCGCCAGCGCCAGCAGCAGCGCCGAACGGGAACGACGGGGAACCAGGGTCATGGCGTTGCTCCAGTGGCGGCTGAGGCGGCGGCCGGCGTCGCCGACGGCACCTGGGCTTCGAGTTCCTTGATCCACGCGGTGACGATCAGCCTGTCGCCGCCGGACAGTCGTTGGTATTCCCGATAGTGGCTCAGCGCGTCAGCCGGCCGGCGCGTGTAGAGATCGTGCAGCACGGCCAGATTGAGGTGCGCTGCCGCATAGTCCGGCTTGATCTCCAGCGCCTTGGTATACGCCGCTTCGGCCTTGGCGTAATCGCGGTTCTCGCGGGCAATGGTGCCGAGCCAGTTCCAGGCCACGGCATTTTCCGGATTCAGCCGCGCGGCCTTCTCGAAATTGGCGACTGCCAGCGAGGGCTGCTTGGACTGATACTGGATGATCGCGAGATCGGTGTAAGGCCCTGAATGCTGGGGAAAATCCTTGGCGAGCTCGAAGAAGGCCTCGCGTGCTTCCTTGAGCTGGCGGTCCTTGAGAAGCTTCAACGCAGCAGCGAAGCGGGCGTCCGGGTCACCCTTGTCGGCGCGGGCCGGAGCCGACGCGTCGGCACCTGCTTCGGCGGCGTTGACAGTCGGCGCAGCCGGCGCTGCCGGCTTGCGGCCGGTACCCGAGCAGCCGGCGACCAGCGCCACCGCGAGCAGCGGCAGCAGCCAGCGTCCCGACATCGCCTGCCGTTGCGTCAGCGGCGCCATTTCAACGCAATGATTCATAGCTGTCCTCGCGGGTTTCGCGCTTGCCGTACTTGGCCGGCGCCAGTTCGCCCAGCGCCTTGGCGCTGGCGGCGATCGACTTGTTCCAGAGATCCTGCTTGACGCGCTTGAGATTGACCTCGTGCGCCTCGATCGCCTTCTGGTCGAACGGATCGGCCTGTTCCTCGATCAGCAGGTTGTACTGTTCCAGTTCTTCCGGCTTCAGGCCCTTCGGCCGTTCGGAGTCGATCAGCGCGCGGCTGAAATCGCGGTAGACCACGCCGAGTTCGAAGGTGGCGGCTGTCGTGGTGTCGGCGAAGCCGTAGGCGGCCGCACGGTTGAGCGCCTGAACGGCGACTTCGGTGGCGCCCTTGCGCGCCGGCAGGCTTTTCTCGACCGGCAGGGTCAGGCGGATGGCGCGGGCGTCCTGCGCGGCGGCAAGGCCCAGCTCCAGCGCCGCCTGGGCACCGGCCAGCTTGCTGGCGTCGGTCCGCAAGGCGCCGGCGGTCTCGTCGGTCTTGACCAGCTCGCGCAGCCAGTACAGGTAGCGACCGCGATCGCGGGTCTCGAGCGAGTAGTCGGCGAGCCGGCGACGACCGACCAGACCGCGTTCGATCGGCTGCGGGAAGTTGACGATGTAGAACTCGTAGGCCTTGGCCGCTTGCGGCTTCTGCTTGGCTTCGTCGTACAGCGTTGCCGCCAGCCAGGCCGATTCGCGACGGGTGTCGGCCGGTTCGCCGGGACGGGTGGCAATCCGCTGCAAGGCGCCAGCCGCTTCGGCCGGCTTGCCGTCCTTCTGGTAAGCCGCCGCCAGCTGCTTGTCGACGTCGCCGACCAGGGCATTGTTCGGGTAGCGGCTGCGGAAGCCTTCCAGGGTCGCCGTCGCCTTCGGCCAGTCTTCGAGCGCCAGGTAGGCGCTGGCCGCGTCGAAATCGGCGTTCGGACGGATGCTGGCATCGGGCACCGTCGCACCGACGCGCAGGAAGGCCTCGGCGGCGGCGCGCAGATTGCCACCATCGCGTGCCGCTTCGCCCTGCTTGTAGATCGAGGCCGCGAGCTGCTCGACCACCAGCTTGCGTTCGGTGGCATTGGCGGGCAGCAGCGCCAGCAAGCGTCCGTACGCGGCCTCGGCTTCCGGATACCGGGCCTGCGCAAAGCGGGCGTCGGCGACGACGCCGAACGCGATCTTGCGCTGCTCGGCCGTCGCCGGCGGCGTACGCGCGATCAGCCGTTCGGCGACCGCCACCGCTTCGTCGGTGGCCTTGATCTCGTAGAGATCCTGGGCGGCGCGGGTCACCGCCACCGACCACTGCGGGTGATCGTTGAAGGTGTCGGCCAGCTTCAGGCTGGCATCGATCGACCTGCGCAAGGCGCCGGGGCGCTCGGCGGCGGCCACTTCCTTGGCCAGGCGCTGCCAGGCCTGGACCGCGGCGTAAGCGGCTTCCTGGGCCTTGCCATGATTGCCGTAGCCGTAAGCGGTCTTCAGGTACTGCTCGGCGGCGTCCGCCGTGCGCCCGCCGTCATACAGCGAGTCGGCGTACAGCAGGTTGACCTCGGCGATCTTCGGATCGTTCGGGAAGTTGTCGAGGATCTTCTTGTACCAGCCCGCGGCCTTGACGAAATTCGGGGCGTTGCCCGGCGCGCTGCCGGCCTGGGCCATCGCCTGATAATGACGGCCGAGGTCTTCCATGCTCTTGCGCAACTCGGTCAGCACCTCCGGCGTCGGTGCGCGGCCGGACCAGTAGCTCGACGAGATTTCGTACGCGGTGACGTAACGCTCCTTCTCGCGAACGACGAAGTCGTTGAAGCCACCCTGGTCGTAGGCATTGATGACGCCCATCTGGAACTTCGGGGCGCTCGGATGCGTCGGGTAGCGCTCGATGAAGGCGCTGTAGGTCAACGCGGCATCGCTGAACCGGCGCTTCTCGACGAACAGGTCGCCGAGCGCGTTGTAGACCAGCGGGTAGAAGCGCGGCTCGCTGCCGGACTTCTTGAAATAGGCGTTGATCGAGCTGCCGCCACCGAGGGCGGCGAACGACAGGCTCGACACGCGCAGGCTCGACGACGCCAGATCGGATTTTTCCTTCGGCACGGCGGCGAGGGCGGCATCCGGATCTTCCAGTTCGCCGGCCGGCAGTTCCCGATCGAGGATCGTGAAGAACACCGGCAGGCACTGGTCGTACTTGGTCTGCTTGAATAGCGACCAGCCGTACTTGTACTGCGCCGATTCGTAGAAGCTGGCGCCCTTGCCAAGCCCGAGCACGAACTCGTAGTCGGCTTCCGCATCACCATAGCGGCCGAGGTTGTAGAGCAGTTCGGCACGGCGGAACCGGGCATCGCCGATCAGGCTCGACTTCGGGTATTCGTTGGCCAGGCGGCGAAGCGTGGCAATCGCCTGTTCGGTCTGCCCGACGTTCTGGTAACCGCGGGACAGCTGGTACAGGACGCGATCGTTGTCCGGCGCGCCCGGGCGCTGCGACAGCAGCTGGTTGTAGGTCTGGATCGACCGGTTGATCACCGCCGGATCGGTGTTGCCCTTGGCATCCTCGACCTGGATCTGCAGATCCGCCTGCCGGCGCAGCGCTTCGTTGCGGGTATCGTCATCCGGCGCCAGTTTCAGCAGCTCGCGATAGTTCTGAAGGGCACGGTCGGGATCCGGTGCCACCGGCTCGGAACGGACGATCGGCAGCTGCGCCTGGCTCGGCGCCGGTTGGCGGGTGATCGTGCGGATCGGCGGTGCCGCGTTCTTCGACGCCGGAGACGCGCAGCTGGCAAGGAACAACGCGGCGACCGACGCAGCCAGCGGCGCGCCGACTGCAAAGGTCCGGCGCAGGGTCGGGCGCGTCACTGGAGTTCTCCTTTCAGTTGCTTGTCGTAGATCCGCGCCAGCGCGAAGCGCGCCTCGATCAGATACTTCTCGGTGACCCGCCGCTGCTCGGCCAGGTTGTCCTGCGCCAGCTTTTCGATCAGCCGCGACTGTCGTTCGTTGACGGCCTTGGCCTGCGGCAGCAGCACGGCCACGCGCGACTTCAGCGCATCAAGCTTTTCGTAGGTTCCGACAAAGGCGGTGGCTGCCGGCGCAGCCGCAGTCTGCAGCGGCACCGGCGGCTCGGCACCCGAGGCGATTGGCGCCGCACCGCGACCGTCGGCACTCAGCGCGTCGCTGCTGCGCAGGGCGACCGCAGGCGTCGGCACGACCGGCGCGGCGGCCGAGGTCTCGGGCGCCCGCGCCAGCCGTCGTGCAAGCAGCACGTCCGCGGAGACATCCGGATGCTGACGTGCCAGCCACGACGCCTGCAGCTCGTCGGCGCGCGTCGCCCAGGATTCGAGCGTGCGCTTGAGCAGCAGCGAGTCGCGATAGTTCTTCAGCTGTTCCTGGAAGCGGTTGCCGGCGATCAGGTTCTGCAAGTAGTAGGTTTCTTCCGCATCCGGAAGGTCCTTCAGTTCCCAGGCCCAGCCGGATTCGGCATTGAACGTGCGGCGCACCATGGTCGCGATCATGCGACCGCTTTTGACGTAGTAGCTCGACTCGTCGATCCGCTTGCGCGCCGCTTCCAGCGCAGCGATCGCCTGCTCGTAGAACTGCTGCGACTGGATGTGCGCACCGAGCCGATCGAGCGTGTACGGAATGGCCAGCAAGCCCTCCTGGACGGCGGGGTCGATCGGGTCGCGGCCGACCAGCTCCAGCCAGGGAACCAGCGCCCGCTTCAGCGCCTCTTCCTCATCGGCGGATGCCTTGCTCAGCCGGAACGCGCTGAGACCGGCGCGCTTGTAGATGTCGTCGTCGAGGAAGCCCGGGCGCAGCAGAACGCCGATGGTCGACAGCGACTGGAAGGCGCGCGACACCCCTTCGTCGCCGACGGCGAATTTCTTCTGCTTGTTGCCCTGCGGTGCGAGATAGGACCAGCCGAGTCCGAGCAGGGCCCGGTTCGAGAATGGACCTTCGCTGCGAATCCGCTGGAACACGCTGATTGCGGTCCCGGCCTGTTGCTGGCGCAGGAAGTGGTAGCCGAGCACCAGGTTCGCCTTGTCGCGCAGCGCCAGTTCGTCGTTGTCGGTGGCATCGATCTGGCCGACCCGGTCGAGCACGTTGACACCCTGTCCGACCCGGCCATCCTTGACCAGCGCGATGCCGAGGTTGTAGCGCGTGAAGGCCTTCTGCTGGCCGGCATCCTTGATCTCGGTGAGCACCGACACCGCTTCGCCGTAGCGTCCCTGGGCAATCAGCGCGCGGCCGAGCAGGTCCTGCCACTCCAGGGTCGCTTCCTTCGGCAGGCCCGGCCGGACCGCTTCGAGATCGGCGATGGCCTGCCGCAGGCTGCCGCGCCGGTACAGGTATTCCGCGACCCGGATGCGGGCGCGGGCGACCGACAGCGCATTGCTGCGATCGATCGCCAGCTCGCGGTAAATGGTTTCCGCACGCTGGGTGATGCCGAAATTCAGCGTGGCGTCGGCCAGTCGACGGTAGAAGATCGGCGACAGACGCTGCGCCGGCTTGTCGGCAAGCACCTGCAGCAATTCGGTGGCAGCCGAGAAATAGCGCTGATCGCCGATCAGGAAGTCTGCCGAACGGACCCGAGGGTCGGACTCGCCACCCGGCACATAGCGATCGATGGCGGCTGCCGGAAGGGCAATCGCGACCGCGGCGGCGAGGGCCCATTGGCGGAGCACGGTAGCGCGCGTCACGAATTCGGTCTCCAGTCACGCAGGCGGATGGTTGCCGGCTTGCCATAGGCCGCGATGTTGATCAGCACTTCAAGGTCGCTGGGCTGCACGGTCTTCTCGAACACCCCTTCGTAACGGCTGCGCATTGCCGGCGCACCGGGCTTGGCATCGGCATAGCGGCCGCTGAACTCGACGCGGATCCGATGGCTGCCCGGCGCCGTGTTCAGGCGCAGCGCGCGATAGAGGCCGCGCCGCTGCAGCGCGATTGATTCGATGACGTCGAACTTGCGGACCGTCGGCGCTTTGTCATCGACGGTGATCACGACGTCCTCGACCAGCAGGCCCGGCGCCTGCACGCCGACATAGATCGAGACGCGGGTCTCATCCGGGAACTGGAACGCCGCCTCAGTCCGCAGCGCGCCCTGGTTGACGTCGAGAACCTCGGCCTTCAGCGCCTGAAGTTCCTGGTCGATCGACAACATCTCGTCGTCGTTGGCAGCGGCTCCGCATGCCAGCGGCAGGCACGCGAACAGCGCGCACCACAGTGCGCGGTTCGATGAACGAAAGGCCATGTGGATTATCGGTCTGGGGCATCGGAAACGGGCTGCGAGTCTAGCAAAAGGCTCGCAGAGCACGGAAACAGATGGCGCATTCAGCGGATGCGCGGTTGGTGTCCATCCTTCCAGCGGCGCAGGGCGGCGAAGACTTCCACCGGGTCGGCGATGTCATGCCCCTCGTGACGCCGGACGGCAGCCACCAGCGCCGGTTCGGCACTGCGCAGGAACGGGTTCAGCGCGCGTTCGCGTGCGAGGCTGCCAGGAACGGTCGCGCGGCCTTCGGCGCGCAGCCCTTGCAGGCGGCGGAACTCCTCGGCCAACAGCCGATTCTCCGGCTCGACGGTGGTCGCGAAGTCGTAGTTCGACAGCGTGTACTCGTGAGCGCAGTACACCGCCGTGTCATCGGGCAGTGCCGCCAATCGCGCCAGCGAGCCATGCATCTGCTCGGCGCTGCCTTCGAACAGCCGGCCGCACCCGCCGATGAACAGCGTGTCACCACAGAACAGCAGGCGTTGTCGCGGCTCGAAATAGGCAACGTGACCCAGCGTGTGGCCCGGCACGGCGAGCACGTCCAGGCGCACACCGAGACGATCAAGGGTCACCGCATCACCGTCGTCGACCAGCCCATCCAGACCCTTGATCCGGGCCTGCTCGGCGCGCGGGCCATACACCGCAGCGCCAGTGGCTGCGGCCAGCGTGACGAGTCCGCCGACATGATCGGGGTGATGATGGGTGATCAGGATCGCCGCCAGCTTCAGCTGTCGGGCATCGAGGGCAGCTTGAACGACCGCGGCATCGCCCGGGTCGACGACGGCAGCATGGCCGTCGCGTTCCAGCAGCCAGAGGTAATTGTCGGAGAACGCGGGGAGAGCGGTGACGGTTATCATCCGTGCATCCTGTCCACGCCCGTCCGGTGCGTCAACCATGCCCAGCCGACTTGCAGCCAGTGGCGGTCAGCCATTCAATCGCCAGGCCCTGAATACCTGGCTCGCCAGCCCGCGCGGAAAACGCCTGCTGGCGATCGAGGAGAGCGAACTGGCGCGGGTGCTGCCCAATCTTTTCGGTCGACATTGCCTGCAGATCGGCAACTGGGGCGGTCAGCGGCTGCTGGCCTCCGCCGACATGCTGCATCGCGCCGTGATCGGCAGTTTCATCGATAGCGCCGGCGGTACCCAGGCGGTGATTCAGCCTGAATCGCTGCCGATTCTCGATGCCAGCGTCGACGCCGTGCTGCTGCCCCACACCCTCGAGTTCTCGCCGGCGCCGCACAACCTTCTGCGCGAAGTGGATCGGGTGCTGACCGATCGCGGCCGGCTGATGATTCTCGGCTTCAATCCCTGGAGTCTCTGGGGGCTGCGCCGGATGCTGGGGCTGGGTTCCCGCGCTTTTCCATCCGGTGCGCGTTTCCATGGCACCGGCCGGATCGGCGACTGGCTGGAACTGCTGGATTTCGAAGTCACCGAACTGCGCCGCTTCGGCGTCGGTTTTCCGTGGGCCGCACCGAGCACGGCCGGCGATCCATTCAACCTCGGCAGTCTGGTCAAGCCGTGGATGGAGGCCTACCTGCTGGTGGCGCGCAAACGCGTCATCCCGATGACCATGGTCGGGAAGGTCGCCCGGGCATCGGTGCGGCCGCTGGTGGGCCGTGCTCTCGGCACTGCTGCCAACAATGCTTCCGTCGTCGATCCGGACCTGAACTCGCCCGCTGAATGAAAGCTGTCATCGCGTATACCGACGGCGCCTGCCGCGGCAACCCGGGTCCCGGTGGCTGGGGCGTTTTCCTGCAGTACGGCCATCACCGCAAGGAGTTCAGCGGCGGCGAGGCACCGACCACCAACAATCGCATGGAGTTGATGGCGGCGATCTCCGCACTCGAATCGCTGCGCGAACCCTGCGTCGTCACCCTGCACACGGACTCCAAGTACGTGCTGCAGGGCCTGACCGAATGGCTGCCTGGCTGGAAGAAGCGCGGCTGGAAAACCGCCGACAAGAAGCCGGTCAAGAACCAGGATCTCTGGGAGCGGCTCGACACCGCCGCCGCACGCCACCAGGTCGACTGGAAATGGGTCAAGGGCCACGCCGGCGATCCCGGTAACGAGAACGCCGACCGGCTGGCCAACCAAGGCCTGGAAGCAGCCCAGGCGACAGCCCGCTGAGATGCCCAAAAGAAAAGCCGGGACAGCGTCGAGACACGCTGTCCCGGCTTTTCAATAACGCTTGCTTACTTGCGCCGCTTCTCGCCGGCCTCGAGCGCGGCCTTCTTCGATTCGCGGGACGATTCCTCGTTGTAAACCTTCAGGTACTCGGTATCGCCGACGAGCCGGAACTCGACGCGACGATTGTCGGCGCGGCCTTCCGGTGAGTCATTGCTGCTGATCGGACGCGATTCGCCGAAGCCCTTCGCCGAGATGTTGCCCGCTGCAGCGCCCTTGCTGAGCAGATAGGCCTTGACCGCGTCGGCGCGACGCTGCGACAGCTTGAGGTTATAGGCATCACTGCCCTTGGAATCGGTATGACCTCCGACTTCGAGCTTGAGGTTTGGCTGCGACTGGAATACCGCGTACACCTCATCGATCGACGCCTTCGACGGCTCGGTCAGCGTGGCGGTGTCGTAGATGAAGTTGATCGCGCGAAGAACGATCGTCTGGGTGATCACGCAGCCATCGGAGTCGACCTTCAGGCCCTTCGGCGTGTTCGGGCACTTGTCGAGCGCATCCTCGACGCCGTCGCCGTCGCTGTCGATACGCGGCGGCACCACACAGGCCGCGCATACGACCGGCTCGGCTTCGGCGATCTTGGTGATCGGCGGCGGTACCGGACGAACGCCGGCAATCTGCCAGGTCACGCCGAAGGTGTACTCGACGTTGTCGATCGACGGGCTGAAGCCGATGGCGTGACGGATGTCGGCGCGCAGCGCGAAATCATCGGACACGAAGTACTTCAGGCCGCCGCCGTACTCGACGAGCGACTTGTTGGTCTTCGGCCGGTTGAGGTCCGGGACCGTGATGTTGTAGCGGCCGTAACCAAGGGCTGCGAACGGCACCAGTTTCTTGGTCGGCTGGAAGTGGTACAGCAGGTTGCCACCGAAACGATAGACGTCCCGCTCGACATTGGCGTCCGGTCCCGAGTTGCGATCCGACTCGGTCAGCAGATAGCTGCCGAACAGTTCGGCGCCGAGGTGGGCATTGAAGTTGTAGCCCGCCCGCAGACCGAAGACCGGGGCCTTCTTGAGATCCTGCTCGGAATCGAACAGATAGCCGCCGACATAAGGCGTCAAGGTCCAGGCTTCCGGCCGGTTCTGGGCGTGAGTCGTGGTGGCGATACTGAGCAGCGAAGCGCCGAGCAAGCCGGCTTTGATGCGTGAATTCATGTGCGTATCCCGTAGGTAGGGCAGTTTTCGGCGTCGGACCAGGGGTTATTCGACTTCAACGAGGTTGCGGCGAAGCGATACCGCCCCGGAGCTCGACAGCAGGCGGCCCAGAACCCGGGCACCGTTGTCGACATTGATGTTGCCACTGACGAAGTACGAGCCTGCTACGACGGCATTCCTGCCAACCAGCAGGTTTCCGTCCACCACCCAGAACACATTTTTTGCCTGCGCGCCGCGGAGCGGCTGCAGTCGCGCGCGGTCGCCGAAGCTCAGATTACCGCTCACCTGGAATACCCAGACGGCATTGGTATCACCGAGTGCGTCAAGGGTCAGCAGCGCATCGCTGGACAGCGACATTGCCGCCGCCGTGTACACGCCCGGCGCCAGTGTGCGGCCGTCGAGCACGCCGCTATCGGGCCGCTGCAGGCGACCACGGGCGTCATTGATGGCCAGAACCAGATCGCTCTGGGCCTGCGCGGCCACTCCAGCGGCGTCATTCTGGTAGAGCGTGCCGTTGAGGCCGAGGAATGGTTCGGCGCAGCGCACGCAGGTGGACACCGGGGAAAGGCCGACATCGCCGTTGATGGTCATCACGGTCGGATCCGGGTCCGGCACGTCGCTGATGGTCAGGCCCGCACCGGCCACCACGGCGAAGCTCGACAGCGAACGAAGCGGCACCGGGGCTTGGCAGACCAGCGTCGTATCGCCGATCGTGAAGGTCCAGGGGTTCGCCGTGGCGCTCGCCACCAGCGGATTGCCGGCTCGGTCGGTGATGCCGCTGGTCACGGTAGCGGTATAGACGGAGTTGGCCAGGAAGTTCACCGCCTGCGTGAACGTCGCGATTCGCGAGGTGGCGTTGTAGCTCAGCGAACCGTCGAGCCGTTGTCCATCCGGGCCCGTGATGAAGAAATTGTCACTGGTCAGCGTCCTGACATCGATATTCTCGTTGAACGTCACGGTGACTACCGAATTGATGCAGATCGAGGTCGCATCGTTCGGCGGATACGTCAGCGTCACGAACGGCGCGGTCACATCCGGGGCGAGGCCGGTAGTGAAAGTCCACGGGTTCGAGACCACGCCGGAAGTCAGCGCATTGCCGGCCAGATCGGTGACGGCACTGGTGATCGTCACCGTGTAACCCGTCGAAGCCGCCAGCGGCGCCGCCGGTGTGAATGTCGCAGTGTTGCCCGAGTAAGCGAAGCTGCCGGGCACCGCCGCACCGCCGGGACCGGTGACGACGAACGACGTCGCCGTCAGCGTGGCGACATTGATCGGCTCGCTGAACGTGGCCGAGATGGTGGCGTTGACCGCGACGTTCGTTTCGGCTGCCGCCGGCTCTGTCAGGGCGAGCGTCGGCGCCGTGGTATCGAGCACCGCGCCGGTGGTGAAAGTGAAAACCCGACCTTCGACGAGCGCGTTGCCAGCGAGATCGGTGATCACCGTGGTGATCGTGCCGGTGTAGAGGGTATTGGGCGTCAGCAGTGCCGTCGCGCCGGCAGAACC
The DNA here is from genome assembly GCA_013823855.1 of Lysobacteraceae bacterium. Taxonomy (GTDB): domain Bacteria; phylum Pseudomonadota; class Gammaproteobacteria; order Nevskiales; family Nevskiaceae; genus Nevskia. Next base: position 30,457 of record PNMW01000014.1, on the reverse strand, counting down.
CGGCGTGAACGTCAATGTGTTGCCGGACACTGCAATGGTGCCGGCCACGGCGACGCCGCCGGGCGCGGTCAGCGTGAAGCCGGTGCTGCCGACCGAGGCGGGATCGATTGCTTCGCTGAAAGTCACGGTGACACGGCGGTTGGCGGGCACATTGGCAGTGCCTGCAACCGGATCGACGGTATTGATCGTCGGTGGCGTCAGGTCCGGGGCCGGGCCGGTCGTGAACTCCCAGACGAACGCGTTCGGCGCCGGGTTGCCCTCGAGGTCACGCACGGTCGAGGTGATCGTGGCGACGTACGTGGTGTCCGGTGCCAGCGGCGCTGCCAGCGTGTAGGTCGCGATCACACCGCTGTAGGTGACAGTACCGGCAATCGCGGCGCCGTCCACCTTGCTGCGGAGCAGAAAGCTGGTCCCGTTGATCGTGGTCGGATCGAGCGCTTCGCTGAACGTGGCGGTGACCGCCGTCGTGCTGACGGGGACGTTGGTCTGCGTGCTGATCGGCGACGTGGCAACGACATTGGGGCCGATGACGTCCCCCTGCTGATTCTCGCCGCAGGCGGCGACCAGCAGCGCAAGGAACACGATCGTCAGCCAATTGCCGACGTTCCTGGTACTGACAATACGTTCACGCATTGGTGCGGTTCTCGATCCGGTAAACTTTTGGAAGCAGACAAAATCAGCAGTGCAGCCGCTCAATCGACAGTGCAATTCACAACTACGAACTTGTCTGCATTTTGGCTGTGACCGAAATGTACTGGTTGCCGCGACGGAAAGCACTATCTTTCCTAAAAAAACGGCATCGGAGCGGCAAGAATCATGCCCGCAGCGGCGGGTCACCTGCCATGCTGTTCAGAATTTTTCCCGACCATGAGCCGTCAGATCGTACTCGACACCGAAACCACCGGACTGGACGCGCGCGATCATCGAATCATCGAGATCGGCTGCATCGAGATGCGGGGCCGGCGCGTCGTCGGTGAACACCGCTGGTACCTCAACCCCGATCGCGACAGTGATCCCGGCGCTCTTGAAGTTCATGGGCTGACGACTGCGTTCCTCGCCGACAAGCCTCGATTTCCACAAATCGTCGATGCACTTGTCGCTTTGCTGGACGACGCCGAGATCATCATCCACAACGCGCCATTCGACATCGGTTTCCTTGACGCCGAATTCCTGCGCGCCGGCCGGACCGAGCGGGTAGCGCAGCTCGGTCGGGTGACCGACACCGTGCCGATGGCCAAGAAGTTGCACCCGGGCCAGCGGGCCAGCCTCGACGCTCTGTGCAAGCGCTACGGCGTTGACAACTCGCATCGCGAGCTGCACGGAGCGTTGCTCGACGCGCGGCTGCTTGCTGAAGTCTATCTGGCGATGACCGGCGGGCAGGGGGCACTCGGGCTGGCCGGCGATTTCGATGCCGGCGACGACGCGGGGAAGGTGCAACGAAACAACCGCGCTGCGCTGGCGATTGCCGCCATCAGCGCGCCGCTGAAGGTAATCCTGCCGACGGCCGCAGAGCTGGCCGATCACCAGCAAAGGATCGCTGCAATATTCAAGAAAAGTGGCAAGTCGCTTTGGCCGGGCGAAGGGCCCGGCGAAGCCAGCTGACTGCTGCCGGGATCGACCCGTGCAGACGATGGGCTTCGAAGCCCGAACCCGGCGCAGCATTCATCGGCTGGCGCTGTCGCGCGGTCTCTGCTGCCGGTATCCTTCCGCGCGCCGGAACGCCCATTCGCCGCCGACCCGTCATTGAACGCCCAATTGCAACCCGGCTGGACCATCGCACCGATGTCGGTCCAGCAACTGGCCGACGTGCTGGTCGTCGAGCGACGGGCTTACGAGTTCCCGTGGACCGAATCCATCCTTCGGGACTGCCTGAAGGCCGGCTACAGCGCCTGGGTTCTGGTCGGTGGTGACGGCATGCTCGCCGGCCATGCGCTGATGAGCATGGCGGTCGACGAGGCCCACGTGCTGAATCTGTGCATCGACCCCGCGCAGCAGCGGCAGGGGCTCGGACTGATGCTGCTGAACCACCTGATGAAGCTGGCGCGCGCGGCCCAGGCGTCGATCGTGCTGCTGGAAGTGCGCAAGTCCAACAAGGCTGCGCTGCGGCTCTATGAAAGCGTCGGCTTCCAGCGGATCGGCGTGCGCAAGGCCTACTATCCCGCGCATGACGGCCGCGAGGACGCGCTGGTGCTCGGCTTCGACATCCTGTGACCGCGCCGGCATGAACACCGACCCGCAGCGCCGTCGCATGCAACGGGCCTGGGCCTTGAATGACTGGGCCAATTCGGCATTCGCGACGACGGTGCTGGTCGGCTTCTTCCCGATCTTCTTCAAGCAGTACTGGGCGAAGGATCTGGCGCCCACCGACGCCACGCTGTACCTCGGCTTCGGCAATTCGGCCGCCGCCTTCGCGGTCATGCTGCTGTCGCCATGGCTCGGCGCGCTGGCTGACCGGCTCGCGGCGAAAAAGCGCTTTCTGGCGATGTTCACCGCCATCGGCGTGTTCGCCACCCTGGCGCTGGCCTTCATCGGGCCCGGGCAGTGGCCAGTTGCGATCGCGGTGTTCGCGCTGGCCTCGGTCGGCTTCTTCGGCGGTCTGACCTTCAACGACGCGCTGCTGGTCAACGTGGCCAGCCGGGACGAAGCCGATCGAGTGTCGGCATTCGGCTACGGGCTCGGTTACCTCGGCGGCGGCTTGCTGTTCCTGATCAACGTGGCGATGGTGCTGAAGCCGGAGCTGTTCGGTCTAGCCGACAAGGTGGCCGCCACCCGGGCGGCCTTCATCAGCGTCGGCCTGTGGTGGCTGATCTTCTCGCTGCCCCTGTTCCTGCGCGTGCCGGAAGCGCGGGTGCCGGACGACCGTCCGGTCGGCTGGCGCGAAATCGTCGCGACGGTGCGGCAGATCGCCCGGCATCGACCGGTCTGGATGTTCCTGCTGGCGTATTTCCTGTACATCGACGCGGTCAACACGCTGGCGCAGATGGCGGTCGATTTCGGCCTCAACCTGGGCTTTGCCTCGGACAGCCTGATCAAGGCGCTGCTGATCGTGCAGTTCGTCAGCTTTCCGGCGGCGATCGGCTTCGGCCATCTGGCCGGCCGGATCGGCACCAGGACCGCGATCCATCTGGCGCTGTCGGTCTACATCGCGGTCAGTTGCTGGGGCTATTTCATGCAGACCGAGGCGCAGTTCTACCAGATGGCGGCCGCCATCGGTCTGGTGCAAGGCGGGGTGCAAAGCCTCAGTCGGTCCTACTTCGCGCGACTGATTCCGGCCGCTCAGGCCGGCCAGTTCTTCGGTTTCTACAACATGCTGGGCAAGTTCGCGGCTGTGCTCGGGCCACTGGTGGTCGGCGTGGTCGCCGCCAGCACCGGCAACCCGCGGCTGTCGATCCTGGCGCTGATCGGCTTTTTTGTGATCGGCATGGTGCTGCTGTCCCGTGTCGGGGAACCGGGACAGCCATGAGCGCGGACCGGCCACTCAGCTATGGCCGCTACCTGAAGCTCGATGTGCTGCTCGGCCTTCAGCAACCGCTCTCGGAGGGGCCGGAACACGACGAGCTGCTGTTCATCACCATCCACCAGGTCTACGAACTGTGGTTCAAGCAACTGCTTCACGAATTGCGCGGCCTGCGGAGCCGGCTCGACCGTGACGACGCCCCGGCGGCCGCGGCAACCTTGAAGCGCGTGCTGACCATCCTGAAGACCCTGGTCAAGCAGGTCGACGTGCTGGAAACGATGACGCCACTGTCGTTCAACGCCTTCCGGGCGCGGCTGGAATCCTCCAGCGGCTTCCAGAGCGGGCAATTCCGGGCGCTGGAATTCCTGCTTGGCTACAAGCGACCGGAACTGCTCGACGCACTGCCGCAGGACAGCACCGCCGCCGATCTGTTCGCGCTGCTGATCGAACCGTCGATCTGGGACCGCTTTCTGGCGCATCTCGACCGGCTCGGCTTCACCATGCCGGCAGCTGCCTTGCAGCGCTCGCCTGCCGTGCCGACCCAGGCGGATGTTGCGGTCCAGCATCAGCTGATCGCCGTCTACCGCCAGCATCCGCTTGCAGCGCAGCTCTGCGAACTGCTGGTCGATCTCGACGAAGGCCTGCAGGAGTGGCGCTACCGGCACCTCAAGATGGTCGAACGAACCATCGGTGCCAAGCTCGGCACCGGCGGCTCGGCCGGCATGGCCTACCTCAGGGAAACGCTGTTCCGGCCGCTGTTCCCGGATCTCTGGGCGATCCGGACCCGGCTCTGATTCACGGCCGTACCCGGGCGATCGCAGCGCGCAACGCCTTGAGATCGCCGTCGCTGTCTGCGTCCAGATAGCGCACCGCGATGTACCGGCGGGCGGCGTCGGCAATGGTCGCGGCGAGATCCGGGCGTGCCGAGGCGACCCGCGCCGCGTAGTCGGCCGGGCCTTCGTGGACTGCCTGCGGCAGCCCGGCGCGGGCCAGCCGCCGCTGCAGCCGCCGCCAGGCGCGGCTCGGGGCATCGTCAACGGGCCTGGGTGTCGATCGACGGATCAGCAGCAGCCCGAAACCGGCCAGCAGCACGGTCAGCAAACCTGTCAGCGCCAGGATCATCTCGCGCCATTCGTCGATGCCGAAGCGGCGCAGGAACTCGCTTTGCAACTCCGGACCGTAACCGAGCACCCAGTGGTTCCAGCGCGCGTTCAGCCAGTCCCAGCGCGCCCGCAGGTCGAAGCGATAGCCGTTGCGCAGCGCCGGGTTCAGGAAGTCCGGCAGTTCGGCGTCGTCGAGCGCGCTGCCGATGCCGCGTTCGACTCGCGCCGGGGCAACCGCCGCCGTCGGATCGATGCGCAGCCAGCCGCGGTCGGCGAGCCAGACCTCGGTCCAGGCGTGGGCGTCGCTCTGGCGGACGATCCAGTAGTCGCCGATCGTGTTGCGCTCGCCACCCTGGTAGCCAGTGACCACGCGCGCCGGAATGCCGGCCGCGCGCATCAGCACTGCGAAGCTCGACGCATAGTGCTCGCAGAAGCCGCGGCGGGTCTCGAACAGGAAACCGTCGACCGGATCGCGACCCAGCATTGGCGGGCTCAGCGTGTAGTGAAATGGCTGTTCGCGAAACATGCGCAGCGCCCGCTCGACGATGGCGGCATCGCTGGTCGCCTCGACGCGCCACTGCCGCGCCAGCGCCTGCGCGCGCGGATTGGCGGCCTTCGGCAGCGCCGTTGCCAGCGCGCGCAGCGGCGCCGGCAATGCCGGCTGCAGCCGGTAATCCGGGTGCGACTGCAGCCGGTAGCGACGTCGCTCCCGGACTTCGCCCCGGGCCAGCACCAGCTGGTGGTCGGCATTGATCACCGCGCCTTCCGGCAGTCCCAGCCGGGCCGGCAGGTCGAGCGCAAACAGCCACGGTGTCCGGGTCGGTTCCAGGGTCAGCTCGTAGCGGTAGCCGATGCCGCGCAGTTCGGCGGCCGGCGCGTCGACGAGGCCGGCGCGGCTGCCGCCGTCCCAGCTGCGGCCGTCGAAGCGCAGGAACGTCGGTCCGCGCCAGTAGCGTTCGCCCGGCGGCGGCACCGCGCCGTCGAAGCGGACCCGGAAGGCGATCGCATCGGAACCGACCAGTTCGGCGATCTCGCCCGGAGCCATCGAATCCGACAGCCCCGAGCGCGCCGCACCGGCATCGGCCGGCAGTCCCCAGATCGGCCCCGGAATACGCGGGAACAGCACGAAGATCAGTGCCATCAGCGGCAGCGCGCGCAGCACCATGCCGCCGGCCATGACGGTCACGACGCGCGCCGGCAGCACGCCGCCGGCGTGGTTGGCGTCGATCAGCAGCGCGGTGATCAAGGTCGCCGACAGCATCAGGTAGGCGGCGGTCCACAGTTCCTGCGAGAACAGGAAGTGGGTGACCAGCAGGAAGTACGACAGGAACACCATCACCATCAGGTCGCGGCGCGAGTTCAGCTCGGTCAGCTTGAGTGCCGCCATCACCGTGATCAGGGCCACGCCGGCGGTCTGGCCGCTGACCCGACCGAAGCTCGCGTAGATGCCGGCGAACGCACCGATGGTCAGCAGCACGCGCATCCAGCCGGGCAGCAGCGGCCAGCCGCGCAGCGCAGCGGCCGTGCGCCAGAGCAGGATCACCGCGACCAGCCCGGCGGCCCACAGCGGCAGGCGCGGCAGATGCGGCGCCAGCACCAGGGCCTGCACGGCCAGCAGGCGCAGCAGCACGGTCCGGGTCAGCCGCGCCGGCGGCAGGTTGTCGCTGCGCGCCATCAGAACAGCGCCAGCGCGGCGAGGCAGGCGTGGCGATGGGCCTCGCCGCAGCCGGGCTCGCGAATCGTCCGCGGCAGCCGAAGGCCGTAGCGGCGACCTTCCGCATCGGCGTCGAGCACCCAGCGGGTCAGCTGCGCCAGCCGTCGTTCGGGTGACCAGCCCGGCGGCAGTGTCCGCCAGTCCAGCCATAGCGCGCCCGCGCGCGGCTCGGCGAATTGCTTGACCTGCGGCTGTGCCGACTGCGGCGGCTGCCGGGCCAGTCCTTTCCAGTCGATCGAGCGCAGTGCGTCGCCCGGCTGGTGGCCGCGCAGGCCGACGAATTCCTCCGGACCGGGCTGGTCACCGCTGCGCTGGCCATCGCCGTGACCGCCCGGCGGGATGCTGGCCCCCGGCGGCGCTGGCTGCGGATAGACCAGGGCGGCGATGTCCAGCTCGACCCAGGTCCAGGCGTGGAACAGGCCGAGCGGGAATTCGGTCGACACCGCGAAACGGCTGGCCGGCAGCCAGCCGCGCCGCTCGCTGAGCCGGACCAGCTCGACGGCGGCCTCGTCGACGGCGGCGATATCGACCTGCATCGGCGCCGCCTCATCCTGCCAGTGCAGGCTGATCGCGTAGCGCGGGTGGGCGCTGCCGTTGACGATGCGGATCGGGAAGCGCACCGGATCGCCGGCAAAAGCCGGCGCCACGGCCTTGGCGGCGATCGACAGGTTGACCAGGTTGCCGTGCGTGTCATGCATCGCCAGCAGGCCGATGCCGGCCAGCAGGAAGGTCAGCGCGAAGGCCATGCTGTTCGAATAGTTCATCGCGCCGAGCAGCATCGTGAACAGCAGCAGGCCGTAGCCGTAGCCGTAACGGGTCGGGACGATGTAGACCCGGCGCCGATGGATCGGCCACGGCCCGGGCACGCGCGGAGTCCGGGTGGCGATCCAGTCGTGAAGGCGGCGGCGCAGCGCGCGGATCACCGGCGGCCGATGGTCAGGGCACGGCGACGCTGGCGACGATCTCGGCCGCCACCACCTGGGCATCGGCGCGCTCGGCGACACTCAGGCGATGCGCGGCCACCGCGGTGAACACCGCCTGCAGGTCCTCCGGGATCACGCCATGGCGGCCTTCGAGCAGCGCCCAGGCCTGGGCCGCATGCTTCAGCGCCAGCCCCGCCCGCGGTGACAGGCCGTGGCGCAGAGCACGGTGCTCGCGGCTCGCGCGCACCAGGGCCAGCAGATAGTCGACCAGCGCCGGCGCGGTGCGCACCCGGCGGACCTCGGCCTGGAGCTCGCACAGGCGTGCTGCCGTCAGCACCGGCGGCAGACCGGCCAGCAGATCGCGCCGCTCCGGCTCGATCAGCAGTGCCCGTTCGGCCGCTGCCGCCGGGTAGCCGAGCGACAGGCGCATCAGGAAACGGTCGAGCTGCGACTCCGGCAGCGGGTAGGTGCCGATCTGCTCGCCCGGGTTCTGGGTCGCGATGACGAAGAACGGATCGGGCAGGGCGCGGGTGGCGCCGTCCGACGTCACCTGCCGTTCTTCCATCGCTTCCAGCAGTGCGCTCTGGGTCTTCGGGCTGGCGCGGTTGATCTCGTCGGCCAGCACCACTTCCGAGAACACCGGTCCGGGATGGAAGCGGAAGCCGCCGGTGCCGGTGTCGTAGATCGACACGCCGAGGATGTCGGCCGGCAGCAGATCGCTGGTGAACTGCAGCCGCTGGAAGTGCAGGCCGAAGACCCGGGCCAGCGCCAGCGCCAGGGTGGTCTTGCCGACGCCCGGCAGGTCTTCGATCAGCAGATGCCCCCGGGCCAGCAGGCAGGCCAGCGACAGCCGGAGCTGCCGCTCCTTGCCGAGGATGATGGTCGACAGGGCGGCGAGGGCGGCGTTCAGCTCGGGCCCGGGATTCGAGCTCACGTTGGCTTCACGGTCCGGTCATGCGGCAACGCGCTGCAGCACCCGGGCCAGCGGCTGGCCCAGACGCAGCGCCTGGCCGGCGCCCAGCGTCTCGTCCCACGCCAGCGCATCCTTCGGTGCCAGCAGCACCACGGTCGAGCCCATGTGGAAGCGGCCCAGCTCGTCGCCACGCGCCAGCGCCACGGTCGGTTCCGGTCTGTGATGATGCGGCTTGCTGCCGCGATCATGCGGCGGTGTCAGGCGCCCGCCCCAGACCGTTTCGATGCCGCCGACGAACAGCGCGCCGACCATCACTACCGCCATCGGGCCGAACGCGGTGTCGAAGATCGCGACCATCCGCTCGTTGCGCGAGAACAGTCGCGGCATCGCCCGCGCCGTGGCCGGATTGACGCTGAACAGCCGGCCCGGCACGTAGCTCCACGAACGCAGGCGACCGCCGAACGGCAGGTGCACGCGGTGATAGTTGTGCGGCGCCAGATAGATGGTCGCGAAGCTGCCGCCGTCGAAAGCCCTGGCCAGCGTCTCGTCGGCCAGCAGTTCGGCGGCGGTGTAGTCGTGGCCCTTGGCCTGGAAGATCCGGCCGTCCTCGATCGGCCCGAGCTGGCTGATCCGGCCATCGACCGGGCTCGACAGCAGGTCCGGCACCGATGGCTGCGGCCGGGCACCGTGCTTCAGCGCGCGGGTGAAGAAATCGTTGAAATGCCGATATTCCTCGACGGTTTCACGCTCGGCTTCCGACAGGTCGATCGGGTAGCCGCGCATGAACGCCTTGATGAACGGGTTCTTGAACGCCGGCGTATCGATTTCCGCGATCCGGTACATCAGCGCCGACAGCGCCCGCGTCGGCAGGCAGCGCTGGACGGCGGCGAACAGCTGGTCGCCGAGGCTGGCGTCGGAAGTCGGGGCAGCGGCGTTGCGGGTGGTCGTGGTCATGGCGTCAGTGTGCGGCAGCGACAATGGCTTTGAGATCGGCCGCCATCGTCTCCGGCTTGAACGGTGGCGTCAGGTAGCCGGCGATCCGTGCCTGCGGATCGATCAGGATCAGCGCGGTGGAATGATCGATCGTGTAGCTCTCCGGCGTGGCGCCGGGCACCTTGGCATAGACGAAGCCGAGATTGGCGCCGAGCTTTTCCAGTGTTGCCGGATCGCCGGTGGCGCCGTCGAACGTCGGATCGAAGAACGCCACGTACTTGGCGATCTTCTCCGGTGTGTCGCGCTCCGGATCGACCGACAGGAACAGGAAGCGAACTTCCCCCGCGACCTCGCCGAGCCTGGCGTTGACGGCCTTCAGCTCGGTCAGCGTGGTCGGACAGACATCGGGGCAGAAGGTGAAACCGGCGAAGACGACGGTCCAGTGGCCGGCCAGATCCGCCTTGGTGAACGGCGTGCCGCGCGCGCCGCCGAGCGCAAAGTCATCGATCGGGCGGGGCGTCTTCAACAAGGTTCCGGAACTGATCGCCACCCCCTGCGGCCGCAGGCTGAACATCCCGGCCGCGATGCCCAGCAACACCGCAAGCGCGCCTGCCACTGCCCACTTCAGAACGCCATTGCTCACGCCTGCCCACCTGTCCTGTGATTGGCGCGGGCCGGACGCGACCCGCATACTTTGCGGATTATCCCGGCTTTCCCGACGCGATGTCCGTTCCAGACGCAGTACCCGCCGTTTTGTCGCCCCTGCGCAGCCTGCGCGACTTCATCCGCTGGGGCGCCTCGGAATTCATCCGTCACGACCTGCATTTCGGCCACGGCACCGACAACGCGCTCGACGAAGCCTTTCATCTGGTGCTGTCGACCCTGAAGCTGCCGTTCGACCTGCCGGCGCTCTACCTCGAATCGCTGCTCGCCGAGGACGAACGCGCCGCCGTGTTCGCGGTGCTCAAGGCCCGCGTCGACACCCGCAAGCCGGCGCCTTACCTGACCGGCCTGGCCTGGTTCTGCGGCCTGCAGTTCGAGATCGACGAGCGGGCGCTGATTCCGCGTTCGCCGATCGGCGAGATGATCCAGAACCAGTTCCAGCCGTGGTTGCCGCGCGATCCGGACACCATTCTCGATCTCTGCTCGGGCTCCGGCTGCATCGGCATCGCCGCTGCCCACGCGTTCCCGAACGCCACCGTCGACCTCGCCGAGATCGATGCCGGAGCGCTGGATCTGATGGCGCGCAACATCATTCGCCACCACGTCAAGGACCGCGTCCGGCCGGTGGTCGGCGATCTGTTCGCGCCACTGGCCGGCCAGCGCTACGACCTGATCGTCAGCAATCCGCCGTACGTGCCGACCGCCGAATGGGCGGCGCTGGCACCGGAGTTCCAGCACGAGCCGAAGCTGGCGCTGGAAGCCGGGGCTGACGGCATGGACGTGGTCGAACGGATCCTCGTCGAAGCACCGAATCATCTGACCGACGACGGCGTGCTGGTCTGCGAAATCGGCGGCTCGGACGACGAGTTCGAAGCGCGATTCCCGCGCATTCCGGTCGCCTGGCCGGAGTTCGAGCGCGGTGGCGACGGGGTGTTCGTCATCGGTCGCGAGGAGCTGGTCGACTGGCTCAAGGCGCGCAGGAAGCGGAAGTGACGTGGTGCCCGCCTCCACGGGAGCGCGGGCTTCGACAGTAAGGAACGAGTAAGCGAGATGTCCGGCAATACTTTCGGCAAGCTGTTCTGCGTCACTTCCTTCGGCGAAAGCCATGGCCCGGCGATCGGCTGCGTCGTCGATGGCTGTCCGCCCGGGCTCGAACTGAGCGAGGCCGACATCCAGCCCGATCTCGATCGCCGGAAGCCGGGCACCTCCAAGTACGTCACCCAGCGCAAGGAACCTGACCAGGTCCGGATCCTGTCCGGCGTCTACCAGGGCAAGACCACCGGCACGCCGATCGCGCTGCTGATCGAGAACACCGACCAGCGCTCCTACGACTACGACAAGATCAAGGACGTGTTCCGGCCCAATCACGCCGATTACGCCTACGTCCAGAAGTACGGTTTTCGTGATCCGCGGGGTGGGGGACGCTCGTCGGCGCGCGAGACCGCCGTTCGTGTCGCCGCCGCCGCAATTGCCAAGAAATGGCTGCGGGAGAAGTTCGGCATCGAGATCCGCGGCTGGTGCGCGCAGATCGGCGAGTTCCCGATGGCCCTCAAGGACTGGTCGCAGGTCGAGCAGAACCCGTTCTTCTGCGGCGACGCCGACCTGATTCCGACGCTCGAGCACTACATCGACCAGCTGCGCCGCGACGGCGATTCGGTCGGCGCCCGGGTCAACGTGATCGCCACCGGCGTTCCGCCCGGACTCGGCGAACCGGTGTTCGACCGCCTCGACGCCGAGCTGGCGTTCGGCCTGATGAGCATCAACGCGGTCAAGGGCGTCGAGATCGGCGACGGCTTCGGCGTGGTCAGCCAGCGCGGCACCGAAGGTCGCGACGAAATGACCCCGGAAGGCTTCCTGGCCAATCATTCGGGTGGCGTTTCCGGCGGCATCTCGACCGGCCAGGACATCCTGGCATCGATCGCGATCAAGCCGACCTCCAGCATCACCACGCCGGGCAAGACCATCGACGGCGACGGCAACGCCACCGAAATGCGCACCACCGGCCGCCACGATCCCTGTGTCGGCATCCGTGCGACGCCGATCGCCGAAGCGATGGTGGCACTGGTGCTGATCGATCACTGTCTGCGCCATCGCGGGCAATGCGCCGACGTGCGTTCGCCGACACCCGATATCTCGCGTCCGGAACGGGGCTGAGAAGCCGTACCGGGCATCGCGGCTAAGCAAAAGCGTCGCATTTTATATGTCCGACAATTACACTTGTCGGACATAATAAATCGGCTGATCGGCATCGGCCGGCGGCAGATTCCGGCGGTCCAACGGCCATGCTCACGTTCAAGTTGCGTCGGATTGGGCCGATAGAGCCCGCATGACCACTGCACCCGCGCCTTCGCTGTCCTCCATCTCCCAAGTCACGGCGGTCATTGCCGATCTCGCCAGATCGTTCGTCGATCCGCGTGCGGTGCTGGTCTATGTCGATATCCGGGGCTTGCGCGCGATCAACCGCATCGCGGACTCCGCCGAAGGTGATCGCGTGATCGCCTGCGTCACCGAGGTGATGGCGCGCTGGAGCGGTCGCAACGGCTGCTCGGCGCGGCTGTGGAGCAACGAGTTCATCGCGCTCAAGCCGATCGATCACACCCAGATGGCGGTCGACGAAGCCACCGATCTGCGCGACCGGCTGGCGGCGCTGCAGTACCGGTCCAGCCTCGGCGAAAACCCGGTTTCGGTGTCGATCGGCGTGCTGGTGGTCACCCAGGGTGTCGACTGGAGCGATGCGCTGCGGGTCGCCGGCGATGCCAGCCAGCAAAGCAAGCTGCGCGGCCTCAATCAGATCGTGATCCACAGCGGCGACGGTCATCGTCGTGCCAAGGGTCCGGCCAGCGCGGCGACGGTCACCGAGTTCCGCCGCCTGCTCGCCAACGGCCAGCTGGCGCTGCATCCGCAGCCGATCATGGATATCCACCTGCCCGAGCCACGGCTGCGCAAGGCCGAGTTCCTGTTGCGGATGGAAAAGAAAGGCGTGCACATGCCGGTGCCGGTCGGCACCATCGAAACGCTTGAATACTTCGGACTGGTCAGCGAGCTGGATCGTTTTTCGACCCAGTTCATCCTCGATTGGCTGGCCGACAACCGCAGCGCGCTGGACCGCCTGCACAGCGTCTCGATCAACCTGTCGGCGCGCTCGATCGTCGATGGACGGTTCATGGACGAACTGCTGCGCGACGTCCGCAATGCCCAGTTGCCGGCCGGCAAGCTGTGCTTCGAGATCACCGAAACCGCGGCCATCGAGAATCTGGAAGTGGCTGCCGAGGTGATCAAGACCTTCCGGGCGATCGGCTGCGGCTTCAGCCTCGACGATTTCGGCTCCGGCCTGTGCTCGTTCGGCTACCTGCAGAGCCTGCCGGTCGACGAGGTCAAGATCGACGGCTGCTTCATCAAGGAAGTCGCCCAGAACGGCGCGTCGCGCGAGATCGTCCGCGCCATCCACCAGGTCGCCCATGCCACCGGCAAGCGCACGGTCGCCGAGTTCGTCGACGATCCGCGCAAGCTCGCCGCGCTGCGCGAGATCGGCGTCGACTACGCCCAGGGCTGGCTGTTCTACCCGACCGTCACGCCCGAGAAGTTCCTGGAACTGGTGGCAATGCGCGACTGATCCAAGGGGTTCAGCCGAGATACGTGTAAAAATGCCCCATAGCCTCGAATAACCCAAACAGAATCATTGGTTTATAGTGGAAAACCCACTAGGCAGCGAGCGCTAGCTCCACTTCGTAGGGGTCCGGGATCGACTCCACATCGATCAGATAGTCGCCGAAGCGCTTCACATGGCTGGTTACGTAGGGACTGAGTGCAGACACGTCCTCCTGGGTAATCTTCCAGCCTGCTCGGATCAGCGATTTGATGATCCGGCTTTGCTCGACGACATTGTGGAAGATGACTGCATTGGCCACCAGGTCGTTGTATTTGACCGCCTTTTCCTGTTCGACAGGGTCGTTGTCGGCGATCACCCCTTCCCCGCCGAAGAAGAAATACTTGGAAAACCCGTTATAGGCTTCGACCTTGTTGGTGGAGGCCGTGATCTGCTCGCGCAACTCCCGGTCGGAAATGTATTGCAGCAGGAACAACGTACGCACTGCGGCACCAAGTGCCCGGAACGCCTGGTACAAGCGATTCTTGCGGCTGTAGTTGCCTAGTTTGCGCAGCAGCGTCGATGCGGCGATCTTGCCAGACTTGATCGACAACACCACCTGCATCAGATCTTTCCAATGTGTCTCGATCAGGTCCCAGTCCATGTCCTCCCGGAACAGCGCATCGATGTGCTCGTAACGACTGTCCTCGTCCGGACGGAAGAACCGGTAATCGCGCCAGTTGCGTATGCGCGGCATCAGCTGGATGCCCAGCAGGTGCGATAGCCCGAACACCGGCAGCGACTGACCTTGGGTATCGGCGTGAACGGTGTCGGGTTGGATGTCGGAGGTGTTCTTCAGCAGCCCGTCGATGATGTACACCGCTTCCCAGACGCCGCACGGAATGAAGTGACTGAAAAGCGCCACATAGGTGTCCGAGACGTGGTGATAGGCAATGCCACCGTAGCCGCCATAGCGGATGTGGTAGGACGCCAACAGGTTCTGGTCGTACAGGTCGTACTTGGTACCGTCGGCTGCGGCGCGCTTCCCATCGCCCCAGAATTTCGGAAGCTGCAGGCCGGCGTAACTGTTGATGATGTCGCGGCAGGCCGCTGCCAGCTTGTTCGCATCCACGTGACGGCGATTGACGAACGAGAGCATGTGCGCGGAAGCGGCGCCACGCAGGTGCCGCGCGGCCTGGGCCGGGCCGAGGTTGCAGCCGTAGGTGAACGCCGTCAGCACGTAGCGTTCGGTGGGCTGGTCGATCTTGGTGTCGGATCCGGACAGCGGTCCGAAATGCCGCGGCCAGTGGGTCCAATGGGCAACGTCGCACAGGATCTCGATGACGCTACGCTCGCGCAGGCGAGCAAGAATTGCGGTTTCCAAAGCACGGGCACCGCTGCTCATGTCCTTGGCCTTGTGGCGCTTGAGCACCGGCAGACCGTCGTCGCCGATGATCACTTGGCCATTCTCCAGGTAACCCTGGTCGGTCAGGTCCGCGACTTGTATCAGTTTTGACTGCAGGGCGTTGACGAATGCCACCGCGGAGGTCGGCAAGCCCACCTGGCGACAGTAGTCGTCCAGCAGAGGTTCGCATTGCTCCCAGGGCAGCAGCTGCTCGCGGTAGTCAGCATAGGTTTCCGAACCACGCACGGCCACGTCACCGGATCTCAATTCGTTGGCCAATGAAGAGAACACGCATACCTCGAACAGACGGCGGCGAATGCGTTCCTCGCCCTGCTCGGTGCGATGGGTGATGGTCTTTCGCCAGAGTTGAGTTGTGAATGCCAGATCGACCGACTCGTCGAGCCAGTCGCCGCGGGCACGCTCCTGCGACAGGATCAGTTCGATCGCGTTGATCAACGAACGGTCTACGGTGGTGGATTCCAGGTCCAGCATGCGCACCATGCGCAGGATGGTGGCGCGATGGCTCTTGTAGAACGGCCAGAGCAGCGGCAGATGGTTGTCGCCGCTATGTGCTGCGATGGCATCGCAATCGGCCTGCAGGGTCTGAACGCCCCCGCGTGTGCTGACCAACCGGCGAATTTCCCGTCCCGCATCAGTGTCGCCAGGGTGACGGTCGAGCACATGGATCACATCCGACATCGTGGCGACGATGGCCTCGGTCTTCTCACGATAGCGCGCACGCAGCCGCTCCAACTCCTCTTTGCCGCGGTTGTGGAGGTTGCCCATGCGTTTGATGAACATCTCCGCCAGGTCATCGCGGGTTTGCACCCGGGCGCGATGGATCAGGCACAGCAGTAGCGCGTGTCGCTTAGCCGGGCCGAAATCGCGCAACTCGGCGGCGTCCAGCACCCGGGCTTCGGCGGCGAAGTGCTTGCGCTTGAGTTCGGGTACATCCGCCAGATGCAACTCGCTGCCGACCAGTTCGCCCAACGCCGCGATATGGTCGATCAGTTCCTGGAAGTGCTGCAGCGAGGAGCGCTTCGGCAGCCGCTTGATGGCCTGCAGCGGGCTCTTGATGCGAGCGTCGGTGACGACGAGCAGATCATCCAGCCGTTGCTTCTCGTCCGCCGTCAGCCGTGTGTCGATAAGGGCGAAGTAGCGGCCATTGACCAGGGTGCGGATTCGGCGCCCCAGGCGATCCAGCGCGGAAAACGCAGGCAGCTCGATGCGGTCACGGACAAGCTGTTCGATCGCCACGTTGATCAGGTCGGCTGGATTGTCCATGACGGCGGCGGCTTCATGGATGGCGCGGGCCGCCACGTCGAGGCCGCCGTCGGCATAGGCCCGAACCTGAAGATAGTCACGGATGCGTTGGAAATAGCGGTAGCGCTTGTTCGGCGCGATGTCGGGGGGCTTGATCTGGACCCGATACCGCAGCGCGTTGCGGAGGTGCCGCACGACCGCGGCGGGCACTTCATCGATTGCGGGGAAGTAGCCCAATCGCTGGAAGGATTTCAGCAGTAGTGCCAGCGTCAACCGATGGCCTGGTTGACGAGCGTTGTCGGTGATGAAGGCCAATTCGGTGTCGGTCGGCGTGTAGGCGGCGACCAGTTCCCGGACGACGGGATTGCGTTTGAATTGCGGGTATGCGGTCCGTTCGATCGACGCCATGCAGGTCCTCAGTCGTCATGGGGGTGGGAGTGCCGGTGATGGCAGATGGGCTTCGATGCGCTGCCGGGCGAACGGATCGCTGCCATCGAGGTAGCGCATGGCCGAGTGCACATCGCGCCAGCCGACGTATTCCATCAGTGCCTTCACGTCCCAACCGTTCGCGTTGGCCCAACCGGCGAAACCGCGGCGCAGAGAGTGGCTGCTGTAATCCGCGGCATCGGGAAGGTCGGCCGCGGTGAACAGGCGACGCAACAGCGGGATGAGGCTATTAGGGTGCAGCGGCGCGTCGCTGACGCGGCCCCAGCGATCGACGCCGCGGAACAACGATCCCTGCGTCAGGTCGGCCGCGGCCGACCATTCGGAGATTGCGGTCACCGGACACAATCGCGATAACGCCGGCACTTTGTAGGTGGTGCCCACTGCCTGGCGGTCGCCCTTGCTACGCGGCAGGAAACAGGTCATGCCTTCGCCCGGCACCAGGCGCAGGTGTTCGACCTGTACGCGGATCAGTTCGTCGCCACGGAAGCCGCGCCAGAAGCCGAGCAGAATCAGGGCGCGATCGCGGCGATGACGGAGTTCGTCCGCGTGATCAGCGCTTTCCCGAGCGGCCGCAATCGCAGAGTCGAGCCAACCGTCCACCTGCGCCAACCGCGTCAACTGCAGTGGCTCGGCTTGCTTCTCGACAGAGGGATGCACCGTCTGGATGCCTTTGAGCACCTTGCGCACTAACGGCGCCCGGGTCGGATCGACGAACCCGTGTTCGCGGTGCCAGTGCGCCAGCGCGGCGAGGCGCTGCCGGAGCGTGTTGTTCGCGAACTGCGTGGCGTGTTCGGCCAGGTAGCGGGCCACGCTGTCCGGCGTGGCCGGCAGATGCCCGCCCCATTCGACCTCGAAGTGCCGCAGCGCCGAGGCATAGCTGCGCTGCGTGTTCTCACGATTCGCGGCCTCCAGATAGCGCTCCACCGTCATTTGCGACCTCCGCTGGCGGCACACACGATTGTCCCACCAAGCTTTGACGTAGCACTTACATCATTCATGTAGGATACTCTACCAATGAATTGGCTGATCATGGTGCTTTCCCTGCCCACCGAAAATGCCACGGTGCGCCAGCGGGCTTGGCGCTCGCTCAAGGCGGCGGGCGCCGCCGCCCTGCGGGACGGTGTTTACGTGCTGCCGGCGGCGGCAGAGCGCCGTGCCGTGCTAGAAGCGGTCGCCACCGATGTGACCGGCGGTGGCGGTGTAACCCACTTGCTGACTGCACAAGCCGAGGACGACACACCCTATGTGGCTCTGTTCGATCGCAGCCGGGATTACACCGAGTTGCTGGCCGACGCCACGCGGCTTCGTGAAAGCCTGCCCGACACCACGCCGGCAGAGGCGTTGAAGCGCACGCGCAAGTTGCGCAGGGCCTTCGAGTCGATCACCGCGATCGACTTCTTCCCTGACGAAGCCCGGCGGCAGGTCGAGGACACGCTGGCCGAACTGGAAATGACCTGTGCCCGCCTGCAGGCGCCGGACGAGCCGCACTTCGTGGCCGGTAGGATCCAGCGGCTGCGCACCGCCGACTACCAAGGCCGCCTATGGGCAACGCGGCAGCGTCCGTGGGTGGACCGGCTGGCCAGCGCCTGGCTGATCCGTCGCTTCATCGATCCCGAGGCCCGCTTTCTGTGGCTCGCCCATCCGGCCGACTGTCCGCCGGAGGCGCTGGGGTTCGATTTCGATGGCGCGACCTTCAGCCACGTCGGCCACCGCGTAACGTTCGAGGTGCTCGCCGCCAGCTTCGATCTGGAGCGAGGCCCGATCGCACGCCTTGGCCTGCTGGTGCACTACCTCGACGTGGGCGGCGCACCACCGCCGGAAGCGCCGGGCGTGGAAAGCGTCCTGGCGGGGCTACGAGACACCACCGCCGATGACGACCAGTTGCTGGAACACGCCTGCGCTGTGTTCGATGGGCTGCTGGCCAGTTTCCGCAGCAACGGGAGCACCGCGTGATCGCCTCCTGCTCAATCGACGCGCGCTCGCGATGCAGGAATGCGTGCACTGCATGCGCCCGCACCTTTCTCCTCAAGCTCCCGTGACCACGAGATGCCCATGAACCCACCGATCGACACACAACGCCGCCACGTTCTGAGCCTGGCCGCTGCGGTCCCCCTCGCGCTGGGAGCCGCCAAGGCCGCCCATGCCGTTCCGACTTCGGAGATCACCGCCATGTCCAATTCCACACCTGCGCCCGACAGCGTTCCCGCACTCAAGCCGCTGCCGTTCGACCCTGCCAAGCTGAAAGGCTTGTCGGAACGCCTGATCCGCTCGCATTGGGAGAACAACTACGGCGGCTCGGTCAAGGCGCTGGCCGTGACGAAGAAGCATCTTGCCGAAGCACTCGCCGCACCGGACATGCCGCCGTACCTCTATAACGAGCTGAAGCGGGAGCACCTGCTGCGCACCGGCTCGGTAGTGCTGCACGAGTACTACTTCGACAACCTTGGCGGTAGCGGCCAAGCCGATGCCGCCAGTCGCAAAGCCTTGGCCGAGGCCTTCGGCAGCTTCGATGCGTGGGAAACCGAGTTCCGCCGCATGGGCGGAGGGCTGGGCGGCGGCTCGGGCTGGGTGTTGCTCGGCTTCAACACCCACACCCGCCAGCTTGAAAACTACTGGATGGCCGATCACGCCCACGGCCCGGCGGCCACGCTGCCCATCCTGGTGATGGACATGTACGAGCACTCCTACCAGATGGACTACGGCGCCGCGGCGGCCAAGTACGTGGATGCGTTCTTCCAGAACATCCAATGGGAAACCGTGGCGCAGCGACTGGAGGCTTGCTGCAGGCCTCCGGCTGCCTAGCCCCGACGTCGCCCATCCGATCGAGGTGCTGCCGTCGCCCGTGCAAGTTTCCCTTCCTTATTTTTATCGATGACCGGAGTTGCCCATGAATGCCATACCTCACCATGCCCTGCGGGCCATCTCGCTGTCGCTGCTTTTGGCTTTGGGCTGGACCACAGTCCACGCGGCCGAAATCGACCCTGCCCGGATTGGCGAGGCCAGCGGCGCAGTCGCAAAAGCGCAACCGGACGGGGTGGTTCGCATTGGATGGAGCCGCGACGATGTGGCGGTGACCGTCGATGGCGTGCGGTTGCCGCCCGCCGCCGGACTCGGTTCGTGGGCTGCGTTCATGCCGATGGACGAGAACGCGATGCTCATGGGCGACACCGTCGTCTTCGAGGACGAAGTCGATGCCGCGATGGATGCCGCGTTCAAAACTGGCCTCGACGTCACCGGACTGCACAATCATTTCTTCTTCGATTCGCCGAAGGTGTACTTCATGCACATCGGCGGTCACGGCGACCCGATGCGATTGGCCGGCGGCGTCAAGGCGGTATGGGATGCCATCAAGGCCGTGCGCAAGGAGCGCCCGCAGCCGGCCACGAGTTTCGGCGGCCCCGTGCCGACGCCGGGGAAGATCGATGCCGATGCCATTTCCAAGGCCATCGGACATCGGCCGGAAATCACAGGCGACGTGGTGAAGGTGACGATCGGCCGGGAGGGCCGCATGCACGGTCGGCCGGTGGGCGGATCGATGGGCCTGACCACCTGGGCGGCCTTCACCGGTTCGGACCAGCTTGCCGTCGTCGACGGCGACGTGATCATGACGGGCGAGGAAGTCCAGCCGGTGCTGCGCGCACTGCGTCAGGCGGATTTCCACGTCGTGGCGCTGCACAACCACATGGTGGGCGAGCAGCCGGCGTTCTACTTCGTCCACTTCTGGGGCAAGGGGCCGGCCGCCGGGCTGGCGCAAGGCTTCCGCCGTGTGCTGGATGCCCAAAGTGCCCACGCCAGTGCCGCGGCTCGGTGATCCGATGCACGACCTGATGCAAACGACAACCAAGAGTGCCCCATGAGCACAGACCGCGACCCTGTGGCATCGAGCGAAACCGGCGACGCGTCCACCTACGTGGTGCCGCGCGAGCCGTGGCTGCGGTTGTTCCTGCGGTTCCTGCGCTTCGGCGCATTGGCCTGGGGTGGCCCGGTCGCCCAGATCGGCATGATCCGGCACGAGCTGGTGGACGAAGAGCGCTGGATCAGCAGCGCCCAGTTCAACCGGGTGCTGGCGGTCTATCAGATCCTGCCCGGCCCGGAGGCGCATGAGCTGTGCGTGTATTTCGGGATGCTGTCGCGCGGCCGCTGGGGCGGCGTTCTGGCCGGTCTGGGCTTCATGCTGCCCGGGTTCGTGCTGATGTTCGCGCTCTCGTGGGCGTACGTGCGCTATGGGTTGAAGACCGACGGCGTGCTGGCCGTCTTTGCGGCGGTGCAGGTGGCGGTGGCGGCGCTGATCGTGCGCGCCGTGTTTCGCATCGGCGGCCACGTCGTCACCGATCGCTGGCTGTGGGCGATCGCGATCCTCGCGGCGGGCGCGCAGTTGGCCGGCGTGCACTTCGCGCTGATTCTCGCCGTGGGCGGGCTCATCTACCTGATGGCGCGTCACCGCCTCAGCATCGCCGCGCTGGGTGTGATCGGACTCGCGGCCGCCGGAACCGTCGTGTTCGCGGCGCGCAACGGCGGCCTGGCCGGACTGGACGCCCTGAGCCACGCGGGCGGACCGAGTGCGGCCGTCGCGCAGGCGGCGGTACCGCTACTGCTGCTGTTCTGGTCTGGCTTGAAGGCTGGCTTACTGACGTTCGGCGGCGCCTACACCGTCATTCCGTTCCTGCAGCGCGATGCCGTGACCCAGGGCGCGTGGATGAGCAATGCCCAGTTCCTCGACGGCCTGGCCCTGTCGGGATTGCTGCCGGCGCCGCTGATCATCTTCTCGACGTTCGTGGGCTACCTCGGCGGCGGGCCGTGGGGCGCCGTGGCGATGACCGTGGGCATCTTCCTGCCGGCCTTCGCCTTCACGCTGGTGGGTCACGATGCCCTGGAACGCCTGGTGCATCAGCCGCGCATCCGACTGTTCCTGGAAGGGGTGACCGCAGGCGTTGTCGGCCTGATTGCGGGAACAACGCTGGCCCTTCTGCGCGTGAGCCTGACGGGTCTGGAGGCACTGATCCTGTTCGCGATCGTCCTGGGCGTCCTGTTCGCTTCCAAGGCGCGGTTGCTGATTCCGGCCGTGATTGCGAGCGCCGCCCTGTGGGGCTGGGTGTCGCAGGCACTTGGTCGATGAAACCGGTTGGGCCGGGCGACAGAACAGCATCGCCCTTCAACCAGCAAGCCGGCTGTTGCCGGAACGGAGGTGTACCGTGCAATGGGTAACCCGAGAACGTCCCAAGATTGATCGAATCGCCTGTCCCTGGTTGATCCGTCGCTTCATCGATCCGGAGTCGGAGTTCCTGTTCGTGCCGCCGGGCGAGGTGCTCCCCGTGGCGCGTACCACCGGCGCGATTCCCTACGATGTCCCGGATGTGGAGTTGAGTCACGTTGGCGAGCTGTGCAGCTTCGACGCCTTTCTTCGCAAATACGCCCTGGACGATCCGGCACTGGCCGATCTCGCGCGGATCGTGCGCGGGGCCGACACCGCATGCCTGGATCTGGCGCCGCAGTCGGCCGGGCTGCTGGCAGTCTCATTGGGGTTGTCCCAACTGTTCGAAGACGACCACGAGATGCTGCGACACGGCATGGTGGTCTACGACGCGCTCTATGCCTGGAGCAAGCATGCCCAGGGCGAGCGCCACACCTGGAACCCGGACGCGCTCTTGGAGAAATCGCCATGAAGATTGCCCGACAGCCTGCCGCCGTCATGTTCGCAGTCGCTTTGATCGTATCGACACTGCCGGCCCGTTCCGGCGGTCTGCAGGATGAAGAAAGGGCCTCGTTGCCAATGCCGTCGGCGCCTACGACGTGCGCTGAACTGGCCGCATTGGGCGACGCGGTTGACCTCACTTCACGCGAAATAGGCACGCTAAAGCAACGCTGCGATATCGAAGATGTCCGAGCCAAGTTCGCCGAGTTGGACCGCAACCAGGATGGCTATCTCAGCCAGGAGGAATTGCCCGGGGAACACACGCTCAGCCAGCACTTCGCCGAGGTGGACTTCGATGGCGACAAGCGGCTTTCATTGGCGGAAGTCGCGGAGCACGACGCAGAGACCAGCCCGATCGAGTGAGTCCGGCGCCTCATGGGCTCCCCCCGCGGAAGTCGCCAAGCTCTGCGACCACGTTGTCGTGCTGGAACGCGGCCAGGCCGTCGAGTCCGGTCGACTCGGGGACTTGCTGCAGTCCCCGCAGTCTTCGCTCCTGCGCCTATTCAAGGCACACCAACAGATGGGACGCTTCGCAGTACAGCGCGATCTGGCCCAGTCGCCATCAACGGCTCTGCTGTACTGGATTTTCTGCAGCCGAGCCCGGCAAGTGACGCTCAGGCGGGATAACTCCATATTATCCCGTCTCAAATTACACAGCTACCAGCCAGCTGTGTGTAATTTGATTGTTATGTAATTACATGGTATGTAATACATTACGAAATTGTCCGAGGAGAGGGACATGGCCCGCAGTGGGTTGTACAAGAGCGAGGTGCAGAAGGCTCGCGACGCCCTGCGAGCGCAGGGCAAACATCCGTCGGTAGACGCGGTGCGGGTGGCGCTGGGCAACACCGGCTCCAAGACCACGATCCACCGCTACCTGAAGGAACTGGAGGAGGAAGAAGGACAAGGCCTCGGCGCCAAGGTCGCGGTCAGCGAGGCCCTGCAGGACCTGATCGGCCGGCTCGCGGCGCGCCTGCATGAAGAGGCTGAGGCCGTCGTTACCGAGGCGCAGCAGCGCTTTGCCACCCAGTTGCAGGAGCGTAACGAAGCGCTGGAACAAGCTCGGCAGGAAGCGATCGCATTGAGCAACCAGCTCCAGCGAACCGAAACCGCGCTGCACGAGGAGCGGACCGCCCACGCTTCGGCCCAACAGTCCTTGGCGGAGCGGGTAACGGAAATCGCCCAGCTCAGCGAGCGCATCGCCGGCCTGACCGCCCGCGTGGCCGAACACGAAGCCCATGCGAAATCGCTGGAAGAGAAGCATGCCCACGCCCGTGAGGCGCTGGAGCACTATCGGACCTCGGTGAAGGAGCAGCGCGAACAGGAACAACGCCGCCACGAGCACCAGGTGCAGGAACTGCAGGTGGCACTGCGCCAGGCCAATGAGGCCCTGACGGCCAAGAACCACGAATTGCTGCAGCTCAACCGCGACAACGGGCAGTGGCTGGAGCGCCACGGGCGCCTGGAACGGGAACTGGTCGACGCCCGCCGCGGCATCGAGGCGCAGCAAAAGGAACTGGATGCCTTGCGGCTGACGGCTACCGAGCATCAGGCGCTGCAGGGGCGCTGGGCCGAAGACGCGCAGGCCCTGGAGAATGTGCGGGCCGAGTTGACCAGTGCTCGCGCCGAAGCGATCAAGGAACGGGAACGTCGCGAGCAGGCCGAAGCCGATGCCTTGCGCGCCGGCGTGCGTATGGAAACACTGGAGCAGCTACTGGCGCAGCTGAAACCCGATCAGGCCGTTGCCGACACGACCCCAGGCAGAAAGGAGCGGGGTCGTGGATAGCCCCCGATTAGGCGCCGTTTTTATCCGGCAACACCATGATTCCAAAAAGGAAATCGGATCCTATGGGGCATTTTTACACGTATCTCGGCTGAACCCCATCCAAGGCTTGCACCCCGGCGACCACGGACCCGCTGTCGTGGCGGCCGCCGCCGACGGGCCTTCGCGGCCCTCGCTTCAGGTGATGAATATCAATCAATACAAAGACCTGAACATCGATTGAAGTCCATTGGAATTCCGATGGGATTCCGATAGGACTTCCGCGCCAGCGCGGATCGATGGTCCGGCCACGCCCTTCTTCCCGCGTGTGCCATGACCACTGCCCCCGGCTTCGACGATTCCGCCCGCGACCGCGAGCCCCCTGCCCCGGCCTGTCCTCCGCCGCTTGACCACGTGCTGCCCGGCAACGCTTCGGGGCTCGACATCGAGCTGATTCCGGGTGAGGAACTGCGCCTCAATACATGGCTGCAGACCGAGCTGGCGCTGATCGCCGCCCCCAGTTACGACGACGCCAGCGCGATCCTGGCGCGCGAAGTCGCCGACTGCACGCATCTGTACATCGGCCGGGATACGGACGGCCAGCTGGCCGGCTTCTTCATGACCCGACGCGACTCCCTTGGCGCGGAACCGGGGCTGCCGCTGGTCCATGTCGGCTGGAGCGCGAGCCGTCATGACCTCAAGAACAGCGGCGCGACCATGGCCCTGTTCGAGCGCTGCATCGTCGACGTCCAGGCCTGGGAGCGACAGCTCGGGCGCCGCGCGCTGCTGTGGTCGACGACCGCGTCACCCACTATCTACCTCGGGGTTTCACGCTTCCTCGCCCACGTGGAACCGCACCATGACGGCAGCTACAGCGCCGAAGGTGCCCGGCTGGCGCGGCTGCTGCGCGAACGCCTCGGCGCGCCACCGCCTGCCGCCAACGAGCACCCTTTTGCCGTGCGCGGCATCGCCGCCGCGACCCGCTACTCGACGTCCGAACGGCAGCGCATCGCCCGCATCTGCGCGCGCAAAAGCTTTTCGCTGTTCGACCAGCTCGACATCGACGAAAGCCGCGAAGACCGCCTGATCTTCATTGCCCGGACGCCGGCCGATATCGGCACGGCGCTGTCGCGTGCCTCGACCCTGGCGCTCGCGCGCCGCGGCCGTCACGACCAGCGGCGGAGCGCCTGATGGACATGAGCCTGCATGTCACGACCGCCACCGGCCTGGTGCTGGTTGCCCTGGCCAGCTGCCTGCTGAGCTTCAACTGGGGGATGTACCGCTTCTTCACGATTCCGCATGGCAGCAACAGCGGCATCGACACCATCAAACTGGTCGGCACCTGCTTCGGCATCGGCAGCCTCGTCGTCCTCGTCATGCTCGGCGCCGAATCGATCATCCAGTGCCTGCTGGCGCTGCTGCTGGCGGCGGCCAGCCTGGCGTTGTTCTGGTGGGCGATCCACAGCAACCGCCGGCAGCCGCTGAGCTTCGCGTTCTCCGACGACCTGCCCGAGCACCTGGTCTGCGTGGGGCCGTACCGGTACATCCGCCATCCGTTCTATGCCGCCTACCTGATCAGCTGGCTGATCACGCCGGTGGCCACCGGCGAACCGCTGATGACGGTGCCGCTGCTGGTCATGGCGGTGATCTACACGGTCGCCGCCCGGCTGGAAGAGCGCAAGTTCGCGGCCAGCCGCCTGGCCGCCGCCTACGCGCGCTATCGGCAGGCGACCGGCATGTTCTGGCCGTGTCTGCCCGGACATCGTCTGCCGCCGGGTTCGCTGGCCTGAGCCGCCGGTGCCCGATTGCAGACAAAGAAAAGCCGCCTTGCGGCGGCCAATGCTTCATCGGAGAGAACACGCGGCAGTTATCCCACCGCCGGCGGCCGACGCGGTGCCACAGGCGGTGAACGGCGGGGATCAGAGGGAGTAACGGAAACTGATCCGGCCGTTGATGAGGCTTGGCAGGGATCTGAACGGAATTATCAAAACGATTGCTTAAAACATTGAAAAGATTGAAATTTATTGCGAACGCAAGCATTCCGAAATTTCATCGTGGCTGATGGCCTGAACTTGGATGCTTTGCGTGCTGAAAATTCGATCTTTCGCGAAAATTTTCAACAACTCGCTTCCTTCTGATAGTCTTTCTATATGGCTAAGTACCTGACCTTCCGCATATACCCGCTCGCTTCGCGAGCCGGGTGAACGTCTGCCCGGCCGCCGTGCATAAGCACGCCCGGGTAGCTCAGAGGTAGAGCAGCGGTCTTATAAACCGAACCGTCGTAAAGACGGCTCCGCCTGATAAGCGGCAGGTCGCCGGTTCGATTCCGGTCCCGGGCACCAATGAAAGCCTCGCCGCCGCCCGAGATCACATCTAGAAATCGGTAGCTGTGCCTTCGTACCAGATGTGGCGACTGACCGAGTGAGCTTCGTGCTCTACTCGTACGGCCTTGACAATGTGCACGTGTAAGCTCTCGCAGCACACACGAAGTGTTTCGATATGGTCGGATCGCAAACCGTTCCCGTCGTCGAACGACATCAGGTCTTGGTCGAACCTTGAATTTGCGACTTCTCGGGTAGCCGCGCCTTCAGCACGCACTTCGGGATCTGGCCTCGACTCGATAACAGAAAAGCCGACTTCCCAGCCATCTTCAGTATCTTCACCGGATCGAGAGTCAATCTTCGTTCCTGTTGGGATTGGCAATGCTTCAACAGTTGACGCTTTTCGAAACAAGACGACGTTAAGATCTTCTCGGTCAGCGCCACGTTGAACTGAAGGAAACAGAATGCCGTCGACCTGAAGCTCGTTAGACGACGCCAGGTAGTCTGCGATCGCTTGCGTAGCGAGATAGTCGTTGTGTTCAGCCTCAGGCATCACCGGACGAACCATCAGTTTTCCCAATATGCTGAGGAACTGCGCCCATCCCCGTTGATGCGCATATTCGGGATCAAACACGCTGCCAGACACCGTAACCGTGTCCAGCGCTTTGAGGTTGAGCAAGCGTAACTGCCTTATCACATCGAAGCGCCCGCAGAGGACATGACTGCCGACCGGTGGACGCACTTCGCCCATCGCCGTCTCGATATTTGAAGAGCCATAGAACACGGAAATGCCCCTTGCATTCATCCTGCCGGCGCGCGCTGCGTGTTCTGGCGGCGGACCTAGTTCCAGATCCGGCCTTTTCAGCGCGGCCAGCAATTCCTTTTCGTTCTGGAAAACGCGCGCTCGGAAGAACGCAGGATGCGCCGTTCCAGGACCTGCCGCGATGATCAAGGGATTGCTGTCGCCGCGTCGGTAGGCGGCCACACCCCCAAAGATTTCTCGTAAGTGGGTCACGGCTGCCTGATTGAAGAATCGAGCCTCCGACTGCAGCGAGCGTCTCAGCCGATCCCATTCGGATTGCCAGTAGTCGCTGTTCGGCCCGCGAGAGTCGTACTGCGCGGTGGTGGCAAACGGCGATTCCTCCCGTGGGTCGCTCGGATCAAAGAACCCTTCCCGGTCATCGAGGATCTCTCGAAGATCGGCTGCGATCTCGGGGCGCGTTCCGACGATTTCCTCGATCAGATCCAGAACCGGCTGCCCTTCCCGGTACCATTCATGATTGCTTTCCTTGTCACGCATGAGCATCTCATCCCAGGCATCGGGCTGATCCGGGGTCAGGTAGAAGTGCTCAGAGATGGCTTTGCTGGTGCGGTCGGCAAGCTCTGACATTGAGATTGTGGCGCCCTCGGCGCCGCAGTAATCGCAGTCAGCACCATCGCCTTCGTCGTCGATCAGCTTGGCCAGGAATGCTTCAGCAACACAGTCGCTGCAGACCCGGCGCTCCTCCAGTTCCTGATCACTCGACATGTTGGGTGTCCCGCGTATCAGGCATCTGTGACGCAGCTGCTGCACTTTTGGCTAGAGCTTCTACCTTCGATGCCAGCTCATGCCTGAGGGCCTGAAGCTCTTGCTCAAGTTGAGCGCAGCGCGCTTTCTGGCTATCCAGCAAGGCGTCCGAACGGGCGTTTGAAATTTCGTGTTGCCTCACGATCTCTTCGACTTCTGCAAGTCGCCCGCGCAGTTTCGATTCGGCTGATCGAGTCTCAGCAAGTCGCCTGTCGAGGTCGATCCGCTCAGCTCCCGCCTTGCTGATCGTGTCACGCAGATGGCCAGCTTCCTGCTCCAGTCTCTCCCTTCCCGATTGACTGTCACGAAGTTGCTGGCGGATCGACGCGACCTCGGCGCTTAAAGCCGCAGCATTGCTGCTGATCTGCGTCAGCTGAGACAGCTTTTCGGTGAGCGTGCTGTTAAGTGCCCTGACCTCGGTCTGCAACTGCTGAACCTGGTGATCGTGCCGGCGCAGTTCCTGCTCTCGCTGCTCCTTGGCAGCGGCACGGAAATGTTCCAGCGCTTGCCGAGCGTTTTCATGCTTTTCTTCGAGCGACTTCTGATGGCTGGCCAGTTCGGTGAGACGTTGTTCGTACGCCTTTGCTTGCTCTGTCAGACGTGCCACCTGTAACTGCTCGTTTTGCAGCGCGGTTGCGATAGTTGCCCGTTCTGATCGCTCGGCAGCCAAGGCTGCTTCCGATAAGGCAAGTTCGGCTCGAATTGCTTTCGCATCCTGACTTGCAGCGGTGATTTCAGCTTTGAGGGTGGTCCGCTCCGCAGCAAATCGCGCAGCTGCGGCTTCAATTTCAACTTGACCCTCATGCAGCAGGCGTTCCGACAGCTGGGACACCAGTCCCTGTAGGGCATCGCTGATGGCGATCTTGGAAGACCCGGCTTCTTCCTCGTCCAGCTCCTTGAGAAAGCGATGGATCGTTGATTTCGAGCCGGTGTCACCCAGCGCCGATCGGATGGCGTCGATCGAAGGGTGCTTGCCCTCTCGAATGAGCTGGTCACGGGCGTCCTTGACGTCCCATTTGAAAATGCCGGTTCTCGCCATCGCGATTTGCCCTGTTTATTTCGTACTTTGTTACGTACTATCGTATTACGTAATATCAATCGAATGCAATGCCGCGTTAATCGAAGCATTTTTGAGACCGGATAATGTTGGATTATCCGGTGTGAATCGGATGCTGCCGCAAGTTTGCTCAAAATGAGGTGTGCTGGAAGAGGTTGCAGTGATCATTCATCCGTCCCTTTAAACGGCTACTAGCGCCCCCTTTTATTTTGTCTCGGGGGAGGCTGGTCATAAGCGGTCGCAGTGGGGCGCAACGGGGAGCCAAGCGTGGCCAGGTCAAAAATACGTGACGCGTTTCCGGCGGATATTCAGGCCTCGCCGTAGGCTGCGCATACACGACCTGATTCTGCGGGATCACACAGGCAATAGGCCTTCGCCGGACGCTTACGATCAAGGACCGTCGACTGAAACTGGGAAGCAAGATGACCCTCGACCAGGTTCCCGCCTGGTCCAAGCCCCTGCTGACGCGCGCGATCAAAATGGTCACCAGTGATTTCAGCATCTGAGCGCAAGTAGACCCCTGCTGAAATCTTGACATGCGCGACCTTGCCGGCCGGTTCGACCTCGGCCTCAACGGCGTCCAGACCTAGTGACTTGGCCACCGCAGCGGCCGTGCGCCGGTTATCACCGGTGAGCATAACCAGCGTAAGCGTCCGGTAAAGGCCGCTATCGCTGAGGTCTGAAGGTCAGAAAGATGGTGTCCACTGGGTTCGGGAGTGGACACCGATGAAGGGAGCGGAAGGAGTACTGGTAGCGGGTCTGGTTTCTTCGACGGATGCGGACGGCCGGCGGGTGTACAGCGAGTCGGACAAGCGTGCGCTGGTCGAGCGGGCGCTTGCGCCTGGTGTGTCGGTGTCGCGTCTGGCGCTGGACCACGGGTTGAATTCGAATCTGTTGCGGAAGTGGATTCGGCGCTATCAGGGCACCAGCGTCCGGTTGGCGCGACAGGCGGGGTCACCGCGGCTGCTGCCGGTGGTGACGGCTGAGCCGGAAGCTGTGCCATCGTCCATCTCACAGGTGACGCCGTCGATCGAGATCGTGGTGGCAGGCGTCACGGTGCACGTTCGCGGCGCGGTGGATGCGCAGTCGCTGGGCACGGTGCTGGACTGCCCGCTGGCGCGACGATGATTGGGCTGCCGGCAGGCACACGGGTCTGGCTCGCGGCCGGGATCACCGATCTGCGCAAGGGCTTTGATGGCCTGTCGGCGATCGTGCAGGAGGCGCTGCGCGACGATCCATTTTCCGGCCATGTGTTCGTGTTCCGCGGCCGGCGCGGCGACATGATCAAGCTGCTGTGGTGGGACGGTGACGGTTTGTGCCTGCTGGCCAAGCGTCTGGAGCGGGGCCGGTTCGTCTGGCCAAGGGCGGAATCGGGCCGGATCCATCTGACTGCCGCCCAGTTGTCGATGCTGCTGGAGGGGATCGACTGGCGGCATCCGGAGCGGACTGCGAAACCGCTGAAAGCGGCCTGATTTCATTCGGATTTTGCATGTCTCTTGCATCATCAGGACATGCTCGAAAGCGCCGCCGCCGACCTGCCGAATGATGTCGACAGCCTCCGCGCGCTGCTGGCGGAAAGCCGTCTGGAGAATCACCGGCTGCGCTCGACACTGGTCTACCGCGACGCCCAGATCGAAAAGCTCTTGCTCCA
>PNMW01000053.1 GCA_013823855.1 Lysobacteraceae bacterium | reverse complement strand
CGGGCGATCGCCGAGATGCTGCGGGTCCTGAAGCCGGGCGGCCGGATCGCCTTCTCGACCTGGCCGCCGGAGCTGTGCATCGGCCGCCTGTTCGATCTGGTCGGCCGCTATCTGCCTGCGCCGCCGGGCGCTGCGGCACCGAGCAGCTGGGGCGAGACCGCGAACATCCGGCGCTGGCTCGGCGACTCCGTCGGCGGCCTGGAGTTCCACCGCGACGAGATGACCATTCCGGCGCTGAGCCCGCGCCACTACGGCGCCAACATGGAAAGCACCGCGGCACCGTTCATCAGGCTGGTCCAGGTGCTGGCGGGGGAACCGGAGAAGCTCGCGGCGTTCCGCGCCGAGGTGGTCGCCATCGTGCAGACCTATTTCGCCGACAACCGGGTGCGCCAGTCCTATCTGCTGACCCGGGCGACCCGGCGCTGAGCGCCCGTCACTTCAGGTAGTGCACGTACAGCGTCACCTCGCGCATACCGGCCTCGACACCGAGCCCGGCGCCGCGCTGCACCGCGAAGCGGGTACCGGTTTCCGCCTGCAGCCAGGCGGCCAGCAACTTGGCGGCGGGCAGTGTCGGCGTGGCGTAGTAGAAGACTGTCGACTGGGTAGCGAACCAGCCGGGCCGGCTGTCGTAGCTCGCCGACAGCCGGCTGAGCTGGTAACCACGCGCCTGCAGCGCGGCATTGAGCCGCTCGCGCACCGTGTCATCGAGGCCCACCGTCTGCAGGCCGACCACATAGCGGCCGAGCGGCTCTGATGGCGCCGCCGCCACCCCGTTCGCCGCGGTCGCGTCGGCGGATGGCTCGGCGCTCGCCACCAGCTGCTGGTTCGACAGCAGGCGTTCGTCGACCCGGGTCTGGACCGTCTGCACCGATTCCGAGAGCTTCCGGTTGCCCTGCTGCAGCTCGACGATCTGCGCCTTCAGCGGGCCATCACCACTGCCGATGCGTTGACTGGCGTCGTCCAGCGTCTTCGCCAGTTCGTCGTTCTTGCGCTGCAGTTCGGAGATGGTGTCCTGCGCCTTCTTCAGTTCGCTGTCGGTCTCGGTCAGCGAAGCCTGCCACTTGAAGCCGGCGACATTGCCTTCCTTGAAGCCGGCGCCGACCAGCATCGCGTTGAACTGCGCCGGAAACGCCAGCAGCAGCACCGCCAGCAGGAACAGGGCGCCGTCGCGCAGCAGCGCCACCAGATCCTTGCCGAGCGAGATGAGCGACGCGATCACGGCCGAGATCGAACGCGGCTTGGCAGGTTCATCGGCCACTGAGGCATGCTCCGGTCAGGGGCGCCCGAAGCGGGCGCCGCCCGGCATGCTCGTCGCTGACGCTGCGGGACGCAACCAGCGCCGCGCCCGCGCGGTACCGTGATCTTCCTTCGAATCCTTGAATCTCTCCACTACCCCATGCCCGTCGTCCGTCGAATCACCTGTGTATGGCTGTCCGGCGCCTGCCTGGCGCTGCCGCTGTCGAGTGCGGCGGACGCCAACCGCGATCAGCTGCGGCTATCAAACTGGCTCAAGTTCGTGCCGGCCGCCGGTGCGGCGGCTTACTCGAGCTATGAGGGCGACTATCGCGGCCTGCTGCAGCTGGGCGGCGAAGTGGCAGCCACGGTGGCCGCGACCCAGGCGCTGAAGTTCGCGTTCAAGGATGGCGACTGGGGCACCCGGCCGGATGGCGGCAGCAAGTCGTTCCCGTCCGGCCACACCTCGTTTGCCTGCTCCGGCGCCGCCTATCTCGGCGAGCGCTACGGCTGGCAGCAGGCGGCGCCGGCCTACGCGATCTCGGCCTGGGTCGCCTACATCCGGGTCAACGAGGACAAGCATTTCGTCCGTGACGTGGTCGCCGGCTGCGCGCTTGCCTACGGCCTGTCGAAACTGATCGTCAAGCCCTGGCTACCAACGCAGGTGTCGCTGCTGCCGGTGATCGGCCCCGGCGAGATCGGCGTGAACCTGACCGCGAGCTGGTAGCGACCCGCGTTTGCTGTCGTGCCGGGGTGCTGACCTCCCGAAC
Source organism: Lysobacteraceae bacterium (assembly GCA_013823855.1). Lineage (GTDB taxonomy): Bacteria > Pseudomonadota > Gammaproteobacteria > Nevskiales > Nevskiaceae > Nevskia. Next base: position 44,511 of record PNMW01000053.1, on the reverse strand, counting down.
CCTGCCGATGCTCGTCGCCTGCCTCGCCTTTCTGGTGATGCGGATCGGCGGCGCGCACCTGCACCACTGCTTCGACGGCAGCGAGCCGGAGAACGCCGTCCACTCCGCCGACGCCGGCCCTGCCCCGGCCGTTCCACCGCGCTGGCGAGGCTACGTCGAATGACGCCTGATGAGAGCATCGCGCGGCGATTCCGCCGGGGCGCAGCGTCCAATCAAATCTGCGCGTCGCACCTCCGAAAATCTCGGGGCGGTTCACTGCAACCGTCATGCAAAGCTGGGGGATCTGTTAACGCCAGCGCCCGAAGACATGATGCAGGACGCGAGGAGCACCTGATTGCCGCGCCGTTCGCCCAGTCCGCGGATGTCGACGACCGCTCGCGACCCTACCTTCGCAGCCGATCCGGCGAGCTGCGCCGAAGGCGCGTCATGGCAGGCTCAAGGCTGTCGGCGTTGAAGCGCTGCCCTGGTGCGCGACCTTGGCGTACGCGCGCTGTCACGGGATCCGGTGCGCCGGCGCCGCGGCACGGCTTGCAGCGGCTCTCCGCCGTGTGCCTCGGAACGGCCCGCGTCAACAAAAAAGGCCGCTTGCGCGGCCTCTTGAAGAGTTCGGCTAATGAAACTGCCCATGACGGGGCGCCCGATCAACTGAGAATCTTGAACAGACAGCAGGCAGCGACTGTTTGCCAGCGGTAAGTCCTTGATAAATGGTGCCGAAAAGAGGAATCGAACCTCCGACCTACTGATTACGAATCAGTTGCTCTACCGACTGAGCTATTTCGGCGCGGGTCGCGATTATAGACAAAGTTTCAGGCGCTGGATGACTTCAGGCGAGGTCGTAGCGGAATTCCTTCTTGAAACGGGCGCGGAACTCGTCCGGGGCGACGAAATGGTTCTGCGGGCCCGGCCGTTCGATCTTGATCGCACCGATCAGCGAGGCGATGCGGCCGGTGGTTTCCCAGTCCATGCCGCTGAGCAGGCCGTGCAGGATGCCGGCGCGGTAGGCGTCGCCACAGCCGGTCGGATCGGCCAGCGCCTGGGCCGAGGCGGTCGGGATCTCGTAAGTCTTGTTCCGGGTGTAGATGTGCGAGCCCTTGCCGCCGCGGGTGACGATCAGGGCCTCGACGCGCTCGGCAATCTCCTTCAGCGACCAGCCGGTGCGATCCATGATCATCTCCGACTCGTAGTCGTTGACCGCGACATAGGTCGCCTTGTCGATGAATGCTTTCAGGTCCTCGCCGCCGAACATCGGCAGACCCTGGCCCGGGTCGAAGATGAACGGCAGGCCGGCTTCGGCGAACTGCTCGGCGTGCAGGATCATCGCGTCGCGGCCGTCCGGTGAAACCGAGCCGATCCGCGCCCCCGCCTTGATCGCCGCATGCACGTCCTGGGTGTGCGCGAAGCTCATCGCGCCCGGGTGGAAGGCGGTGATCTGGTTGTCGTCGAGATCGGTGGTGATGTAGGCCTGGGCGGTGTAGGCCTCGGCGATGGTCTTGACGTAGGTGCGGCTGATGCCGTGCTGATCCAGCCAGGCTTCGTACTGCGCGAAATCCTTGCCGACGGTAGCCATCGGCAGCGGCTCGCCGCCGAGCATCTTCAGGTTGTAGGCGATGTTGCCGGCGGTGCCGCCGAACTCCTTGCGCAGCTCCGGCACCAGGAAGGCGACGTTCAGGATGTGCACCTTGTCCGGCAGGATCTCGTTCTGGAACCGACCGCTGAACACCATGATGGTGTCGTAGGCCAGGGAACCACAGATCAGTGCAGGCATTGAATTTCCGAGCGTTGAAGAGGATCAGGACAGCAGGATCAGGCCCCAGACCATCGGCACCTGGAGCAGCGACAGGTGCACGGCCGCAGAGCCGAGATCCTTGGCGCGCCCGGACAATACATGACGTTCCAGACCGATGCGATCGACCACCACCTCGACCGCCGTATTCAGCAGTTCGACGATCAGCACCAGCAGAAGGCTCCAGAACAGGATCACCTTCTCGATCGCCGTGTCGCCAAGCCAGAACGCGAACGGCAGCATCGCGAAGAAGATCAGCAGCTCGATGCGGAAGGCCTCTTCTTCGCGCAGCGCCCAGCCCATGCCGTCGTAGCTGACCCGGGTGGCGCGGAGGATCCGCCGCCAGCCCTTGATGCCGTCCGCCATCAGCGGGCGCTCCCGGCAGGGGCGACGTAGCGGATGTCGAGCTGTCGGGCGGCACGCACGTCATCGAGGCGGCGCACCGGCATCGAGTACGGCGCGCCCTTGAGCTTCGCGATGTCGGTCTTGGCTTCGTCGCGGATCGCGCACAGCGCTTCGACGAAGGCATCGAGGGTTTCCTTGTCCTCGGTCTCGGTCGGCTCGATCAGCAGGCATTCCGGGACCAGCAGCGGGAAGTAGACGGTCGGCGCGTGGTAGCCGTAGTCGAGCAGGCGCTTGGCGATGTCGGTGGCGGTCAACTCGTACTGCTGCTTGTCGCGCTTGAGCGTGACGATGAACTCGTGCGTCGCGCGCCGGGTCGGGAACGCCAGATCGAAGCCACGCTCGCGCAGTCGCGCCTGCAGGTAGTTGGCATTCAGGGTCGCGAACTCGGCGACCCGCTGCATGCCTTCACGGCCAAGCAGTCGGGCGTAGACATAGGCGCGCAGCAGCACGCCGGCATTGCCCATGAAGGCGCTGAGGCGGCCGATGGTCTGCGGCAGGTCCTGTTCGCCGAGCCAGCGATAGGACTCCGTGGTCTTGCCGACCAGCGGGATCGGCATGAACGGCAGCAGGCGCTCCGACACGCCGACGGCCCCGGCCCCCGGACCACCGCCGCCATGCGGTGTCGAGAAGGTCTTGTGCAGGTTCATGTGGATGACGTCGAAGCCCATGTCGCCCGGCCGCACTTCGCCGAGGATGGCGTTGAGGTTGGCACCGTCGTAGTACAGCAGGCCACCGGCGTCGTGGACCAGCTTGGCGATCTTCGCGATCGAGCGTTCGAACACGCCGAGCGTCGACGGGTTGGTCAGCATGATGCCGGCGGTCTGCGGGCCCAGCACGGCGGCGAGCCGTTCCAGATCGACATCGCCTTCGGCATTGGTCGGAATCTCGCGCACCGTCAGGCCGAGCATGGTCGCGGTCGCCGGATTGGTGCCGTGGGCGGCATCCGGCACCAGGATTTCAGTCCGCGCCAGATCGTTCCGGGCACGGTGGTAGGCGCGGATCATCGCGACACCGGCGAACTCGCCCTGGGCGCCGGCCATCGGCGTCAGGCTGACGCCGGCCATGCCGGTGACGTCCTTGAGGATTTCCTGCAGCTCGTACATGCAGGCGAGGAAGCCCTGCGACTGCGCGTCCGGCGCCAGCGGATGGCGGCCGAGAAAGCCCGGCAGCATCGCCAGCGTGTTGCAGGCGCGCGGGTTGTATTTCATCGTGCAGCTGCCGAGCGGATAGAAGTGCGTGTCGATCGAGAAGTTCAGCTTCGACAGCCGCGTGTAATGGCGCACCGCCTGCAGTTCCGACACCTGCGGCAGTGCCGGCGGGACTTTCCTGCGCAGCGCGTCCGGCAGGTTGACGGTCACCGTCGATACCGGCCGTTGTGCCACGGCACTGCGGCCCTCGCGGCCGATCTCGAAGATCAGCGGCTCGACCGGCGACAGCGGCGACACCATCGGCTGCGCGCGCGGCGCATCGACGGCGGGAGGGTTCAGCGGTTCTGCAGCGTGCGCCATGGACAGTCTCGATCGGATGCGGGGCAGGTCAGTCGGTCACGGGGTCAATCACGGGAATCAGGCTTCGGGCGGCGCCGGCCCTTCGGCCGGCCGTACCAGTTCGATGCCGTCGATCTTCATGCGCCAGACCAGCCCGTCCTGGTAAGGCGGGATATCGATGTGGAAGGTCGTCGACAGCAGGCCCCAGCCGGTGGAGAAGCGCTTGTCCTCGAAGCTGCGCAGCGGCCCTTCGATGGTCACGGTGGACGTGCGGTCGCGCAGGCGGCTGTAGTGGATCTCGCCGAACCCGGTCAGCACCAGCGTGACGCCAGGCGCCGTCCACTCGCCGATGTAGGCCTCGGGCACCGACACCGGCTCGCGGGAGCCGCCGCAGGCCGCCAGCAGCAGCGCCGCGGGCAGCGCGAACAGGCAGTGTCGGCGCGTCGGCATCCCGGACTCAGCCCAGCGCCTTGAGCGCCGCGTCGTAGTTCGGCTCGTCGGCGATCTCGGTGACCAGCTCGCTGTGCAGCACCTTGTTGTCGGCGCCGACGACGACCACGGCACGCGCGGTCAGCCCGGCCAGCGGGCCGTTCTCGATGGTCAGGCCGTACTCGTCGGCAAAGCTGCGGCCGCGCATCAGCGACAGCGTCTCGACATTCTTGATGCCCTCGGCGCCGCAGAAACGCTTCTGGGCGAACGGCAGGTCGGCCGAGATGCACAGCACCACGGTATCGCTCAGGCCGGCGGCCTTCTCGTTGAACTTGCGGACCGACATCGCGCAGGTCGGCGTGTCGATCGACGGGAAGATGTTCAGTACCTTCTTCTTGCCGGCGTAGTCGTGCAGGCTGACGTCCTTCAGGTCGCCGTTGACCAGCCGGAAGCCCGGCGCATCGCTGCCCGGCTTCGGCAGTTCGCCATTGGTGGAAAGCGCATTGCCGCGCAGGGTGATCGTCGCCATCGGGGTTCTCCTCGTTATGGTGGGTGCAGCCAATCAATGCGCCGCCAGCAGGCGGCGCAGCGTGTCGGCGTAGTGGTCGAGATCGGCGCTGCTGCGGGTTTCGGTCGCGCAGACCAGCAGCGCATCGCCGAGTTCCGGGTAATGCGCGCTCAGATCGAAGCCGCCGAAGATGCCGGCCTCGGCCAGCTTCGCGAGCACCGTCGCCGGGGCCTGCGGCAGGCGGATCACCGCTTCGTGGAAGCGCGCGCCGCCGAACACCGCCTCGACGCCGTCGATCGCGGCGAGCTTCGCGACCAGCGCCGCAGTGTTCGCAACCGAATGCGCCGCGACGCTTTCCAGGCCCTCGGGACCGAGCAGGCTCATGTGGATCGTCGCGGCGGTGACCAGCAGGCCCTGGTTGGTGCAGATGTTCGACGTCGCCTTGGAGCGGCGGATGTGCTGCTCGCGCGCCTGCAAGGTCAGCGTGAAGCCCGGCTTGCCGTCGAGGTCGACGGTGCGACCGACGATGCGCCCCGGCATCTGGCGCACGAACTGCTGGCGCGCGGTCAGGAAGCCGAAGTACGGGCCGCCCGAGGACAGCGGCGCACCCAGCGGCTGGCCTTCGCCGCAGACGATGTCCGCGCCGTTCGCGCCCCACTCGCCCGGCGGCTTCAGGATCGCCAGCGACACCGGATTGACCACCGCCACCACCAGCGCGCCCTGCGCGTGTGCCCAGTCGGTGAGCGCATCGACATCCTCGAGCACGCCGAAAAAATTCGGCTGCTGGATGACCACGGCGGTGATGCCCTGCCCCTCGTACGCACGCAAGGCCTCGAGCGCGGTCTTGCCGGTTGCCGGGTCATAGGCCAGCGGCAGCGGCTGGATGCCCTGGGCTTCGGTGATCGCGGCCACCACTTCCCGGTAGTACGGATGGACGGTGACCGGCATCAGCACCCGGCCGGCACCGACGGACGGGTTGGCGCGCACCGCCATCAGCAGCGCTTCGGCGAGTGCCGAGGCGCCGTCGTACAGCGAGGCGTTCGACACCTCCATGCCGGTGAGCTGGCACATCATCGACTGGTATTCGTAGAGCAGCTGCAGGGTGCCCTGGCTGGCCTCGGCCTGGTACGGCGTGTAGGCCGAATAGAATTCGCCGCGCGTGGCGATCTCCCAGACCGCCGCCGGGATGTGGTGCTCGTAGGCACCGGCACCGCAGAAATTCAGCAGCTGGCCGTCCTGTGCGGCACGGGCGCGCATCAGCCGGGAAATCTCCATCTCGGCGATTCGCGGCGGCACCTGCGACAAGCCCTGGCAGCGCAGCTCGGCGGGAATCTCGCCGAACAGCGCATCGATCGACGGCGCGCCGATGGTCGCCAGCATCTCGGCGACATCGACTTCGGTATGGGGAATGAAGGGCATGGCGAAGCAGGTTCCGGTAGCGGGCGACGCGCGCGGCGCGCGACTTCAGGCAAGCGAAGCGACGTAGCCGGCGGCGTCGAGCAGCCCGTCGACATCGGCCGGGTTGGCCGGCTGCAGCTTCCACAGCCAGCCGGCCTCGTACGGCGCGTCATTGACCAGCTCGGGATTCTCGCCGAGCCGGGTGTTGGCCTCGATCACCGTGCCGGCAACCGGGGCATAGACATCGCTCGCCGCCTTGACCGATTCGACGACGCAGCAGGCTTCGCCGGCCGCCAGCACCCGGCCGACCTTCGGCGTCTCGACGAACACCAGATCGCCAAGCGCGGCCTGGGCGTGGTCGGTGATGCCGATCAGCAGCGTGCCGTCGGGCAGCGTCTTCACCCACTCGTGGGACTTGGCGTACTTGAGATCTGCAGGCGTGTTGCTCATGGAAAGTTCTCGGGGCCCCGGGGCCGGTGGTCGAACGGAATGGACGGCGGAATATCAGTCGCGCGGCGCCGCGGCCGCACTTGCAACAAGCACCTTGCCGTGGCGCACGAACGGCGGCTTCACTTCGCGAACCGCATGCCACTGGCCGCGAATCTCGACTTCGAACGGCCCCCGCGCATCGAGCGGAATGCGCGCCAGCGCGATCGAGCCCTTCAGCGTCGGCGCATAGCCGCCGCTGGTGATTTCGCCAAGAGCGCCACCCGCCGCGCGCACCGGCATGTGGCCACGCAGCACGCCCCGGCCTTCGAGCACCAGGCCGATCGCCTTGCGGCTCAAGGTCGCGCGCAGCGCTTCCAGTGCTTCGCGGCCGACGAAGCGGCGGTGGGCATCGGTCAGCGACACGGTCCAGGCGAGGCCGCATTCGAGCGGGCTGACCGTTTCATCCATGTCCTGACCATAGAGATTCATGCCGGCTTCGAGGCGCAGCGTGTCGCGGGCGCCGAGACCGCAGGGGCTGACGCCGGCCGCCAGCAGCGCCCGCCAGATCACCTGCAGATCGTCGTGCGGCACGATCAGCTCGTAGCCGTCTTCACCGGTGTAGCCGGTGCGGCCGACGAACAGCTCGCCATGCCAGGCGGCGCTGAACGGGGTCAGCGCCGACGCCCGCTCGGCGAGGTCCGGCGGCAGCACCGCATGGACCCTGGCCCGCGCCCCGGGGCCCTGCACCGCGAGGATGCCGAGATCGCGGCGCTGGCGGACCTCGACGCCGAAAGCGCAGGCCTCGGTCTGCAGCCAGGCCAGATCCTTGTCGGTGGTGCCGGCATTGACCACCAGCCGGAACCAGCTGTCGTCGATGAAGTAGACGATCAGGTCGTCGATCACGCCGCCGTCGTGATTCAGCATGCAGCTGTACAGCGCCTTGCCCGGGCTTTGCAGGCGGGCGACGTCGTTGGCCAGCAGATGACGCAGGAAATCGCGGGTCTGCGCGCCGAGCAGGTCGATCGCGCTCATGTGCGCGACATCGAACATGCCCGCTGCACTGCGGACGGCGTGGTGCTCGTCCAGCTGCGAGTGGTACTGGATCGGCATGTCCCAGCCGGCGAAATCGACCATCCGGGCGCCCAGGCGCAGGTGTTCGGCGTGCAGCGCGGTCTGCTTCAGCATGTTGCGGACCATCTCCGGTACGGGTTCGGCATGCACATGGTGCATGAGGCGTGGGGCTTTCGGGCGGCAGTGACGGACCGGCGCAGGGTTCGTTCGATCGGCCCGTCGCCTGCCCCCCGCTGACGCGGTGGCGGACGGACAGGCAGCCGTGCCGATCGGTGAACCCGCGCTCCGGCCGTCGCTGTCGCGCCGGCGTTCGGAACAGCTGGCTCGCGTTTCGTTGAACCTGTGTCCCGGCCGCCGCTGTCGCGCCGGCGTTCGGAACAGCTGGCTCGCGTTTCGTTGAACCTGCGTCCCGGCCGTCGCTGTCGCGCCGGCGTTCGGAACAGCTGGCTCGCGTTTCGTTGAACCTGTGTCCCGGCCGCCGCTGTCGCGCCGGCGTTCGAAGCCACTGCGAGCAGTGCTCGCAAAGCCGTGGCTTCTCACCCCCATCTGTCCTTTCGTACCTGAGCGTTTGGCGCCTTCGGTGGCTCGCCGACCTCGCGAGCGCTCTCCAGAGTGTCCACAGCCGGCAATCCATTGACCTGAGCGATTCCGGGGGGATTGCGCCTTCGGTGCCGGGCGGGCCCGGACTCTCTTGCCTGCGGGGCGAAGTTTAGTCCGATCGCCGCCCTGCCCGCCATCGCCGCTTCATGTTCCGTCGGCAGCATCGCCAGTTCCTTCCCCGCCCGGAGTCTCCCGATGAATGCACACCTGCGCCGCTGCCTGATCACCCTCGCCATTGCCGGCAGCCTGCCGCTCGGTGCGGCTTCGGCTGCCGTCACCCTGCTCGGCACCGGCGCGATCGCCGGCACCGCCACCGACCAGTCCGGCTTCACCGGCCTGCTCGAAGACGGCGTGACCCTGAAGAACCAGATCGGCGGCTTCGGCTCGGCGTTCGCCTACACCGGCCGCGGCCAGCGCTTCGTCGCCGCGCCGGATCGCGGCCCGGCAGATGGCGCCACTACTTACGTCGACCGCCTGTACCGGATCGATATCGGCGTGCGCCAGGTCGCCCCGTATGGCAGCAATGCCTTCCAGTTCACGCCCGCCGTCACCGACACCCTGCTGCTCAGCGACGAAGCCGGCCGGCCGTTCACCGGCAGCAGTACGGCGTTCGATCCGACCGGCTCGACGGCCAGCCTGCGGCTCGACCCGGAAGGCATCCGCGTCGATGCCTGCGGCACCACGGCCTATGTGTCGGACGAGTACGGGCCGTATCTCTATGCCTTCGATCTCGCCACCGGCCGTCGGCGCGGCGCGATCAAGCTGCCGACCAAGCTGCTGATCGATGCGCCGTCGGCGACGCCGGCCAGCGAACTGAACGGCAACGCCTTCGGCCGGCAGTCGAACCGCGGCATGGAAGGACTGGCGATCAGCCCCGATGGCAGCAAGCTGTACGGCCTGATGCAGAACGCGCTGATCCAGGACGGCGCGCTCGGCGCCGGCAACGCCCGGATCAGCACCGGGGCGCGGCTGGTCGAAGTGACTCTGGCGACCGGCGCGCTGCGCGAGTTCTACTACCCGCTCGACGCCGCCAGCTACGGTCTGAACGAGATCCTGGCGATCAACGACCACACGTTCCTGGTCATCGAACGCGATGGCCGCGCCGGTGCCGCCGCGCAGTTCAAGCGCATCTTCCGGATCGATATCGCCGGCGCCAGCGACATCCGTGCGGTGAAGTCGCTGCCGTCGACCGGCGTTCCCGCCGACATCGTGCCGGTCACCAAGACACCGTTCCTCGACCTGCTCGATCCGGCCTACGGCCTGGCCGGTGCCGGCTTCCCGGAAAAGATCGAAGGCCTGGCCTTCGGACCGAACCTGCCGAGCGGCCAGCACAGCCTGCTGGTGACCTCGGACAACGATTTCGCGGCCGGCCAGCCGTCGAAGATCTACGTGTTCGGGATCGACCCGTCCGATCTGCCGGGCTATCAGCCGCAGCAGTTCCGCAACTGCCCGTAAGCGCGCAGATCCGAAAAAGCGGAAAGCCCCGCCGAGGCGGGGCTTTCTGATCACCGCAGCTGGCTTCAGGCCGCCTTGTTCGAGGCCAGGAAGTCCATCGCGAAGCGCTGCAGCACGCCGCCCGCCTCATAGACCAGCACTTCCTCGTCGGAATCCAGACGGCAGGTCATCGGCACCTCGACCCGCTCGCCGTTCTTGCGGGTGACGACCAGGGTCAGGGTCGTGCGCGGGGCGAGCCTGCCTTCGACATCGTAGGTCTCGGTGCCGTCCAGCCCCAGGGTCAGGCGCGTGGTGCCCGGCTTGAACTCCAGCGGCAGCACGCCCATGCCGATGAGATTCGTACGGTGAATGCGCTCGAAGCCTTCGGCGGCGATCACTTCGACACCGGCCAGACGCACGCCCTTCGCCGCCCAGTCACGCGAGCTGCCCTGACCGTAGTCGGCGCCGGCGACGATGATCAGCGGCTGCTTGCGCGCCATGTAGGTCTCGATCGCTTCCCACATGCGCACGACCTTGCCTTCCGGCTCGATGCGCGCCAGCGAACCCTTCTTCACCTTGCCGTCGACGATTGCCATCTCGTTGACCAGCTGCGGGTTGGCGAAGGTCGCGCGCTGCGCGGTGAGATGGTCGCCGCGGTGGGTCGCGTAGCTGTTGAAGTCCTCTTCCGGCACGCCCATCTTGTGCAGGTACTCGCCGGCGGCCGAGTCCATCATGATCGCGTTCGACGGCGACAGATGGTCGGTGGTGATGTTGTCCGGCAGCACCGCCAGCGGACGCAGACCCTTCAAGCTGCGGGCACCGGCGAGCGCGCCCTCCCAGTACGGCGGACGACGGATGTAGGTGCTCATCTCGCGCCAGGCATACAGCGGGCTGATCGACTTGCCGTCGTCGGCTTCCTTCCTGAACATCGGTTCGTAGACGGCGCGGAACTGCGTCGGATTGACGCTCTTCGCCACCACGGCGTCGATCTCCGCATCGGTCGGCCAGATGTCCTTCAGGGTCACCGGCTTGCCGCTCTTGTCGAGACCGAGCACGTCCTTCTCGATGTCGAAGCGCACGGTGCCGGCGATCGCGTAGGCGACGACCAGCGGCGGTGAAGCCAGGAAGGCCTGCTTGGCATACGGATGGATGCGGCCGTCGAAGTTGCGATTGCCGCTCAATACGGCGGTCGCATACAGATCGCGGTCGATGATCTCCTGCTGGATCGCAGGGTCCAGCGCGCCGCTCATGCCGTTGCAGGTGGTGCAGGCGAAGGCCACGATGCCGAAGCCCAGGCTCTCCAGTTCGCCCAGCAGCTGGGCGTCCTTCAGATAGCTTTCGACCACCTTCGAGCCGGGCGCCAGCGAGGACTTCACCCAGGGCTTGCGGGTCAGGCCGGCCTTGTTGGCGTTGCGTGCCAGCAGGCCGGCGGCGATGACGTTGCGCGGGTTCGAGGTGTTGGTGCAGCTGGTGATCGCGGCGATGATCACCGCGCCGTCGGGCATCTTGCCGTCGGCCGGCAGTTCCCACGGGGCGGCGATGCCGCGCTCGGCGAGTGCGGAGGTCGGCAGGCGCTTGTGCGGGTTGCTCGGACCGGCCATGTTGCGGACCACGGTGCCGAGATCGAACGTCAGCACGCGCTCGTACTGGGCGGTCTTCAGATCATCGGCCCACAGGCCGCAGTGCTTGGCGTAGGTTTCGACCAGCTTGACCTGCTCGTCCGAGCGGCCGGTCAGTTTCAGGTAGTCGATGGTGTTCTGGTCGATGAAGAACATCGCCGCAGTGGCGCCGTATTCCGGCGCCATGTTGGAGATCGTCGCGCGATCGCCCAGGGTCAGCGCGGCAGCGCCCGGCCCGCGGAATTCGAGGTAGTGGCCGACGACCTTTTCCTTGCGCAGGAATTCGGTCAGCGCCAGCACCACGTCGGTCGCGGTGATGCCCGGGCCCGGCTTGCCGGTCAGCTCGACACCGGTGATGTCCGGCAGGCGCATCCACGAGGCGCGGCCGAGCATGACGTTCTCGGCTTCGAGACCACCGACGCCGATGGCGATGACGCCAAGGGCGTCGACGTGCGGCGTGTGACTGTCGGTGCCGACGCAGGTGTCCGGGAACGCGACGCCATCCTGCGTGTAGATCACCGGCGACATTCTTTCGAGGTTGATCTGATGCATGATCCCGTTGCCTGGCGGAATCACTTCCATGTTCTTGAATGCCTTCTTGGTCCAGTCGATGAAGTGGAAGCGGTCGTCGTTGCGGCGATCTTCCACCGCACGGTTCTTGACGAACGCATCCTTGTCGAAACCGCCGTATTCCACCGCCAGCGAGTGATCGACGATCAGCTGCACCGGCACCACCGGATTCACTTTCGCCGGATCGCCACCCATGTCGGCGATCGCGTCGCGCAGGCCGGCGAGGTCGACCAGCGCGGTCTGGCCGAGGATGTCGTGGCAGACCACGCGCACCGGGAACCACGGGAAGTCGAGATCGCGGCGGCGGGCGATCAGCTGGCCCAGATACGCCGCGACCTTTTCCGGCTCGCCCTTGCGCACCAGGTTCTCGGCATGCACGCGCGCGGTGTACGGCAAGGTCGCGTAGGCGCCGGGCTGGATGGCGTCGACGGCCGCGCGGGCGTCGAAATAGTCGAGCGAAGTGCCGGGAAGGTTCTTGCGGTAGGCGGTGTTCATTGGCTGTCGGGCGATGGCTCGTTGCAGGTATCCCTCCCCCGGGCCGGGGGAGGGAACGTCGGTCTTACTTGCGATCCTTGATCGGCACGAAGGTCAGGTCTTCCGGCCCGACGTAGTTCGCGCTCGGACGGATGATCTTGCCGTCGATGCGCTGCTCGATGACATGTGCCGACCAGCCGCTGGTGCGGGCGATCACGAACAGCGGGGTGAACATCGCGGTCGGCACGCCCATCACGTGGTAGCTGACGGCCGAGAACCAGTCGAGATTCGGGAACATCTTCTTGATGTCCCACATCACCGTTTCCAGACGCTCGGCGATCTCGAACATCTTGGTGCTGCCGGCTTCGATCGACAGCTCCTTCGCCACCTGCTTGATCACCTTGTTGCGCGGATCGCTGACCGTGTAGACCGGGTGGCCGAAGCCGATCACGACTTCCTTTTTCTCGACGCGCGCCTTGATGTCGGCTTCCGCCTCATCCGGCGAGTCGTAGCGCTTCTGGATCTCGAAGGCCATTTCGTTGGCGCCACCGTGCTTCGGGCCGCGCAGTGCCCCGATGCCGCCGGCGATGGCCGAGTACAGGTCGGAACCGGTGCCGGCGATCACCCGCGAGGTGAACGTCGAGGCATTGAACTCGTGCTCGGCGTACAGCACCAGCGAGGTGTGCATCGCCTTGACCCAGCTGTCCTGCGGCTTGACACCGTGCAGCAGGTGCAGGAAATGGCCGCCGATCGAATCGTCGTCGGTCTCGACGTCGATGATGTTGCCGTTGTGGCTGTAGTGGTACCAGTACAGCAGCATCGAGCCGAGCGAGGCCATCAGCTTGTCGGCGATGTCGCGGGCGCCCGGGTGGTTGTGGTCGTCCTTCTCCGGCAGCACGCAGCCCAGCGCGGAAACGCCGGTGCGCATCACGTCCATCGGGTGCGAGGCGGCCGGCAACTGCTCCAGCACGCTCTTGACCGCCGCCGGCAGGCCGCGCAGCGACTTCAGCTTGGTCTTGTAGGCCTTCAGCTCGGCGGCGTTCGGCAGCTTGCCGTGCACCAGCAGGTGGGCGATCTCCTCGAACTCGCAGGCTGCCGCGACATCGAGAATGTCGTAGCCGCGGTAATGCAGGTCGTTGCCGGTGCGGCCGACCGTGCACAGCGCGGTGTTGCCGGCGGCGGTGCCGCTGAGGGCAACCGACTTCTTGGGCTTGAAGCCGGGGGCGGCGGTGGTGTCGCTCATCTTCAGTCTCCGTTCTAGGTTGTCGTTCCCTGCGCGGGCAGGAAGCTCGTGTCGTGATCCAGCGGGACTACCGGGACCCGGACAAAGCCGGGGGCCGGCGGCGTCGTTACTTCTTCTTGGCGGCGAACAGCGCGTCGAGGCGGTTCTCGAACGCGTGGTAGCCGATCCGGTCGTACAGCTCGGCACGGGTCTGCATCAGGTCGATGACCTCCTTCTGGTGGCCATTGGCGCGCACCGAGGTGTAGACCGCCTCGGCTGCCTTGTTGGCGGCACGGAAGGCGCTCAGCGGATACAGCTGGATGGCCACCCCCACCGACGCCAGCTCGTCACGCGAGAACAGCGGCGTGGCGCCGAACTCGGTGATGTTGGCGAGCACCGGCACCTTCACGGCGTCGACGAAGCGCTTGTAGGTCGCGAGGTCGTAGGCGGCTTCGGCGAAGATGCCGTCGGCGCCGGCTTCCACGCAGGCGACCGAGCGCTCGATGGCGGCATCGACACCTTCGGCCTGGATCGCGTCGGTACGGGCGATGATGAAGAAATCGGCGTCGGTCCTGGCACCGGCAGCCGCCTTGACGCGATCGACCATCTCTTCCTTCGAGACGATTTCCTTGCCCGGACGATGGCCGCAACGCTTGGCCCCGACCTGGTCCTCGATGTGGCAGGCCGCGGCACCGGCCTTGATCAGCGACTTCACGGTGCGCTCGATGTTGAAGGCGCTGGCACCGAAGCCGGTATCGATATCGACCAGCAGCGGCAGGTCGCAGACATCGGTGATGCGGCGGGTATCGGTGAGCACGTCGTCGAGCGTGTTGATGCCGAGATCAGGCAGACCGAGCGAGCCGGCGGCGACACCGCCGCCCGACAGGTAGATCGCCTTGAAGCCGGCACGCTTGGCCAGCAGCGCGTGGTTGGCGTTGATCGCGCCGATCACCTGCAGCGGCTTTTCGGCAGCGAGAGCGGCGCGGAAACGGGCACCGGCGGAAGACGTCATGAGCAGCTCCTCGAAGGTCGGGCGGGCAACGCGGGCCAGGATCGGGTGTCGCGAAGACCCGCCGGTGGTGACGGGTGGCCCTCTTACTCAAGACGCGTGCCACCGCAAATCGAGCCTGTTCGATTCCCGCGGACTTATCTCAAACAACTGTATTCGTTGCTGTTTCCAGATTTCCAACAGAAATCGGCACCGCACATCCGGAGGCAGTCGGCGGCGCTGATCGGTTTCATGCAACACGCGCGACGTTTCATGAAACATAATTCGCGACATGGACCATCTCGAACCTGCGCTGCCCGCGATCTGGACCGTCAGCGTCACCCGTCTGTCGCGGCTGATGCAGGAGGTCACGCCGGAATTCGATGGCCGCGCCACCATCGACACCATCAACCTCGGCTTCGAGGAAGCGGTCACCCAGATTCGCGAGCGGCTGCGCGAGGAAGACTGCGATGTCGTGCTGTCGGCCGGCTCCAACGGCGAATACCTGCGCAACCGGATCGACAAGCCGATCGTGCTGGTCCACCCGGACGGCTTCGACCTGATGCAGGCACTGACGCGCGCCCGTCGTCATTCCAGCCGTATCGGCATCGTCAGCTACGGCGCCGAGCTGCCGGCGTTCAGCGCCTTCAAGCAGGAGTTCGGGCTGGCCATCGAGCAGCGCGCCTACCACCACACCGAGGAGGCGCGCGACCGGGTGGCCGAACTGGTGTCGATGGGCTGCGGGGCGATCGTCGGCACCGGCTATGTCGCCGAACTGGCCGACCGCGCCGGCGTGGTCGGCATCCTGATGTACTCGCCCGATTCGATCCGCCGCGCGTTCGAGCAGGCTATCGATCTGGCCCGCATGCTGAGCAAGGCGCGCAGCGGCCAGCGCCGCACACCGAGCACGCCCGACTCGCGCTACAGCCTGCGCCGACTGATCGGCAACAGCGACACCATGGTGGCGCTGCGCGACCAGGTGCGGGTCTACGGCGTCAGCGATCGCACGGTGCTGATCACCGGCGAAACCGGCACCGGCAAGGAACTGGTGGCCCAGGCGCTGCACGGCGCCAGTCCGCGCCGCAGCGCTGCCTTCGTGGCGATCAACTGCGGTGCGATCGCCGAATCGCTGCTCGAATCGGAACTGTTCGGTTACGCCGATGGTGCGTTCACCGGCTCGCGGCGCGGCGGCCGGGTCGGCCTGATCGAGGCGGCCAACGGCGGCACGCTGTTCCTCGACGAGATCGGCGAGATGCCGCTGGCCCTGCAGACCCGACTGCTGCGCGTGCTGGAGGAACGCGAGGTGCTCAGGGTCGGCAGCGTGCGGGCGACACCGGTTGATGTCCGGGTGATCGCCGCGACCCACTGCGCGCTCGACACGCTGGTGGCGCAGGGCCGCTTCCGGCGCGATCTCTACTACCGGCTCAACGTGCTGCGCGTGGCGCTGGCGCCGCTGCGCGAACACGCCGACGACGTGCCGCTGCTGCTGATGAGCTTCCTGCGCGCCACCGGCGCCGGCGCGATGGTCATCGACGGCCCTGCCCAGGCGGCCCTGCTGCGCCACGACTGGCCCGGCAACATCCGCGAATTGCGCAATCTTGCCGAACGGATCGCCGTGCTCGGCCATGCCGAATCGCCGCTGGCGGCGCTGACCCGGCCGCTGCTGGCACGCTGCGCGCCGGAAATGTTCCCGACACCCGCGAGCCTCGCGGCGCCGCCGTCGGTGGCGCTCGACGATGGCAGCGAAACCGACGAGCCGCCCGCCCTGCCCGCGCGCCGCCGGCCGGCGCCGGCTGCACTGCAAGCGCTGCTGCGCCAGCACCGCGGCCAGCGCGCCGCAGCGGCGCAGGCGCTCGGCGTGTCGCGCAGCACGCTGTGGCGCTGGCTGCAGGACGACGGCGCGCCCTGAGCACAGCGCCCGGCCCGGGGCGCGACGCCGCTGTTCATCCGCATCCAGACCGGCGGCCGCATGCGAACATCGCCCCACCCACCGCATCTCCCGCCCCGATGGCCAAGCTGTATTTCCGCTACGCCGCGATGAACGCCGGCAAGTCCACGGCGCTGCTGCAGGTGGCGCACAACTACGAGGAGCGCGGCCAGCGCGTCGAGCTGTTCACCTCCGCACTCGACGTGCGTTCGGGCTATGGCCGGATCGCGTCGAGGCTCGGCCTGTCGCGGGAAGCCGAGGCCTACGCGGCGACCACCGACTTCGAGGCGCTCTACGCGCTTCGTGCCGCGCCCGCCTGCGTGCTGATCGACGAAGCCCAGTTCCTGACCGGAGCGCAGGTCGTCCAGCTGCACCGGATCGCCCATCTGCGCGGCATTCCGGTGATCTGCTACGGCATCCGCAGCGATTTCCGCGGCGACGCCTTTCCGGGCTCGCGCGCCCTGCTGACCCTGGCCGACGATCTGGAGGAGATGAAGACGGTCTGCCGCTGCGGCCGCAAGGCGACGATGAACCTGCGCTTCGACGCCTCCGGCCAGCAGACGCTGTTCGGCGAGCAGATCGAGATCGGCGGCGAGGATCGCTACGAAGCGGTCTGCGCGCGGCGCTTCTACACCGGCGCCTGCTGAGGCCGCCGGCCGGCGGCCTCAGGCGCCGTGGGCGTCCATCAGGGTCCTGGCGGCGATCAGCGCACTGGCCACCGGACCGCCCTTCGGGAAGGTCAGCCGGGCCAGATAGCCGCCTTCCATCAGCAGCATCAGCGCATCGCCGAGCTGCTCGGGATCACGGGCCATCATGGCGACGGCCAGCGCCCGGAAGCGGCGCCGGATCTCGCTCTTGTGGCTGACCACGACGGCGCGGCCGGGATGGTCTTCCTCGACGATCTCGACCGCCGCATTGGCGAGACCGCAGCCGCGCGATTCCTTCGAGCAGGTCTTGCTGACGTGCGCCTCGAACAGCGCCTCGACCTGCTGGCGCGGGCGGCCCTGGTGCGGCGCGACCACCTCGTCCCACCACAGCCAGAAATGGCTGTCCTTGTGGCGCAGGTAGTCGGCCACCAGTTCGTCCTTGGACGGGAAGCTCCGGTAGAAGCTCATCTTGTTGGTGCCGGCGGCGCAGACGATGGCGTCGATGCCGACGGCGCGGATGCCGTGCCGGTAGAACAGCTCGCAGGCGGTATCGAAGATGCGGTCGCGCACGCGCGGCTTGGCGGCCGGCTCGCAAAGGCTGCTGTCTTCGGGTCTGACGACGCTCATCTCACGGCACTCGATGTCCTGGGCTTGATGCGCTTGACAAGAATGTTACCGACCGGTAACTTGCCGCCATTGTTACCGATCGGTAACAACAGCCGGCGCACGATGTTGCAATAGTGTGTCGATGCGGTGCAACACCATGCGTCAGGCATGGTGCCCCATTGAGGAGAACGAGAGATGAGCAAGATTGCCCTGATCACCGGTGCTGCCAAAGGCATCGGCTTCGAAACCGCCCGTCAGCTCGCCCGCGAAGGCGTCCATGTGATCGTCGCCGCGCGCAGCCAGGACAAGGCCGATGCCGCCGCCGCACAGCTGAAGGCCGAAGGCCTGCCGGTGCAGGCGCTGGCACTGGAAGTCACCGATGCCGCCAGCATTGCCACAGCCGCCGCTGCGGTCGCGGCGCAGCACGGACGCCTCGACATCCTGATCAACAACGCCGGCGTCATGCACGACGTGCCGACCCTGAAAGTCAGCGAACAGAGCCTCGACGCCTGGCGCAGCACCTTCGACACCAACCTGTTCGGCGTCATCGCCGTCACCCAGGCGTTCCTGCCGCTGCTGCGCAAGTCCGAGGCCGGCCGGATCGTCAATCTGTCGAGCATCCTCGGCTCCAACACCCTGCACGCGACCCCGGGCTCGCCGATCTACGATTTCAAAGTGCCGGCCTACAACGTGTCGAAGACCGCGCTGAACGCCTGGACCGTGCAGCTGGCCTACGAACTGCGCGACACGCCGATCAAGGTCAACGCCGCCCACCCGGGCCATGTGCAGACCGACATGGGCGGCCCGAGCGCGCCGATGGCGATCCCCGATGGCGCGAAAACCAGCGTCCAGCTGGCGCTGCTGCCGGCCGGCGGCCCCAACGGCGGCTATTTCCACATGGGCGAAACGCTGCCCTGGTAAGCCGCATCACCCCTCTTCCCTCCGTTCACGAGAATTGACGATGACCCAGAAACTGCTCACCCCGATCCAGGTCGGCCACCTGACCCTGCCGAACCGCCTGGTGATGGCGCCACTGACCCGCGCCCGCGCCGGCATCACCCACGTGCCCAATGCGCTGATGGCCGCGTACTACAGCCAGCGCGCCAGCGCCGGCCTGATCATGACCGAGTGCACGATGGTCGCCGAGGACGCCAGCGCCTTCATCGGCGAAGGCGGCATCTTCAACGACGCCACCGTCGCCGGCTGGAAGCAGGTCACCGACGCGGTCCACGCCAACGGCGGCCGGATCATCATGCAGATCTGGCATCCCGGCCGGGCGGCGCATTCGGGCATCAACAACGTGCAGCCGATCTCCTCGGCCGCGGTCGCGATTCCCGATGAAACCCACACGCTGAAGGGCAAGCTGCCGTACGAAGTGCCGCGGGTGCTGGCTGAGTCCGAACTGCCCGGCATCGTCGAGCTGTTCCGCAAGGCCGCCGAGCGCGCCAAGGCCGCCGGTTTCGACGGCGTGCAGATCCACGGCGCCCACGGCTACCTGATCGACCAGTTCCTGCGCGACAGCCACAACAACCGCACCGATGGCTACGGCGGCACGCTGGAAAAGCGCGCCCGTCTGCTGCTCGAAGTGACCGATGCCGCGATCAGCGTGTTCGGCGCCGGCGGCGTCAGCATCCGCATCTCGCCGGTCGTGCCGTTCAACAACATGAGCGATTCCGATCCGAAGGCGCTGGTCGAGTACGTTGCCCGGGAAATGTCGAAGCGCGGCATCGCCTTCTTCGAGCTGCGTCACGACCAGTGGGACCGCCCGGAAGAACTGGAACTGGCCAAGATCGCCCGCGCGAACTTCAAGGGCGTGCTGATGCTCAACGGCGGCTTCGATCAGGCCTCCGGCGAAGCCGCCGTGGCCGAAGGCCGCGCCGACGCCATCGTCTACGGCAAGCCGTTCATCGCCAACCCGGATCTGGTCGAGCGCTACAAGACCGGCGCGCCGCTGAACGCCGTCGACTTCAAGACGCTCTACGGCGGCGGCGAACACGGCTATACCGACTACCCGGTGCTGGAGACGGCGGCGGCGTAAGCACCAGCGGCCATCTCACGCCAAGGCGCCAGGACGCAAAGAAGGGCACCCGTAAACATTGCTTGAACAGCCTTTCTTCGCGTCTTTTCGCCTTGGCGTGAGGCAAGCTGTCGCTTCCCTGCCCAGCCGTATGACATGACCAACCACGACCCCGCCCTGCCTCCGCACCGCAGTGCGCGGGGCTTTCACAATCCGCCCGGCGCGCCCCGCGTTCGCGGCAGCACCGCCGACTGGCTGCGCTTCCTGCGCGACATCAGCTTCGGCCCGCGATCGCTGCGCCAGCCCGCGGTGCCAGCGGGTCATGTGCTCGACGAGGCCACGGCAATCGCCGGGCTGGCCGCGTTCGGCGACCTGGACACGCTGACCTGGCTCGGCCATGCCTGCTTCCTGATCCGCATCGACGGCCGCACGATCCTCACCGATCCCTACCTCAGCCCGTATGCCGCGCCGCTGCCGGGCATCGGGCCCAAGCGCTTCGCCGGCACCGGCATTCCGATCGACCGGCTGCCGAGGCTCGACGCCATCCTGCTGTCGCACAATCACTACGACCATCTCGATGCGGTCGCGCTCCGGCAGCTTTCCGCCCGCAACCGCGATGCCTGCTTCGTGGTGCCGCTGGGGCTTGAGCCGATCATCCGCCAGCTCGGCTATCGCAACATCCATGAGCTCGACTGGGGCGGCGTCCACGCCGAGAACGGCCTGACCGTCACCGCGCTGCCGGCGGTGCATTTCTCGTCGCGCACGCCGTTCGATCGCAACCGCACGCTGTGGTGCGGCTTCGGGCTGCGCAGCACCCGTCACCACCTCTACTTCGCCGGCGACACCGGCTGGGGCGAGGTCTTCGAGCCTGTCGGCAGGCGCTTCGGGCCGTTCGACGTCGGCCTGGTGCCGATCGGCGCCTACGAACCCAGGGCGCTGATGCAGGCGGTGCACGCCAACCCCGAGGAAGCGGTGCGCATCGGCCAGGCGCTGCAGGCGCGGCGTCTGGTGGCGATGCACTGGGGCACGATCGCGCTGACCACCGAGCCGGCGTTCGAGCCGCCGCAGCGGTTCAGCGCGGCCGCCGCCCGCGCCGGCTATGCACCGGACGCGGCCTGGGTGATGAAGATCGGCGAAACGCGGGCGCTGTAGCTAGACCAGCACCATCTGCGTGCAGCGGAACGATGCGATCAGCTTGCCGGCATCGTTGAACACCTCGGAATCCCAGACCTGGGTCGTGCGGCCCCGATGCTTCGAGGTCGTCGTGCAGTGGACATGGCCTTCCAGCGCCGTGCCGAAAAAATTGGTCTTCAGCTCGATCGTCGTGAATCCCTTGGCCGTCTTCGGCAGGTGCGCAACGGTGGCGTAGCCAGCACAGGTATCGGCCAGCGCGACGATGCTTGCCGCGTGCAGGAAGCCGTTCGGCGCATGGTGCTTGCGCTCGACCTTCATCCGGCCGGTCAGCCGGCCTTCGGCGATCTCGAGGATTTCCAGGCCGAGCAGATCCGGCAAGGTGCCGGCCTGCAGCGTCATGAACGATTCGGGGGTGATGTCGGTTCGGAGTTCACTCACGGCAGGACTCGGTTCGGAACGTCGGGATTCGCGATGCGCGAACGGCCCCGTATCTTGCCCGACCGCCGCGCTCCGAAGAACGGGCGATCCGGCCCGCGCCGGCCCGCGCCGGACAGCAGCACCGGGTCATCGGCCCGGCACTGCTGCAGCGCCATCGCATCAGTCGTCGTTGATGATCGTGCCGGTGGCCGTGCCGCGCCCGATCACTGCGCCGGCGCTCGCGTCGCCGAGCACCACGGTGAAGGTCTCGTCCGGCTCCCGGCTGCGATCGCCGCGAATGCCGACGTTGACCACCTTCGACGTCTCTCCCGGCGCGAACGTGATGCGGGTCGAACCGCCGCTGTAATCGCTGCCGTTCGCCGTGCCGTTGCGCGTGGTGCCGGTGAACGTCACCGGCGTGGCCGACGGTCGCGACAGCTGCACGGTGAAGCCGAGGCTGGTCGTGCCGGCGTTGCCTTCCCGGACCGCGGCATCGAAGACGCTGATCGTCGGCCGTGGTGCCGGATCATCGTTGATCACCGTGATCGCGCCGCGCGCCTTCGCGATCGTCACGCCGACCGGCGTGTTGAGGTCGACGAAGAACGTCTCGTCCGCCTCCAACTGGTCGTCACCGATCACCTGGAACGACTGCGTGCGGCGCGTCTGGCCCGGGCTGAAGGTCACCAGCCCGGTGCGGCGCGTGTAGTCGCTGCCCTGGGCCGCGGTTCCCGCGACGGTCGCCAGCCGGACCGTGACCGTCTGCGTCGACGGTGCCGACAAGGTCAACGTCACCTGGACCGAGGTCAGATCGCCCGGCTTGCCTTCGAGCACTTCAGCGTCACTGATCGTCACGCTCGGCTGCGCCGCGTTGTCGTCGTTGACGATGGTGCCGACGCCCTGCCCGTCGGCGATCGTGGCACCGCTCGGGTTCAGCAGGTTGACGAAGAAGTCTTCGTCGAGCTCGACGTCGAGGTCGCCGATGACGGTGACGTCGATCGGCTGCGTCGTGACCCCGGCAGCGAAGCTCAAGCTGCCCGAGGTCGCGATGTAGTCGACACCGGCCGTCGACGCACCATTGGCCGTCGCATAAGCGACCGACACCGTGCCCGGTGCCGGCGCCGACAGGCTCACCATGAAGCGCAGCGTCCGGACGCCGGCGTTGCCTTCCAGGAGCGTCGCGTCGTCGATCGACAGCGTCGGCGCCGCAGTGGTGACCCGGAAGTCCGCGCTTTCGCCGCCGATGGTCACGGTCGCCGTGGTGGTGGTCGAGTTCAGAGGCGACGCGGTCTGACGGACGTGGACCAGATCACCGTTGTTGACGGTTGCGCCGATCATCTGGGTGTAGTCGCCGCCATTGATCGAGAACTCGCCGCCGGTCGCGGTGATCGCGGTCGGGGCATTGATACCGAGCACCATGATCGAGTTCGAGACCACCACAGCGCCGGGGGCGACGTCCTGCTGGGCCACGAAGCTGAATGGCAGCGGGTTGGTGTCGATCGCAGCGCGCACCATCACAGTCACCGTCGTGCTGTTCGCGAGGCCGTCGGCGTCACGCACATCCAGCTGGAACTGAAGGCTCGTCGCCTCGTTGACGTGCGGGGCCACGAAGCTCGCGGCCGCCGTGTCCGCATTCGCGAGGCTGGCGGTCGGACCATCGGTCTGGGTCCACAGGTAGCTCGTCACCTGCTCGTCATCGGTGGAACCGCTGCCATCGAGCGTGACCGTGCCGCCCACGTCCACCGTGGCCGGAGAGGCCACGGCAACCGCCACCGGCGCCTCGTTGGCCGGCAACAGGTACGACGAGATCAGCGGCTCGTGGTCGCTGAGCTGGCTCGCGTACTCGGCGTTCAGGCGGATCACCTCGAACTGCGCACCGGCCGACGCCAGCGGCGGCGTGACCAGCACATGGTCCAGCTCCTGCGAGTTGCCGTCGAAGATGTAGCTGTAGCGCTCGACCGGATCGGACACGAGATCGGTGCCGAGATTGCGCAGCGTGTTCAGCATGCCGTCGACACCGGTCCGCAGAATGCGCAGCGGCGCGCTGAAGTCGAAGTCGTTGAGATCGCCGAGCACGATCACCCGGGCGGCCGGGTCCAGCGCCTGGATGCTGGTCACGAACTGGTGAACCAGCGTCGCCTGCTGGCGACGCTGCACTTCGCTGGTCAGCAGCGGTGGCTGGTTCACGCCTTGCAGCGGCTGATCGCCACCCTTCGAGTTGAAGTGGTTGTTGACGATCACCACCCGGCGGCCGTTGAAGTCGTAGGTCGCGGCCAACGGCTTGCGACTGGCCTGCCAGGCGCTATCGGTCGGCGACACGCGGCCCGGCGACAGGGTCAGCGCGAGCTTGCCCTCGACCAGCACTGGCGCCGTCGCATCAAACGCCCCGCCCGAGCCGGTGGTACCCGGGACGAACGTGACCCGCGCCGGGTTGTAGAACTGCACCACGCGGATGTTGCCGCCCGGCTGACCACCGTCCTCGTTGTTGGCCGGATCGACCGTCACGTGGCGGTACTCGGGACCACCGGCCGCGACAATCGCGTCGATCAGCCGCGCGATGGTATGGTCGGCGGAGACGATGCCGTTGTTGGTCGCACCGCTGTTGTCCTGGATCTCGCTCAGCGCGAGGATGTCCGGCGCGCCCATCGCATTGACGATCTGCTCGCCGAAAGCCGTGAACGTCGAGTCCGACGGATCGAGGTTCTCGACGTTGTAGGCACCGACGCTCAGGCGATCGCCACCGAAGGCGATCGTCCGCGTGCCCTTCGGCAGCGGATGCTCGGTCACCGTCGGCACGGCGGTCAGCAGCACCTCGAAGTTGCCGAACGAGTAGCCGGCCACGCCGGTGACGTCGCCCAGCAGGTCGCCGGTGTTGATGCCGGCCGGCATGGTCACGCCGTTCAGGCCGTCATCGAGCTGGATGCGCTCCGGGTTGAAGTCGATGCCGGTCGCCCGCTCCACCAGCGTGATGCCACCGCGGCCATTGACGCCCGTCGCGTTGACGCCGAGATCGCCGAGCACCCAGACCTCGCCGAAGCTGTTGCGCGGGCCGGTGGCGCGGGCGTTGTTGATCCGCACCACCATGCCTTCGAGCGATTCGAGGAAATCGAGGCCGTCCTGCGCCGGGTCGAACTGCGTCGTGGTGCTGGTCTCGACGTTGCCGAGCGAGTCGTTGTCGATGATGTCGGTCGGCGGCACGCGGCCGCCGTTGCCGATGACGGTCGGGGCGATCACCGTGTTGGTGAACAGGCCGCTGCCGGCGAACGGGGTGACGGTCGGCACCCCGATCTGGGTCACCGTCAGATTGGTCGCGTCGTTACCCGGGCGGAATTCCTGCACGGTGCCGGAGACCAGCACCTGGGTACCGACCGCCGCTGCTGCCGGCGGCGCCGACGAGGTGAACACGAAGATGCCATCCGACGTCGCATCGTTGCCGTCGCCATCGGCGTCCTGCATGTAGAAGCCGTTGCCGGCGCGCGCGGTGACGATGCCCGGCACGTTGCTGACGCTCATGCCGACCATCGGCGAGCGGTGCTGCGCACCCTGGATCTGCCAGATGCGGGCACCGACCATCGGCGGCGGGGCGGGATCGTTCTCGACGATCGTCGCGGCGACGCTGGCCGGCGTGCCGACGGTGGCATTGGCGGCGCTGCTGATCGACACCGTGATGCCTTCGTCACCCTCGAAGACGAGGTCGTCGATGGCGCTCAGCGTGCTGGTCGCCGTGGTGTTGCCGGCGGCAATGGTCAGCACCGACGCGGACGCCGAGTAATCGCTGTCCAGCGTCGCGGCACCGCCGAAGCTCAGGCTGACCGAGACGTCCTGGCTGTAGGTGCCGGACAGCGTCGCGGTGACCGTGGCCGAGCCGCCGAGTTCGCTGAACGCGGCCGGATCGACGCTCAGGCCGACCGTCGGCAGATCGCCGCCGGGGCCGCCGATGATGGTGGCGGAGTTGCGCGGCGTGCCCGGTGCAGCGGGTCCCGGGAAATCGGTGGCATTGTTGTTGGCGTCCTGCACGATGCCGGCATCGAGGCGACGCAGGTAGGCGGTATTCGCACCATTGACGGTCGGCGTGACGATGCCGCTGCCTTCGCGGCAGGGACTCGGCAGTCCGCCGACGGCATCGACGAACGGCGTATCGGCCGCGGTCGCGGTGCCGGCAACCAGACGGATGCCGGAGAAGCCGGTGGCCGAAAAATCGGTGAAGCCGGTCGCGTAGGTCGCATCGGGCGTCACGCCCAGCGAAAAGCCGGATGCGGCCGTGTTGGCGAACAGGTAGTACTGGCCCGCAGCCAGCGTGGTGCCGGCCGGCACCGTGGTCCGGATCGATGCGTTGCCCGGCGAGCCGTTGGCGCAGCCCTGCAAGGTCCAGCCGCCGATCGCGATCGGTGCCGAGGTGGGGTTGAACAGTTCGACGAACTCGTCGTTGCCGCCGGACGGCCCGCGCACCGCGAACTGGCTGATGACGACACCACTGGCGACCTGCGCAAACGCCGCCTGCGCCGACAGCAGCGCGGCAGACGCGAGCAGCCCCCGGATCACGTGACTGGACATGTGGACTCCCCGACTGGAATTGGCTGTGCGCGGAGCCTCGCAGCGCCATGTGACCCGCTGGCGACAGGGCGATGACAGTCCGTGGGCGACTGGCTGTCCGGCCGCTACACTCGCGTCATGGCCATCTCCGCCGCGTCATCGCCTGTCGCCCCCGACCCCTTCGCCGACCCGCTGGCGTGGATCGACGGCGCAGCGACCGGCCTGCGCGACGAGCTGGTGGCGCTGTCGAACCAGAACGCCGGCAGCTTCCACCCGGCCGGCGTCGATGCCACGGCCGACCGGCTGCTGGCCCTGCTGGCACCGCTCGGGGCCACGATCGAACGGATCGCACTGTCCGGCTACGCCAGCACCGGCGACCGCGGCGAGCGCAGCCTGCGGCCGATCGGTCAGGCCGTGCGCCTGCGCAAGCGGCCGGACGCGCCGCTGCAGGTGTTTCTCGGCGGGCATCTCGACACCGTGTTCGGCCCTTCGCATCCCTTCCAGACCGCGCGCTGGATCGATGACGACCACCTCAACGGCCCCGGCGTCGCCGACCTGAAAGGCGGGCTGCTGGTGATGGCGCTGGCGCTCGGCGCGCTGGAACGCAGCCCGCATCGCGATCGCATCGGCTGGGAAGTGCTGATGAACCCGGACGAGGAAATCGGCAGCACCGGCTCGGCGGCGCTGCTGGCCGAGGCGGCCGGCCGCAACCACTTCGGCCTGATCTTCGAGCCGGCCTATCCGGACGGCGGCCTGGCCTCGGCGCGCAAGGGCAGCGGCAATTTCGACCTGGTCATCGAAGGCCGCGCCGCCCATGCCGGCCGCAATCCCGAGGATGGCCGCAACGCCATCGCGCTGGCCGCCGAGCTGGCGCTGGCCCTGCATCGCCTCAATGGCCAGCGCGACGGCGTCACCATCAATCTCGGCTACAGCCACGGCGGTGGCGCGCTGAACATCGTGCCCGAGCGCGCGGTGCTGAAGTTCAATGTCCGCACCTCGATCGCCGACGACCAGTGCTGGCTCGAGGAACAGCTTGATCTGCTGCTGACCCGCGCCAACGACCGCGACGGCTTCACGGTCAGCCGATTCGGCGGGTTCACGCGACCGCCGAAGCTCGTCAGCGCCGGCACGGCACGCCTGCAGGCGCTGCTCGCCGACTGCGGCCGCGCACAGGGGCTGGCGCTGCAGTTCCGCCCGACCGGCGGCTGCTGCGACGGCAACAACCTGGCGGCGGCGGGCCTCGCCAATGTCGACAACCTCGGCGTCGTCGGCGGCGACATCCACTCCGATCGCGAATGGATGCGCTGGTCGAGCCTGGCCGAGCGGGCCCAGCTGTCGGCACGGCTGTTGCTCGGCTTGGCCGACGGCAGCCGCAGCTGGGGCTGATCGCGGCAGCAGCGCCGCCGTCACGCTTTCCGGTCATCATCGCCCCACGCAGTCCGCGTCGCCTTGCCCGGTGTCATGAAAATCATCCGCCCGATCCGCAGCGACGACCTGCCCGCCCTGCTCGACATGGCCCGCAACGCCGGCGCAGGCTTCACCTCGCTGCCGCCGGTGCCGGCGTTCCTCGCCGCCAAGATCGCGCTGTCGGAAGCCTCGTTCGCCGCCGATGTCGACGAACCCGGCCATCAGCGCTACCTGTTCGTGATGGAGGAAACCGACGGCGGCGAGATCGGCGCCTGCTGCGCGATCGAGGCGGCCTGCGGGCTCGACGAGGCGTTCTACAACTACCGGGTCGGACTGGCGGTGCATGCCTCGCGCGAACTGGGCATCTACAACAGCGTGCCGACCCTGTACCTGTCCAACGATCTGACCGGCACCAGCGTGCTCTGCTCGCTGTACATGCGGCCGGATTTCCGCGGTGCCGGCGCCGGCAAGCTGCTGTCGAAATGCCGCTTCCTGTTCATGGCCAACCATCCGCAGCGTTTCGCGAAGAAAGTGATCGCCGAGATGCGCGGGGTGTCCGACGAACAGGGGCGCTCGCCGTTCTGGGAAGGCCTGGGCCGGCACTTCTTCACCGTCGACTACGCTCACGCCGAGCACATCGTCGGCACCGGCAACAAGGCCTTCATCGCCGAGCTGATGCCGCCGCATCCGATCTACACGGTGCTGCTGCCGGAGGCCGCGCGCGCGGTGATGGGCCAGGTCCATCCGCAGACCGCCCCGGCGCTGCACCTGCTGGAGCAGGAAGGCTTCCGCTATCAGGGCTACATCGACATCTTCGACGGCGGGCCGAGTGTCGAGGCGCCGCTGGAAGAAATCCGCAGTATCCGCCGCGCCCAGGTGCTGACCGTGTTCGTCGGCAAGCCGGCCCCCGGCGCGCCCTGCCTGATCGCCAACACCGAACTCGGCAACTTCCGCTGCGCCTACGCCGAGTACGCGATCAAGAACGGCCACATCACCCTGCCCGCCGAGCTGGCACGGGCGCTGGAAGTCGATGGCGGCGACGAGGTGCGGATCAGCGTGATGAGCTGACGCCGCGACGCCGGCACCTAGTCGTCCTGGTCATCGCCGAGCTGCCGCCAGGCCGCGCTGCGGACCACGCGCGGCACCGCCCCGTGCAGCTGCCAGCGTGCCGCCAGGCCGAGCTGATCGGCCAGCCGCAGGCCGGCTTCCGGGCCCAGCACGGTCAGCGCGGTCGCCCAGCCGTCGGCTTCGCGGCACAGGGGGTGGATCACGCTGACCGCCGCCGGTGCCGCCGCCAGCGGCCGGCCGCTGCGCGGATCGAGCGTGTGGGCATAACGCTGGCCGTCGTGCTCGAAGCGGCGGATCGCGTCCCCCGAGGTGGCGATGCTCAGACCGTCGAGCGCGATCCGGGTCGGATGTGGATCGAAGCCGTCCGGCATTTCGGTCTCGACCCACCAGGGCAAGCCGTCCGGCTTCACGCCCTGGCCGCGCAGCTCGCCACCGATCTCGACCAGATGGTGGGTGAAGCCGGCACGGTCCAGCCAGGTGGCCAGCCGGTCGACAGCATGGCCCTTGGCGATCGCCGAAAAATCGAGCTGTACGCCGCCCGGCTGCAGCAGGCCGGCAGGATCGCGGCACAGCCGCTGCCAGCCGACCCGCGA
Source organism: Lysobacteraceae bacterium (assembly GCA_013823855.1). GTDB lineage: Bacteria > Pseudomonadota > Gammaproteobacteria > Nevskiales > Nevskiaceae > Nevskia. The sequence goes on along the minus strand of PNMW01000053.1, from coordinate 15,748 downwards.
CCGGGCCGCAGCGATCTGCGCCGCCGACGGCAGCCCCTGGCGCGGCCCCGGCGGGCCGAAGCCCCAGAGGTCGACCAGCGGGCCTGCGGTCGGATCGAGCGCACCGTCGCTGCGCGCGGCGATGCCGAGCGCAGCATCGAGCACGACGCTTAAGTCCGCCGGCAAGCGCTGCCAGCTGCCGGCCGGCGCCCGGTTGTAGCGGCACAGTGCCGACGACGGCTGCCAGTGGCTCAGCTGGTCGACGAGATCGGCCAGCAGGGCCTCGATGCCGCTGCGGATGGCGCTCGACGGCACCGCCGCGCGCGCCACGAACTGCACCGACCAGCGCGTGCCCATGGTCTGGCCATCGAGCCGCAGCACCGTGGCCTCGGGGTCCGGCCCGGCATGGGTGGCCGCGCTGAAGCGTGCCGGGATCAGGACCTCGGCGGTCATCGTCAGGGTGACAGCACTTCCACGGTCGCCGTGTAGCTGGCGCGGCGCTCCTTGGCCTGCGGCACGCTGGTCTTGCCGTCCTGCACGCTGGCGCTGATCCAGTGCAGGCCGGGTACGGCCCAGCTCAGCTTGACCAGGCCTTCGGCATCGGTCTTCAGGTGCTGCTCGCCGATCGCATTGCGATAGCGGGTGCCGTCGCGGATCACTTCGACGTCCAGGTTCGCCGCCGGCTTGCCGTCGAGCAGGAAGCGGAACGTCGCGTCCTCGCCGGCGAACAGATCGGCGATGCCGGACACCGGCTGCAGTTCGAGGCCCTTGCCGGTCGGCTTCAGCGCACCGTCGTTCGGCTTGCCGGCGGTGGCGAAGGTTTCCAGCCGGCCCTGCGATTCGCTGACCTTCAGGCCCTTGGCCTTGGCCGGGACTTCGCTGGCGAAGGTCGCCGCGTTGCCGCGCCAGCGCTTCGGCTTGCCGTCCTCCTCCCAGCTCGCCATCAGCCCTTCGTTGACGACCGCGACGCGGTAGGTGCCGGCCTGCTTGAGCTGCAGGTCGAAGGTCGAGCGCAGCTTGCCGGTCGACGCGTTTTCCGGCGCCACGGTGCTGCCGTCGGGCGCGACGATCACCAGGTTGTCGAGACGCATGGCGTTGTGGTCGCGGACAAACGGCTCGGTGGAGACCCCGGCGTCGACGGTGATCCACTGATCGACGTCGAGCACGGTCTTCGACGGCGCCAGCCAGCCCTTGTGGGCATTTGCCGCGACCGGCACCGACACGGCGGCGATCAACAGGAGTTTCGGGAGACGGTTCATGGCGTGGCCCTCAGGGTTTGACGGCGACGCGAACCGCGCCGAGTTCGGATTTGCCTTGCGCTTCGAGGCGGGTCGCGGTCCTGGCCGGCCAGTCGAACGCGAGATCGACCAGTTCCCGGCCGCCGTCCTCGCGTGCCGCCTCGACCACCAGCTTGTAGCGCCCGGGCGGCAGCGCCGCCAGCGGGCTCTGGTCGCCGAAGCTCTGCTCGTGGCTGCCGACCGGCTTGGTGGCGCTGCTCAGGCCATCGGCCGGCATGCTCAGGTCGCGGCCGCCGCGCCGCCACCACTGGCGCAGGTCGGGCAGCCACTTGGTGCCGGACTGCGGCTTGCCATCGGCCCCGACCGGCGGCGGCCCGCCGGCATTCGGTCCACCGCGCTTGACCTGGTACCAGACGCTCAGATGGGCGGCGACCGAACGGTCCTCGCGCTCGACCCAGACCGCCACATAGGGTCGGTGGTATTCGGCGACGTCGAGCTGCGGAATCTGCACGCTGACATCGAGCTGCGCGGCCTGCGCGGGAAGCGCGCCGAGCGCGGCGAGCAAGGGAAGGAGGTGATGCCTTTTCATCGATCGGGTCCGAAGGAAACCAGCAGGTCAGTGAATGAACAGCAGGGCGACGACGACCGGTACCAGCAGGCCGAAGCCGACCAGCGGCCAGGTCAGCCGACGCCCCTTGGAATGCAGGTGCAGCAGCCACAGCCCGGTCAGCGAGAACAACAGGCAGGCGACGGCGAACACATCGAGAAACAGGCTCCAGGCGACACCGGCATGGCGGCCCTTGTGCAGGTCGTTGAGGTAGCTGATCCAGCCGCGATCGGTGGTTTCACGCTCGACGTCGCCGGTCGCCAGGTCGACATTGACCCAGGCGTCGCCACCCGGCCGCGGCAGCGACACATAGGCCTCGTCCGCCGACCATTCGACGGCGGCATCGCCAAGCCGCAGGTCGAGCGTGTCGGCCAGCCAGGCGCCGGTGGCGGCCGGCATCGCGACGGCGGCACCGTCGTCGACCGCCTGCTTCGCCACGGCCCGCAATTCCGCCAGCAGCGGTGCCGGCAGCACGGCCTGGCCGCGGGCGACGACCGGCGTGGTCGGAATGTCGGCCGCGTGGTTCAGCGTGATCCCGGTGACCGAGAACAGCAGCATGCCGATCAGGCTCACCGCCGCCGAGATCCAGTGCCAGGTGTGCAGCTGCTTGAGCCACCAGGCGCGGCGCTTCTGCCGGGCCCGCGCCAGGTCGATGGCCGGCGTCGACGAGGTGGAGACGGTCGCGCTCACGGGGTAGCGACAGTTCCGGCCGGCAGCACGGTCGGCAGCGGTGCGCCGCTCGGATCGGTGACGAAGCCGACCTTGGTGACACCGGCCTTGGCCGCTTCGCTCATCACCAAAGCGATGATCTCGTAGCGGGCATTGCGGTCGATGCGCAGGTGCAGCTCCGGGCTCGGCTCCTTCTGGCCGGCGGCGCGCAGGCGTTCGATGGTCTGCGCCTCGTCGACCCGCTCGCCGTTCCACCAGCGCTGGCTGTCGCCGTCGATCGCGAACTGCACGGCGTCGGCCTTCTGGACATTGGTCGCCGAGTCCGCCTTCGGCAGATCGATCTTCACCGCGTGGGTCAGCAGTGGTGCCGTGATGATGAAGATCACCAGCAGCACCAGCATGATGTCGACCAGCGGAATGACGTTGATTTCCGCCATCGGTGCGCTGTTGCGGGCACCGCCGCCAAAGCTGCCGAAGGCCATCTCAGCGTCCCCCGGCGACGCTGCCGGTCTTCAGCGGCGTGACATTGCCGCTGGCGGCCGCATCGATCTTGCAGCCGGTGCCGAGGAAGGCGAACAGGTCGTGGGCGAAGGCGTCGAGCTGGGCCAGGGTCAGGCGATTGGCGCGGACGATCAGGTTGTAGCCGAGCACCGCCGGGATCGCGACCGCCAGGCCGATGGCGGTCATGATCAGCGCTTCGCCGACCGGGCCGGCGACCTTGTCGAGCGTGCCCGCGCCGCTGACGCCGATCGCCACCAGCGCGTGGTAGATGCCCCAGACCGTGCCGAGCAGGCCCACGAACGGCGCGGTGGCGCCGACCGAGGCGAGCACCGTCAGACCCGATTCGAGGCTGGCGGTTTCTTCGTCGATGGTCTTGCGCATCGTCCGGGTCACGAAGTCCGACGCCGAGCCGGCCTCGTTCAGCCGGTTGATGCCGTGACGCTCGTGATGCCGGCTGGCGGCAATCGCGTGATAGACCAGATGCGAGAACGGCTCGTCCGGATGCTGCTGCTCGATCTTGGCGGCCACCACGTCGAGCGACGGCGCGTTCCAGAAGAAGTCGAGGAACTTGCCGGTGCGCCGCCGGGCGCGCGAGTAGCTGACCAGCTTGGTGACGATCAGGTACCAGCTCGACGCCGAGGCGAGCGCCATCAGCACCAGGATGAACTTCGCCACGCCGTCGGCCTGGGCGAGAAAGTGGCCGAAGCCGATGCCGCTGCTTGCTGGGTCCATGTTTCTTCTCTCTCTCAATCAAATTCGGAACCAAAGCCCTCTCCCCGGGAGAGGGTTGGGTGAGGGACTCGGCCAGATCGTTGTGCATTGATCGGACGGCGTCCCTCACCTCCGGCCCCTCTCCGGGGGGAGAGGGGAGCAAAACTCAGCCGCGCAACTCGAACACCACCGGCACGATCACCCAGGCTTCGATGGTCTCGTCGCCGCGCTTGGCCGGCACGAAGCGCCACTTGCGGAACACCACTTCGCGCGCCGCCTGATCGAGGCTGGTGGAGCCGCTGGACTGCTCGATCCTGACGTCGCCTGCAGTGCCTTCACGGGTCACCAGCACCCGCAGGCGCACTTCACCGGTCTCGCGGCGCAGCTTCGCGGCGTACGGATAGACCGGCGGCGGATTGTTCAGATAGGCGGCGACGAAGTTCGGCGGCACCACCACCGGTTCGGCAGGCGGCGCGGTCGACGGTGCGGCCGGCGGCGCCGGTGGCGCCGGTATTTCGGCGACCGCTTCGGCGACCGGCTCGGGATCCGGCGGCGGCGTGGCGATCACCGACGGGGTCGGCTTCGGCGTCGACATCAGCCGCAGCTGCGGCTTCGGCTTGACCGGTTCCGGCGGCGGTGGCGGCGGCTCGACCATCACCACCGGCGCTTCGGCAATCATCGCCACCTGCATCAGCACCGGCTGCGGCGGTGGCGATTCCGGCTTCGCCAGCAGCAGCGCCGCCAGCCCGCCGAGATGCAGGCCGCCGACCAGCAGCGCCGCCAGTGAACGGCCGCGGGGCGACAGCCGCTGGCCGGCCCGATAGCCGCTGCCGTGCGTGGCGATGACAGCACTCACAGATCCGACCATTTGCGCAGCAGGTTGTGATAGGTGCCGGTCAGACGCACCAGCGTCGGATGTCCTGCCGGATGCAGCTCGCGGAGCTGCATCAAGGCCCGGTCCATCTCGTAGAGCAGACGCCGGTTGTCGTCGTCGCGGACCATGCTCTGCACCCAGAAGAACGACGCCAGCCGCGCGCCTCGGGTCACCGGACGCACCTCGTGCAGGCTGGTCGCCGGATAGAGCAGCAGATGGCCCGCCGGCAGCTTCAAGGAATGGACGCCGTAGGTGTCCTCGATCACCAGTTCGCCGCCGTCGTAGCTGTCCGGCTCGGCGAGGAACAGCGTCGCCGACAGATCGGTCCGCACCCGGTACGGCGGCTGATCGCTCAGCCGCACCGCAGTATCGATGTGCGCCCCGAAATGGCCGCCGCCGGTGTAACGGTTGAACAGCGGCGGAAACACCTTCAGCGGCAGCGCTGCGGAAGTGAACTGCTTGGACTGCGCAAGCGCGTTCAGCACCCGTTCGCCCAGCTCGATCGCCAGCGGATGCTTCTCGGTGAGCTGCTCGTTCTGCTTGACCTTCACCGCCTCGCCGCCCGCCGTCCTGCGACCGTCTTCCCATACCGCTGCGGCCAGCTTCTCGCGCATCAGGACGAGGGTGCTGGCATCGAGCAGATTGGCAATGCGGACGATCATGGCGAGGCGGCGGACTCAGGTCAGTACTTGAAGTTCAATGACAGCAGGAATGAGCGCGGCGTGCCCGGCCGGTAGCGCTGGCCGGAGTTGTTGACGGCCGCGACATAGCGTTCGTCGAGGACGTTGTAGACGTTGGCCTGCAGGCCCAGGTTCGGGGTCACGTCGTAGCTGGCGATCGCATCGACGACCACATAATCCTCGACCTTGACGATGCCGGTGGTCACCGCGCCGAGGTTGTTGTTGACCGTGCGCGCCTGGCTGTCGATGTAGCGCAAGCCGCCACCGATGGTCAGCGGGCCGGTCAGCGGACCGATCGCCAGCGGCAGGCGGTAGCTGGTCCAGGTGGTGACGCTGTGCTTCGGCGAGAAATTGATCGCCGCGCCGCTCTGGGTGCTGGTGCCGTCGGTGGCGATCGTGCCTTCGGTGACTTCCGCGTCCTGGAAGGTGTAGCCAGCGGAGACCTGCCAAGCCTCGGTGATGTTGCCGACCAAGCCGAGCTCCACACCTTGAATACGACGCTCGCCGTACTGGACGATCTCGTTGCCGAGCTGACGCGCCAGTTCATTCTTCGACACCGTCCGGAACAACGCGGCGGTGGCCGCCAGCTTGCTGTCGAGCAGGTCCCACTTGGTGCCGACTTCGACGCTGTCCGCCTTCGACGGCGACAGGGCCGGCGAATTGATGTTGGTGGTGGTGGCGCTGAGCGCGAAGTTGTCGCCGCTCGGCGGGCGCTTGCTGGTGCCGAAAGACGCGTACACCGATGCGTTCGGCAGCGGCTTCCACAAGCCACCGGCCTTGTAGGTGACCAGCGTGCCGCTCTTGGTCAGCCGTGAGCCGAGCAGCGTTCCGACCGGCAGGGTCGGGTTGGCTGCGGCGGTCGACAGCGTCACGGCATTGGTTTCGGTGCGGTAACGCTCGATGCGGACGCTGCCGCTGAGCTGGAACTCATCACGCGCGCCGAACTTCGCGGTGTCGTTGAAGTACACCGCCCCGGTGGTGGTACGACCATCGCTGGACGCGCCGTTCGGCGACAGCGTGACCCCCGGATCGGAGGAATCCGGGTTGTACAGGTTGGCCGGCTGCTGGACCTGCACCGGATCGGTCACGGTCACGGCAAGCGTCGGCATGACCTGCGATTCCTGGATGAATTCGAAGCCGGACGCGAAGTCGTGGTCGACCGCGCCAGTCTTGAACGCACCGCGGATATTGCTCTGGTTGGTCAGCAGTTCGTTGTCGCGGTCGATGCCCTGGCGCGAACGGCCCTGGGTCCAGTCTTCCGGATCGCGGATCACGAGGTTCTCGCCGCTGCCATCGGACACCACCGCAGCCTGCAGCGGCGTGGTCAGCAGGCGGTTCTGGGAAACGCGGCTGTAGCGCGAGATGTTGCTGAACGTGTAGCCGGGCTTCAGGTCGTGCTCGATGCGGGCGCTGAAGGTGTTGACGTCGATCTTCTCGTAGTCGCTGTCGAGGCCGTAGTAGTTCGAGATCGGCACCCGCTCGGCGACGATGCCGGCATTGTCGAGCGTGGCATTGCGCCAGCCGGAGACCCCGACCGCGGAAACGCCACCATCCGGCGTGTTGTCGTGGAAGACGTGCTGGGCGAACAGGGTGATGCGGGTCGGCGTGCCGAGGCCGAAGGCGATCGACGGCGCCACGCCCCAGCGCTGGTTCTCGACCTTGTCACGGCCGGCAACGCCGCCGTCCTGGCCGACCACGTTCAGGCGCACGGCGATGTCGTCGCTGATCTTGCGGTTGACGTCGACCGTCGCGCGGCGGCGGTCACGGGTGCCGTAGGCCAGCGTGCCGCTGATCGCGTCATCGGCGAACGGCGTCTTCGACACCAGGTTGATGTAGCCGGATGCCACGCCGCGGCCGTTGTCGGCGCCGGCCGGGCCCTTGACGATCTCGACCTGCTCCAGATTGAACAGGTCGCGGGTGGCCGGGGAGATGTCGCGGATGTTGTCGACGAAGATGCTGCCCTGGGTGTCGAAGCCGCGCATGAACACGGCGTCGCCGCTGGTGGTGTTGCCGTTCTCGCCCTGCTGGAAGGTGATGCCCGGGGTCAGGCGCAGCGCGTCGCTCAAGGTCAGCGCGCCCTGCTGCTGCATCAGTTCCTTCTTGACCACGTTGATGGTCTGCGGCGTGTCGAGCAGCGGCTGGGTGAATTTCGGCGACGACACCTTGTCGGCCTTGATGGTGCTGGCCGACTGGTCCTCGACCTTGACCGTCGGCAAGGTCGTGGCCGAGGCATCGGCCTCGGCGACTTCGATCGGCGAACGGGTCTGGGCGGAGGCAGGCAGGGTGTGCAGGGCCAGCACGGCAGCAGCGATCGGACTCAAGCGAAACAGCGGCGACGACGACATCGACAGGCACTCCGGAAAGGGGACGGGAAGCCCGGCGGCGCCAACGAGGCACGCTGCCGAGCGTGAGTCTTTTCGGTATGTGCCGAAGCAGCGGAACTGCCCGGCTGTGCCTGACGAGACGCATTCATTCTAAATGATAGGTATTCGCATTTGCAATAAATGCTGGTCCAGCCGCTACCGACGCACCCTCGAACGGGCAAGGAGCGGCCCCGCCGCTTTCGCCATAATCGGGACCTTCCTCTTGCGAGACACGCGATGAACTGCATCGCCGGCCACTGGCAGCCCGGACAGGGCGCCGCCTTCGAAAGCCTCGATCCCTCGACCGGCACCGTGATCTGGCGCGGCCATTCGGCCAGCGTGGACGACGTCGCTGCCGCCACCGCTGCGGCCCGCACTGCCTTCGAGGCCTGGGCCGATCGCCCGTTCGCCGAGCGCGAAGCAATCGCCCGCCGCTTCGCCGCACTGCTCGACGCGCACAAGGAAAGGCTGGCGCGCGTGATCGGCCAGGAGACCGGCAAGCCGTTGTGGGAAACGCGAACCGAGGTCGCGACCATGATCGGCAAGATCGATCTCAGTGTCCGCGCGTATCACGCCCGCACCGGCCGCAGCGAGAACCCGCTCGGTGCCGCGACCCAGGTGCTGCGCCACCGGCCGCACGGCGTGGTCGCGGTGTTCGGGCCGTACAACTTCCCCGGCCATCTGCCGAACGGCCATATCGTCCCTGCCCTGCTGGCCGGCAACTGCGTGCTGTTCAAGCCCAGCGAACTGACGCCCTGGGTCGCCGAGGAAACCGTCAGGCTGTGGCTGGAAGCCGGGCTGCCGCCCGGCGTGATCGGCCTGCTGCAGGGCGAGCGGGCAACCGGCGAAGCGCTGGCCCGCGATCCTGAACTCGACGGTCTGTACTTCACCGGCAGTGCACCGACCGGCCGCATCCTCGCCCGCCAGTTCGGCGAGACGCCGCAGAAGATCCTGGCGCTGGAACTGGGCGGCAACAATCCGCTGATCGTCGGCCGGATCGCCGATACCCGCGCCGCGCTGCACGACGTGATCCAGTCCGCCTATCTGTCGTCCGGCCAGCGCTGCACCTGCGCACGGCGGCTGTATCTGCCGGCGGGAACGGCCGGCGACGACTTCATGGCCGCGCTCGCCGAAGTGACGAAAAATCTGCGCATCGCCGCCTTCGATGCCAACCCGCAGCCGTTCATGGGCCCGCTGATCTCGGCCCGCGCCGCGCAGGGCCTGCTGGCGGCGCAGGAGCGGCTGATCGCGCTCGGCGCGCGGCCGATCGTCGCGATGACGCCGCTGCCGCTCGGCCCGGCCTTTGTCAGCCCGGCGCTGCTCGACGTCAGCGCGGTGGCCGAACTGCCGGACGAGGAATACTTCGGCCCGCTGCTGCAGGTCGATCGCTACGCCACGCTCGACGAGGCGATCAGCAAGGCCAACCGCACCCGCTACGGCTTGTCGGCGGCGCTGCTGTCCGCCGATCGCGGCGAATACGAGGCCTTCTACCGGCGCAGCCGAGCCGGCATCGTCAACTGGAACCGCCAGACCACCGGCGCCTCCGGCGCCGCCCCGTTCGGTGGCAGCGGCGCCAGCGGCAACCACCGGCCGAGCGCGTTCTACGCGGCCGACTACTGCGCCTACCCGGTTGCCTCGATCGAAGCCCCGGCCAGCGAACTGCCAGCGACGCTGGCGCCCGGCCTCACCCTCTGAACCCTGGCAGCAGATACCCATGCCCCTGATCGATCTGCGCAGCGATACCGTCACCCGCCCGACTGCCGCGATGCGCGCGGCGATGCACGCCGCCGACGTCGGCGATGACGTCTATGGCGACGATCCCGGCGTCAACCACCTGCAGGACTATGCCGCCGAACGCTTCGGCTTCGAGGCGGCGCTGTGGTTCGCCAGCGGCACGCAGTCCAACCTCGCGGCGCTGATGAGCCACTGCGGTCGCGGCGGCGAAATGATCGTCGGCCAGGACGCCCACACCTACCGCTACGAACAGGGCGGCGCCGCCGTGCTCGGCTCGATCCAGCCGCAGCCGATCGTCAACCAGCCGGACGGCTCGCTGGCACTCCGCGACATCGCCGCCGCGATCAAGCCGGACGATCTGCACTTCGCCCGGACCCGGCTGCTGGCGCTGGAGAACACCATCGGCGGCAAGGTGCTGGCCCCGGCCTATGTCCGCGACGCGACCATGTTCGCGAAGTCGCGCGGACTGGCCACCCACCTCGACGGCGCCCGCCTGATGAATGCGGTGATCGCCTCCGGACAGGCGGAGCGCGACGCGGTCGCCGGCTTCGATACGGTCAGCCTGTGCCTGTCGAAAGGGCTGGGCGCGCCAGCCGGCTCGCTGCTGCTCGGCAACCGCGAGGTGATCAAGCTGGCGAAGCGCTGGCGCAAGGCGCTCGGTGGCGGATTGCGCCAGGCCGGCATCTACGCTGCAGCCGGCCTGCATGCACTGGAGCATCACGTCACGCGGCTTGCCGACGATCATGCCAACGCCGCGCATCTGGCCGCCGGCCTTGCCGCACTCGGGCTGAAGGTCGAGCCGGTGCAGACCAACATGGTGTTCGTCGAGATCGCCTCGGAAGACCTGCCGGCGCTGACGCTGTACCTGCCCGAACAGGGCGTGCTGGCCGCACTCGGCGCCCGCACCCGGCTGGTCACGCATCTCGATGTGTCGCGCGCCCAGATCGATGCGGCGCTCGCCGCGTTCGGCCGCTACTACGCCGTCAAGCAGCACGCCGCCGCGACATTCCGGGCGGCAACCCGCCCCTTGTCGCCGATGACGGGCAGCCTGCCGCCCGGCCTTGCCGAGCTGTACGGGAGCACGACATGAGCGGCGAACGAGAAGCCGCGCCGACGCCGGTCACTATCGAAGCCAACTTCGACGGCCTGGTCGGCCCGACCCACAACTACGCCGGCCTCGCCCAGGGCAACAATGCGGCGGCGAAGAATGCGGAAATGCCGTCGAATCCGGCCGCTGCCGCCTTGCAGGGCCTGGCCAAGATGCGCGCATTGGCGAAGCTCGGGCTGGCACAGGGAGTGTTGCCGCCGCAGGAGCGGCCGCACCTCCCGACTCTGAAGCAGCTCGGCTTCGAAGGCCGCGAGGCCGACGTGCTGAAGCGCGTCCACCGCGATGCGCCACAGCTGCTGGCGGCGATGTCGTCGGCCTCGTCGATGTGGACAGCCAATGCCGCGACCGTATCACCGGGCGCCGACACGGCCGATGGCCGCGTGCATTTCACGCCAGCCAATCTGGCCACCCACCTGCATCGCTCGATCGAACCGCTGGTCACCGGCCGGGCGCTGGCAACGATCTTCCGCGACGACAAGCACTTCGTGCATCACGCAGCACTGCCCTCGACGCCACAGATGGGCGACGAAGGTGCGGCCAACCACACGCGGTTGTGCAGCGAGCATGGTGCCCACGGCCTGGAGCTGTTCGTCTACGGCGCCGCCGGCGACAAGGACCCCAAGCCCGACATCCATCCAGCGCGGCAGAACCGCGCCGCCGGCGAAGCGATCGCCCGCCTGCATCGCCTCGATCCCGATTACGTCCACCACGCCCAGCAACGACCCGCTTCGATCGATGCCGGGGTCTTCCACAACGATGTGATCGCCGTCGGCAACCAGCACGTGCTGCTGCATCACGAGGAAGCCTTCGTCGACACCCAATCGATCCGCGACTGGGTCAAGCGGCGAATGAGCGGCCGTGATCCGGTGTTCATCGAGGTCGGATCGAGCGAGCTGAGCGTCGACGACGCAGTCAGCAGCTACCTGTTCAACAGCCAGCTGCTGTCGATGCCGGATGGCACGATGCGGCTGGTCTGCACCCACGAATGCCGCGACGATGAACGGGTCTGGGCAACGATCCAGCGGATCATCGACGACCCGCGCAATCCGATTGCCGGCACCGAGGTCTTCGACCTGCGCCAGAGCATGCGCAACGGCGGCGGCCCGGCCTGCCTGCGGCTGCGGGTCGCGCTCGACCCTGCGCAGCGCACTGCGGTCAACCCGAAGGTGTGGATCGACGAAGCGCTGGCGGCCCGGCTGGAGCAGTGGGTCCGCAAGTACTACCGCGACCGTCTGATACTCGCCGACCTCGCTGATCCAGAACTGCTCGACGCCTCGCGCTGCGCACTCGACGAACTGACCCAGATCCTTGGCCTGGGCAGCCTGTACGACTTCCAGCGCTAGTACATTCCTCGCGGGTGACGGGTTGGGGCCCGTGGCACCCAACCCGTCACTTGCTTCGTCAGGGCCCCGACGGGACCTGTACGGACGGAAGAATGCCCATCCGTTGCAGGAAGTCGAGTTCCTGAACGCGCGACTGCTCGTTCGTCCCGGGCGTATCGGACCAGTTGTGCCCGAGGCCCGCAATATTGTTGAACTCGCAGACTCGGCCCAGCGCCCGCAGTTGCGTGCAGAGACGCAGGTTGGCCGCCTGGGCAAAAATCAAGTCCCCATCGGCGTGGAACATCAGGAACTTGCCGCTCTGGCTGTCAATGCCACTTTCCGGACTGATGTCCCGAGCGAACGGACCAAAGCGGTCGAGCTGTGTCTGTGACAGCTGACTGTCGTCAGCCGTTGAGCTGACGCCGGAGCGCATCACCACGGCAGCGACGCGCTGCAGCGGGTTGCTGCGGAACGATGTCGTCACCGGCGGTTCGAGCAACGAAGCCCAAACCGCATTGCCACCACCGGAGCTGACGCCGGCGACAACAATTCGTGACGGATCGGCACCCAGCTGCGCGGCATTCTCCTGCACCCAGCGAACCACGAGGCGCGCGTCGTCCGCGTGAACGTACGCGAAGGTCCCGTAGCGATCGTTGACGCGCTGATCGACCGAGATCGCGACCATGCCCTGCTCATTGGCCCAGTACCGTGGACGGGTGCCCGGCAGGCCGCTACGCGCCCAGCCACCGCCGCTCCAGTCGATGTAGACAGCGCGACGGTCCGACGGTTGCCATCCCGGCGGATTGAAAACGAACGCACGCACCGGCACGACGGCGTCAGTGCGAATCACGTAGCTCGCTGCCGCTCCGCTGACCACCGTCGGTGTGTTCGCAACCGGATCGATGACTGTCGACAGGCTCAAAGTCGAACTGACACTACCGAGTCTTAGGGTAACGGCCGAACTGGTCGAGAACGTCAGCGGCATGACGAACCGGACGACGATGCTATCGCCTTCGTTGACCGTGCCTCCCGTCGCGGTGAATGGCCCACCGTTGACGCTGTATAGACCGTTGGTCACCGTGACGGCGGTCGGCCCCGTCGAATTGCTGACCACGACAGGCTGGGTGAACTGCACCGAGCCCGGCAGCACCAGCGCACTCGAATAGGTCGACGCGACGCTCAGCGTGAAGCGATTCGGCCGTGTCGGAGACGCCAACGTGCGAACCGGCCAGTTGATGGTGCCGCTGCCGATCGTGATATCGACCGAATAGGTGCGGTTGTACTCCGGACCCGTCGGTACCCGAACCCGGAGAACGTCGCCCGGGATAACGGTGCCCGGATCACCGGTATAGGCGCCTCCGTTGATGCTGTAGGAATACGGCGCATTGACCGAAATCGGCACGCGGATATTCACACCGCTGATCGACAGCGGCGGGGATATGACCTCGCTGTTGATCGGCGCGAAGCGCACATCCGGGAACCTCAGCTGATCGCCGATCGTATCGACTGGCGCTTGCGTCGTGACTGACCATGACGTGACGTAGGTTCCCACCGTCACGAATGCCGTTCGGACATCGTCGATCATCGGGCCAGCAGTCACCAGCAGCCGTAACGTGTCGCCGTTGCGGACGAAGCCGGGCGACGCCGTGAATGGCGCGCCATTCACGCTGTACCGCCCGCCGACAATCTGAACGCGGGTCGGCTCCGCCAAGCTGCTGATGGTCACCGTTTCGCTAATCACGCCGAGCAGCGTGAAGCCTGTCGTCGATGTGAAAATGAACGGATCAGCCGCCGCGAGGCCGTTGGCGGCGAACGTGAAGTAGGTTGCTGACACATCGCCAATGATCAGTTCCGCGCCGCGCGCCGGGTTATCCGCGAGGGCCGACGCGACTTCGACGACATCACCAGCTTCGACTGTTCCCGAAATCAACGTCCAGGCACCACCATTGATCCGGTATGCCCCTCCGGAAACCGTGATCGGCGTAGACGTGTTGATCCCGGTGACGGTAATCGGGTTGCTGGTGCTTGATGTCAGCGGCGGGACTCCGAAAGTCGGCGGGAACGTGAAAGCATCCGGGTGTTGATCGGCCGCCAGTGTTTCGACCGCGTACGTCGTGTTCGTGTCCCCCACCGTTAGCGTCAGGCTGGTGGTGGCACCGAAAGCTGCCGACGATTGAAGCTGGACATCGACGATATCGCCGTTGACAACGGAGCCGACGGCACTCGTACGTGGCTGACCGTTGATGCTGTAGGTTCCGCCCGCAATCGAAATCGGCACGGGAATGTTGATGCCGCGAACTTGCGCCGGAAGACTCGTGTAGGTTGTCGCACGCGTTGCGCTGAAAATATTGACGTAAACGAGTGGGTCAGGCGTGCCGTCGGCAACAAAAGCCCTGGTCGTCACCACGAAGGTGCCCTGCACTCCGCCGATGTCCAGCGTCACCTGACTCGAAGTGGTGAAAGACGTGGACGCCGTCAGACGCACCGCGACAATGTCACCATTGCGAACGACTGAACTCGTCGTGCTGAACGGTCCGTTATTGACACTGTAACTGCCGCCAACAACGCTGATCGGCGATTCGACGTTGATGCCGCTGACGGTGAAGCTGTCGCTGGTCTGCTCCGACCCCGGCTCAACCTCGCTTCTCGGCGCGAAGCTGAATGCGTCCGGCGTGCTGTCGGCAGCAACCGACGCCGTGGTCACGCGGAACTCCGCGCTGACGCCACCGATGATCAGCGTTGCGGTGCCGGTTGTGCTTGGAGCGAACGGCGCCAGGATCTGCACGGTCACGGCATTGCCTGGCCGGATCGTGCCGGCGTTTCCGGTGTAGGGTCCGCCGTTGATGCTGTACAAACCACCCGTCACCGAGATCGGAGATGCGGTGTCGATGCCGGTGATCGTGACTGAATTGCTGGTCTGCGTGCTTCCTGGCACAACGTCGGTCAGCGGCGTGAAGCTGAACGCGTCCGGCACCGTGTCTCCGCTCGCGGCGGTGGTCACCGAGAACGTGCCTGAAACGCCGCCGATGGTCAGCGTCGCGACGCTCGTCACACTTGCGGCGCTCGCAGCCGTCTGCTGGACGCGCACCGACTGGCCCTGGGTAACGGACCCGGCGGCGGTGACGAACGGCGCCCCGTTGATGCTGTAACTGCCGCCTGCCACGGAGATCGGACTGGATGTGTTGATACCGCTGACAACGATCGCGGCACTGGTTTCGACGCTGGTCGTGGCGGCGTCGGTTACCGACGGGAACGAGAACGGATCGGGTACTCGATCGCCATCGTCATCGATGATCGTGCCTGTCGCCTGACTGCGGCCAAGCGCGGTGCCAGTCGACGGCGAACTGAGCGTCACGAAGAACGTTTCGTCCTCTTCGATCACGGTATCGCCGCGCACACTCAGGGCGACACTCTTGCTGGTTTCCCCCGGCGCGAAGCTCGCTGTTGCGGAACCGCCTGTGAAGTCGGTTCCCGATGTCGCCGTGCCATTCGAGGTGGTCGCGCGGACGCTGGTCGCTGTCGTTGCGGCAGGATCGAGCGTGATCACGAAAACAATGTTCCGATTGCCGGAATTACCTTCGACGACTGAGGCGTCAGCCACACTGAACGTCGGTGTAGCAGCGTCGTCATTGACGATCGTGAGGATGCCCAGACCGTCAGCCAATGTCGCATGGGTCGGAGCGCTCAGCGTGATCTGCACGGTCTCATCCGGCTCGAACACGGTATCGCCAATCACGTCGATCGCGATCGTTTGCGTCGTCTGGCCCGCAGCGAACGTCAAGGTGCCCGATGTGGCGGTGTAGTCCGAACCCGCACTGGCCGTGCCGTCGGAGGATGCGAAGTCCACGGACACGATCGACGTGCTTGCTGCTGACAGCGTGACCGTCAGCAGCGCCTGCTGCGTGCCGCTGTTGCCTTCGGTCAGGCTTGCGTCATTGATCGAGACGGTCGGCCCGGTCGTC
>PNMW01000010.1 GCA_013823855.1 Lysobacteraceae bacterium | reverse complement strand
ATCCAGCGCGTGCTGCCGCTGCCCGAGTCGACCACCGCCTACGCCGCAGCCAAGGGTGCCCTGACGACCTACAGCAAGGCGCTGGCAAGAGAGGTGACGCCGAAGGGCGTTCGCGTGCTGAGCGTTGCGCCGGGCTGGATCGAGACCGAGGCTTCCGTGGCGTTCGCGGAGCGGATGGCCGCCCAGGCCGGAACGGACTACGAAGGCGGCAAGAAAATCGTCATGGATTGGCTGGGAGGAATTCCAGTGGGCCGACCGGCCACACCACACGAGGTTGCCGATCTGATCGCCTTCCTGGCTTCGCCGCGATCCGCCTCGATCGCAGGCTCCGAGTATCGGATCGACGGCGGCACGGTTCCCACGCTGTAGCCAGCCGCCGCAACCGGCTGACGTGGCCTGTTGAAGATCGGGTGGGAGATGCGGTCGCACCGCGGGGCTTGAGCCGCGGCAATGCTCCGGATGCCCGCATCCGGGCCCTTGTCGCTGCGGTGCCGCGTTGGTTGCCGACGATCAGGCGCGCGTGTAGATGATCTTTTTCATGCCGCCCTCGCAGCGCCCCACCTCCTTGCCGTCGCTCGCGGCATCGGCCGGCACGATCTCCAGCGAATAGGCCTTGACGCCTTTGGCGTCGAGCTTGGCGGCGATCTCGGACTTCAGCTCCTCGCAGGGCCTGCCGCCGGCCAGGCTCGGGTGGGGGACCGACATCAGGGTCAGGGAAATGGCGAGCAGGCGATACGAATGGCGCATGGCAGTGGTCTCCTCGGGTGGTGAAGCGCCGGGGGCGGGCCGGCGGCCCGTCGCCATCGCTGCAGGCGCTTCGGTGCCGATGCTGCGCGGCGGCCGAATTCGAAAGCAAGTCCCGGAGTGTCCGGCAGGCGGCAGATGCCGATACTGCCGGCATCGCTCAAGATGAACGCTGGAGACCTGCAATGCCCCACTCGAAACTGCTGCACGGCCGCGCCGCCGCCACCGTCAACGATCCCCGCTGGCCACGGGTGCTCGCCCGCGATGCCTCGGCCGATGGCCAGTTCTTCTATTCGGTGAAGACCACCGGCGTCTATTGCCGGCCGTCGTGCGGCGCCCGGCCGGCGCGGCCGGAGAACGTCGCGTTTCATCTGACCACGGCCGACGCCGCAGCGGCCGGCTTCCGGCCCTGCAAGCGCTGCAAGCCGGATCAGCCGCCGCTGGCTGAACAGCACGCCGGGCTGGTCGCCCGGCTGTGCCGGCAGATCGAGCAGGCGGAAGCGCCGCCGACGCTCGATGAACTCGCCGCCGCCGCCGGGATCAGCAGCTTCCATCTGCATCGGGTGTTCAAGGCGGTGACCGGTCTGACCCCACGCGCCTATGCCGCCGCCCATCGCGCCAAGCGGGTCCGCAGCGAACTCGACCGCGCAGGCCGCGTCACCGATGCCATTTACGACGCCGGCTACAACTCCAATGGCCGCTTCTATGCCGAGGCCGACAACCTGCTCGGCATGACCCCGTCCGACTACCGCGCCGGCGGCACCAATACCGAGATCCGCTTCGCGATCGGCGAGTGCTCGCTCGGCGCGATCCTGGTCGCGGCCAGCGCGCGCGGCATCTGCGCGATCCTGCTCGGCGACGATCCCGACGCGCTGGCCCGCGATCTTCAGGACCGCTTCCCGAAGGCCAGCCTGATCGGCGCCGATGCCGGCTTCGAAGCCACCGTGGCCCGGGTCGTCGGTCTGGTCGAAGCGCCCAGGCTCGGTCATGACCTGCCGCTGGATGTTCGCGGCACGGCATTCCAGCAGCGGGTCTGGCAGGCACTGCGCGAGATCCCGGCCGGCCAGACCGCCAGCTACGCCGAGGTCGCCCAGCGGATCGGCGCACCGACCTCGATGCGCGCCGTCGCCCAGGCCTGCGGCGCCAATGCGCTGGCGGTGGCGATCCCCTGCCATCGCGTGGTGAAGAGCGATGGCGCGCTGTCCGGCTACCGCTGGGGTGTTGCGCGCAAGCGCAGCCTGCTCGACCGCGAGGCGCAGGCTTGAACGGGCTGGCGCGGGTCGACTGGCCAGCGGTGCTCGCCGAACTCGATGCCCAGGGCGCGGCACGCATGCCCGGCCTGCTCGACGCCGCAGCCTGCCGGACGATGGCTGCGCGCTACGAGGATGCGCAGGGTTTCCGCAGCCGGGTGGTGATGCAGCGACACGGCTACGGACAGGGCGAGTACCGCTACTTCGACTACCCGCTGCCCGATCCGGTGGCCGCGCTGCGCAGCGCGATCTATCCGCAGCTGGTGCCGCTGGCCAATCGCTGGTGCGAGCGGATGAACCTCGACACCCGGTATCCGGCCGCCCATGTCGATTACCTCCAGCGCTGCCACGCCGCCGGCCAGACCCGGCCGACGCCGCTGCTGCTGCAGTACGGCGCCGGCGACTACAACTGCCTGCATCAGGACTTGTACGGCGCCGAAGCGTTTCCGCTGCAGGTCGCGGTACTGCTGTCGCAGCCGGGCGCGGATTTCACCGGTGGCGAGTTCGTGCTGACCGAGCAGCGGCCGCGGATGCAGTCGCGGCCGGAGGTGGTGCCGCTTCAGCAGGGTGACGCCGTGGTATTCGCGGTCCATCACCGGCCGGTGCAGGGCAGCCGCGGCAGCTATCGCGTGAACCTGCGCCACGGTGTCAGCCGCATCCGCTCTGGGCGGCGGCACACGCTCGGCATCATCTTTCACGACGCGGCCTGACGCCGTTGGCAAGCCTCGCGCAGTTCGACGAAGGCCCGCGCCCGATCGCCGAGGGCGCCGTCTGGCTGCCCGGTTTTGCCCTGCCGGACGACCGCGCGCTGCTGGCGGCCGTCGAGCTGGTCACCGCGACCGCGCCGTTCCGGCATCTGGAAACGCCGGGCGGGCTGCGGATGTCGGTGGCGATGAGCAATTGCGGCGCGGTCGGCTGGGTGTCGGACCGGCGCGGCTATCGCTACGACAGCCGCGATCCGCTGCGCGGCGCGCCCTGGCCGGCGATGCCGCCGCCGTTCCGCGCGCTCGCCCGGGCCGCGGCGGCGGCGGCCGGCTATCCGGACTTCGACCCGGACGCCTGCCTGATCAACCGCTATCGGCCGGCCGCCAGGCTATCTCTGCATCAGGATCGCGACGAGCAGGATTTCAGCGCGCCGATCGTGTCGGTGTCGCTGGGCCTGCCGGCGGTATTCCAGTTCGGCGGCCTGAAGCGCGCCGATCCGGTGCAGCGGCTGCCGCTGGTCCACGGCGACGTCGTGGTCTGGGGCGGTGCCAGCCGGCTGCGCTTCCACGGCGTGCTGGCGCTGAAGGACGGCCAGCATCCGCTGCTCGGCGCACAACGGATCAATCTGACCTTCCGCCGCGCCCGCTGAGGCTACTGCGGCGCAGGTCGAGCAGCGCCTGCGCGAGTGCCGCGATCGACAGCGGCGCCGAGCCTTCCGCCTTGTTGTTCACGGTGACGTAGGCCGGCATGCCGTTGGCGACGGTGCCGCCGATCACCCGCGCCAGCTGCTGGCGGGTCTCCGGATCGGGATCGACCAGCCGGTTGAACGGCGCGTACTCGTCGCGCGCCGATTCGTAGCCGAAGGCGCCGTGCTTCATGTGCAGGTTCCAGCGACAGACCAGCGGGCTCGGCCACAGCGCGCGCAGGATCGGCAGCTGCTCGGCGATCGGCGGCATCTTCGCGTGCAGGCCGAGACAGTAGGACGCACGGTGGCGCTTCAGCGCGGCCGTGAAGGCCGGCGTCAGCCATTCCGGATTGCGCACCTCGACGGCGACCACGGCGTCCGGTGCTGCCAGCCGCAGATCGGGCAGGGCGGCGAGCAGCGCGTCGAGCTTGGCGATCTGCTGGCCGATGGTCGCCAGCATCAGCCCCGGCAGCGGGCTGAGCTGGAACACCAGCGCACCGAGCTTGTGGCCGAGCCCTTCCAGCGCCGGCCGCACGAATTCGCGCAGGGCCGTGTCCGGGTCGAGAAACAGCGCGTTGTGGCTGAGGCTCTTGCCATCGTCGCCGCGGATGCTGGCATCGGCGATCAGGCTCGGCGCCTTGACCACGAAGCGGAAGTCGTCCGGCACCTGCGCGGCGTAGGCCGTGTACTGGCTGACCGTCAGCGGCCGATAGAAAGCGCGATCGAGGCTGACGGTGCGCAACAGCGGGTGCTGCGCGTAGGCGCGCAAGCCTTCCTTCGACAGCGTCGCCTGATCGTATTCGCCATCCCAGACCAGCCCGTCCCAGCCCGGGAAGTACCAGGACGAGGTGCCCAAGCGCAGGTTCGGCGGCAGGGCCGCTGCCAGGGCTTGATGGACCGGATCGGGCGGCGCCGGCTCGACGGCCGTCCTGCGCTTGCGCGGCTTGCCTTGCGGCGGCGGGTTCGGCGGCTCGGCATCGGGAAAGAGGGAATCCTGCATGGTTCGGAATGGTAGTCGGCTGCAAGGCCGACGATCCGCCGCGCGCAGTCGGCGTTCTCAGCCGGCGCCCAGCCCCAAGGGCTCGCGCTGCACCGTCGCGGCATAGAAGTCGGCCAGCGCGCCGAGGTAGCGCAGGTGCGCTTCGATCTCCCGGACCCGGGCATTGGCGGCGGCCTCCTCGCGCAGGTTGACCAGGAAGAAGTCGCTGGCCCCTTCGGCGAAGCGTTCGCGTTCGGCGCGCGACAGCACGTCGGCCTGTTCGACCTCCTGGGTCGCCAGGTCGACGAAGCGGAACGCCGCCGAGAGGTCGTTGGCCAGGGTGCGGATTTCGATGTCGATGCGCTCCTCGAGCAGCCGGCGATCGAGGTCCAGCTGCGACAGCCGGGCCTGCGCGGCATCGATCTGGCCGCGCGCCTTGCGGGTCTCGATCGGGATGGTGACGTCGAGACGGACGATGGCGTCGGTGCCGGTCCGGCTGATCTGGCCGCTGCCGAAGTCGCGCGCCGCTTCCAGGTTCAGGTCGACGCGCGGCTTCAGGAGGTTCTTGCCGAGTTCGAGGTTCAGGCGCTCGCGCTCGATGTCGACAGCCAGCACACCGACCTCCGGCCGGGCCGCGAGCGCGGCGCGGATGGCGGCGTCGACCGTGGTCGGATCGATCAGCTTCGGCGGGTTCGGCCAGCGCCGCGGCAGTTCGGCTTCGCCGGGCTGGCGCGGCGTGCCGTCGGCGCGGCGCAGGTACAGCGACAGCTTGTTGGCGGCCGCCACCAGCTTGCGTTCGGCGTCGACCACGAAGCCGCGCCGGCGCAGGATGTACTGGCGGTTCTCGTTCAGATAGACCTTGGCCAGATCGCCTTCCTGGACCCGGATGTCGAGGCCGTCGTTGCGGGCTTCAGCGAGCTGCAGCAGGTCGCGGTAGACGGCCAGCGCTTCGCCGGCGGCGATCCAGTCGACATAGGCGGTCATCGCGTCGTGCTGGACCCGGAGCCGGGTCAGCAGCGCATCGAGTTCGGTCTGGTCGAGCGCCAGACGGCTGTCGCGCAGGCCGGCGCGGCGGGCGTCGATGTCGCGGTCGCGCAGCAGCGAGAACACCGCGCCGATCTTGAATTCGCCGGCATCGAGCGTGAACGCCTCGTCCTCGTAGATCGGGAAATCGCCGCCCGATACCCGGTAGCCGCCGTAGACGTCGGTGCTGAAGTCGGCGAGCGGCTGAACCAGCTTGGTATTGCCGTAGCGGCCGTCGTAGTAGCCGCTGAGCCGGCTCTTGCTGGTCTGCTCGGCGTACAGGTCGAAGGCACCTTCGCTCGACAGCAGCTTGCCGGCCTGGGCGCGGACCTTCTCGCGGGCCGCCAGCACCTGCGGATAGCGTTCGCGGCTGCTGGCCAGCACCGCGTCGAGGCTCAGCGGCACCACCTCGTCCCTGGTCTCGCCCCCGGGTGGCGGCACGCTGGCAACGCTTTCGGCACGCACCGCCAGGGCCAGCGCCAGACCGGCGCACAGCGCGGTCGCGCGGCCGATCATTTCCCGGCTCCGCTGCCGTTGGCGGTCACCGCCGGTGTCGGCTCCGGCGGGAAGTAGTTCAGCTGCCGCCAGATCTCGTAGCCGAGCTTGACCTCGTTGAGCAGCACCCAGCCCTGGGCGCGGCCGCCGAGACGCAGGAAGCGGTCGTCCGGCCAGGGCTCGCCGGGCTTCTCGGCGACCACCACGCGATAGCGGCCGTTGGCCGACACCGCCGGATCGACGAACTGCACCACGCCCGGAAAGGTACCGACCGCCACCGACGGCCAGCCGCTGAACTGCACGGCCGGCCAGCCTTCGAAGCTCAGGCGCACCTCGCGGCCCGGCGAGACCAGCACCGCGTCGAGGCCGTTGACGAACAGTTCGGTGGCGCGCTGGGTCGCCACCGGTGCGAAGCTGACCAGCACCTCGCCTTCCTTGATGAAGGTTGAGGTGTCGCCGCCGAAGATCTTCAGGATGGTGCCGTCACGCGGCGCGGTGACCAGCTGGGTCTGCTGCCGCGACACCGCAGTCTGGGCCTTGACCAGCTCGGCGGTGGCGCTGGCTTCGGCGGCGCGCAGCTCGCGCCAGCGGATGTTCGCAGCCTCGACGTCGCGCTGGGCGGCCAGCCCCTTGTCGAACAGGCGCTTGCGGCGCTCGACATCGATCAGCGCGATCTCGCTGGCGATCCGCCGGGCTTCCAGCCGGGCCTTGGCGGCGTCGACTTCGGCCTGCAGGCGCTCGGTGTAGTTCGGGTCGTTGTCGGTCAGCTCGACCAGCGGATCGCCGAGCTTGACGCGGCTGCCTTCCTGGACATGCCAGCGCTTGATCCGGCCGCTCAGCGAGGCGGTGACCGACTGCACGCGGTTGGTCGGGTCCAGCGCGATGATCTGGCCGGCGCCGGGTGCGGTCTGGATCCAGGGCGTCATGCTCAGCACCACCGCCAGCAGCACCAGCAGCACCAGGATCAGCCGGGCGAAACTGCGCGTCGGCTGCGGTGGGCCCAGCATCTGCAAGGTCCGGAACGGCGCGGTGTACTCGGCGTCGAACTTCGGTGTCTGCAGCTCGCTCATCGCAGGTCTCCGGCGTCACGGCTCGGCAGCGCCTGTGGCGCCGGGGTCGGAGGCGGCAGGCTGCGCACGTCGTCGAACCAGCGCTGCCGGTGCGCGGTGATGTCGAGCGCGGCGTCGAAGCCGACGATGTCGGCGCGCCGGCTGAACTGCAGGTAGGTCAGCTCCGGCTGGCGGCGCACGGCGTCGAGCACCGCCTGCCGCGACGCCAGCGACAGACGGTCGGCCACCGGCGTGACGATCAGCAGTCGCGGCTTGTCGAGCAGCGCGGCGGCGATGCGCAGCAGCAGCATCTGCTCCGGGGTCAGCGGATCGCCGCAGCGGGCGAGCACCGAATCGAGCCCCTCCGGCAGGCGGTCGATCGCGGCGGACAGGCCGAGCACGTCGAGCACCTCGCGCATCGCGCTGCGGCTGACGGCCGGGTCGCCGAGGCCGAGATTCTCGGCGATCGAGCGTTCCAGCGGCTCGGAGGAATCGACCACCAGCAGCGCTTCGCGCAGCTGGTGCAGGTGGAGGTCGCCGATCTCGGCCGGCCCCAGGCGCATGCGTCCGGACTGCAGCGGCCGGTGACGGCGCAGTACGGCCAGCAGGGCATCGCGCAGCTCGTCGTCCTCGCAGTTGACGAACACCTTGCGACCGGCCGGGATCGCCACGTTGAACAGGGCACCGCCGCTGCCGACCGTGATCGCCGCCGCATCGAGCGTCAGGCCGACCGGGCCGCTCGGCACCGGTTCGCCCTTGGCGGCGTCCTCCAGTTCCAGTTCGAGGAACTCGCCGAGCTTGTCGACCGCCGCGCACAGCTCGTAGTAGTTGTCGAGCAGGGCCGGCAGCCGGGTCAGCGAATAGAACACCGCCGCGAAGATCAGCTCGGCGGCCACCAGCTGGCCCAGGGTCAGCTCGTTGATGATCACCAGCCAGCCGCCGACGCCGAGCAGCGCGGCGCTGGCCACGGCGTACAGGCCGAAGTAGCCGACCGTCTGCGCCAGCTTGTAGCCGAAGTGGCTGCGGTGGGCGCTGGCGTAGCCGGCGATCAGCGCCTCCGCTTCGTGGGTCGCGTAGCGGATGGTCCGGGTCGACTGGAACGACGGATGGACGCGCGCCAGTTCCTCCAGCCAGCGGGCGACCTTGAACTTGGCTTTCGAGGCGTGGACCTTGCTGTCGATCGCGCGATTGGCCCAGATCTTCCAGATCAGCCAGGCAATCACCACCAGCGCCATGCTGAATACCACGAAGGCCGGGTGGTAGGCCGACACCACGATGATGCCGACGATCGCCTGCATCAGGATCGCCGAGCCGTTCAGGACGATGGTCGGCACGTTGCGCTGGACGCTGACGATCTCGAAGAAGCGGTTGGCCAGTTCCTCGCGGTTCATCCGTCGGCCGGCGGCAACCGCGCTGTGCACGCTGCGCAGCACGATGTCCTGCGTGTAGCGGGCGAAGAAGCGGCGCTCGAAGCGGTCCATCAGGTGCGCCTGCACGACATACAGCGCGCCGTACATGCCGAGCAGGCCGAACAGGATCAAGGCCAGCACCACCACTGGCTGCAGCAGCGCGGTGTTCGACACCGTGGCGATCAGCACCTGGACCGACAGCGGCACGGCCAGGGTCAGCACCGAGGTGGCGATGCTGTAGATCGCCGCCAGCCAGTAGAAGGATTTTTCGGGGCCGAGAATGGCCTTGAACAAAGCGGA
The DNA here is from genome assembly GCA_013823855.1 of Lysobacteraceae bacterium. Lineage (GTDB taxonomy): Bacteria > Pseudomonadota > Gammaproteobacteria > Nevskiales > Nevskiaceae > Nevskia. The sequence continues at coordinate 45,751 of PNMW01000010.1, read as the reverse complement.
TCGGCGCGCGTTTGCGGTCGATGAGTCGGTCACGGCGTCAGGGCGGGGCGGGGGTTGGCAAGGAACTTGGGGTGCCGATGGCCGCGCTCAAGAGCCGCCGGAGCGATTCCGGGCGGAGAAATGACCATTGAAGCGCCGATCACCGCCGCGCCCCCGGCAAATCATCCGGAGACGTGGTGGTGTCGACGCGCGCGGCGCGCTGGCCGCGCGGGCAATCAGGGGGCGGTCAGCGCGTACACCCGCACCGTGCCGCTGGCGTTGCCGGCGGCGCCATCGCCGAACTGGGCGCCGATCGCGGCCTTGGTGCCGTCGCGCGACAGCGCGACCGACGAGCCGGCGCGGCGATCGACCGCGAACACCGGTTCGGCTTCCTGCTGCCAGCTGCCGTCGACCAGGCGATACAGGCGCGGCGCGATGCTGCCGGGCGCCCCGGCCAGCAGCCGGTCGCCGGCACCGGACAGCGCCACCGCCCGGCCCAGGCCGGCGCCGGCCGGACCGTCGAGGTCGACACCCAGCTGGGTCCAGACTCCGGCCGCGAACCGGTAGACCCGCACCTGGCCCCCGGTGACACCGCCGCCGTCGGCGCCGTCGCCGTCGTTCTGCGGCGCGCCGATGGCGATCGTGCTGCCGTCGGACGACAGTGCGATCGAGGACCCCGCCGTATCGCCGCCGGCCTCGCCGACGATGGTCGTTCCGACCTGACTCCAGCTGCTGCCATCCCATTGATGGATCTGCACGCTGCCCGGCCGGCTGGAGCTGATCGCCGCGGTTTCGCCGTAGGCGATGCGGTTGCCATCGGCCGACATCGCCACCGAGTCGCCGGTTTCCAGATTGCCGGTGAAGCGGGCGCCGACTTGCGTCCAGACGCCGGCAACGTCCTCGTAGACGGTGACGATGCCGTTGAGCGCGTTCGGCGTCGGGCCGCCGATCACCACCCGATGGCCGCTGGCCGACATCGCCACCGACCAGCCGGCGCCGCGGCCCGAGGGACCGTCGATGTCGCTGCCGACCTGCAACCAGTTGCTGTCGATCAGCTGGAACACCCGGACATGGCCGGAAGCGGGGCCGCCGCCGTCGTTCAGGTACGAACCGATGGCGATCCGGCTGCCGTCGTCGCTGATCGCCACGGCGCCGCCGAAGCGGTCGTCGGCGGCCTCGCCGTCGAGATCGGCACCGAGCTGCACCCAGCTGTTGCCGCTGCGCTGGTAGACCCGCGCATGGCCGGCGCTGCCGCCATTGCCGTCGTTGAACGGCGCGCCGATCACCACCCGCGAGCCATCGGCGGACAGCGCCACGGTCGCCGCCTGATCGCCGCCGCGTTCGCCTTCGATGCGGTCGCCGATCTGGCCGACGGCCGCCGCTTCGACGCTCAGGGTCAGCGTCGCCGGCGCGATCGTCAGGCCGGTGGCGCTCGCGGTGATGCTCAGCTCGGCGTCACCGAGCGCCGCACCCGGCGTCGCGGCGATGGTCAGCAGCTGGCTGCCGGCACCAGCGGCGATGGTGCCGCCGGTCACCGTGACACCGCTGGGCGCGCCGCTGGCACTGATCGTCACCGGGCCTTCGAAGCCGCCGGAGCGGGTGATGCTGGCGGTGACCGTGGTCGAGCCGCCGGCGGTCAGGCTGGCGGTATCCGGGCTCAGGCTCAGGCTGGCCGCCGGTGGCGGTGCGATGGTCAGCGCCAGCGTCACCGGCGCGATGCTGACACCGGCGGCGCTGCCGGTCACGGTCAGGCTGACCGTGCCGGGCAGCGCTGCGCTGGTCGTCGCGATCGACAGGTTCAGGCTGTCGGCGCCGGCCGCCACGGTGCCGCCGGAGACGGCAACGCCCTCGGGTGCGCCGCTGGCGGCAATCGCCACGGCGCCGCTGAAGCCGCCGCCGCGGCTGACCGCCGCCGTCACCGTGGTGCTCTGACCGGCGACCACCGTGACGCTGGTCGGTGACACCGCCAGGCTGGCCGTCGGAGTCGGTGGTGGTGTCGTGGTCTTGCCCGAGCCGCTGTCGCAGGCGGCGATGCCGATCACCATCATCATGTGGGCCAGCCCGCTGACCCAGCGTCTTGCATGCATGTTCCTGTCCTCTCGTTCACCGCCGGATGCGGTGGTCCTGGACGGATGCGCAAACGCGCGGAAAACCGGCTCAGCGAACATCGGCGGCGGCGCCGGTGTCATGCTTCGCGGCCTGCCGTTCGCACGACCTCGATGATCTGCGCCCACTACACCGCCAGCCGTTGCCGCTCCTGCACCGAGCTGGAGCTGCCGTACGCCAGCCAGCTGGCGGCCAAGCAGCAGCATTGCCGGACGCTGCTGGCCGGTCACCACGGACTGGACTGGCTGGCGCCGGTCGAAAGTGCCGAGTCCGGCTTCCGCAACAAGGCCAAGATGGTGGTCAGCGGCAGCGCCGAGGCACCGCTGCTGGGCATCCGCGATGCCCGGGGGCGCGGTGTCGATCTCGGCGACTGCCCGCTGTATCCGCCCACGCTGCAGGCCTGCTTCCCGGCGATCCGCGCGTTCATCAGCCGCGCGGCGCTGCCGCCGTACGACCTCGACAGCCGGCGCGGCGAGCTGAAGTTCGTGCTGCTCACGGCCGCGCCGGACGGTGCGCTGATGCTGCGTCTGGTGCTGCGATCGGAGGCCAGCGTGGCCCGCATCCGCAAGCATCTGCCGTCGCTGCTGCAGGCGTTGCCGCAGCTGCGCGTGGTGTCGGCCAACCTGCAGCCGGAGCACAAGGCGGTGATCGAAGGCGAGCGCGAGATCCTGCTCGGCGAGGGCAGCCGGCTGAGCATCGAGGTCAACGACATTCGCCTGCAGCTGCGGCCGCAGAGCTTCTTCCAGACCAATACCGCCGTCGCCGCCGCGCTCTACGGACAGGCCCGGCAGTGGATCGAGGAGCTTCGGCCGGCCCGGGTCTGGGACCTGTACTGCGGCGTCGGCGGCTTCGCGCTGCATGCCGCCGCCGCCGGACGGACGGTGACCGGCATCGAACTGGAAGCCGAGGCGATCGCCAGCGCCGAGCAGAGCCTGGCCGCGCTCGCGGCCAGCGGGCGCGCGTTCGGCGAAGTCCGCTTCGCCAGCGGCGATGCCACCGACTGGGCGCTGGCCCAGCCGGCGGCGGCCGAGCTGGTGATCGTCAACCCGCCGCGGCGCGGCATCGGCGATCGGCTGAGCCAGTATCTGGAGACGGCGCGCGATGCGCGCTGGCTGATCTATTCCAGCTGCAATGCCGAATCGCTGGCGCGCGATCTGGCCCGGATGCCGTCGTACCGGCCGCGTCGTGCCCGGCTGCTCGACATGTTTCCGCAGACCCGGCACTACGAGCTGATCGTGCTGCTGGAGCGGACCTGAGCCGCTCGACGACAATACCGCGATGGCCGAATCAATCTCCTCCCCGCAGGACGCCGAGGCACCGGTCAGCGAGGTCGACGCCCGCTGGATGGCCCACGCCCGCGTGCTCGCCGAGCGCGCCGCCGGCGAAGGCGAGGTGCCGGTCGGCGCGGTGCTGCTCGGCCCGGACGGCGAACTGCTGGCCGAAGGCTGGAACCGGCCGATCGCGCTGCACGATCCGACCGCTCATGCCGAGATCATGGCGATGCGCGCCGGCGCGACCGCGCTCGGCAACTACCGGCTGACCGGCACCACCCTGTACGTGACCCTGGAACCCTGCGCGATGTGCGCCGGCGCGATCATCCACGCCCGGGTCCGGCGCCTGGTGTTCGGCGCCCGCGACCCGAAGGCGGGGGCGGTCGATTCGGTCTACGACCTGATCGCCCGGCCGCAGCTGAACCACGCGGTGGCCTGGTCTGGCGGGGTGCAGGAACAGGCCTGCGCCGAGCAGTTGCGGGCGTTTTTCCGGGCCCGGCGCAAGCTCGCGGCACCGTGATGCCGGACGGTTGACGCTCCCCGGCGATTCGGCGATAAACCCTTGAATCCCATGCAGGCCCGGGCACCGGGGCTGCGGATCGACAGGGAATACCGATGAACAGCCAGCCCGCAGGCAGCACCGCCACCGAAGCTCGACGTCACCAGCGCGGCGGCGCGCGGCCGGCCCAGCTGGCGCTGCTGGCGGTCGCCGGCACCCTGCTGCTGTACGCCCGGATGGTCGCGGCGCTGGGTATCGGCGAGCCGCGCGAGCTGTCCCACCTGTTCGAGCCGCTGCAGGTCGATGTACCGGTCGATGCCCGGGGTGTCGAGCCGGCAGCGGTCAAGGTCGGGGTCAGCTTCAGCGGGATCGATCCGGCGCTGGCGGCGCGGCTGCAAAGCCGCCTGCACCGCGAATGGCGGCTCGACCCGCGTGGCCAGTACGTGCTGCGGATCAGCGCCGACGCCGCGATCCAGGAGCCGCTGATGCAGATGCGCGTCGAAGTCGGCGACGACCGGATCCAGGCGGTCCGCGAACTGACCCTGCTGTTCGATCCGGCGCCGGTTCCCGCCCCGGAGGAGGCGGCAACCGAAATTCCGCCGGCACCGCCGCTGCTGCAACCGGGCAAGCCCGCCGTGTCGCCGCCGGCCGCAGCCGTGGCAGTGCGGCCAGCGGTGGAGCCGCGGACACGGCAGGCGCCCGCCAAGCCGGCCGTCGGGGCCGCCGAGCCTGACGCCACCCCGGCTGCGACAGCGCAGCTGCGCAGTCAGGCACTGTCCAGCGCCGACCGCTGGCTGCGCGTGCAGGTCGCTGCCGGCGACACCCTGGAAACGCTGGCCGGACGGGTGCGCGGCGAGCAGGCCACGATCCCGCTGTCGATGGTGGCGATGCTGCTGCGCTGGCTGAATCCGCGCGCCTTCGACGGCATCGGCGGCCAGCCGCTGGTCGGTGCCGAGCTGCGCTTTCCGAGGCCGGAAAGCCTTGCCGCGCAGCTGGCGGTCAGTGATGGCCACTGGCAGGTCGACGGCGCGGCCGCAGTTATCGGCGAGATCGCTGCCGTGACGCCGGCTTCGACGATCGACTCGTCGGCGCCTGCCGGCCCCGTGCCAGTCACGCCGGCAATGACCGATCGGCCTTCCACCCGCGCGGCCGATCCATCTGCTGCCGTGGTTGCCGGTGCCGCGCTGCTGGGGCCCGGCCCGACGACGCCGGCGAAGCTGCCGACGCCCGTCGGCCCGGCGGCGCCTGGTGCTGCAGGTGGCTTGCTCGGTTCGCCGGCGTTGCTGGTCACCAGCCTCGTGCTGGCGAGCCTGCTGGCGGTGGCGCTGACGGTGATCTTGCGGATGCGGGCGCCGGCGCTGCAGCGGGCCGAGTCGCTGCCCGGCGTCGTCGTTGCCCGCAGCCTGACAGCAGCGCCGCCGGAATCCGCAGCTGTCCTTGAACCCCTTGCGCTGGAAGCCGACCGCTTCGATCTCGCCTCGCTCGATCTCGCGCTGCATCGGCAGGCCGAAGCGGTGGCGCGGACCGGCGCATCCGAACGCCGAGGCGACGCACGATCCTGAAGCCGCGACTGGCGCCACGACCGGCGCCCATCGGCTGCCATCCGCCGCCGGGAACGCCGTCCAGTCGCCTGAACGGCGTCGCCGCCCGCATGGGTCAGCCGCGGTCGAACACCAGCCCGGCGTCGCCGGCATCGACCTGCACGGTGTCGCCCGCAGCGAATCTGCCGTCGAGGATCAGCCGCGCCAGCGGGTTCTCGATCAGCGTCTGGATCGCCCGCTTCAGCGGACGGGCGCCGTAGACCGGGTCGTAGCCCGCTTCGGCCAGCTTTGCCAGCGCGGCATCGCTGAAGGTGATGCCGATCGAACGCTCGGCCAGCCGCTTGTGCAGGTAGGCGGTCTGGATGCCGGCGATCGCGCGGATCTGCGCCGCCGCCAGCGGTTTGAAGACCACGGCCTCGTCGATGCGGTTGATGAATTCCGGCCGGAAATGCTGGCCGACCACGGTCATCACGCCTTCCTTGATCGCGGCGTAATCCTCACGCGTCGCGGCGTTGCCCATCAGCTCCTGGATCAGCTGGGAGCCGAGGTTCGAGGTCATCACCACCACGGTGTTGCGGAAGTCGACGGTGCGGCCCTGGCCGTCGGTCAGGCGGCCGTCGTCGAGCACCTGCAGCAAGACATTGAAGACGTCGGCATGCGCCTTCTCGACTTCGTCGAGCAGCACCAGCGAATACGGCCGGCGGCGCACCGCTTCGGTCAGATAGCCGCCCTCGTCATAGCCGACATAGCCCGGCGGTGCGCCGATCAGCCGGCTCACCGAGTGCTTCTCCATGAACTCGCTCATGTCGATCCGGACCATCGCGTCCTCGGTATCGAACAGGAAGCCGGCCAGCGACTTGCACAGCTCGGTCTTGCCCACACCGGTTGGACCGAGGAACAGGAACGAGCCGATCGGGCGGTTGGGATCGGACAAGCCGGCGCGGCTGCGACGGATCGCGTTGGCGACCGAGGTCAGCGCTTCTTCCTGGCCGACGACTCTCTGGCGCAAGGTGTCTTCGAGGCGCAGCAGTTTGTCGCGCTCGCCTTCGAGCAGTTTCGATACCGGGATGCCGGTCCAGCGGCCGACTACCTCGGCGATCTCTTCCTCGGTGACCCGGGTGCGCAGCAGCTCGAACTTGGTCTGCGTCGTGGTGCTGGCCGCTGCGAGTGTCTTTTCCAGCTCCGGAATCCTGCCGTACTGCAACTCGGCCATCCGGGCCAGGTCGCCCGCTCGGCGTGCGGCTTCGAGATCGACCTTGACCCGCTCCAGTTCCTCGCGGACGCCGGCGCTGCCGGCCACGCTGGCCTTCTCGGCCTTCCACTTTTCCTCGAGGTCGGAGTACTCGCGCTCCAGCTTGGCGATTTCCGCATCGAGCGTTTCCAGCGAGCGCCTGGCACCCTCGTCGGTCTCGCTCTTGAGTGCTTCGCGCTGGATCTTGAGGCTGATCAGCCGGCGTTCGAGACGGTCCATCGACTCCGGCTTGGAATCGCTTTCGATGCGCACGCGCGACGCCGCTTCATCGACCAGGTCGATCGCCTTGTCCGGCAGGTTGCGGTCGGTGATGTAGCGATGGCTGAGCTTGGCGGCGGCGATCAATGCGCCATCGGTGATCTCGACGTTGTGGTGGGTTTCGTAGCGATCCTTCAGGCCTCTGAGGATGCCGACGGTGTCCTCGACGCTCGGCTCGCCGACCAGCACTTTCTGGAAGCGGCGTTCGAGTGCGGCGTCCTTCTCGACGTACTTGCGGTATTCGTCGAGCGTGGTCGCGCCGATGCAATGCAGCTCGCCGCGGGCGAGTGCGGGCTTCAGCATGTTGCCGGCGTCCATCGAGCCTTCGGCCTTGCCGGCGCCCACGAGCGTGTGGATCTCGTCGATGAACAGGATCACCGTGCCATCGGTCTTGCCGAGGTCGTTGAGCAGCGCCTTCAGGCGCTCCTCGAACTCGCCGCGGAACTTGGCACCGGCGATCAAGGCACCCAGATCGAGCGACAGCAGCCGCCGGTTCTTGAGGCCTTCCGGCACTTCGCCGTTGACGATGCGCTGGGCCAGGCCTTCGACGATCGCGGTCTTGCCGACGCCGGGCTCGCCGATGATCACCGGGTTGTTCTTGGTGCGTCGGGACAGCACCTGGATCACGCGGCGGATTTCCTCGTCGCGGCCGATCACCGGATCGAGCTTGCCGCTCATCGCGCGAGCGGTGAGATCGACCGTGTACTTCTCCAGTGCCTGGCGCTGATCTTCGGCATTCGCCGAATCGACCTTGCTGCCGCCGCGCATCGCGTCGATCGCCCGCTCGATGCCGTCCTTCTTCGCGCCGGTGTCGCGCAGCAGCTTGCCGAGTGCGGACTTGTCGTCGACCAGCGCCAGCACGAACAGCTCGGTCGAGATGAACTGATCCTTCCGCTGCTGGGCGAGCTTGTCGGTCAGGTTCAGCAGGCGCGCGAGATCGCTGCCGACATTCACTTCGCCGGTCGGGTTGCCGATCTTCGGCAGCTGGTCGAGCAGGGCGGCGAGCTTCGGCCGCAGGGCGTCGACCTGGGCGCCGCCCTGGGCCAGCAGCGGCAGCGTCGAGCCACCGTCCTGGTCGATCAGCGCCTGCAGCACGTGCGCGGGATCGATCTGGTTGTGGTCGCGGCCGACCGCCAGGCTCTGCGCATCGCTAAGCGCCTGCTGGAAGCGGCTGGTGAATCTTTCCATTCGCATCGACGAACCTCGTGGATCGAAAGGCGCCATTGCGCCGGGATGTGGCCAAGCTGCGGACGGGGACCCGCCTTTCAAGCCGTGTTGAATCCGTTGGTATCGGCGCCACTATCCGTCCATCCGGCGGCTGCGTCTGCGCCGCGCCGTACAATCGCGGCTCACGTCGAGCACCGTGCCGAGTTCCCGAATCCGATGAACCAGACCCTCGATCCGTCGACCCCCGCAGACGCCGCGTTCCCGAACCGCATCCCGGTGACCCGCGACGCGATCGCTGCCTATGTCGCCGATTCGATCGCCGTGAAGCAGGCGCTGCTGGCCGATGCCGCGCTGCTCGATGCGATCGGTGCCGTGGTGACGCTGTGCATCGCGGCGTTCCGGCGCGGCAACAAGGTGCTGGTCGGCGGCAATGGCGGCTCGGCGGCCGATGCCCAGCATCTGGCGGCCGAACTGGTGGCCCGTTTCGAGTACGACCGTCCCGGCCTGCCGGCGGTCTCGCTGTCGACCGATACCTCGGGCATGACCGCGATCGGCAACGACTACGGCTACGAGTACCTGTTCGCCCGGCAGATCGATGCGCTGGCACGTCCGGGCGACCTGTTCATCGGCATCACCACCTCGGGCAATTCGAGGAACGTGCTGAAGGCTTTCGAGTCGGCGGCGAAACTCGGCGTCACCCGGATCGCGCTGTGCGGCGCCGGCGGCAAGGCCCGCGACATCGCCGAACATGCGCTGTGCGTGCCGTCGACGCACACGCCACGGATCCAGGAGTGCCACATCCTGATCATCCACATCCTGTGCGCGCTGCTCGAGGAAAACCTGTTTCCGGAGCACAAGGCGCCGAAGCCGGCGCTGCCCTGAGGCTGCGGCCGGGTCCGCCGGACTCCGACTGCGAGGTTTTTGGATATCGTTGCCGACGCCCCGACAACGACAACAATCCAAGAGCACCGACATGACCAAGGCCTATACCAACCAGGACTTCCTGCTGAGCGACGAGGCGCGCGGCGTGCGCATCCTCTGCGAATACCTGGAGCCCAAGACCCGTCTGGAAGTGGCCGGCGTCAAGCGGGCGATCATCATGTTCGGCTCGGCGCGGACCCGGCGCCTGCAGCCGGCGCACGGCAAGACCTCGACCCCGGACTACTACGCGCTGGCCGCCGATCTTGCCGAGCGCTTCGCGCGCTGGACGATCGACAGCCACGCGCCGGATGACCGCTACTTCCTGTGCACCGGCGGCGGCCCCGGCATCATGGAAGCGGCGCACGAGGGCGGCGCGCGCGTCGACCGCAACCTGAACATCGGCTTCAACATCTCGCTGCCGTTCGAAACCCACGTCAACCCGTTCGTGAAGGACGACCACTCCTTCGAGTTCCACTACTTCTTCATGCGCAAGTTCTGGTTCATGAACGTCGCGGAAGCCTTCGTGGTGTTTCCCGGCGGCTTCGGCACGCTCGACGAGCTGTTCGAGGCGCTGACCCTGACCCAGACCGGCAAGGCGCGGCCGATGCCGGTGGTGCTGTTCGGCAAGGAGTTCTGGGACGGGCTGGTCAACTTCGACCGACTGGTCGAGCGCGGCCTGATCTCGCGGGCCGACGCCGATGCGCTGCTGATGGTCGATACCGTCGACGAGGCCTTCGAGGCGATCACCGCCGGCCTCGCCGCCCCGAAGCGGCCGCGGCGGACCTGATTCCTTCGGGCGGGTCGCGACCCGCCATGATGGTCGCGCCGTAGCCAAAAGGCGGGTCGCGACCCGCCCTACGGCTGGCGCAGCGCGGCGACTTCGTCGGCCGACAGTTCCCGCCAGGCGCCCTTGGCCAGCGTGCCCAGCGCCAGCGGGCCGATCGACACCCGCAGCAGCCGCAGGGTCTGGTAGCCGAGCGCATCGAGCAGGCGCCGGATGTGGCGGTTGCGGCCTTCGTCGAGCACCACCTCGAGCCAGGCGTTGCGGTCGCCATGGCGCAGCAGCGTCGCCCGGCGCGCGGCCAGGGGTTCGCCGCCGTCGACGATCCCGGTGGTCATCGCCGCCAGCGTCGCGGCATCGGGCAGGCCGGCGACCTGCACGTGGTAGGTCTTCTCGAGTTGGCCGGCCGGATCGGTGATGCCGGCCGCCCACACGGTGTCGTTCGACAGCAGCAGCAGGCCTTCGCTGGCCTTGTCGAGCCGGCCGACCGGGCCGATCCACGGCAGGCCGGCCTCGCCGAGGAGCGCGTAGATGGTGTCGCGGCCGCGCTCGTCGGCGGCGCTGACGACGATGCCGCGCGGCTTGTTGATCGCGATGTAGCGCTTGACGGCTGCGGCGATCGGCTGACCGTCGAGCAGGATCTTCTCGCGTGCGGCATCGCTGGGCCGTTCGGGATTGCGCTCGACGCGGCCGTTGACCATGACCCGGCCGTCGCGGATCGCGCTTTCCGCCTGGCTGCGCGAGCAGACGCCGAGTTTCGACAGCACCCGCGCCAGGCCATGGCGGGGTGTGGCGGCAGCGGGTCGCAGCGGCGGGCGTCCTGCGGGCGTTTTCATCGGCGAAGCCTAGCAAGCGCCGGCAACGGCGCCGCGACGGAAACAATAATTATCGGCACGACAATGACTTGCGGGAATTTTCGAGAAAACGTCACGACCCCTGTCGATTCCACGCCGTCTGATTCGTCGTTCCCATACAGCGTGCCGTGCCGGCGCTGACCCCAGCACCGATACAGGAGCGACGACATGCGATTCATGGTGATCATCAAGGCCGATGCCGATTCGGAAGCCGGCGTCATGCCCGGCGAACAGCTGCTGAGCGAGATGGGCCGCTACAACGAGGAACTGGTCAAGGCCGGCGTGATGCTGGCCGGCGAGGGCTTGCACCCGAGTTCGAAGGGCGTGCGCGTGCGCTTCGACGGCGCGACGCGGACCGTGATCGACGGGCCGTTCGCGGAAACCAAGGAGCTGATCGCCGGCTTCTGGCTGTGGCAGGTCCGCTCGAAGGAGGAGGCGATCGAATGGCTGAAGCGCTGCCCGACGCCGATGGCCAACGGCTGCGAGGTCGAACTGCGCCAGGTCTTCGAAGCGGCCGACTTCGGTGCCGAGTTCACCCCGGAGCTGCAGGCGCAGGAGGATCGGCTGCGCCAGCAGATCGCTGCCCAGACTTGCGCCGGCAGCGCCTGAATCCCCCGTCCACCGTACCGCCAGGAGTCCGTTCGATGCGCATCAATCCTTATCTGAGCTTTGCCGGCAACTGCCGCGAAGCCTTCGAGTTCTATGCCCGCGTGCTTCGCGGCACCATCGTCGCGATGATGCGCCAGGGCGACGCGCCGATTGCCGATCAGCTGCCGCCGGAGTCGCGCGACGCGGTGATGCACGCCCAGCTGCAGATCGGTGATCAGGTGCTGATGGGCGGCGACGCGCCGCCCGGCAGTCCGAAGCCGGCCGGCATCTGCGTGACCCTCAACATCGATGCCGTCGACGAGGCCGAACGCGTGTACGCGGCGCTGGCCGAAGGCGGCACGACGGTGATGCCGATCGCGGAGACCTTCTGGGCGCAACGCTTCGGGATCGTTCACGATCGCTACGGCACGCCGTGGATGATCAATTGCATGAAGCCGATGCCCTGAATCCGGCCCGGTTGTGGCGGCAGGATCGATACCGCAGGCCGGGCGTCAGCGCCGATCCGGCCGGAACACTCGACAACAGACCCGGCGCGGCCGGTGCAAACGGAGCTGCAGGAATGACCACGCTGGAAGGATCGCGCCGCTGGCTGGCGCTGTACGTGCTGTGCATCGGCGTGCTGATGATCGTGCTCGACACGACCATCGTCACGGTCGCGCTGCCGTCGATGAAGACCGATCTCGGCTTCTCCGACACGGCGCTGGTCTGGGTGGTCAATGCCTACATGCTGACCTTCGGCGGCTTCCTGCTGCTGGGCGGACGGCTCGGCGATCTCTACGGCCACCGGCGGCTGTTCCTCGGCGGGCTGGTGCTGTTCACTGCGGCGTCGCTGGCCTGCGGGCTGGCGGCGACCCGGGCGCTGCTGGTCGCCGCGCGGGCGGTGCAGGGCGTCGGCGGCGCGGTGGTCACCGCCGTGGCGCTGTCGCTGATCATGAACCTGTTCACCGGGGAGGCCGATCGTGCCAAGGCGATGGGCGTCTACGGCTTCATCTGCGCGGCCGGCGGCAGCATCGGCGGCTTTCTCGGCGGCGTGCTGACCTCGGCGTTCAGCTGGCACTGGGTGTTTCTGGTCAACCTGCCGATCGGCGTGCTGGTCTATGCCGGCTGCCTGCGGCTGCTGCCCGGCGGCACCGTCCAGACCCGGCCGGGCCGGCTCGACTGGGCGGGCGCGCTGACCATCACCGGCGCGCTGATGCTGGCCGTCTACGCGGTGGTCGGCGGCAACGAGCAGGGCTGGGCGTCGCCGCAGACGATCGGCCTGCTGGCGATCGCGCTGCTGCTGTTCGTCGCCTTCCTGGTGATCGAGTCCCGGGTCGCCGCGCCGCTGATGCCGCTGGGCCTGTTCCGTCATCGCAACATCGCGGTCGCCAATGTCGTCGGCGTGCTGTGGTCGGCGGCGATGTTCGCCTGGTTCGTGATCACCGCGCTGTACCTGCAGCTGGTGCTCGGCTACGACGCGCTGAACGTCGGCCTCGCCTTCGTGCCGGCCGATCTGATCATGGCCGCGTTTTCGCTGGGCCTGTCGGCGCGCATCGTGGTCCGCCACGGGCTGCGCACGCCGATGTGGCTGGGCCTGCTGATCGCGGCACTCGGCCTCGGCCTGTTCGCGCGGGTGCCGCTCGACGGCCGCTATCTGGTCGACGTGCTGCCGGGCATGCTGCTGCTCGGCCTGGGTGCCGGGCTGGCGTTCAACCCGGTGCTGCTGGCGGCGATGAACGATGTCGATCCGGCCGAGGCCGGGCTGGCCTCCGGCGTCGTCAACACCGCCTTCATGATGGGCGGCGCGCTGGGCCTGGCGGTGCTGGCCAGTGTCGCCGACGCCGAAACCCGCAGCCTGCGCGCCAGCGGTGCCGTCGACACGGTGGCGCTGGCCGGCGGCCATCAGCTGGCCTTCGTATGGGGCACCGGCTTCGCGCTGCTGGCGGCGCTGATCGGGGCGGCACTGCTGAAGCCGAAACCGGTGGCCGGCGGCGCTGCGGCAGTCGCCGCGCACTGACGCCGTGGCCGACGCGCCGGCTCATGACCCGTCGATCGGCAGCCGGATCGGCGCAATCTGGCGCATCGAGGCGGCGCGGCTGGTCGGTGCGCTGCTGCGGCTGGTGCGTGATGTCGGGCTGGCCGAGGAACTGGCGCAGGACGCCCTGCTGGCCGCGCTCGAACGCTGGCCGGCCGAAGGCGTTCCGGATCGTCCCGGTGCCTGGCTGATGACCACGGCGCGGCACCGGGCGATCGATCGCCTGCGTCACGAGCGCCTGCACCGCCAGCACGAGGGCGCGCTGGTGCAGGCGATCGAAGCGCAGCTGCGCGCGAGCCAGGCCGATCCCGAGGCGGTCGACGACAACCCGGTCGGCGACGACCTGCTGCGCCTGATGTTCATCGCCTGCCATCCGCTGCTGTCGGCGGAGGCGCAGGCGGCGCTGACCCTGCGCCTGCTCGGCGGCTTGAGCACCGACGAGATCGCCCGCGCCTTTCTGGTGCCGGAAGCGACGATCGCCCAGCGCATCGTCCGCGCCAAGCGCACGCTCGGCGGGGCCGGCCCGGTGTTCGAGCTGCCGCAGGGCGAGGCGCTGACGGCGCGGCTCGGCGCCGTGCTCGGGGTCATCTACCTGATCTTCAACGAAGGCTATGCCGCCACCGCAGGCGACCACTGGACCCGGCCGGCGCTCTGCGACGAAGCGCTGCGGCTGGGCCGCATCCTGGCCGGGCTGGCCGCGACGGCGCCCGAGGTGCACGGCCTGGTGGCGCTGATGGAACTGCAGGCCTCGCGGCTGCGGGCGCGGACCACCGCCGATGGCGCTCCGATCCTGCTGCTCGATCAGGACCGCGGCCGCTGGGACCGCCTGCTGATCCAGCGCGGACTCGCGGCGCTGGCGCGCGCCGAAGCGCTGTCGGCGCGCCGTGGCCCGTACACCGTGCAGGCCGCGCTCGCCGCCTGCCATGCGCGGGCGGCAACGGCGGCGGATACCGACTGGCCCGGCATCGTCGCGCTGTACGACGCGCTGCTGGCGCTGAATCCGTCGCCGGTGGTGGCGCTGAATCGGGCCGTCGCGGTGTCGATGGTCGACGGTCCGGCCGCTGGCCTGGCGCTGGTCGACGACCTCGGCCGGAATCCGGCCCTGGCCGGCTACCACTGGCTGCCGAGCGTTCGCGCCGATCTGCTGATGAAGCTCGGCCGGCATCGCGAGGCCGGCGCCGAGTTCGAACGCGCCGCCAGCCCGGCCCGCAATGCCCGCGAGCAGGCCTTGCTGCACGCCCGCGCCGCCGCCTGCCGCGGGGCAGACAGCGAGGCCGCAGGCTGACTACCATCGGGCCTGTTCCCGAATCGACACGACGGCGCATGGCCTACGCACTGCTCATTCACGAAGACCGCGGCCGGCGCCGGCAGCGCAGCGCGGCGCAGGCCGACGCCGAATACGAGGCGATGCGCCGCTACGGCGAAAGCCTGGCGGCGCGCGGCGTGCACCGGGCCAGCGACGCGCTGAAGCCCGATGCCGAGGCCGTGACCCTGCGGCTGCGCGACGGCCAGCCGCAGCTGCTCGACGGGCCGTTCGCGGAAACCAAGGAGATGCTCGGCGGCTTCTTCGTGCTCGAGGTCGCCAGCCGTGCCGAGGCGATCGCGCTGGCCGGCGAATGTCCTGCCGCGGCCTGGGCGAGCATCGAGATCCGCGAGATCGGCACCTGCATCGACGCCTGAATGGCGGGGTGACGGGCAAGAAGAAGGCCGCCCGGAGGCGGCCTTCTTCATCGCGTCAGGCGCGGATCAGGGCGCCGGGCACAGGCCCAGGAAGCCCAGCAGGCAGCCGCCGCCCGAGCCACCGCCGGTACCACCGCCCGAGCCGCCGAGACCGAGCAGCGAGCCGAGCAGGGTCTGCACCTGGCCGAGTGCTGCGGCCAGAGGGGTGAGGCCGGCGGTGCCGGTCAGGGCGGTCGGCAGCGTGGTCACCAGCTGGTTGATCACGCCGGTCAGCGCCTCGAAGCCGACGCCGCCGAGCGGGTTGGCCGGCAGCGGCGTGGTCGGGCTGGTGCCGAGACCGGCGGTCAGCGAGGCCACAGCCGCCTGCAGCGTGGCGACCAGATCGGTCGGCGCGCCGCCACCGGCCAGCGTCTGCAGGTTGGCCACCGGCAGCACCTGGGTCAGCAGGTTGTTGATCACGCTTTCAGCCAGCGTCTGGAACGAGGTGGCCAGCACCTGCGGCGTGGCCCCGGATGCGGCGAGATCGGTCAGCGAGGCCAGCTGGGCGAGGGCGTCATCGACGGTCACCAGCGAGCCGCCGAGGATCGGCGCGGTCAGCACCTCGCTCGGCAGCGAGGCGAGGCCGGTGCTGAAGGCGTTGCTCAGCTGCTCGACGATGCCGGCGAGCTGCAGGGCGCTGAGCGGCGACGGCACACCGCCGGCACCCGGTGCCAGCTGCTGCGAAGCCGACAGCAGGATTGGCAGCAGCTGATCGCCGAGCGCGGCCAGCGGCGTGCCGGCCAGCGGATTGGTGGTCGGAATGCCAGCGGTCGGCGCGGTGCTGCCGCCAAGGCAGGTCTGGGTACCGTTCAGCGAGGTCAGCAGGCCCGACAGGTTGCCGACCAGCGCGGTGACCGCCGCCTGCGCCTGGGCCGGCGCGGTGGTCGCCAGGGTCGCCGGGCTGGCGAGGCCATTGGCGAAGGCGTCGGCGATGTCGAGCAGGTTGCGCGTGGCGATGCCGTTGGCGCACAGCAGCACCGGCTGCAGCGGGGTGCCGGCGGTGGCCGAGACCAGCGGCACGAACACGGTCGAGGTGACGGCGGTCTGCACGGTGTCCAGCGGGCCGGCGACGGTGGTCGACTGCGGCATCGGCGACGTGCCGCCGGAAGGGTTTTCGCTGCTGCCGCTGCTGCCTCCGCCGCCGCAGGCTGCGGTGAGCATGGCGGCGGACAGGATCAGTGCGTAGCCGGCTTTCTTGTGGATCATGGGTGACGTCTCCTCGGTGCGCTAAGCGTTCGAATGTCCTTGGCCGACGGTAGGGCGGTGTCGCAAGGGGTGGCCGGATTCTGGGAAGGTGGCCCCGACGATTCCGTCGGCGCGGACGGACGGTCGTTTCCGTCGCGTCCAGCGGGATTTCGCCACTTCGGACGACCGACCAGCGGTCGACAACGGGCGGTGAACGTCACGTCGGCTTTCGACGCGCGCAAATCTCCGCGCGCCTCGACGCGCGGCAGGCCGTGGGGGGCAGAGACGGCAGCTGGAGGACGGCTAGGTCAGCTGTCGGCGCAGCGCCGGAACCGGCGGTTCACGGCTGCTGCCTCGGCAGCCGTCGGCACGTGACGACATCCGGCTGGCCGGAGGAGGGCCGGCAGCATGGTTCCGGGGTCGCGATCGCGGCCAGATAGCGCCCGGCTGTGGCGGTCGAGGAGCCGAGCGTGCCGGGCCGTGGCCCGGCGCGCTCAGTCGCGGAAGTTCTCGAACTGCAGCGGCACTTCAAGCTCCGCCTTTTTCAGGAAGGCGATGGTCAGCTGCAGGTCATCCCGCTTCTTGGAATTGATGCGCAGCTTTTCGCCGTTGATCTGGCAGTCCACCTTGAGCCTGGCTTCCTTGATCCGGGCGATGATCTTCTTCGCCTGTGCCTGCTCGATGCCCTGCTTGATGGTGATCTTGCGACGCGCGCCGGCGAGGTTGGTCTCGACGTCGCCCAGCTCGATGCAGCGCAGGTCGATGTGCCGTCCGGCCAGCCGCAGGCGCAGCATTTCCAGCAGCTGGTCGAGCTGGTACTCGGTCGGCGCGAACTGGGTGATGACGTTCTCTTCGTGCTCGAAGCGGGCATCGGTGCCACGCAGGTCGTAGCGGTCGCCGAGATCCCGCCGTGCCTGATCGACGGCATTGGTCAGTTCGTGCTTGTCGACTTCGGAGACGACGTCGAAGGAAGGCATGGCGGCTCCGGGAACGGATGCTGGGGTCGAAAACGGGTAGGCGGCCGGCACGCGCCGGTCGCGCGACGCGGCGCCGGCATCAGCGCTGGCTAGACGTTGAAGCGGAAGTGCATGACGTCGCCTTCGGCGACGATGTAGTCCTTGCCTTCCAGGCGCCAGCGGCCGGCTTCTTTGGCGCCGGCCTCGCCCTTGTAGGCGATGTAGTCGTCGTAGGCGATCACCTCGGCGCGGATGAAGCCGCGCTCGAAGTCGGTATGGATGACGCCGGCCGCCTGCGGGCCGGTGGCGCCGACCTTGACCGTCCAGGCGCGCACTTCCTGCACGCCGGCGGTGAAGTAGGTCTGCAGGCCGAGCAGGTTGTAGGCGCTGCGGATCACCCGGTTCAGGCCGGGTTCTTCCAGCCCGAGCGAGTCGAGGAAGTCTTTCTTGTCGGCGTCGTCGAGCTGGGCGATCTCGGCCTCGATCTGGGCGCAGACCACGACCACCTGCGCGCCTTCCCTGGCCGCCAGCGCCTGCACCCGCTCGACGTACTCGTTGCCGCCCAGGCCCGCTTCATCGACGTTGGCGATGTACAGCCCCGGCTTGGCGGTGATCAGCTGCAGTTCCCTGACGATCGCCCGTTCATCGGCGTCCAGGCTCATGCCGCGCACCGCTTCGGCATTGTTCAAGTGGGCCTGGACACGGCTCAGGCAGGCGCTGCGGGCGATCGCCTCGGCGTTGCCGCTCTTGGCCAGCTTGTTCGAGCGTTCCAGCGCCTTGGTGACTCTTTCCAGGTCGGCGAGAGCGAGCTCGGTGCCGATCACTTCGATGTCGCGGATCGGATCGACGCTGTCCATCACGTGGATCACGTCATCGTTCTTGAAGCAGCGCACCACGTGGGCGATCGCGTCGGTATCGCGGATGTGCGACAGGAAGGCGTTGCCCTTGCCCTTGCCTTCGGCCGCCCCTTCGACCAGACCGGCGATGTCGACGAATTCGACGGTGGCTGGCAGGATCTTCTGCGGCTTGACGATCGCCGCCAGCGCGGCAAGGCGCGGATCAGGCACGCCGACCACGCCGACGTTCGGGTCGATGGTGCAGAACGGATAGTTCTCGGCGGCGATCTGCGCCTTGGTCAGCGCGTTGAACAAGGTCGACTTGCCGACGTTCGGGAGACCGACGATGCCGCATTGAATGCCCATGTTTTCGAATCCTTGAGTGCTGCGTTACTGCTGCTGTTTGGGAAGGGAAGTGCTGTGCAACTGCTGCATGGCCTTTTCCAGCGTCTGGCCCAGCCAGACCGGCATCGCGTTCATCGCGTCGATCAGGCCGTCGCGGATCAGCTTGTCGTCAGCGGCATTGGGCCGGCCGAGCACGTAGCCCAGCACCTGCTCCTTGGTGCCCGGATGGCCGATGCCGATCCGCAGACGCAGGTAATCCGGGCCCAGATGCTGGTGCACGCTGCGCAGGCCATTGTGACCGCCGTGGCCGCCGGCGCGCTTGAGCTTCATCGTGCCGACCGGCAGGTCGAGTTCGTCATGCGCCACCAGGATGTCGGCGGGTTCCAGCTTGTAGAACGCGGCCAGCGGCTGGATCGCGTCGCCGCTCTTGTTCATGTAGGTCTGCGGCTTCAGCAGCAGGACCTCGTCGCCGCCGATGCGGATTCGCGCCAGGTCGCCCTTGAACTTGGCTTCATGGCGAAAGCTGCCGTGATGGGCGTCGGCCAGCAGGTCGACGAACCAGAACCCGGTGTTATGACGCGTCCGCTCGTACTCCGGTCCCGGATTCCCGAGACCGACGATCGCGCGCAGGCGGCTATCCGACATCGCTCACGCTCCCCGCATCCGATGAGACCCTCATGAAAAACCCGTCCGTTCGGCAGGCGAACGGACGGGTCGTGTGCTGCCAGGACGCGATGGTCGCGTCCCGGAGCCTTACTTCTTCTTCGCAGGAGCTGCCTTGGCAGCCGGAGCCGCCTTGGCGGCCGGGGCGGCCTTGGCAGCCGGCTTGGCCTTGGCGTCCGCAGCAGCGGTGGCTTCGGCTTCGGCCTCGGCGGCCGACTGGCGCGGCAGGTGGATCGCGGCGACCGACACATCATTGCCGTGCTTCAGCTCATAGAAGCTGACGCCTTCCGGCAGCGACAGCTGCGACAGGTGCACGGCTTCGTTGACGTTGAGCGCCGACAGGTCGACCTCGATGAACTCCGGCAGGTCCTTCGGCAGGCACTCGACTTCGACCTGGATCTGCTGGTGTTCGACGACGCCGCCGCCGACCTTCACGCCCGGGGCGACATCGCCGCCCTTGAAGTGCAGCGGGATGTGCATGCGCAGCACCACGTCAGCGAGGATGCGCTGCAGGTCCATGTGCATGATTTCGTTGCGCACCGGATGGCGGTGCAGATCCTTGAGCACGGCCTGTTCGGTCTTGCCGGCGACATCCACATTGAGGATGGCCGAATAGAACGACTCGAACTTCAGGCTTTTCATCAGCTCGTTGTGACTGACCTGGATCGACTGCGGACTTTCCTTGCCACCGTAGATGATGGCGGGCACCTTGCCCTCATGGCGCAGGCGGCGGCTCGCACCCTTCCCGTGCACCGTGCGGACTTCGGCACTGATGACGAATGACTGTTTCATGTGTATCTCCGGGATGTACAGCAAAAAGCCGCGTCCGCGACCAGACGCAGCGAGCCGCGCACTATACAGACGCCGTGCAGCGGCTGCCAGACGGCTCGGCCGACGGCGGCACGTCGGCCATTTACTGCGGGCGAACGGCTTGCGGCTGGATGGGCCCGGCCATTTCAGGCACCATCCGCGTCTTCCGGTGCGCCCGTAGCTCAGTCGGATAGAGCATCGGCCTTCTAAGCCGAGGGTCGCAGGTTCGATTCCTGCCGGGCGCGCACCACGGGCCGCGAACGTTCCCGTCAATCTTCATCGGACGAACAGTCGAACGTCTGCTGGGCGATCCCTTCAGACTGACTTCGCCGCGCCGGCCGCCGCATGCCAGGCGACCAGCTGCGAAAGCGTCACCCGGGCGGGCGAATCGTCGGTACCGAGATCGGGAAGCACGGCGCTGGCGCCGCCAAAGTCGTGGCCGAGGGTGTAGCCGTTGGTGGTCACCACCGTCACCAGGCCGGCGCCGAGGGCTGCGCGCAGGCCATTGTCGGAATCTTCCAGCGCCAGACAGGCCGACGCCGGCAGCCCGAGCCGTTCCAGCACCCACCGATAGATGTCCGGCGCAGGCTTCTTGGCAGGCACCACATCGCCGGCGCCGATGACCTCGAACCACGCCGTCGCGCCCTTGGCCAGCGAGTGTTCAAGCAGCACCGCGACATTTTCCGGAGTGGTCGTCGTGGCGATCGCCAATCTGAGGCCGGCGGCCCGAGCCTCGGTGATCAGACGAGCGACACCCGGCCGCATCGGCAGCTGCCCCTGGGCAATGAGATCGACGTAGCAGCGAGTTTTCGCCTGGTGCAGCCGGGCGATGCGGCTGTCGATGTCGGCGTCGGCCAGCAGATGCCGGTGGAAGCCTTCCAGGTAGTAACGGATACGCTCCTTGCCGCCGGTGACCGCCAGCAGTTCGCCGTACAGCGGCACATCCCAGTGCCAGTCGAGGCCGGCTTGCTGGAAGGCGGCGTTGAAGGCTGGCCGATGGCCGTCGCGTTCGGTATCCGCCAGCGTGCCGTCGACGTCGAAGATCAAGGCCTGCAAGGCCGGCTGCACCGGCGAGGGCGACATCGGCTCAGCCCTTGCCGCGCAGGCGGTCGAGGTCGTCGGCGACAGCCTTCAGCACCGTGGCGACCGGTGCCGGCAGCGAGCCTGCCAGCTCGCTCAGCACCATGATCTTTTCGCTGGCGTTCTCGATCGGCGACAGTCGGGTCAGCAACACGCCGAGCGCTGCCTTCAGTTCGGCCTCGGCGGTCAGCGCCGGACCGACGCCGGACATTGCCTGCGAACGCCGTCCGCGCGTCGACTTCGTCGCGCGCGAGCGCCCAGCACTGCCGCCGAGCGGGCCGACGAACAGATAGCGGACGGCGCGTCCGTCACGCCGGGTGTCGACCGCACCTTCCGCTTTCAGCGCCTTCAGATTCAGGTACAGCGAGGCCGGAGAAAAGCCGCCGCGATCAACGAGGTCCTGCGCCAGCAGCGGACCGGCGGTCAGCAATTCGAGAATCCGGCCACGGACGCCACTCTGTCGCTTGCGGCGCGGGGCAGCACGTTGGGAGGTCATGGGGGATGGTTATTGGGATTCGTGCAGATTTGAGTTTCAAGCGGCATTTGTCTCTGACGCGATCGCATTGTCCCGCATTTCGGTGTTTTTGCAGGCAGGGCCGGGCCAGCGCTGCGGAATCCGATTTGCGGTATTCACGGGACGTGAGGTGAAGACCCGGCGTCTCGACTACCCTTGCCGCTATCGGCAGTCCGCCTGGCGCAGTCCGCTGCTGCACGCCGGGCGCTGGATGCGTGGCCCGGTCCGCAGTCGCCTCGCGGCGGAATCGGGAGCGCTGGGCAATTGCGGGGTTCCCCGTGCTTTGGTCTGGCATTCCCTGTGCTGTAATAACGATGATGGACGTCGGTGTCACTGACGCTACCGACGGCGCGCGCAAGAAGCGCGAGAATTGACCCGTTTCGACCCAGATCAGCAGGGACCATGCCAATCCGCAAGTTGTTGGTTGCCAACCGCGGCGAAATCGCCATCCGTGTCATGCGTGCCGCTGCCGAAATGGGCATCCGCACGGTGTCGATCTACGCGCACGAGGATCGCTTCGCGCTGCATCGCTTCAAGGCCGACGAAAGCTATCTCGTCGGCGCCGGGCAGAAGCCGATCGCGGCCTACCTGGACATTCCGGACATCATCCGGATCGCCAAGAGCGCTGGTGTCGATGCCATCCATCCTGGCTACGGCTTCCTGTCCGAGAACCCGAACTTCGCCGAGGCCTGCGCGGCGGCCGGCATCCTGTTCGTCGGTCCCAAGCCCGACGTCCTGCGGGCGCTCGGCGACAAGGTGGCGGCCCGTGCGGCGGCCAAGGCGGCAAAGGTGCCGGTACTGGAAGCCTCCGAGGCGCTGCCGGGCGACATCGAGGAAGTGAAGAAGATCGCCGCCGCGATCGGCTACCCGGTGATGCTCAAGGCCAGCTGGGGTGGCGGCGGACGCGGCATGCGGGCGATCGAGAACGAGGCCGAGCTGCCGGCCGCCGTCGAATCGGCGCGCCGCGAATCACTGGCCGCGTTCGGCAATGACGAAGCCTATTTCGAAAAGCTCATTCGCCGTGCCCGCCACGTCGAAGTGCAGGTGCTCGGTGACCAGCACGGCAACCTGATCCACCTGTTCGAGCGCGACTGCTCGGTGCAGCGCCGCAACCAGAAGGTGGTCGAGCGCGCGCCGGCGCATTACCTGACGCCGGAACGCCGCGTCGAGCTGTGCGACGCCGCCGTGCGCCTGTGCAAGCAGGTGGGCTACACGCATGCCGGCACTGTCGAATTCCTGATGGATGCCGATACCGACAAGTTCTACTTCATCGAGGTCAACCCGCGCATCCAGGTCGAGCACACGGTGACCGAGGAAGTCACCGGTGTAGATATCGTCAAGGCGCAGATCCGGGTGTCCGAAGGCGCGACGATCGGCGCCGCCGACGGTCTGCTGCCGGCGCAGGACAAGGTCAGGCTCGATGGCTTTGCGCTGCAGTGCCGGGTCACCACCGAAGATCCGGAGAACGGCTTCACGCCGGATTACGGTCGCATCCTCGCGTATCGCAGTCCGGCCGGCTTCGGCCTGCGCCTCGACGGCGGCACCTCGTATTCGGGGGCAGTGATCACGCCGTTCTACGATTCGCTGCTGGTCAAGGTCACCGCCTGGGCGCCGACCGCCAAGGAAGCGATCGCCCGCATGGACCGTGCGCTGCGCGAGTTCCGGATCCGGGGTGTGTCGACCAACCTGCAGTTCCTCGAGAACGTCATCCTGCATCCGCTGTTCAAGTCCGGCGACTGCACGACGCGCTTCATCGACACCACGCCGGAACTGTTCCGCTTCACCGCCCGCCGCGACCGCGCCACCAAGGTGCTGCGTTTCATCGGCGATGTCGCGATCAACGGCAACCCGGAGATGAAGGGCCGCAAGGCGCCGGAAGGCATCCTCGCCACGCCGCTGAAGCCGAAGCTGGATCTGCTGGCGCCGCCGCCGAAGGGACTGCGCGACGAACTGAAGGCGCGCGGGCCGAAAGGCTTCGCCGAATGGATCAAGGCGCAGCCACGCGTGCTGCTGACCGACACCACGATGCGCGACGCGCACCAGAGCCTGTTCGCGACGCGTATGCGAACCCGCGACATGGCCGAGATCGCGCCGCATTACGCGCGCCTGCTGCCGCAGCTGCTGTCGCTGGAATGCTGGGGCGGTGCGACCTTCGACGTCGCCATGCGCTTCCTGAAGGAAGATCCCTGGCAGCGTCTGGCGATGCTGCGCACGGCGGTGCCGAACATTCCGTTCCAGATGCTGCTGCGCTCGGCCAATGCGGTCGGCTACACGAACTATCCGGACAACGTGGTCCAGTACTTCGTGAGCCAGGCGGCCCAGAACGGCATCGACATCTTCCGCGTCTTCGATTCGCTGAACGCGGTCGACAACATGCGGGTCGCGATGGATGCGGTGATCGCCAGTGGCGCCGTCTGCGAGGGCACCATCTGTTACACCGGCGACCTGTTCGATGCCGCGCGGCCGAAGTACAACCTCAAGTACTACGTCGACATGGCGAAGCGGCTCGAGAAGGCCGGCGCGCACATCCTCGGCATCAAGGACATGGCCGGCATCTGCAAGCCGCGCGCGGCGCGCGAACTGGTCAAGGCCCTGAAGCAGGAGATCGGCCTGCCGATCCATTTCCACACCCATGACACCAGCGGCATCGCCGCCGCCAGCGTGCTGGCCGCGATCGAAGCCGGCTGCGATGCCGTGGACGGCGCGATGGACGCGATGTCCGGGCTCACCTCGCAGCCGAACCTCGGCGCGATCGCCGCCGCGCTGTCCGGCTCCGAACGCGACCCGGGCGTCGATTTCGACGCCATGCAGTCGGTCTCCGACTACTGGGAAGGCGTGCGCCGCTTCTATGCGCCGTTCGAGGCCGATATCCGCTCCGGTACGGCCGATGTCTATCGTCACGAGATGCCGGGCGGCCAGTACACCAACCTGCGCGAGCAGGCCCGTGCGCTCGGGCTGGAGGCCCGCTGGCCGGAGGTGTCGCGCGCCTACGCGGCGGTCAACCAGCTGTTCGGCGACATCGTCAAGGTCACGCCGACCTCCAAGGTGGTCGGCGACATGGCGCTGTTCATGGTCGGCAACGGCCTGACGCCGGACGACGTCACCAATCCGGATCGCGACATCGACTTCCCGGAATCGGTGGTGTCCCTGTTCAAGGGCGAACTCGGCGTGCCGCCGGACGGCTGGCCGACAGCGCTGCAGGCCAAGATTCTCAAGGGCAAGCCGCCGCTTGATGGCCGACCGGGCGCCTCGATGGCGCCGGTCGATCTGGTGCAGACCAAGGCCGATGCCGAAACCCTGGTCGGCGAGGCGCTCAGCGAGGCCGACGTCGCCTCGTACCTGATGTATCCGAAAGTGTTCCGCGACTTCGTCGAGCATCGCAAGCTGTACGGCGATGTCTCTACCCTGCCGACGCCGACCTTTTTCTACGGCCTGAAGGACCAGGAAGAGATCAGTGTCGACATCGACACCGGCAAGACGCTGGTGATCCGTCTGCAGAGCCGCACCGAGTCTGAGGACGACGGTGTTGTGAAGCTGTTCTTCGAGCTGAACGGCCAGTCGCGACTGGTGCGGGTGCCGAAGGCCGGCGCCAAGGCCGCGTTCGACACGCCGAAGGCGGAAGAGGGCAATTCGGGTCACGTCGGTGCGCCGATGCCGGGCATGGTCGTGCGCGTCGCGGTGCAGAAGGGGCAGGTGGTCGCGAAGGGCGAGCCGCTGCTGGCGCTGGAAGCGATGAAGATGGAAACCGTGCTCGGCGCGCCGCGCGATGGCCGGGTCAAGGCCATCCACGCCAAGTCCGGGTCCACCGTGAACACCCGCGATCTGCTGATCGAGCTGGAGTAGCCGCCACCGAGACGCAGGCGGGGATATCCGGCGGGCGCGCTTTGGCGCGGATGATGCTGACGCAAGCGATCAGTCAGTCTCCTCGTCGTGTCGGCGGCGAGGGGCAACCGGCCCCTCGCCGCCGATGTTCGCACTCGTTGTTGACGAACTTTATTTAAACTTCAGGCATGACCTACTCACGCATCGTCGGCACCGGCAGCTACCTGCCGAAACGCATCGTCACCAACCGTGAACTCGAGGACCGGATCGATACCAGTGA
The DNA here is from genome assembly GCA_013823855.1 of Lysobacteraceae bacterium. GTDB lineage: Bacteria > Pseudomonadota > Gammaproteobacteria > Nevskiales > Nevskiaceae > Nevskia. Next base: position 20,289 of record PNMW01000010.1, on the reverse strand, counting down.
CGACTGGATCGTCAGCCGGACCGGCATCGAGGCGCGCCATGTCGCTGCCGACGACGAACTGACCAGCGATCTCGCGCTGCATGCCGCACGCGCTGCGATGGCGTCTGCTGGCGTCACCGCCGATGACATCGACCTGATCATCGTCGCCACCACCACTCCGGACATGGTGTTTCCGTCGACCGCCTGTCTGGTGCAGGCCAAGCTCGGCGTGACCAAGGGCGCAGCCTTCGACGTGCAGGCGGTCTGCACCGGTTTCATCTACGGCCTGGCGATTGCCGACAAGCTGGTGGCCTGCGGCCAGCACAAGTGTGCGCTGGTGATCGGCGCCGAGGTGTTCTCGCGGATTCTCGACTGGAACGACCGCCGGACCTGCGTGCTGTTCGGCGACGGCGCCGGTGCCGTGGTCCTGAAGACCTCCGAAGCGCCAGGCATCCTGTCCTCGCATCTGCATTCGGATGGCTCGCTGAGTCACATCCTCCGCGTGCCCGGTGGCATCGCCAGCGGCGAACTGCGCGGCTCGCCGTATCTGGAGATGGACGGCCAGTCGGTGTATCGCGTCGCCGTGAAGTCGCTGAGCGAATGTGCGCAGGAAGCGCTGGAGAAGAACAACATCAAGGCATCGGCGCTCGACTGGTACGTGCCGCACCAGGCCAATATCCGGATCATCAACACGCTGGCCGACAAGGTCGGCGTGCCGAAGGAGAAGGTGGTGGTGACGGTTGCGCAGCAAGGCAATACCTCGGCGGCGTCGGTGCCGCTGGCGCTCGACGCGGCGGTCAAGGACGGTCGCATCAAGCCAAGCGATCTGGTGATGCTGCAGGGTGTCGGCGGTGGCATGACCTGGGGTACGGTGCTGCTGCGCTGGTAGCACATCGCCGACCCGGTATCCGCTCGACGGCGCCGCGGGCATCGATCGAGGTTCAGGCGGGTCGCGGCGACTCGCGATGCGCGACGCCGTTGCCGCCGAGAAGTCTGCGGTGCGGTGCTGCACAAGCCCAGCCTGGACCTTGGCGGTGCCGTCGCCGATAGAACTGCCTGCTCCTTGCCGCCGAATCCCGATGCCGACGCTCCGTATCCATGACGCCGATGTCTTCGTGCACCGCCAGGGCCGCGGCCGGCCGCTGCTGATGCTGCACGGCAATCCCGATTCCCACCGCCTGTGGCTGCCGATGATCGAGCGCCTCCAGGCCGATCACGATTGCATCGCACCGGATCTGCCGGGCTTCGGAGCGTCCGGCGTGCCGGCTGCCAATGACGTGACGCTCGCCGGCTTTGCCGGCTGGGTCGACGATCTGCTGAATGCGCTGGGCATTGGCGAACCGGTGGATCTGATCGTGCACGATGTCGGCGGCTTCTACGGTCTGGCCTGGGCGGTTCGCCACCCCGAACGGCTGCGCCGCCTGGTGATCACCAACACCTTGATGCACGCCGACTACCGCTGGCATTTCTGGGCCAGGGTCTGGCGTTCGCGCTTCGGCGAACTGGCGATGCGGGCTTTCGACTGGCCGCTGCTGGGTCGGCTCGGGCATCGTCTGACCATGCATCAGGGCGGACCGGGCCTGTCGTCCGCACAGATCGACGAGGCGTTTCAGCACTTCCATGCCGGCGCGCGTGCCCAGGTGCTGCGCATCTACCGCGAGACCGATCCCGGGAAATTCGCGCCTTGGCTGGCGCCTCTGTGTGCGGTGATCGCAGACCACCCGACGCGCGTGTTGTGGGGTGAACGCGATCCGTTCATTCCTCGCCATTACGCCGAGCGCTTCGGCGCGGCGGATGTCCGGCTGCTGGCGCAGGCGGGCCATTGGGCGGTGGCCGAGGCGCCGGAACGCTGTGCGGCCCTGGTCCGGGAGCATCTCGGCAGCGCCTGATCCGCGCAGTGCGGATTGACCGGCCCGCGGCACGAAACTAGAATGCCGGGTTCCCGGGGCCGTCAATCCTTTGATGTCGGATCGACAGCCTTACAAAAGCAACTAGATCGCAGCAATTTTTCTTGGAGTTACAAGCATGTACGCAGTCATCAAGACCGGTGGCAAGCAGTACCGGGTCACCCCCGGCGAAACCCTCAAGGTTGAAACGATCGTGGCCGCCGTCGGCGACACGGTCAGCTTCAGCGAAGTGCTGATGGTCGCCGATGGCGAAGCCGTGAAGATCGGTGCGCCGATCGTCACCGGCGCCATCGTCAAGGCGGAAGTCACGGCACACGGCCGTGGCGACAAGATCCGCATCATCAAGCACCGCCGCCGCAAGCACTACCACAAGGAACAGGGCCACCGGCAGAATTTCACCGCGATCAAGATCATGGAGATCGTCGCCTAAGGGCGGCGCTCTTCCAGCAGGAGAACAGCAATGGCACACAAGAAAGCAGGCGGTTCAACCCGTAACGGTCGCGACTCCCAGGCCAAGCGCCTCGGCGTGAAGCGTTTCGGCGGCGAAGCGGTGCTCGCCGGCAACATCATCATCCGCCAGCGCGGCACCCAGGTTCACCCGGGCGTCAACTGCGGCATCGGCACCGATCACACCTTGTTCGCCAAGGCCGATGGTCATGTGAAGTTCGTCACTCGCGGTCCGAACGGTCGCAAGTTCGTCGACATCGTCGCAGCCTGATCCGCGAAGATGTGCTGACAAGGCCCCGGTTGACGGGGCCTTGTCATTTGAAGTCCCCGTAGCGTCGTTGTTGCTGCACGAAGAGATTCCGCCGAACCATGAAATTCGTTGACGAAGCCACGATCCGCGTCGAAGCCGGCGATGGCGGCAATGGCTGCGTGAGCTTCCGCCGCGAACGCGCGATTCCGTTTGGCGGCCCGGATGGCGGCGACGGCGGCGACGGCGGCACCGTCTGGGTGGTGGCCGAGCCGAATCTCAATTCGCTCGCCGATTTCCGCTTCAACCGCGTGTTCAAGGCCAAGCGTGGCGAAAACGGCAGCGGCTCCGACTGCAAGGGCGCCGGGGCGCCGGACATCGAGATCCCGATGCCGCTCGGCACCCAGGTCTTCGACGTCGACACCGAAGAACTGATCGGCGAGCTGACCGTCAAGGGCCAGCGGATCAAGGTTGCGGCCGGCGGCTTCCACGGGCTCGGCAACACCCGTTTCAAGTCATCGACCAATCGCGCACCGCGCCGCGCCAGCCCCGGCACGCCGGGCGAACGCCGCGAACTCCGGCTGGAACTGAGCGTGCTGGCCGACGTCGGCCTGCTCGGCATGCCGAACGCCGGCAAGTCGACCCTGCTCGGCGCGGTATCGGCGGCACGTCCGAAGATCGCCGATTATCCGTTCACCACCTTGTACCCGCAGCCCGGTGTCGTGTCGGTCGGCCTGAACCGCAGCTTCGTGATGGTCGACATCCCCGGCATCATCGAAGGCGCTGCCGAAGGCGCCGGGCTCGGCATCCGCTTCCTCAAGCACTTGCAGCGCACCCGGCTGCTGCTGCACCTGGTCGACATCCTGCCGCCCGATGGCGGCGACATCGTCGAGCACATCGAGACGATCAACGCCGAGCTCGCCGAGTTCAGCGAGGAACTGGCCGGACGCGAGCAGTGGCTGCTGTTCAACAAGATCGACCTGATGAGTGACGAGGAATCCGACGCGCTGATCGACGACGCCCTCGAACGCCTCGGCTGGACCGGCCGCCACTACCGGATCTCGGCCGCCGCCCGGCGCAATCTGGAACCGCTGTGCAGGGACGCGATGGAGTGGGTCGAAGCCCATGCCCCGGCGCGCACCGTGCCCGACTACACCTTGCTGGATGACGCGCCGCCGGCGCGCCCGGCGGTCCCCGCCGATGATCTCGACGACACCGAAGACGATCTCGACGCCTGAGCCTTCCCGTACTCCCATGACGCAGACCAAGAGCCGTGAAACGCTGAACACCAGCCGTCGCTGGGTGATCAAGGTCGGTAGCGCGATGGTCACCGCGCGTGGCCGCGGGCTGGATCGCGAAGCGATCGCCGACTGGTGCGCGCAGATTGCCGCCTTGCGTGCCCAGGGTCGCCAGGTGGTGCTGGTATCGTCCGGTGCGGTCGCCGAAGGCATGGCGCGGCTGGGCATGAGCAAACGCCCGACCAACCTGCATGGCCTGCAGGCGGCGGCAGCGGTAGGCCAGATGGGGCTGGTGCGCGCCTACGAGACCGAGTTCGAGAAGCACGGCCTGCGCGCCGCGCAGATCCTGCTGACCCATGACGACGTCTCCGATCGGGGCCGCTACCTGAACGCCCGCGGCACCTTGAACACCTTGCTGGAGTTGGGTGTGGTGCCGGTCGTCAACGAGAACGACACGGTTGCCACCGACGAGATCCGACTCGGCGACAACGACACGCTCGGCGCCCTGACCGTCAACCTGATCGAGGCCGATCTGCTGGTGATCCTGACGGACCAGCAGGGCCTTTATGACGCCGATCCGCGCAACAACCCGGATGCCCGGCTGCTGTCGGAAGCCGATCTGTCCGACCCGAATCTCGGCGGCATGGCGGGCGAAACCAAGGGCGAACTCGGCCGCGGCGGCATGCGCACCAAGCTGACCGCCGCGCACTGGGCCGCACGCTCGGGTGCCGCGACGGTGATTGCCTACGGCCGGACGCCGGATGCCCTGCTCAAGATCGCGGCGGGGGAGTCGATCGGCACGCTGCTCAAGCCCGCACAGTCGGTGATGGCCTCGCGCAAGCGCTGGATCGCCGGACAGCTGCAGGTCCGCGGCCGGCTGACGCTCGATGACGGCGCGGTCAAGGTGCTGCGCGAGCAGGGCCGCAGCCTGCTGCCGGTCGGCGTGCGTCAGGTCGGCGGCGAGTTCGGTCGTGGCGATCTGGTGCTGTGCCTTGACTTGAGCGGCAAGGAAATCGCGCGGGGCCTCAGCAACTACGATTCCGACGAGGCGCAGCGTATCGCCGGCGCGCCGAGCGGCGAGATCACGGCGCGCCTCGGCTACCCGGGCGAGCCGGAACTGATCCATCGCGACAATCTGGTGCTGGCCGCCTGAGCGACGCTGGGGGCTGGCGATCACTCGCAATTCTCAGCCCGTGAGCGCGGGCTGACGACGATCAAACCCCGAGGGCCGCCGGTGCATCCAAGCGCCATCGTGGCTGCATCCTAGCGACAGCTGCCCAACTACCGATCGACCCGCCGCCAGTCGGGGCCGCGTGTCCCAGGGGAATCCTGCATGAGTGCCATCACCCACAGCCGTGACGCGGAGCGTGTCCGTGCGCGGCGCAAGTCCGTCCTGCTGGTCATGGCGCTGCTCGTGCTGCTGGCGGTGGCCGGCGGCTGGATCGCCACGCGGGGCGGCAGCGCGCAGGCCAAGCCGGCCGACAAGGATGCCAAGGCGCCCGTCGGACCGATGGAACTGGCCGCGGCCGATGTCGCGACCGTCGAGTTGCGCGCCTTGTCGCGCCGGCTGCCACTGTCCGGCACGCTGACGCCGCTGGTCCAGACCACGGTCAAGTCGCGCGTGTCCGGTGATCTGCTCGACGTGCAGGTGCGTGAAGGCCAGCACGTCGACAAGGGCCAGGTGCTGGCGCACATCGACGTCCGCAATCTGGGTGCCCAGTTCGAGGCCCAGCGCGCCGCGCTCGACAAGGCGCGCGCCGATCTGGCGCTGGCCAAGGTCAATCGCGACAGCAACGCCAGGATGCTGGAACAGAAGTTCATTTCGCAGAATGCCTACGACTCGGCTCAGAGCGCCTACGACGCGGCCGCGGCCAGCGTGAAGGTCGCCGAGGCGCAGGCGCGGGTGGCCCAGATCAGCCTCGACGATGCCGTAGTCCGGGCGCCGATCAGCGGCATCGTGTCGCAGCGGCTGGTGCAGCCGGGCGAGAAGGTGTCGCCGGATTCGCCGCTGCTGGCGATCGTCGACCTGCGTCATCTGGAACTGGAAGCGCCGGCACCGGCGTCCGAAGTGCCCGCAGTCAAGATCGGCCAGATCGCCCATTTCAAGGTCGGCGGCTACGGCGACCGCCCGTTCGAGGCGACGGTCGAGCGGATCAATCCGGCGACCGATGCCGGTACCCGCTCGATCAAGCTGTACCTGTCGGTCGACAACGCCGATGGCGCGCTGAAAGGCGGCATGTTCGCCCAGGGCGAACTGGTGCTCGATCAGTCGGCGCCGTCGCCGACGGTGCCGAGCACGGCGATCCGCAGCGATGCCGGTGTCGCCTACGTGCTGGTGATCGACAACGGCAAGCTGGTGCGCCGAACGGTGACCCTCGGCCTGAAGACCGATGACGCCTCGTTCGTCGAGGTCCGTGACGGTCTGGCCGCCGGCACGCCGGTCCTGGCAGCGAAGATCGACAAGCTGCAGGACGGAGCGGCGGTGAGGCTGGCCGGACCGTCCGCGACGCCCGCCCGGACGCCAGTTCAGTAAGGGCCGGAACGACGCCATGTGGATCACCAAGACCAGCGTCCAGCAGCCGGTGTTCGCGACCATGGTGATGGTCGCGCTGCTGGTGCTCGGCGTGTTCTCGTACCAGCGCCTGCCGGTGGAAAAGCTGCCGGATGTCTCGATCCCGGTGCTGAGCATTTCCATCGAGTACCCCGGCGCCTCGCCGGAAGCGGTGGAGAACGATCTGCTCAAGCCGATCGAGGAAGCGGTCAACGCTGTCGAGGGCGTCAAGCGCATCTGGGGCACGGCGCGCGAGGGCGGCGGCTTCATCTCGATCGAGTTCGATCTGTCGGTCGATGTCGGCCGTGCGACCCAGGAAACCCGCGACAAGGTCGCGCAGATCCAGCCGAGTTTCCCACGCGATGCCAAGCCGCCGCTGATCTCGAGGACCAATGAGGACGAGAACCAGCAGCCGATCATCAATCTGGCGCTGTACTCGGACACCCGCAGCCTGCGCGAGATCTCGACCCTGGTCGATCAGGTGGTGGTCAAGCGCCTGCAGAACGTGCTGGGCGTCGGCAGCATCGACGTCAACGGCCAGTCCGAGCGGCAGGTGCAGATCCTGCTGAAGCCCGAAGCGCTGGAAGCCTGGCGGATCGGCGTCGATCAGGTCATCGCCGCGGTCCAGGCCGCCAACCAGGATCTGCCCGCCGGTTCGATCTCGCGCGGGACGGCCGAGCAGCTGGTCCGCATCGAAGGGCGGATCAAGCAGCCGGAGCAGTTCGGACGCATCGTCGTCGCGGTGCAGAACGGCACGCCGGTGCACCTGGACCAGGTGGCCGAGGTGGTCGATGGCGAAGCCGAGGAAACCTCGATTTCCAGGGTCGACGGCAAGCGCGCGGTGACCATCGATATCCAGAAGGTGCAGGGCGCAAACATCGTCAGTGCCGCACAGGGGGTGGCCAAGGCGATCGAGCGGCTGAAGGCGGAACTGCCGTCCGACGTGAAGATTATCAAGATCTACGCGACCGCCGACGACATCACCGCGTCGGTCGAGCAGGTGAAGGAAACGATCGTCGAAGGCGGCATCCTGACCGTGCTGATCGTGTTCCTGTTCCTGCATTCGTGGCGTTCGACGATCATCACCGGCCTCACGCTGCCGATTTCGGTGATCGCCACCTTCATCGCGCTGCACGCCTTCGGTTTCACGCTGAACTTCCTGACCCTGATGGCGCTGAGCCTGTGCATCGGCCTCCTGATCGACGATGCGATCGTGGTGCGCGAGAACATCGTGCGGCATCTGGCGATGGGCAAGAGCCATGTCCGTGCCGCCCTCGACGGCACCCGGGAAATCGGCGTGGCGGTGATGGCGACCACCTTCGCGATCCTGGCCGTGTTCGTGCCGGTGGCGTTCATGAGCGGCATCATCGGCCGCTTCTTCTTCCAGTTCGGCATCACCGTCGCGGTGGCCGTGCTGGTGTCCCTGTTCGTCAGCTTCACGCTCGATCCGATGCTGTCGGCGGTCTGGCGCGATCCGGTCAAGGATCGCTTCAAGTACGCGCCCTGGCTGGGCCGGCTGATGGAGAAGGTGGAGCACGGTGTCGAAGCGCTGCACCGCGTCTATGGCCGGGTGCTGGCGTGGGCGCTGCGCACCGAGCGTCGCCGCGTCTGGTTCCCGCTGTTCGGGCTGGCCCACGCGGCGCGCCGTCTCGACTGGCGGCAGATCGGCACCGTGTCCAATCGCGGCATCGTGCTGTGGATCGCCGCCTTCACCTTCTTCGGCAGCTTCGGCCTGCTGCCGTTCATCGGCAGCGAATTCTTCCCGCGCGGCGATGACGGCTTCACGAGCCTGCGGATCAACACGCCGCTCGGCTCCAGCCTCGAGTACACCGATGCCAAGGCCCGGCAGGTCGAAGCCCTGCTGCGCGAATTCCCGGAGATCGAGACCATCGCCACCCAGGTCGGCACCGAGGAGGGCAAGAACTACGCGCGCCTGAACCTGCGCCTGACCGACCGTGCCGTCACCCACCGGCGGCCGCAGAAGGACATCGAGAAGGCGATCCGCGAGCGGATCAAGCAGGTGGCCGGTGTCGATCTGACGGTTGGCTTCGGCGGCTCGATCTTCATCTCGCTGCTCGGCCCTGATCCGGGCAAATTGACCGAGATCACCCAGGCCGTGATTGCCGAAATGCGCAAGATCAAGGGCATTTCCGATCTTGAAAGCAGCGAGAAGGGCGAAAGCCCGGGGATCGCCGTGCGTATCAACCAGGAACTGGCCAGCGATCTGGGCCTGAGCAATGCCCGCATCGGCGCAGCACTGCGGCCGCTGGTCGCGGGCGACCAGATCAGCTACTGGCTGGCGCCCGATGGCCAGAACTACGAGGTGATCGTCCGGTTGCCGCGGGCCGACCGCGAGATCGCTGCCGACCTCGGCAATCTGGCGCTGACCAGCACGCGGCTCAATGCCGATGGCACAGCGATGCTGGTGCCGCTGCGTCAGGTTGCCGATTTCGTGCCGATCGCCAGCCCCCAGCAGATCAAGCGCCAGAACCTGCAGCGCCGGGTGTCGATCTACGCCAATGCCGAGGGCCGACCGGCGGGGGATGTCGGCGAAGACGTCAAGAAGATCATCAAGGGCTGGGATCTGCCGCCGGGCTATCGCTGGGAAATCGGCGGTCAGCAGGCGGATCAGGACGAGTCCGGTGCTGCGGCGCTGGCGGCGATGGGGCTGGCGGTGATCTTCATCTACCTGATCCTCGCCTCGCAGTTCGGCAGCTTCCTGCAGCCGATCGCGATCATGGTGTCGCTGCCGCTGTCGCTGGCCGGTGTGTTCATTGCGTTGCTGGTGACCGGCACGACCTTGAACATGTTCTCGATCATCGGCTTCATCATGCTGATGGGCCTGGTGACCAAGAACGCGATCCTGCTGGTCGATTTCGCCAATCAGGGGCTGCGCGAAGGGCGCGGCCTGCGCGAGGCCTTGCTGGACGCCGGGCAGGTGCGCCTGCGGCCGATCATCATGACCACCCTGGCGATGATCTTCGGCATGCTGCCGATGGCGATCGGCAGTGGCGCCGGTGGCGAAACCAATGCGGCGATGGGGCGCGCGGTGATCGGCGGCGTGATCACCTCCAGCCTGCTGACCCTGGTCGTGGTGCCGGTGCTGTACACCTACCTGCAGCGCATCGGCGAACGCGCCACGCGCTGGTTCAAGGGCGCCGACGAGCACGAAACCGATACCCCAGCCAGCGGCGGCGGTGCCCGCCTGCTGGCGCCGATGGCGCCGCGCCAGGACGATTGAGGGCGCGCCGGGAGGTTCTGACGGCAGCGCACCGCGAGTCCGATCCCCGAAACGAAAAACGCGACCCGGAGGTCGCGTTCTCGTTTGCAGCCCGAACTTACTTCAGGCGAGCGCCTTGATGTGCGCCTGCAGGCGGCTCTTGTGGCGAGCGGCCTTGTTCTTGTGGATCAGGCCACGGTTGGCGTAGCGATCCAGCACCGGCACCATCGCCGTGTAGGCGGCCTCGGCCTCGGCCTTGGTCTTCGCTTCGATCGCGGCGACGACCTTCTTGATGGTGCTGCGGATCATCGAGCGCTGGCTGGCGTTGCGCTCGCGGTTCTGTTCGGACTGGCGTGCGCGCTTGCGCGCCTGCGGGGTGTTGGCCAAGGTGAAAACTCCTTAAAGCGGTTTCGATGGTGTGACGGCCAGAACGGCCGACCGGCGATTCGACCGAAGCCGTGAACCGGCAACTGACAAAATCGAAGCGCGCTAGTATCTTCGTCGACCCCGCCTCTGTCAACGTGATCCGGCTCGGGACGCCGCCGAGGCACGCCATCCCCGCTCATCCCGAATGTCGAAAAGCCTGCTCAAGTCCAGCGGCATCGTCAGCCTGCTGACCCTGCTGTCGCGCCTGCTCGGTTTCGTCCGCGAGATCATGCTGGCGACCGCCTTCGGCGCCGGTGCGGCGATGGACGCCTTTCTGGTCGCGCTGATGATTCCGAACTTCGGCCGCCGGATGTTCGCCGAAGGTGCCTTCAGCCAGGCCTTCGTGCCGGTTTTCACCGAAGTGAAGACCACCGGCACGCATGAGGACGCCCGCGACATGGTCGCCGTCGTGCTCGGCACCTTGGGCGGCGTGCTGACTGTCGTCACGGTGATCGGCTGCCTCGGTGCGCCGCTGCTGGTCTGGCTGTTCGCCTCCGGCTTCACCGCCGATCCGGCTCAGAACGTGCTCGGCACCGAGCTGCTGCGCTGGACCTTCCCGTACCTGATGTTCATCTCGCTGACCTCAATGGCCGGCGGCGTGCTCAATGCCTACGGCAGGTTCGCGGTGCCGGCAGCCACGCCGGTGATCCTGAACCTGTGCCTGATCGCCACGGCGTTCATCGACGCCAACTCGGTGCAGGTGCTGGCGTATGCGGTGTTTGTCGCCGGCATCCTCCAGTTCGCGTTCCAGCTGCCGCTGCTGGCCCAGCTCAGGCTGCTGCCGCAGCCGCGCTGGGCCTGGGGCGACGGCCGCGTCAAGCGGATCGTCACGCTGATGGTGCCGGTGATGATCGGCTCGTCGGTGGCGCAGATCTCGCTGCTGCTGAACACCAACCTGTCGACCCATGTCGGCAGCGGTTCGGTCAGCTGGCTGTACTACGCGAACCGGCTGATGGAGTTCCCGCTCGGCATCTTTTCGATCGCCGTCGGCACCGCGATCCTGCCGGCGCTGTCGGCCCAGCACGCGAAAAGGACCCCGGAAGCGTTCTCGGCCACGCTCGACTGGAGCCTGCGGGTGATCCTGCTGATCGGCCTGCCGGCCGCACTCGGCCTGTGCCTGCTGGCCGGGCCGCTGGTGTCGACGGTCTACGGCCACGGCGCCTTCACTGCCGACGACGTGCGGATGACCACCTGGGCGCTATGGGCCTACGGCGCCGGCTTCATGGGCTTCTCAATGGTCAAGGTGCTGGTGCCGGGCTTCTACGCGCGCCAGGAAACCAGGACGCCGGTGCGCTACGCGATCATCAGCCTGGTGATCGGCATGGCGCTGAGCCTCGGGCTGTTCGCGTATTCGAAGCTGCAGGCGTTCGAGGGCGCCCATGTCGGTCTGGCGATCTCGACTTCGCTGACCGCCTGCATCAACGCCGGGCTGCTGTTCGCGCGCCTGAAACGCGACGGCATCTACCGCGGCCGGCCCGGCTGGGGCCCGTTCTGGTTGCGGCTGCTGGCGGCCAATGCCGCGATGGGCGCTGCCGTGCTGTGGCTGGCCGGCGATCTCGCCAGCTGGCTGAGCGCAGGCGAGTGGGCGCGCGGCGGACGCATGCTCGGCCTGATCGCGGTGGCGATGCTGGTCTACTTCGGTGTCCTGGCCGCCAGCGGCCTGAGGGTTCGCCACTTCCGCGGCGCCGCCCAATAAGCTGCTGATCCGCCTTTATAATCCGCGCCTTCCCCGACGAATTTTCCGGCCATGGAGCTGATCCGCGGACTGCATGACCTCGCGCCGCGACATCGCGGCAGCGTGGTGTCGATCGGCAACTTCGATGGCCTGCATCGCGGCCATCAGGCGCTGATCGCGCGGCTGCGCGCGCTGGCCGTCGAGCACGGAGTACCGGCGACCGTGGTCAGCTTCGAGCCGATGCCGCGCGAATACTTCCAGCGCGACAATCCGCCGCCGCGCATCGCCGACCTGCGCGGCAAGCTGCGCGATCTCGAAGCTTTCGGTGTCGAGCGGGTGCTGCTGCTGCGCTTCGGGCCGCGACTGGCGGCGATGAGCGCGGAAACCTTCGTCCGCCAGGTGCTGGTCGACGGCCTCGGCGCCCGCGCGGTGATCGTCGGGGACGATTTCCGCTACGGCGCCAGGCGCACCGGCGATCTGGCCCTGCTGCAGCAGATCGGCGCCAGCGCCGGTTTCAGCGCCGAAGGGCTCGGCACCGTCACCCTCGATGGCGCGCGCAGCAGTTCCACCGGGCTGCGCGCGGCGCTGGCCTTGCCGGACCTGGATACGGTCGAACGCCTGCTCGACCGCCGCTACCGGATCACCGGCCGCGTCCGTCACGGCCTGAAGCTCGGCCGCGAGCTCGGCATGGCCACCGCCAACCTGCATCTGCGCCGGCCGCCGGCGCTGGCCCACGGCGTCTATGCGGTGAAGGCCTACTGGGACGAAGCGCCGAATGGCCTGCCGGGCGTGGCCAGCCTCGGCGTGCGGCCGACGCTCGGTCTGACCACCTGCCTGCTTGAAACCCATGTGTTCGACGTCAAGCCGAACCTGTACGGCCGCGAGGTCGCGATCGAGTTCCACAAATTCCTGCGTCCGCAGCTCAAGTTCGACGGGCTCGATGCACTTGCCGCGCAGATGCAGGCCGATGGCCGCGATGCGCGCACCCATTTCACCGCTGAGCTGATGCCCTCGTGAACGACACCGTCAAAGACGCCGCCGCTGCCCCGGATTACAAGCAGACGCTGAACCTGCCGCAGACCGACTTCCCGATGCAGGCGAACCTGGCCGCCCGCGAGCCGAAGATGCTGGAAGCCTGGGAAGGCGAGCGCCAAGGAAAGGGTTTGTACGCGCAGATCGACGCGGCAACCAAGGGCCGGCCGGACTACTGGTTCGTCGACGGCCCGCCGTACGCCAACGGCGACATCCATATCGGCCATGCGGTCAACAAGGTGCTCAAGGACATGATCGTCAAGGCCGCGCGCCTCGACGGCTTCCATGCGCCGTTCACGCCGGGCTGGGACTGCCACGGCCTGCCGATCGAACTGCAGGTTGAAAAGAAGTTCGGCAAGGTCGGCGACAAGCTCAACGCCGCCGAATTCCGTGCCGAGTGCCGCAAGTACGCCGGCGAGCAGATCGCCCGTCAACGCGCCGACTTCAAGCGCCTCGGCGTGCTCGCCGACTGGGAAAAGCCCTACCTGACGATGGATCCGAAGTTCGAGGCCGAGCAGCTCCGCGTGCTGTCGCGGATCGTCGCCAACGGCCACGTCACGCGCGGCTTCAAGCCGGTGCACTGGTGCCTGGACTGCGGCTCGTCGCTGGCCGAAGCGGAAGTCGAATACCAGGACAAGACCAGCTTCGCGATCGATGTCGGCTTCACGGCCCATGATCCGGCCGCGCTCGCCGCCGTGTTCGGTACCAGCGGCGCAGCCCCGATCCGCTACGTCATCTGGACCACGACGCCGTGGACCATCCCCGCCAACAAGGCGACCTCGGTCAACCCGGAACTGGATTACCTGCTGGTCGAGATGGGCGAGCACGGTCGTCTGGTGCTGGCCGAAGGCCTGCTCGAAGCCTGTGCCAAGCGTTATGGCGTGGCGGCACCCGTCGTGCTCGGCAAGGCCCGCGGCGCGGCACTGGCCGGCAGGACCTACGCGCACCCCTTCGACGCCGCGAACGCGGCCCTGCCGATCCTGTGCGGGGAGCACGTCACGCTCGACGCCGGCACCGGCCTCGTCCACACCGCGCCGGCGCACGGTGTCGACGACTACAACATCGGTGTCGCCAACGGCATCGCGGTTGAAAGCCCGCTGATGGGCACCGGCGTCTACGCCGCCGGCACGCCGGTGGTCGGCGGCCTGTACGTGCGCAAGGTCGACGAGCCGGTGATCAACGCGCTGCGCGAGGCCGGCGCGCTGGTCCACGTCAGCAAATTCGATCACAGCTATCCGCACTGCTGGCGCCACAAGACGCCGCTGATCTTCCGCGCGACGCCGCAGTGGTTCGTGTCGATGGACGGCAACGGCCTGCGGCCGCAGGCGCTGGACGCCATTGCCAAGACCGAATGGATTCCCGGCTGGGGCGAGGACCGCATCCGCGGCATGGTCGCCGAGCGGCCGGACTGGTGCATCTCGCGCCAGCGCACCTGGGGCGTGCCGATGGCGGTGCTGGTCGATCGCCGCACCCAGACCCTGCATCCGGATTCCGAAGCCCTGCTGCGGCGGGTCGCCGATGCCGTCGATGCCAACGGCCTCGAAGCCTGGTTCGGCTCCAGCGTGTCGGACTGGATCAGCGAGGACGCCGAGCATTACGACAAGTGTCCGGACACGCTCGACGTCTGGTTCGATTCCGGGTCCGTCCATCAATGCAGCTTCGTCGCCAACCATCCGGACAAGCTCGATGCCGATGGCTTGGCACCGCAGGCCGACATGTACCTGGAGGGCTCGGACCAGCACCGCGGCTGGTTCCAGTCCAGCTTGCTGACCTCGGTCGCGATGCGGGGCCGCTCGCCGTACAAGGCGGTGCTGACCCACGGCTTCACGGTCGACGAGAAGGGCAACAAGATGTCGAAGTCGCTGGGCAATGTCGTCGCCCCGCAGACGGTGACCAAGACCCTCGGCGCCGACGTGCTGCGCCTCTGGGTCGCGGCCAGCGATTACTCGGGCGAGATCGCGATCAGCGACAACCTGCTGAAGCGGATCGCCGACGCCTACCGGCGCATCCGCAACACGGTGCGCTACCTGCTGTCGAACCTGCACGGCTTCGATCCGGCGCTGCACACGGTCGCGCCGGATCAGCTGCTGTCGATGGATCGCTGGGCGCTCGCCGAACTGGGCCGTGTGCAGGGCGAAATCCAGGCGGCCTACGGCGCCAAGCAGTTCCATCAGGTCTACCAGCTGCTGCACAACTACTGCGCGGTCGACCTCGGCAGCCTGTATCTCGACGTGCTGAAGGACCGGCTCTACACCTTGCCCGAAGCCAGTCATGCACGCCGTTCGGCGCAGACCGTGCTGCTGCACATCGCCGAGGCGATGGTCCGCTGGATTGCGCCGATCCTGTCGTTCACCGCCGACGAGATCTGGAAGCTGCTGCCGGGTGATCGCCGCCAGACCGTGTTCATCCAGACCTGGTACGCGCTGCCGGCCGTTGGCGCCACTTCGGTGAGCGACGCCGACTGGGCCGTGCTGCTCGAAGCCCGCGAAGCGGTCAAGAAGGAACTGGAAACCCTGCGGGCCGCCGGCACCATCGGTTCGGCGCTCGATGCCGATGTCGCGCTGTATGCCGATGGCGCGGCCGAAGCTGCGCTGGCCAAGGTCGGCGACGAGCTGCGCTTCTGGTTCATCACCTCGGGCGCCTCGGCGCAGCCGCTGGCGCTGAAGCCGGCGAGCGCACGCGAAGCGAAGCTCGAGAGCGGCGTGACGATCTGGATTGCCGCCGCGGCAACCAGCGCGGAGAAGTGCGGCCGCTGCTGGCATCGTCGTCCGGACGTCGGCAGCCACGCCGCGCACCCGGCGCTGTGCGGCCGCTGCATCAGCAATATCGACGGGCCGGGCGAGGCGCGCCAGCATGTCTGAAGCACGCGCCGGCAAGACGCCGTTCGACAACCTGCGGCTGCTGTGGATCGCGGCGTTCGTGATCGCGGTCGACCAGCTGACCAAGTACTTCGTCGATCGCGCGCTGGTGCTCTACGACAGCATCCCGGTGATGCCGTATTTCAACCTGGTGCGCCTGCACAACACCGGGGCGGCGTTCTCGATGCTGAACACGGCGCCGGCGGCGATGTTCATCGTGCTGAGCAGCGCGGTCAGCATCGGCATCCTGTGGTGGCTGCGCAGCAACCGCCACGGCCAGCTGCTCAACGCGCTGGCCTTCGTGTTCGTGCTCGGTGGCGCGCTGGGCAATGCCATCGATCGCGCGACCCGCGGCTATGTGCTGGACTTCATCCAGTTCTTCGTCGGCGACTGGCATTTCGCCGCGTTCAACGTCGCCGACATGGCGATCAGCCTGGGTGCCGGGCTGATGATTCTCGACCTGGTGCTGCAGTCGGTGCGCCGCCCGGCCTCACCGCCCTGAGACGCGCTTCAGCAGCGGGCGGGTCGAGACCCGCCGCTTTGGCCTCGGCGCAACCGTCAACGGCGGGTTGCGACCCGCCCTACGACACACTGCTCAGCGGGCCCAGCACTGCTTGTACATGGTGTCGGAATCCACCGGCGCCGTGGCGCCGCGCTGGCCGGTCGAATACAGGCACAGGGTGCCGCAGCCGAAATCGCTGCTTGACTGGGCGTTCTGCGGCTCGGCGATCAGCACCCAGGCCAGGCGCACCGCTTCGGCGGAAGGCGTGGCCGACGAGCAGCGCGCGAAATCGCCGCTGCCGGCCGCCGCGAGGCTGATCCGGTAGGTGCTGTCGCGGCTGGTGCCGGAGCGCATCTCGCCGGAAGCGTCGATGTACAGCGCATCGGCCGGGTAGCCGAGCAGGCTCAGACGCGAGGCATAGCCCTTGCGGTCACCGAACCAGGCTTCCTGCTGCTGGGCGATCTGGCTGAGCACGGTCTTGGCGACCGTGCGGTTGGTGCGCACCGAGTACTGCCGGAACGACGGCAGTGCCAGGGTCGCCAGGATGGCGACGACGACCACGGCCACCATCAGTTCGATCAACGTGAAACCGCGTGACTGCGTCATGGGGTCGGGTTCGTGGGCAAGCGGTCGGCGGTCAGCGCCGAACCTGGGACGGGCGTCATTGTGCCACCGGTTTTTCCTCGTCCTCGCGTCGCTCGCGCCAGAACGTCCGGTAGATCAGTGGAACCGCGGCATTCAGGGTCTCGGCGTTGATCGCGGTCAGCTGCGGGGTCAGTGCGGTGGCTTCGCCGGCGATCCCGGGCGCTGCGGCGCGCCGGCTGCGGGGGGCGGCATCGTCGTCGCTGATGAACTGCTGCACCGCCGGGCGGCCGTCGAGCAGGCGCACGCCGTAGAGGCGGCTGCTGCCTTCGCTGGGCACGCAGCTGGTGCCACCGACCGGCGGCGGCACGAAGCTCGACAGGCTGACCACATTGCCGACGGTCACCGGCGCCGATACCGCTTTCTCGCCGGAGTTCGCCAGCTGCAGGCGCCAGCCGCTGCTGGCGGTGGCGCCGGTCGGGCAGGCGGCATTGGCGACGCTGGCGCAGGCGGTGCTGATGTCGGCCAGGCTGGCCTGGCGGATCAGCCGGGTGTCGGTCGGCGAGGCGATCACGCCGTCGACGCCGGTATCGGTCAGCGACTTGCCGGAGGTCGTGTCGCGGTCGCGGATCGTGTACAGCCAGTTGCCGGTGCTGCGGTTGAACGGGTCCTCGCGGTCGCCGGAGCCGATCACCACGGCGTCGAAGCCGCCGCTGGCGTCGCGGCCGGGCACGTAGTCCGGCGCGTGGAAGAAGCGGCGATCGTCGGCGTTGCCGGTGTCGGCCGTCGCGGTGCCGACCGGATGGCTCCGGCCGAGGCTGGCGATCGGCCCGAGCGTCCAGGCGCTGCGGTCGGTGCCCGGGAAATCGGCGCGCCAGACGCGGCCGCCGGTGTCGCCGACATACAGGCGATCGGTCAGGCCATCGCCATCGGTGTCGAGCGCGGTGACCTCGGACGCGATGCTGTCGGCCAGCAGCGGATGCCGGAACAGCCGGGTGCTGCTGTCGTAGCCGACGATCGAGGTGCTGGCGCTGCGATTGGCCTTCCAGATCAGCTCGCCGGTGACGGCATCGACGACGTACAGCGCGTTGCCGAGGCTGTCGTCGACGCCGACCGCTGCCGCTGCGGTCGCTGCCCGGCTGTTGCTGGCGTCCTTGCCGATCCGGCTGCCATTGGCGGCCACGCCGCCGTTGTAGCCGCCGCCGAACAGCAGCACCGGGCGGGTCACTGTGGTGCCCGGTGCAGTGGTGATGCGCATCCGGCCGATCGCGGCGGCGCCGAAGCTCAGCGCGAGTTCCGCGAACTGGGCAGCCGAACCGGTGACCAGCCCGGGCACCGCGGCATCGGCGCTGTACAGGCCGTCCGGGCCGATGCGCCAGAGCAGGCGCGGGCGGTCGGGGTCGGTGATCTCGAGCGCGTAGCGGTGCTTGCCGCCGCGGCGCAGGCCGAAGAAGGCGTAGACGTGATCGTTGCCATTGCTGCTGTTGATCACGCCATCGGCCGGCCCGCCTTCGGCGAGCGTGGTGCTGGTGCCGCGATCGATGACCAGCACGCTCGGTGTGCCGTCGACGCCGTACGGGAAAGCCTGCGCATAGCGGTCGTCGCGCAAGGTCTTCAGGCTGGCCATCGTGGCGCGCGGCATGAACGCCCAGGTTTCCGACAGGTCGTTGTTCTTCACCGAATGCAGCAGGCCGTCGGCCGAGCCGAACAGCAGGCGGATGTCGGGACTGGCGCTGGTAAAGCCGCTGCGGGCGCCGTAGTTGACCGCCACCGGCTGCGAATGCAGCACCGCCCCGAGCAGCCAGGGACGACCGCTGACGCCGGTCAGGCCGGTCCCGGAGCCGAGCGGTGCGGTCGTGCTGCCGACATTGAAGCCGCGGGCGTGCAGCAGCAGCGCGCGGCGCAGGCTGTCGTCGGCGGCGGTGGTGCCGGTGACGCCGAGATCGGCTTTCAGCGCATCGCGCACCGCCTGGGAGTCGGCATCGAGGGCGGCCAGCGACGGCACATTCGAGGCATTCAGCGCGTCGTAGAAGACCTGCCGGGCGCCATCGCTGTTGATGCGGCCGGGGTTGCCGCCGCCGCCGACCCGATAGCCCGGAATGTTCTGGCCGACACCGCCGAGCGTGGTGGTGCGGCCGTCGACCCCGGCGCCGCCGAGCGCACCGCCGCGGGTGCCGATGGTCAGCGCGCCGCCAGCGATCCGGCCATCGCTGGCGATGCCGTTGTTGCCGGCGCTGTCGAGGAAGCGCGGCACGCCGCTGCTGTCGCGGCTGAAGCGCAGCACCTTGATGTTGCCGTCCCAGTTCGGGCTGCCGCCGTCGCGGGGCCGGAACTGCGCGAAGTAGGCCGGTTCCAGCAGGCCGTTCGCCGATTGCGGGCTGGTGGCGACTCTGGGCGTGACCAGCGCGGCATCGGTGACCAGGGTCGGCTTCAGCAGCGGCGCCAGGCTCTGGCCGAGGCCGAGCAGCCCGAGGCTGTCGACATAGGCGAGCACGGTGGCGCCGGTGTTGGCGAGTGTGGCGGTGCTGGTCAGCAGGTTCTGGATCAGGAAGAACGAGCGCAGGCTGACGTCGTTGTTGTCCTTGTCCTTGAAAGCATTGGGCGCCGAGGTCTGGCGCACCACGTCGCCGAGGGTGATCGCGCCGCTGGCCGGCAGCGCCGGCAGGTAGGCGCGCAGCGTGGCGTCGGACTCGGTATCGCGGATGTTGTTGGTCAGCATCACGTTGAGCACGTTCGCGGTCCGGCATTCCAGCGCCGGCTTGCTGTACAGGCCGCTGGCCAGCTCGATCGTGGTGTCGCGGGTCAGCGGCCCGGTCAGCCCGTCCCAGCGCGCCAGCGGCGCGTTGTAGACCTCGCGGCCGGCGAGGTAGTGCATCAGCTCGGCATAGGCCTCCTTGCCCTGGTACGGCGGCAGCAGCTGGGTCGGCGTGGTGACCGTGGTGCTGAGCAGTGCGGTGACCGAGTTCAGCAGGTGGGTCGGGTTGAGGGTGTTGGTCAGCAGCGAGCCGACCCGGTTGACCAGCGTGGTCACCGAGCCCTGGTTCAGCAGCGGCGTGAAGCCGACCAGCATGTAGGCGCCGTTGCTGCAGCCGGCGGTGGTGCGCCGGGCGGCCGGGATGCTGGCGCTGTCGGCAAAGCTGCAGGCGCTGCCCGGTGCTCCGGCGGCGGTGGCGCGATCGGCATGCGACACCATGATCGCCACGTTGGTGTTGATCAGGTTGCTGAGAATCGCTTCGAGCAGCGCGATCAGGCTGACCTGACCGAGGTTGAGGATGCCGCTGAACGTGGTGTTCAGCAGCCCGATCACCGTGGCCGGCAGCTGGCCGACGACGGTGGTCAGCAGCGGGCTGATCAGGCCGCTGACCAGCTGGCCGACGAAGCCGGCCAGCAGCGGGTTCAGGGTGGCACTGAGCAGCGGAATGCCGAGCAGGAAATTGAGCGTGCCGCAGCTCAGCGTCGACACCCCGCCGAGCAGCAGCTGCAGCACCAGGCCGACCGCCGGCAGCTGCACCACCGGCGAGTTGAGCCCGAGCAGGCCGTAGAGGTTGCACAGCGCCTGGGCGCGAGTGGCGTCGGTCGTGCCGGTGCCGACCAGCAGGTTCGACAGGAACTGCGTCGGGTTGCT
>PNMW01000034.1 GCA_013823855.1 Lysobacteraceae bacterium | reverse complement strand
GACACCCAGGTGATCTACGTGACCGGCAACCACGACGAGTTCCTGCGCAAGTTCGTCGATTACCGGCTGGAGATCGGCAACATCAAGCTGGTCAACGAGGCGATCCACGAAACCGCCGATGGCCGTCGCCTGCTGGTGCTGCACGGCGACTACTTCGACGTCATCACCCGCTACCACCGCTGGGTGGCGCTGGCCGGCGATGTCGCCTACGAAACGATGATGAGCGCGAATTACTGGTTCAACCGGGTGCGGGCGATGGCCGGCATGCGCTACTGGTCGCTTTCCGCGTTTGCCAAGCAGAAGGTCAAGAACGCCGTGTCGATCGTCTCCAGCTTCGAGGAAGCGGTATCGCGCGAGTGCAAGCGCCGCGAGCTGGATGGTGTCGTCTGCGGCCACATCCACCACGCCGAGATCCGCGACATCAACGGCGTCAGCTATCACAACTGCGGCGACTGGGTGGAGTCCTGCACCGCGCTCGCCGAGGACTTCAACGGCAAGATCTCGGTGATCCGCTGGGTCGACATCGACCACCTGAACGAGCGGCCGAACGTGACGCCGCTGCGGTTGCCGATGGTCGGCAAGAAGGCGGCGAAGGCGGCCTGAGCCGCACGTGATCGTTGTCGCGTTGCTGGTAGCCAAAGGGGCGTATTGCGCCCCTTTGGCTTAAACCGAAATCGGATCGAATCAACCTTGATCGCACCCCTTGACGACATTCAAGGCTGCTTGCCAGACCTTGTTCGAACCGGTTGGCGCATCAGATATTGACGGTGTAGCACTCGTCCCAGAAGGCAGCGTTGATGTAGTTCGCGCTCACGTACGCGAAGCCTCTATCTCCCCAGCCGGTACCCCAGCTATTGCGGACGATGAAGTGACCATCGCTGCGATAACCGACGACGCAGACAGCATGCCCGCCGCTGACCGTATTCGGGAGGAAGCTGTCGATTTCGCCGCCGTTGTCGTTGGCACGATTCCAGCTGTCGTCTACGCTCAATGCCACCAGGATTGGCTTTTTCTGCGCAAGTACCGAACGCCAGGACTGCAGATTCTTCCCGATGTTCACGTAGGAGGCCGCCTTGAGCTGAGCGGCGGCGAGATAGAACGCGTTTTCGTTGCCTAGGTACATGTATTCGCCAAGGTTGAACGACAACAGCGACTCGTGAACGACGCCGTACTTGCGGCAGATATCCAGTGCCGCCTTCAGACTGGTGCCGGCGGCTTCGATGAAAGTTTGCGGCCGGTTGGTGAACTCGTCGGTTTCCTTCGACGCCATCCAGGTGAAACGCGTTGATAGCTGGGCGGTACGTGTGATCTTGTTGGCCTTGACCAGTTCATAGCGCATGACGCCATCGGTCGAAGCCCAGCCGACGCAGGAGCCGGTCGATCCCTGGTCCCCGATCTCCCACCAGTCTGCGCGAAGGTCGACACTCGATGGCGGCGGCGCAGCGCCACCGGCGACGCCCGCACCGAGTACGCCGGCCACCTCCGCGTCGCCGAAGGTCCAGTCGTTTTCAGTGTTATGTGACGGGACGACATTGAGAATGCGGTGGACATTCGGTGCGCTGACCGACGGCTTTACCGGCTTCCTCGTTGATTTCTTGACGGCCATCTGCTGGTCCTCCAATTGAATGCCCCGGAGTTCGAGGTCTTGACATTAGATCGACCGCGTCCATAACAGTCCCAACGGAATCCCATCGGAATTCCAACGGATTTCCGACTTTCACAAGAGTTCTACGAAAACCGGACTGTTGCATGGGTCGACGGCCAGAAGCGCATGCCGCTGCGGTCCGGCATCTGTCCATGAGGTGGTCGCCCGGCTGACGGCCACGGGCAGCGCCGGCCTATGCTCGCGGCTCCTTTCCCGCCCCGACCGGAGCCGCCCGATGTCCGCCCTGATGATTGCGCTGGTCAAGATCAAGGACGCTGCCAAGATGCAGCAGTATTCCGCTGCCGCAGCGCCCACTATCATCGCCGCCGGCGGCGAGATCCTCGGCCGCGGCAAGCATGTCGAGGCGCTGGCCGGATCGCTGGATCTGAGTGCGGCGCTGATCGCCCGCTTCCCGTCCGCCGCCGCGGCACACGCCTGGTACCACGCGCCGGCCTATCAGGCGCTGATCCCGCTGCGCGACGAAGCGATGGTGCCGACCTTCTTCGTGCTCGAAGAGCCGGCCTGAGTGCAGCCGGGCCGGCGCTTCGCGGTGCCGGCCGCTCAGACCTCGTGCACGAACAGGCTGCGCTCGAAGCGCAGCTGCGGCCAGAACACACCGTCCTCGGCCCGCTCGCCGGCGCCGACGACCATGATCGGGAAGGCGCCGTCCGGAAGCGCGAGCAGCTTCGAGACGCGCACCTCGTCGAAGCCTTCCATCATGCAGCTGTCGTAGCCGTGGGCGCGCAGCGCCAGCACCAGGTTCTCGCAGGCCAGCGCCGTGCTCTTGGCGGCCCAGAGTTCGACCTCCGCCTTGGTGTACGGCCCGCGCGGCACCGCTGCGACGACGCCGCCAGCGGCGATCGCCGCCTTCTTAACCATCGCGAACGAATTCAGCGGCCCCGGCGTGTACATGTACGGAATCAGCTGGTAGTAGCGCTTCACCAGCGGCGGCACGTCCGGCATCGGCCATTCCTTGAGCATCTTGCGGGCGAAGTCGTGCACCCGGTCGGTGTGGGCGACGCAGACGATCAGCTCCGACGCGGTCTTCGCCGCCAGCTGGCTCATGCAGGCCTTGACCAGCTTCGCCTTCTTGTCGGCCGAGCGGACCACGTAGAACGACCACGGCTGCAGGCCCGACGAGCACGGTGCCAGCATCGCGAGGTCCAGGCAGTCGTCGAGTACCTCGCGCGGGATCGGTCGGGCGGTGAACTTGCGCACCGAGCGGCGGCCGGCGACCACGCGGCGGAATGCCTCGATGTCGATCTGCGTCGGCGCCGGCTCGTGGTAGCGCGGCTTGCCGTCGATGACGATCGTGTTCGGCGCGGCCCTGGTCTTGACCGTGTCCTTGTTCGCCGCGACGGGCGTCGCGGCGGCACTGCGGGCCGTGCTGCGGCGGGGCTTGGCGGATTTCGCGGCGGGGGCGGTCGGTTCGGTCATCGGGCGGCCTGGATGGAGATCGGTGCACAACTGTACCGGAATCGTGCAACCTGGCGGACACGGCCGTGATTGCCTGCTCGCGACCGGTGCGATTCTTGCCGCAGGTAAAATGACGGCCTCGTTTCCGCCGCCGGTGCGCCGGCACCCGTCGCCTTCCTTCCCGCTCCCCAAGACCCCAGACAGATGAACGGCATTTCCCTGACTCGCTACCTCATCGAGGAGCAGCGCTCCAAGGCCCAGATCGGTGCTGACCTGCGCCTGCTGATCGAAGTCGTCGCCCGCGCCTGCAAGACCATCGCGATCGCCGTCGGCAAGGGTGGCCTCGGCGAAGCGCTTGGCGATGCCGGCACCGGCAACATCCAGGGCGAGGCGCAGAAGAAGCTCGATGTGCTGTCGAACGAGATCCTGCTCGAAGCCAACGAGTGGGGCGGCCATCTGGCCGGGCTGGCGTCGGAGGAAATGGACCATCCGCATCCGATTCCCGGCCAGTACCCGAAGGGCGGCTACCTGCTGCTGTTCGACCCGCTCGACGGCAGCAGCAACATCGACGTCAACGTCTCGGTCGGCACCATCTTTTCGGTGCTGCGCTGCCCCGAAGGCATGACCGGGGCCGAGGACGAAGCCTTCCTGCAGCCCGGCACCACCCAGGTCGCCGCCGGCTACTGTGTGTATGGCCCGTCGACGATCCTGGTGCTGACCCTCGGCAACGGCACCCATGCGTTCACGCTCGATCGCGAGCTCGGCAGCTTCCGGATGACCGGCCGCGACCTGCAGATTCCGGCCGACACCAGGGAATTCTCGATCAACGCCTCGAACGCCCGCTTCTGGGAAGCCCCGGTCCAGCGCTATGTCGACGAGATGCTCGACGGCAAGGAAGGCCCGAGGGGCAAGGACTTCAACATGCGCTGGGTCGCCTCGATGGTCGCCGACGTGCACCGCATCGTCACCCGCGGCGGCGTGTTCCTGTACCCGATGGACAGCAAGCTCAAGAACCAGGGCGGCAAGCTGCGGCTGATGTACGAAGCCAACCCGATGGCCTTCATCGTCGAACAGGCCGGCGGCGCCGCCACCACCGGCCGCCAGCGCATCCTCGACATCCAGCCAGCCAGGCTGCACCAGCGCGTGCCGGTGATCCTCGGCTCGAAGAACGAAGTCGAGCGCGTCACCGGCTACCACGCCGAGGGCTGAACGGCCCCGCGGCAGCCGGATCGGCGCCCGGGCTGATCCGGCGGTCGTCGTCTCTCCGGTGATCGCGCCTGCCGGGTCACCCTGAATCGCGGACACGCTGACCATGCCGGCCCTGCACCTCGCCCAGATTCGCGACCGGCTGCGGCAGGCCGGTGCCGCGCCGATCCACGCGCAGCGCGTGCTGCGCCTGTGGCTGCACGGCGCGGCACTGGTCGGCGCACCGAGCCTCGACCACTTCCTGCCGCACCAGGTCCGGCAGGCACTGCCGGAACTGGAAGCCGAGCTGGCCGCGCTGCTGCACTTGCGTTCGGTACATCCGAGCGAGGACGGCTCCGAACGCCTGCTGCTCGGCCTGGGCGATGGCCAGGCGATCGAAAGCGTGCTGCTGCCACGCGAAGGGCTCTGCGTGTCGACGCAGGTCGGCTGTGCGGTCGGCTGCGTGTTCTGCATGACTGGCCGCAGTGGCCTGATTCGCCATGTCGGCAGTGCGGAGATCGTTGCCCAGGTGGTGCTGGCTCGACAGCGCCGTCCGGTCACCAAGGTCGTGTTCATGGGCATGGGCGAGCCGGCCCACAATCTCGACGCCGTGCTCGACGCGATCGACCTGCTCGGCACTGCTGGCGGCATCGCCCACAAGAAGCTGGTGTTCTCGACCGTCGGCGATCCGCGCGCGTTCGCGCGCCTGCCGCTGGGCCCGGTCAAGCCGGCGCTGGCGCTGTCGCTGCACAGCAGCGATGCTGCGCTGCGCGAACAGCTGCTGCCGCGCGCGCCACGCATCGCACCCGATGAACTGGTCGCACTCGGCGACGACTACGCCCGCCGAACCGGCTACCCGATCCAGTACCAGTGGACCCTGCTCGACGGCGTCAACGACAGCGCGGCCGAACGCGACGGCATCGTCCGCCTGCTGAAGGGCCGCTACGCGGTGCTCAACCTGATTCCGTACAACACCGTCGACGACTTGCCATTCAAGAGGCCCGGCTGGGACCAGGCGGTGGCAATGGCCAAAGAGCTGCACCGGCGCGGCGTGCTGACCAAGCTGCGGCAATCGGCCGGGCAGGACATCGACGGAGGTTGCGGACAGTTGCGGGCGAGGGCGGCGCGAATGCGGAAGACGGTGATCCGCTCCGATGGGGTTGCGGGGCCGGCTTGACGACAGGCCTCGGCGTTGACCGCCGGTTGAATTCAGCAGCCCGACCATCTGCCGTGCGCCGATAGCCGGCGTCGCTCAGGGCTGGCCTTCACGAAGCCGGGTCGGTGGCGGGCTCGTGCACCACTGCGGTCCAGCCGTGAAGTCCGGCTTGATCCGCCTTACATCAGGTAGATCGTCATCACCGTGCCTGCGGCTGCGATCACCCAGATCGCCCCGGCAATCTGCCAGGGACGTGGAGCCCCGCGCAGTTCCATGAAATGCGACATGACCAGCACGACCTTGATCGCCGCGATCACCATCACGGCGAGCGTTCCGGGCACCGGCGAAAACGCGGGCTGCGCGAACCACCAGGTCGAGGCGGCGGTGCTCAGCATCAGCAGCAGCCAGACGGCGATCACGGATTTGACTGCGCGGCTCACTCGCTCACCTCACGAGATACAGCAGCGGGAAGATCGCGACCCACAGCAGATCAACCATGTGCCAGTAGGTAGCACCGCCTTCGTATACGGCCACGCTGCAGCCGGGACGTTCGGCACGGGACTTGGCGGCCAGCACCGCGATGATGATCGTGCCGACGGCGACATGGCCGAGATGCAGGCCGGTCATGATGAAGTAGTACTGGAAGAAGGCGTTGGTCGTCAGGCCGATGCCGGCATCGAACTTGTGCCCGTATTCGAGAATCTTCGACACGATGAAGGCAGCGCCACAGGCCGCCGCGCTCCCGAAGAATCCGGGCGCCAGATGCACGCGGCCGAACTTCAGCGCGTCGACACCCAGCACCACCAGCATCGAACTGGTCAGCAGGATCAGCGTGTTGATGCCGCCAAAGTTCAGGCTCAGCGCCAGGCGGGAGGTCTCGAACAGTTCCGGCGCCTGGTGGCGATCCCACATGAAGCAGCCGAACATCAGCGCGAATACCGCCATGTCGGCATACACGAACACCCACACCCCTTCGGCGCCCGGTAGATGTCTGGCCCGCTTGCCCGCCGAGGCGTCCGTGATCGCCCCTGCCTCCAGATTCGCCGTCATGGTCTCTCCTCTGACGCGCTCTGGCGCTTTGTGGCGTCGGCGCATATTCATTTCATTGCTTCGTCAACGGACAGCCGACGGTCCGCATGGGCGCTCGCCCCATGCGGACCGTCGTGACGATCAGCTGATCGACTCGCGCGCAACACCTGCGGCAGGCCGCAGCGTGCCTGTCACCGGCATCGGCACCGCTCCGCCTTCGCCGACCTCGACGCGACGCTTGAGGTCGCCGAGCAGGTAATAGCTGGCCACGAACATCCAGATCAGCCAGGCCGGATACGGCACCCAGAAGCCGATCAGGCCGTCGTAGGCGAACGGACCATTGCGAAGGATCGCGGTGAGGCTCGCCGGGAAGAACGTGGCGCCGCAGAAGATCGTCAGATAGCAGGCCCAGTTCGGCATCACCGGCACCTTGGCTCGTCTGTCGTGCAGTACGCACAGCGCCAGCGCCCACATCTGCATCGTGGTGCACATGTAGACCGTGTCGTTCATCAGCCAGCCGGCGTCGGTCAGCATCTGGGTCATCTCCGGCGCGCGCTCCGGACGTTGTGCCGCAACCACCCAGCACCACATGCTGATCGACACCACCATCACGGTCAGGCAACCACCGAGCAGCTGCGTGTAGGCCAGCACCGGATAAGGGCCAGTTTCGATCTGCTTCATCCGCGCCGTCACGTAGCCTGTCCACGGCAGGTAGAAGCAGATGGTGATCAGCGCCACCAGAAAGCCGACGCGGATTTCGGTCAGGTGGTCGACGTAGCGGTCGGTGAACGCCTGAGCCGGCCAGTCCGGATGCGGCGGCGGCAGGTTGTGCCCGAGGTAGGCCCAGAAGATCACGAAGGTCGTGACAAACAGCGGGCCCATGTAGATCGACAGCTTCTGGTAGAAGATCTTGGTTTGCTCATCCATCGCACGCACTCCAGTGAGTCAACGAAATGGCGTCTTGGGCGCCATCGAAAGCAGCTTCTGTGTCGCTGCCGGATCGGTTTCCGAATCTGTTCCGGCCGTCGGGATTTTTCGCTGGCATGGCGTTCAGCGGCGGCCTTCGTCCTTCAGGCAGCGGCACGCAGCGACCGCGGCGCCTTGTCGAGCGACACGATCAGCTTGCGAAGCACGCGTTCCAGCACCGCGAATTCCTCGGCGTCGAGATCGGAGAACGCGTTCTCGATCGGTTCGCGCAATAGCGGTGCCGTGTCCAGCGCCTTGACCCGGCCGGCCGGCGTTATCGAGATGACGTGGCGGCGGGCGTCGCGCGGATCGATGCTGCGCACGATGTAACCGTCGTCGACCAGTTCCTCCAGTAGCCGGGTCATGTTGGCGCGGCTGGTGCCGACCATTTCGCTGAGCTCGCCGGGCGAGGCGCTGCCGGATTCACTGGCCAGCAGCAGGCACAGCACATGAAAGGTGTTCTCGGTCAGGCCCATGGCGCGGAACACCGGCTCGAAGTAGTTGCCGAGGCCAAATTCGGTCGCCCGCAGCAGCCGTACCATCACCGTTCCAGGCATCAGCAGTTCCGGAAGCGCTCGTTCCATGCGCGGGGTGCTGACAGCAATCTGGGTGAGACGCTCGAATCCTTTCATTGTCGTTACGCATATTGTTTATATGTGAACGATATAGTGCCCGATGGTATCGAAGACCGCCAGCCCCGTGACGTCTGACGGCCTCGTCAACGTTCGTCGCGGTGACGATCCTGACGGATCGGACATCCGCCTTCGGCAGATGCCCGGCCTGTCGCGTGCTTCACTCCGGCCTGAGGTGGAGCATTCCGGATCGCCCGCGAGACGTTGACGGTACGGGTTTGCATGCAGGAGTCGCTCGACGAGACCGTCGCCCGGAGACCCTATGGCCGCATCGGGTTTCAGAACGAGTACGCGATACTCAACTGGATGTTGTCGCGATCCCGAAGCGGATTGTTCTTGCCGTCGAAGTATTGATAGAACGCCGTGCCTTCGATGTTCTGCGTGAACAGGACCTGGGCCCCGGCCTGAACCATGCGGTTGCCGGCCACATAGTTCTGCATCGGGAACGGCGCGACGCCGTGGAGGTCCTCGAACCAGATGAGCGTCGGCTTCACGATCACGCCGAGATCGAGCACGTTGTTGTAGGTCATCTGCGCGAATCCCCGCAGCCCCCAGGCGAAACGGCTCGCGAAGCCGCGGGTCTGCTGTGTCGGGTTCAGGCGCAAGGTCGTCGCGGGCCCCGGACCGGTCCCGTCCGCTCCCGGCCCCGGATGAGTGCCTTCGGCGGTGCCCTGAAAGAAAAGATTTCGCGGCATGCCGATCACGTGCGTGAAGCCCGTTTCGCCGAGCACCGTGATCTCGTCCGCCCCGAAGTGGCCGGGAAGCACTTTCAGTGCATTGATCAGGAACTGGCCGACCTTGAGCCGCTCCCAGCCGCGGACGAACTCGCCCGGCTGGAATTCGTTGCCGCTGGCAATCGTGCGACCCCGGTAAACCGAGATGTAGTCGGGGATGAAGGTTCGCGCGCCCGGGATCGTCGTTCCCAGCAGACCCGGCAATGCGCTGCCCAGGATGGGCGTGTCTTCGGTCGGGAAGGCCTGCTGTGCGCCGGCAAACAGGACGTCGCTGATGGCGATCTGCGCCGGCAGATTGGGCCTGAACGAATACTCGCCGGACACCGCCCAGCCCAGCACCGTCGCGTTGAAGCTCATCCCGATCATCTGGATGTGGTCCGGGTAGTCCAGCACCGCGCGCTCGGTGTCCACCGGGATCGGCTCGGTGGTGAGGCTGGGAGCGGCTTGCAGATCGCCGTTGAACAGGCCGGTGGCATTGCTGCAGGCGAGCAGGGCGGCGGCGAAGCTGCCGGGGATGGCAGCCCGACGCATGCACGACGCCTGCGACTCGATCACCGAGAAGTAAGGCAGACGACTGTGGTAGTTCGAGAAGAACAAGCCGAACTGCGTGCCGCCCAGGAAATCCTCCGCGAACCAGTCGAGCTTGAAGCCGAACTGGCCCTGGTTCCTTCCTGACAGTTCGCTGACCAGGACACGCCGTGTTGACGAGGTCAGCAAGGACACCGGGAGCGGGGCCTGGTAGAGCCCTTCCGGATCTTCCGCGAACTGCCCGGGTGCGGCCTCGATGTAACTGCCGCCGATCACGTCATTGGCCGAAAAATAGCTGCCCTGCGGCTCCGGGCGCGTGCGATTCCAGAGAAGCTGATAGAAGAACTGCGCGCTGAGATTGTCGACCAGTTCGGCATTGACGAGTGCGAGCGGGGTCGGCACGGCCAGTTCCTGGATCGCCAGCCCCGGCTGACGGCCAAGAACCGCATCCTGCGGGTTGATCACGTCCAGGGTGTTCAGCGGGTGCAGATTCGATTCGCCCCAGCGCAACCGCTGTGCGCCGATGGATATCGAAACGTTGCGTTCGTTGATCTGACGGTTGTACTGCACGAAGGCTTCGCGGAGGTCGCCGCGATTTCCGACCCGGCCTTCGACATCACGGTTCCTCCCGGTATGCCGGGCTTGATAGAGCGTGTTGTTGTGGGTTTCGTCGAAGTTGCTGTTGGCGGCGTCGAAGAAGCCGATGTAGCTGACCTTGAGCAGCCAGTCGTCCCACGATGCCGACAGCACACTGTTGAACTTGGTGAAACCGTAGATCGGCTCCCCGCGCTGGTAGTTCATGTTGCCGTCGTCGAAGGCATGCGCTGAGTAGCCGCCGCGGGCGTCCTTCAGGCGCTGGTTGGGCGCCGGATTGCCGGACAGCGACATGCAATCGTCCGGTTGGCACAGGGTCTGCTGCCCCGGCACGTTCAGCTTGCCGAGCAGCGAAACGTCCCGAGCCTCCACGCGTACCGCGGTTGCCGCCGTCACGGTGGTCTTGATCGATCCCGTCAGCTCCCGCCATTCGAATTCATAAGCCTGCACGGGCAATGCCAGCGCAAACAGCGCCGCCAGCACGCAGGCCGGCCCCGTGGTCGGGCGCAGCCGCGCCCCTGCCTTGTCAGACATCGATCTCCCCTCCAGAAAGTAGCGCGGCTCTTGCCCCGCGCCGGCTCTTGTCTACTGCGCCAACATTTCCCGAACCACGGTGGCTTCGATCTGCAGGCTGCGATCGAGGTCCTGGGCGATGAACCGCTCCAGAGCGCCGCCGACGAGTGGAATCGAGGCGGCAATCTCCCAGTCGAACCGGTGCTCGCAGCCGGATTCGATTGCCAGCACCGAGGCTCGCGCGCGCAGTCGCACCGGCGCGTGCGCGATCTGCACCGCGATGAGACCGCAGCCGCTCGACGCATCCCATTGGTCGTGGTGTTCGACAACAAGCTCGGGCGGGATCAGCTTGGCGAGTGCACGCGGCACCGGCGCGGCGGTCGGCATTCGTCGACGCATGCGCAGGGTCATCGCCGTTCCGTTCGTGCCCTGTTCGAGCAGCTCGCAGCGGAAGGCACCGAGGCGGAGTGCCTTGTCGACGTGGAACTGGGGCGTGATCAGCGCGCGCAGGAGCACCGCCGGCGCGAACGGATAGCGGATGACGATCCGGTGGTTCACGAGATCCCCGTCCCTTCGAGCAGTGCCAGCGATTCGCCGACGATGCGCTCGGCATCGGCAACGGGACCGTCGTGCAGGATGGTGCGGTCCGGCCTGACCACCGCACACCAGCCGCAGGGCGCGCCGCCGGGTATCAGCCGGTTGTCGAGGTCCTCGAAGCTGTCCGGCGAACCGGGCGACTGCGAGCCGCGCAAGCGGAAGTGGACGAACCCGCCACCGCGGCTCGTCCAGCGTCTGCCGGTTTCGTCGGACAGCCGTGTCGCGCCGTCGACGCCGAAGCTGACCAGGTTCAGCGAGTCGCCGAGCGCCTCGTCGCTGAGCAGGATTTCACCTGCCGCCGATCGCACCAGCCCCTGTGGCAACTGGCCGCCTCGGCGCATCGATGCCCGGCCGGGCGCAAACAGCCCCGCATCGAATTCGTTCTTCGGCTTCACACCCAGCTCGTCGAGCAAGCGGCGCAGCGCGGGCACCAGCCGCAGCAGTTTCATCGAGCCGTGCACGAGAAACGCCATCGCGCGATTGCGCGGCATCACCAGCTGGCCCATCAGCTTGGCCAGCGCGATCATTTTCGTCGCGTGCGGACGGCGCTCGTGGTCATAGCTGTCGAGGATCCCGGGCGATGCGCGTCCGCTGACCACCCAGGCCAGCTTCCACGCCAGGTTCGCGGCATCCCGGAGCCCGGCGACCAGACCCTGGCCCACGAACGGCGGGGTGATATGCGCGGCATCGCCGATCAGGAACACCCGGCCCTTGGAATAGTGTTGGCAGGAGCGTGCGTGGAAGCGGTAAACCGCCTTGCGCTCGATCTTCAGGCTGTCGGACGCGGCCCAGGGCGCGAGCAGCCTGGCGATGGTCTCGTCCTTCTCCATGTCCTCCCGCGTCTCGCCGGGCCGGAGCATGAACTCCCAGCGGATGCGGCCCCCGGGCGCGACCATGTGCGGCGTCGGCCGGCGCGGATCGCAGATGAATTCGACGTGGTCGAAGTCCCCGGGCACGTTCCGCGCGTCGATGATCAGCCAGTCTTCGGCATAGGTCTTGCCGTCGAAGTCCTCGCCGATGGCCTTGCGCACCGAGGAGCCGGCACCATCGGCGCCGACCAGATACTTCGCCCGCACGGAGCGCACTTGGCCGTCGGCGAGCCGCAGCCGCGCGATCACCTGCCCGGCCTGCTGCTCGTGATCCAGCCATTCGATGCTGCCGAGCGCCGTCACCGATGGATGGCTTGCCGCCTGCTCGCGCAAGGCCCGTTCGAGATCAGGCTGATAGAAGGTCACCAGCTTCGGGTGGCCGTCGATGCTGCCGCTGGTATTGACCCGGCCGAACTCGCCGACCAGCGGGCAATGCATGCGCACCTGCGGGATCGCGATCTTCTCGAACGCGTCCTCGGCCAGGCCGATCATCTGCAGGATGCGCAGCGCCTCGTTGTCGAGGGCGATCGCGCGCGGCGCCATCAGGATGTCGGCGGCCTTGTCGATCACCAGCACGCGCGTGCCGTAGCGTCCGAGCAGCGCGGCGAGCGCCGCGCCGACCGGGCCATGGCCGATCACCAGCACATCGACTTCAGTGGGCAGGGGATCCATCCCGATCATCCTCAGGTGCGGGCCACGAGGCGCTCGGCGAAGCCGGGCGCCAGGCGCAGCAACAAGGGCAGAAAGCGCACGGCGCCGGGCCTGACCTCGGCAGCGCCGCGCAGGGCGCCTTCGATCGCCTGTCCGGCAACCCGCGCCGGATCGAGCTTGGCGACCGCGCGGTGGCTGACGGCAGGCGTGTCGACGACCGGCGGCAGCAACTCGGTGACCGTGAGCCGATGCGCTGCCAGCTGCACGCGCAGCGACTTCGACAGGCTGTGCAGCGCCGCCTTGGCTGCCGAGTACAGCGGCGCGCGAGTGGCCGGCGCCAGCGCATAGCCCGAGCTGACGATCAGCAGCGCGCCGTGCCCCGAGCGGCGCAGCGCCGGCAGGAATTCGGCGATCAGATGGATCGCCGACTCGGTATTGCCACGCAGGTCGGCAGTCAGATCGACATCGGCGAGATCATCGCGGGTGAAGTCGATCTCGTGCAGACCACCGGCGTTGCTGACCAGCAGGTCGATCGAATGGCGCTCCGCCTGCACCGATCCGGCCCAGGCGCGGACCGCGAGGCGGTCACGCAGATCGCAGGCGGTAGCGCGGACGCCGGTGAATTCCCGCTCCAGTGCAGCCAGCTTGGCCGGATCGCGACCGCAGGCATGGACCTGCCAGCCCTGGGCATGCAATCGGGCGACGATGGCCC
The DNA here is from genome assembly GCA_013823855.1 of Lysobacteraceae bacterium. Lineage (GTDB taxonomy): Bacteria > Pseudomonadota > Gammaproteobacteria > Nevskiales > Nevskiaceae > Nevskia. Next base: position 41,703 of record PNMW01000034.1, on the reverse strand, counting down.
TGCCAATCCCGGAGGAGCCCCCGCTGACGACGGCTGTCGGTGTCCGCGTCATGACCGGCCGCCTGCGTCGATCACGATCGGAAACGGGAAGCGGCCGAGCACCTTGCGGGCCTCGTCCTGCGAAGCGCCGGTTTGCAGCTGCACGTCGACGACCAGCCCTCTGGCCTTGTCCTCCGTGACGGTCAGAGTACGAAACGCGATACCGCGCTCGCGCAGCGCCGACTCGAGGGCGTCCTTCGTCTCGCGGCGTCGGAGCGCCGGCTTGAAGATCTTGCCGACCGCGGTCAGCGGCATCTGGTCGATGATCCGCACCTGCTTCGGCAGCGCGGCGCGCTCGGTGATTTCGTGCTTCAGGAACTCGGCCAGCTCGCTCTCGGTCGCACTGGCCCCGGCACGCAGCTGCACGTAGGCCACCGGCAGTTCGCCGGCGTGCGCGTCGGGCCGGCCGACGGCGGCGGCGATCTCCACGGCCGGATGGCGATGCAGCGGCTCCTCGATCGTCTGCGGGTCGAGGTTGTGGCCGCCTCGGATGATCAGTTCCTTCTTGCGGCCGGTCAGCCAGAAATAGCCCTCGGCATCCTGTCGTGCGAGGTCACCGGTGTTGAGCCAGCGATTGCCGGCGTCGTCGTCGATCCACAGGCCCTGGTTCTGCTCTGGCAGGCGATAGCCGGAAAACACGTTCGGCCCGCTTACCGCCAGCACGCCGACCTCGTCGATCGCGCAGTCGCGTTGCCAGCGGCCCTGCTCGTCGAGCACCACCGCTTTCATGCGCTGCCCGGGAATCCGCAGCCCGATCGAGCCGAGTCGACGCTCGCCCAGCGGCGGATTGACGCTGCTGACGCAGGTCGCCTCGGTCAGCCCGTAGCCCTCGAGGATCTTCAGGCCGGTCTGCTCCTGGAAGGTGCGGAATACCTCGATCGGCATCGGCGCCGCGCCGCAGAGTCCGTACTCGAGCGAGCGCAGGTCACGCCCGCCGATCGGCACCTGCAGCAGCGCGGCATACAGCGTCGGCACGCCGCTGAAGAAGTTGATGCGGTGCTGTTCGACGATTTCCCAGAAGCGCTTGATGACGCCATCGCCACGGTAGCCCTGGGGCGTGCCGAGGATCACGTGCGCGCCCTTCGAGAATGGCAGCAGCCCGGTGACCAGCACGCCGTTGACATGGAACAGCGGCAACCCGCAGAACACCACCTTGCCGCTGCCGATGCCGTCGCCGAGGAACTGCGCCGCGCTCCAGGCGTTGGCGATCTCGTTGCGATGGCGGCGCATCGCAATCTTCGGCAGGCCGGTGGTGCCGCCGGTGCAGAAGTACGAGGACTCGTCGCTGGCGCTGAAGCGGAGGCCGCTGTTGAGCAGGTCGCCGCGCTCGCGCGCGATCGCGGCGTTGAAGTGATGGATGGCGATCGACGTCGGTACCGCGCCGCGCAGGCCGCGGCGCCCGTGCAGACGATGGATCTCCCGGCGCTGCATCAGCCTTGCCGCGTAGTGCTTGAGGCCACGGACGCGATCCGGCAGATCGACCAGCACCAGGTGCCGCAGCGACTGGAGATATTCGAGCTGCGGCTGGAGCTTGGTCCAGAGATCGGTGCCGGGGAACGGCGCGAGCGTGACCAGCACGCTGGCGTTCGCGGCATTCAGCAGTTCGGCCAGCGCCGGACCTTCGAGCAAGGGATTCAGCGCGGCGACGATCCCCGCCGCCTGTCCGCCCCAGATCACGAAATGCGTTTCGGGCATGTTCGGCAGCACGAAGGCGACGACGCAGTCCTTCCTGACGCCGAGCCGGTCGAAGAAGTTCGCGGTCTGGGTGATGCGTTCGACAAGCTCGCGATAGCGCCAGGTCTCCGGGCGCCGGTGTTGGTCGGTGCTCAGGAAGAAACTCAGCGCCGGTGCTTCCGGATCGAGGCTCGCGCCCCGCCGGATCATCTCGTAGGTGCTGTCGGGCAGATCGGCCGGAAGGCCGGCGGCCTCGGCGCGCTCGACGTCACGCAGGCTGGCGATCCCCTGCATGGCTCAGCCCTCGGCCACGATGCGGTTGCGCTGCGCGCCGAGGTCGACGCTGCCATCGGCATTGCTGATGCGCGCCTCCACGACATCGCCGACCTTCAGGTATTGCGTCCGCTTCGACTGGACGTTCAGGAAGATCTTCCATTTCTTCGCTTCCGGCAGCAGGGCGCCGAGCTTCTGCTTGGCTGGCGACGGAACCGATAGCGCGCAGCCGGCCGGCGTGCCGGTGGCGAGCAGGTCGCCGGGCGCGAAATCCTGCACGCCGCTGAGTTCGGTCAAGGTCTCCGCCGGGCCATGGACGAGATTGGCGGTGGAATCGTTCTGGCGGATCTCGCCGTTGACCGTCAGCGTCAGCCGCAGCGCTTTCAGCTGGGCGATCTCGGCGGGTTCGAGCAGCGTCAGCCAGGGCCCGATCGGCCCGAAGGTGCGGAACGACTTGCCCTTGTAGAACTGCATCTGCGGAATCTGGACATCGCGGGCCGAATAGTCGTTGACGATCACCGCGCCCGCGACGAACTCGTGCAGATTGCTGTCGGTGACGACGACCGGGCCGCGGATCGCCTTCCTGAACACGAGCCCCAGTTCGATCTCGTAATCGAGGAATTGCACGCGGCGTGGCTTGATCACGTCGGTGTCGGCGGGTGCGATGCAGCTCTGGGCCTTGGTGAAGATCATGTTGTAGGTCTTCACGTCCGGGTCCATTCCCGACTCGATCATGTGCTGGCGGTAGTTCGCGCCCTGGCAGATGAACTGCTGGTTGGCGGTCACCGGCGACAGCAGCCTCACCTCGGACAGGGACAAGGTCGGCCCCTGCAACGCGGCGAGGTCTGCGATCGAGATGCCGAGGATCAGCGCCCCTGTCGTGGCGTAGTCGCCGGGAATCGGGGTGATCGTGATGCCGCGGATCACGCCCCATTGCGCGCGGTTCTGGTGTTCGAAGCGGATGATGTTGAGGCTCATGCGGGTCTCTTGATGGGTGAGCGGAGGGGCGTCAGCCGAACAGCCTGGCGAGCGTGAGCAGCTTCGAGATCGTGAGATCCGGGCTGCGCCTGAGATTGCCGATCAGGGCCGCAATCGCGGCCGGCGTGAGCTTCGGCTTGGTGAATGAAGCGGGCATCGGCTGCCCCCATTGCGCCATCGCCTCCCGGCTGACCGGATGCACACCCATCGGACGGTCGGCCGTGAAGACGTCGCCGTCGCAGTAGTGCTCGTGCCTGGCGCCCCAGGGATCGTTCCAGTAGTCGAAGATCTGCGAGCCCAGGATGTGGCGCCCGATGCCCCAGGCGTGCTTCCAGCCCTGTTCGCGCAGCACCCGTTGGCCGATGCCGACGGCATCGGCGTCGACGACCTCGTAGGCGCTGTGGCTGTACAGCGGCATGAAGCCCTGCGCCATCGCCAGCGTGTGGTGATCGGCGGGTTGATCCCCCAGGTCGAGGCGGAAAAAGCAGACGGCCGGCGAGCCATCGGGCAGCACTTGCACGTCGCTCGGAATGAGACCGAGATGTTGCGTGTACCAGGCGCTCGTGGCCTGCCAGTCGGCGACTTCGATGACCACGTGGCCAGGGCGGATGATGTCTGGCGCCCGCACCGGAGGCCGCTGCGTGGCATTGATGCGGACGCGCTGGGCGCCCACGTTGAATGCCATCGGCTGCCGCTGCGGCAGCGCCGCTTCCGGAGCCTGCCCGTGGATGACCTCGACGAGAAAGCCCGATGGATCAACAAGGCTGACGAATTCGCCGCCGCCCGGGTGTGGGCTGGACCGCACCGGGCTCGCGCCCGGCAGGCGCGCCAGCTCCTCCAGATCGCCGCGTGAGCCGGCGGTGAACGCCAGGCCGACGAAGCGCGCCCTGGCCGCGCGCTGCACGCGGTAGCAGTACGGGGCGCTGGCGGTGCCGCGCAGGTACAGCGTATCCGCATCGCGGGACAGCACGGAGAGGCCGAAGTCGGTGAGGAAGCGCGCGGCGAGATCGAGATCCGGACGCTCGAAGATCAGGTGGGCGAGGCCGGTGGCCTTCGTCGCGGGATTCGGGTGGCGCGTCGGCTGTGCGGTTTTCAGCAGGCTCATGATGTTCGCTCGGAGTCGAAGGACGCGGTGCTCATCGCGCCTGAGTGCCCCAGGTCTGCTTCAGTTGCAGCGGCCGTGACCGGAGCCTGAGTCGGGCCGCGGCGACGAGGTTGTTGAGGCCGGACGCGAGCAGTTGCCGCTTGTCGGGTGATTCCGGGAATCGGCGCGCGGCGCGTTCCGCCTCGACCGGTGCCGGCAGGATGCGCGGGAAGGCGGCCCCGCTGAGTCCTCCGCCGATCTTCGATTCATGAGGGAAGTGCACCGGCATCCGCTTCGCCGACGGCGCCCACACCACGTCGTCGCCCGTCCAGCGCAGCGCCAGCGCGCGACGTCGGCGTGTCCGGTGGCTGTTGCCGTGGCTGCCGTGCAGGGTCAGCGGGTGGAACATCAGGATGTCGCCGGGCTGCATGTCCCAGTCGAGCAGTTCGTATTCCGATGGCTTGGCGTTGATGTCGGGAATGTCGTCCATCGCCTCGTCGATGATCGCCGCCACGTAGTCGGGCGAGACCGCCTTGAAGCGCTGCGGCCAGCGGTGCGACCCGCGGACGTACATCAGGCCGCTGCTGTCGCGCGTGACCGGATCGAGCGGAATCCAGAACGAGGCGATCTGCTCGCCGCGGATCGGCCAGAACGACAGATCCTGGTGCCAGGGGGTCGGCGCATCGGTGCCCGGCTCCTTGACGAACATCTGGTCGTAGAAGAAGCGCACTTCGCGACTGCCCAGGAGTTGCTGGGCCCAGTGCGCAAAGGGACCGTAGTAGATCGCGTCGCGGATCTCGTCGACGTGCTTCCAGAGGAAGGTGTCCATCTGGTAACCGCGCGTCTTGCGCGACATGAATCGCCCCTGCAGCGAAAGGTTCGCGCGCGCCTTCTCCACGCCGTGCTCGATCAGGCCGAGCCAGTTCGGGTCGATCGCGCTCCTGATCATCACGACGCCATCCTCGCGATAACGGTGAAGTTCTTCTTCGCTGAGGCAGCGGCTTGGAATGGTCGTGTAGCTCACGGGATTCTCCTCCACGGTGATCGCCTGATCGGCTATTTATGACAGCGTGCGCATAATTGATAATTTTGTCAACATTGAATTGTTGATCTACAATGAGTCATCAAACAAGCAACGAGATCGCCGTGAGCAAGCCGATATCCCGCGGTACCCGCAATGCCGCACGCCAGCCAGCGGCGGCCATGCGGCAAGCCGGCATCGCCGTCGAGGAACGCGAACCGCGCGGGGCTCGGCGCAAGCGCGAAACCCGCGAAAAGCTGCTGGAAGCCGCGTTCCGCCTGATGGCCGAGCGCGGCATGGACGCCGTGGCGATCAACGAGATCACCGAAGCAGCCGACGTCGGCTTCGGGTCGTTCTACAACCACTTCGAGTCGAAGGAGGCGATCTACGCCGCCGTGATGGATGCCGTTTTCGAGGAGTTCGGCGATGCCTTGGACCGCCTGGTAAAGAACATCGAAGACCCTGCGGAGCTGATCTCGGTCTGCGTCCGGCACACGATCCTGCGCGCGCGGCGCGAACCGCTCTGGGGGCGCTTTCTGGTTCGCGAAGGTCTGTCGGCGCGGGTACTCGCACGCGGTCTGGGGGTCCGCCTGTTGCGCGACATCCGGAACGGCATCGCCAAGGGACGATTCAAGATCCCCGACCCGCTGATGAGTTTCATCGCGGCCGGCGCCAGCGTGATCGGTGCCGTCGCCGTCCAGGTCGAATCCGATGGCGATCAGCAAGCCCTGCTGAGGCAGCTCGGCGTCGACCCGGAGAGCACGCCGAGTCGCGCAGCGACGGTACTGCTGCACGGCTTGGGATTGACCTTCGAGGAAGCGCGCCTGATCGCCGAAAAGCCGCTGCCGGTCGTTGATCATCCGGCGTCCGCATGAGATCCGCCGATGCCTGCCGCAAGCGCTGAAGCGCTCGATTTCCAGCCGCCGTCACCGGATAGGATGCGGCGGTTCTTTCGTCTGGCCCGCTGGTACTTCAACCCCGAGTTCCTGGGTCTCTGGGAACTCGACCTTTCACGTCCGGCGCTGTTCGTCGGCAACCACAGCTTGCACGGCCTGACCGACGCGCCGCTGATGATCGAGCACCTGTATACCCACTACGGCGTGATGCTCCGCGGGCTTGGTGATCGAGGCCACTTCCGGGTTCCCGGCTGGGGCAGGTTTCTGGTCCGGCATGGCATGGTGCTGGGCACGCCGGAGAACTGCTCGGCGCTGATGAAGGCTGGCCAGAGCGTGCTGGTGTTTCCGGGTGGCGGACGCGAGGTGATGCGCCGCAAGGGCGAGGCTTACCAGCTGATCTGGAAGCAGCGCGCCGGCTTTGCCAGGCTGGCCATCGAGCATGGCTACGACATCATCCCGTTCGGCTCGGTCGGCCCGGACGAGAACTTCAAGATCCTGTTCGACGCCAACGATGTCATGCGGACCAGGGCCTGGCGCTGGCTGGCTGCGCGAACCCGGATCGAAGAAATGACGCGCGGCGGCGACATGCTCCCGCCGATTACCCGAGGGCTCGGCCCGACGCTGCTGCCTCGTCCGCAGCGCTTCTACTTCGGCTTCGGCCAGCGGATTCCTACTGCGCCGCTCAAGGGTCTGGAAGGAGACCGAACCGCCGTCTGGCAGCTGCGCGAACAGGTCGCGAATGCCGTCGAGCAGCAGATTTCGAGGCTGCTCCACTACCGAAGCCAGGACCGGCTCAGCAACTGGAGCCCTGTTCGGCGTGCACTCGCGCCATTGGCACAAACGCCGGGAATGAAACAGTCGAGATCCCGACCCGCTCAGGTTCCGCCGGCAGCGCTCGCCCGCTCTTCCAGGTGACGCCGAAGGTAGACTGCGGTGCGGCTATTGTTCGACTGCGCCACCTTCTCCGGCGTCCCTGTCGCGACGATCGTGCCGCCCGCCGCACCAGCCCCCGGCCCGACATCGATGACCCAGTCGGCGCGCACGATCACCCGCAGGTCATGCTCGACGACGACCACGGTGTTGCCGCGCTCGACCAGTCCGTCGAGCTGGGCGAACAGCCGGTCGGCGTCGACCGGATGCAGGCCGGTGGTGGGTTCGTCGAGCACGTACAGCGTGTCGCCGCGCTGCGCGCGTTGCAGCTCGGTGGCGAGCTTGATGCGCTGGGCCTCGCCGCCGGAGAACTCCGTCGCCGGCTGCCCGAGGCGCAGGTAACCCAGTCCCAGGTCACGCAGCAGCGTCAGCGGCTTGTGCACCGCAGGCTGGTCGGAGAATACCGACAGCGCCTCGTCCACCGTCAGCCGCAGCACGTCGGCGATGGAGCGATCGCGCCATTGCACCGCCAGCGTGGCCTCGTTGTAGCGCGCGCCCTTGCAGGTGGGGCAGGGCGCGAAGACGGATGGCATGAACATCATCTCCACGCTGACGAAGCCCTCGCCCTCGCAGGTGGCGCAACGTCCCTTGCCGACGTTGAACGAGAACCGTCCGGCGTCGAAGCGCCTGGCGCGCGCCGCCGGGGTGGCCGCGAACAGGCGCCGCACCGGGTCGAGCAGGCCGGTGTAGGTCGCCAGGTTCGAGCGCGGCGTGCGGCCGATGGGCTTCTGGTCCACCACGACGAGCCGACGGATCCGCTCGACATCGCCAATCAGTCGTCCGCGCGTGCGCTGCGCCGCCATTGCCGGGCCCTCGCCGGAATCCGCGTCCGGGTCCGCGTCCGCCGGCGCGTCCTCGTGACCCAGGTGGTCGCGCACCAGGTCCACGAGCGCCCGGCTGATCAGGCTCGACTTGCCGGACCCGGACAGGCCGGTGACCACCGTGAAGACGCCAAGCGGCAGCTGCACGTCGACCTCGTGCAGATTGTTCCGGGAGATCCCATGCAGTCCAAGCTGAGCGGTAGCGCGGCGCCGCTGCCCCGCCACGGCCGGTTGCGTATCGAACAGCACGCGCGCGGTCTGCGAGTCGGCAACGGCCCGCAGTCCCTCCGGCGGCCCGCTGTACAGCACGCGGCCGCCGTTCTCGCCGGCGCCGGGGCCGACGTCGACGATCCAGTCGGCGCGCCGCATCGTCTCGAGGTCGTGCTCCACCACGAAGACGGAGTTGCCCCGGCCGCGCAACTGCTGCAGCGCTTCGATCAGCGCCTCGCCGTCGGCGGGGTGCAGGCCCGCGGAAGGCTCGTCGAGCACGTACACGACGCCGAACAGCTGCGACTGGATCTGCGTGGCCAGGCGCAGGCGCTGCAGTTCCCCGGCGGACAGGCTGGGCGTGGCCCGGTCCATCGACAGGTAACCGAGCCCCAGGCGTTCGAGCACCGCGATGCGGTCGACGACATTGCGCGCGATGCGTTGTGCTGCGACCCGCTTCTCCTCGGACAAGACGGGCGTGCGATTGGCGTCGAAGGCTTGGGTATGCGCGGCCTGCCCGCCGTCCGCGCGACGATCGCGGTCCCGCCGGGTGGCGGCGCGATCGACCTCGGAGTGTCGGCCTTGCGCGCTGTCCTCGAAGCGGCCCTCGGCCACTTGCGCCAGCAAGGTCGCGATCTCGTGCGGCGAGCGCTGGCTCAGGTCGCCGATGTCGAGGCCGCCGAAGCGCACCGACAGCGCCTCGGGCTTGAGACGCTTGCCGGCGCAGGACGCGCAGCGCGTGCCGCGCAGGAAGCGGGCGACACGCCGCTTCATCAGCGCGCTCTGCGTGGTGGCGAAGGTGTGGAGCACGTAGGCACGCGCGCCGGTGAACGTGCCCTGGTAGCTGGGCGGGGTCTTGTGGCGGCGCGCGGCCCGCACCTCGGCGAGCGTGAATCCCGCCCACACCGGCACGGTCGGCTGCTCGTCGGTGTACAGGATCCAGTCGCGGGTCTCCTTGGGCAGGCGATGCCAGGGAATCTCGATGTCGACGCCGCGCGAGGTAAGGATGTCGCGCAGGTTCCCGCCGTGCCAGCCCGGCGGCCACGCGGCGACGGCGCCTCGCGCGATCGAGCGCGATGGGTCCGGCACCAGCAGGTCCTCGGTGGTCTCGTAGACGTGACCCAGGCCGTGACACACCGGGCACGCGCCCTGCGGCGTGTTCGGCGAGAAGTCCTCCGCGTAGAGCATCGGCTGGCGCGGCGGGTAGGTCCCCGCGCGCGAATACAGCATGCGGATCAGGCTCGACAGGGTCGTCACGCTGCCCACCGACGAGCGCACGCTCGGCGTGCCGCGCTGCTGCTGCAGCGCGACCGCCGGCGGCAGGCCGGTGATCGCATCGACGTCGGGGACCCCCACCTGGTGGATCAGCCGGCGCGCGTACGGCGATACCGAGTCGAGGTAGCGGCGCTGGGCCTCCGCGTAGATCGTCGAGAAGGCCAGCGAGGATTTTCCCGAACCCGAGACGCCGGAGAAGACGACGAGCGCCTCGCGCGGGATGTCCACGTCGACATCGCGCAGGTTGTGCTCGCGCGCGCCACGAACCCGCACGAAACGGTCGGTGCCATCGGCCTCGCTGGCCATCGACTTCGAACGCCTGCTCAGAACGCCGCTACGCCAGCCTGCGCGACGGTCTGATCCTGCTCGCCCGAACCGCCGCTGACGCCGACGGCGCCGACCACATGGCCGTTCTTCTTCAGCGGAATGCCGCCGGCGAAGATCATGATGCGGCCGTGATTGGAACCGTGGATGCCGAAGAACTGCTGGCCCGGCTGCGAGTTGTCCGCCAGGTCCTTGGTCGCGATGTTGAAGGCGCGCGCGGTGAACGCCTTGTTGATCGAGATATCGACGCTGCCGATCCACGCGCCGTCCATGCGCTCGTGCGCGATGAGATTGCCGCCGGCATCGACGACGGCGACATTCATCGGCTGGCCGATTTCCACGGCGCGCTTCTCGGCGGCGGCCAGGATGTTCCTGGCGTCCTTCAGGGTGACCAGTGAGATTTCCATGAGATGGGACTCCGGGTTGTGGTGGTGGATTCAGCCGGGCAGCTTGGAGGCGAGCACGTCGAGCTTCTCGATGCTCGGCGGCTGCGAGAACAACTCGGGCGCCTTGGCCATCAGCGCCGCCGCGACTTTTCCGGACAGATGCGCCTGGCGGCCGGCATCGTTGGGAAAGACATCGAAGATCGCGTAGCTCGAAGGTCCGAGCTTCACGCCGAACCAGGCGATCGTCGCCGGCTCTTCCATCACCAGCGGACGGCCCCCGAGCAGAAATGCCTCGACTTCTTTTTCCTTGCCGGGCTTGGCTTCCATGCGAACCCACAGTGCGGTCGTGACCATGATCGAACTCCTGTTGCTTGAGAAGGAATGAAACGTGCTTTGAATCGCGCCACGAGCGGATCGTCGGCAACAGGGTGATTGCAGCGGATGTGCCAAGCGACGCTCCATTTGTAATCAAGCACTTGCGCGATCGGCTTGCAGCGGGATTTCGCGAATCAGCGACATCTCGTTGCCGTCCGCAACGAGATTCAGCGAGGACGCGCCGCGCAGGCGCAGTGCGATCCCGGCAATGCACCGGCCGTAGCGGTATGCGGTGTCCAGATCGCGAGCCAAGTCGGCAGCACCGTGTGGTGCCGCGAAGGCGCTCGTGCGGGGGCGTGTTAGAAGTCCGTGCGTGGGCGTCTCTGCGCCGTATATGCAAGGAGCCGTCTCGCGCCGAGTCGAACGCTTTTAGGCGCTGGCGCTGTCGGGCCACTGCGAAATGTCGCGGGCCTCGCGAAACCTCGTCGCGGATACTCACTCAGCCGATAAGGTTCTCGCCCTTCGTGATCAGCAAGTAGCATGAAGCGATCAAGGGGCAGCTCGCTGAGTCACGCGACTACGACCGTCTCTGAGGTGCCATGAGCGGCCGTTCGACCATGGGACCGCACCTCGCGCTACGAGGTGGGGAAAGAGCGCCGCTGGCCTACGCTCAGAGTTCCTGAACACAGAAACAAGCGATGCCAGCTGCCGCTCCGCTGCAGGCTGTCGAGCTTCGCATTCCAGCCCCCGGAAGCCGCATAGCTGTTACCACATTGCTGCTGAATTACCAGAGCTCCGGTGTCACAGGCGACCGTAAACATGGTCTAGGTCTTTCTTGAAAGCGACTTGTAGAAGCGGAAACCAGAGCCAGGCGGGTCTTCAAACTGAAAGCAGCGGCAATAGTCCTCGATCGAGGACATGACGCCTTTCAGAGCTGCCGCCGTGAACATATGGAGCTGTCCGGTGGACCAGTGGGATAAATAGTTACCGACAATTGTCGCTACGGCCGCATTCAGTCCTGTCTGCTGCAATGGAGTAAGAATCAGTTTACCAGCGGCATGATGGAGTTCGACCTCGGCCTTGATGGAGTTGATGAGATTCCCGGCCATCCGCTTGTCGTCGCTGAAGGCAATGTCCATCGGCACCGCGATGTTGACCTTCGAGATAACTTCCATGAGCTTAAATTCGAGGTACTGTCGAATACGCAGCGCGGCGTCATCGACATTGCCAGCATGAAGGTGCGCCAGCGTCGCATCTCGGATTTTAGTGACCGCGTTCGACTGCGGCAGGACGGCTGTACGAGGTGTGCCCTGAATGTTCTGGTGGTACCAACCGCCAGCGTTGCTGTTGGTATTGAAAAGTTTTTCCAAAGCGGTGTCATGACTGAGGATAATTACCTGCGGTCCTGCGGCATTGCCGGGACGAGCAAATTGATCGCGCAGGACATTCATAAGCAGGAGCTGGTGCCCGGAATCGAAGCTCGAGGTGATGTCGTCCAAGATCAGGAACCGCGCATCGCCAGCATACAGTGCCGCAGCCGCGAGATAGACGCTGATCGCGAAGGCATTTCGGAAGCTCTCGGACAACAGCGCAGGCGCGGACAGATCCTTCAATGTCCAGAACTCCGCCAGAGAAATGTGCAGCTCTTCCGATCCCAGCTTCTTGGAAATGGCGGGTACAACATCCGCATGCATGATGGCGCGGAAGAAGTCGCGGAACTTCGGTTCGATGGCCTGGAGCCGCCGCACAGCCGCCCGTGAGTCCGCATCGGCGATCTGCTTGGATGCAGCATCCAGGAAAGTCTTGACCCGGGTGATGGCTGCAATTTGCGCTCCGAGCTCGATCAGTTCTGCGTCGGCGTCGCGCCGAACTTGAAGATTCGTCTGCAAGCGTCTGGCGGCCTCGATCTTCTCAACGACAATGGTCAGCTTCGCCGGTAACTTCTTTTCAAGCTCGCTCCTCTCCATGGCAACTTCGTCGAGCGTCACCTTGGCTCGAGCTCGGATCAATTCGATACGGTTCTTGAGCTCGTTGGCCTGAGCTTCCGTCAGCTCTCCCTGTGAGCCGTCTCTGTCCGCCACCTCGATCAGACGCGCTTCTCCGTCCGCGAGGCAGTCGCCTTCGAGCTTGGCCGAGGCAATGACATTGGAGGATGCCCATTCATGCGCCACTTTCGTTCCAGCGTCCTTGACGGCCTCGAACGCACCCAGGCGCTTGCGAACGTGGTCCAGCACTGAATGCTGCCCGGCGCGATCGCAAGTTGGACAGTGGGTCTTATCCAGCCACGCATCCGACGCAATAATCTGTTCGCTAAGGGTATAGAGATCCCGGAAAATCTTGCCTTGGGTCTGCTGCAGGGCTTGGTCGCGTGCCTGCGCGGACAGAACCATCCGGTCCATAATCTCAGCCGAAGGAAGCTTTCCTATCGCTTCAAACAAATCGGTCTGCGCCTTGACTAACGTGGAAAGACGGTCGCGCTCGGGGCCGCCCTCCGCGTTCTTGGCTGCCTCGTTACAGGCATTGGCATCGATCTGCTCGAACATCTTGCCGGAACACAGCGGCTTGAGAAGTTCGATACCGCAAAGTGCGGAATGGGCCTTTATGAGCAGGTCGGCTTCTTTGAGGGCAGGATCGAGGTCTTCTCCCACGAGGTTCTTGTAGGCCGCCGCGAGATTCTCGGCCGCCGACTTTCGGCTGGCTTCCACCCTGGCCTGCGCATGGCCTTTGCCGGCTGTCCCAAAGTGGTTGTTAAATGCCCGTGTATTGGACAGGCTCTGCAAGGCAAGGTTGAGTGTTGAATAAGGCCGGAGCCCCAGCAGGCCGGCAAAGGAACGTCCGCGATCTGTGGGCTTCAGCTCAATGAAATCGCGGAAAGTCCTTCCGTCGAGCAGGATGAACTCTCGCCTGAGTTCAGACAGGATCTTCTCACCGTCGACACCTGGCGGTGCTTTGACGGCTCGTACTCCGGCAGCGTCACGGACGACCGTGATTTTGGTGGCCGTGCCACCGCCTGCGGGAACTAGTACCAAGGAAATCGTCCCCGTGGCGCTGGGGTGGAATCGATTCAGGTAGTAGTCTTTACCTTTCTCCGCTTGCGGCAGATCATCAAGCCTGGGGATTCTGTCGAAGACCGCGTAGTGCACCGCCTCAAAGATAGAGGACTTGCCGACGCCATTAGGTGCAAACACGGAGTTGATGTGATCCGTCTTGAACTTCAGCTCCAGCGGGGCACCCTGATTGTTAATGCCGCGGAACCCCTCGATCGCGATTTCCTGGATGAACCATCCGCTCATGGATTCTTCTCCGCGGCGGTCAGCAGCTCGTTCCAGATAACGTCGTTCTTGATGGGTGTGCCTCGGCTAAATTCAGTCAGTCTTGCGGACAGAACAGCCGCTAACGGTGCATCGATTTTCTCAAGGATCTTCGCGAACTCCTTGAGATTCTCGTCAGCTACCTCAGCGTCGTCGATGTCAAATGGGTTTTGCAAAGCGGTCACAGCTTCCCCCTCAGCGTGATCCTTATATGGAAGAGGAAAATGGCACGCCTTGGTCTTGGCGTCCAGACGAAAATGAATCCGCGTTGACGCTAACGCAGAGGAGCCGTTCGATAGGGACTCAATATCAATACGCGGCTCCTTTTCCAATGGGGCGGCTTCTAAACGTCTGCTATGGGCTGGTATCTGCCGGTCGCGAACAATGCGCGTGCGCACGCGCAGCGCTACCCTCGAAGTCACGCGCAGCTCAGCTCTCGATCCGGACCTTCAGCGCCTTGACGCGCGAGGCGAGCGTGGACGGTTTGAGTCCGAGCAGTTCCGCAGCACCGTCCGGACCGTGGATGCGGCCCTTGGCGCGCTTGAGCGCGGCGCGGATGTTGGCGCACTCGCGGGCGCGCCATTCGGTTTCCGAAACGATGGCTTCGGCGTCCGGCTCGGGCTGTAGGCGGGGTGCGCCTGCAAGCGTCGCGCGCCCATCCGGCAGCACCTGATCCAGCCGCAGCGGGCCCGGCCCGCCGAGAATCACGGCGCGCTCGACCAGATTGCCGAGTTCACGGATGTTGCCCGGCCAGCGATAGCGCTGGAGTGCTGCGCACTGTGCGGCGCCCAGCCTCGGTTCCGGCAGCCCCAGGCGTCGCGCGGCCTGTGCGGCGAAATGCGCCGCGAGCAGCGGGATGTCCTCGCTGCGCTCGCGCAGCGGCGGGATGGTGATGGGAAAGACATTGAGCCGGTAGTACAGGTCCTCGCGAAAGAGTCCTGCCGCGATCGCGGCAGGAAGATCACGATTGGTGGCGGCGATCACGCGCACGTTGACCTCGCGCGTCACGTCATCGCCGACGCGCTCGTACTGTCCTTCCTGCAGCACGCGCAGCAGCTTGGGCTGTAGCTCCAGCGGCAGATCGCCGACTTCATCGAGAAAGATGGTGCCGCCGTGCGCGGCCTGGAAGCGCCCGGGCCGGTCGCGCAGCGCGCCGGTGAACGCCCCGCGCACGTGGCCGAAGAACTCGCTCTCGAACATGTCCTTGGGGATCGCGCTGCAATTGACCTTGATCAGCGCGCGGCCGGCACGCGCGCTGCGTTCGTGGATTTCCCGCGCGAGCAGTTCCTTGCCGGTGCCGGACTCGCCGAAGATCAGCACCGTGGCCTCGGTGGGCGCGACCTGCGCGATCTGCCCCAGCACCTGCCTGAGCGCCGCAGACCGGCCAATGGTGCCGCTCTGCGAAATCGCGGACTGGATTTCCTCGCGCAGGTAGACGTTCTCATCTTCCAGTTCGCGCTTCTGGCGCTCGCGCTCGGCGAGTGCTGCGACTGCGCGCTCGCGTTCCAGGTGCAGGCGTTCGCCGCGCAGCCAGATGCTGAGCTGCGTGCAGGCGGCGGCGAGCAGGAGGTTGTCGGTATCGCTGGGGAAATCGGCGCGCTGCGCCGCCGCGATCACCACGCCCGGTTCGTCGATGCTCAGCGGGACCACGCGCAGGTTGAGCGCGCGCCCGTCCAGCGGACTGGCCGCGCGAATCGGGCCCCGCGCGTTCATGAGCGACGCGAACGCGCTGCCGATTTCTCCCGCGCGGTTCGCGGCGTCGGCTTGCGCCGGTGCGCGCGCGGATTGAAGCGCCGCGCCGTCGCGCGGATCGGCGACCGATGCGAACGCAAGATCGAGCCGCAGTGCGGAGACGATCAGATCGAGGGAGCTGCCGATCACCTTGGCCGGCGACGCGCCGACCCAGATCAGCGGCACCGCACCGAGCGCGAGCAGATCGCGCAGCGTGTTGCGAAGTCGTAACAGCTCTTCGTCAGGTCCGGTCACGTTCCTCCTGCCGCTGCGCGCGCAGTTCGCGCAGGAACTGTTCGGGCGGCACGAAGAACGGATTGACCTGAAGCACGCCGCCCAGGATCACCATCGGGTGCGTGCGCAGCACGTCCAGGATCAGGCCGGCGCTGAACCTGGACAGGTCGTAGCAGCACACGACCACGTCCCCGCCGGGCCGCAACACATGGTTGAAGCGGCTTTCGTACTCGAGCAGCGCGTCGGTGCCGGGACGGTCCTGCAGCGCCCACTGCATGTCGCAGACCAGGCGCAGCAGCGGTTGCGGCTCCGTCGCGTGGTTGAGCGCGTCGTCGAGCAGCGCCAGCATCCGCTCCTGATCGAAGCCGCCGTCGGCGAAGTAGACCTCGTTCCAGTCGCCCAGGCGGAATTGACCCGAGCGCTGCGCCGACTCGGTCGGGATGGCCGCGTCTTGCAGACGGTGCAGGTGGTCGTCGCGCAGCGCCGGATCGACGACGTGGAACGCACGGTCGCCGCACGCGAAACCTTCCTTCACGAACGGCAGCAGTATGCGATAGGCCTCGTCGCGGCTGTTGTAGAAGGCGCAGATATGGCGGTGCTCGCCGAGGGCAGTGCCGGCAATCCGTATGCTGTTTGCCTGCATGGATAAGTTTCCAGGTTGCCGGTGCGCACGACTATACGCCCGCTGTTCCGAGGCATCGGTGACCGTGGCGCGTGGTGATGCTCCGGGGCGATCGGGCGCCGGCAGCGGGCATCGGCTTCGACGGGTGGCATATCCGGACCTGCGACCCGCACGCGCTTCCGATGGACAGGGTTCGCTGGCTGCTTTCAGGCGAATGCCGGCTGCCGAAAGCGGCCGGCCGTGCCGCCGCCAGCGTGTTCAAGCCCTCGGCAATACCCTCGCCGCTGGAAGTCCGCTATCCAGTAGCCGAACGTGTCCTCGGTGTCGCAGACCTCGGTGAAGCCGGCACGGCGCAGCTTGATCGCGCTGACGAAGGCCGGCGGCGGCGCGGTGGTGGCGCCGCAGGCGAAGCAGAAGTCGGCGTAGTGATGGGATTCGCCGAGCAGCGCCGCCAGCGGCACCGGGCGCAGGCCGTGCCGGGCGACCACGCGGTCCCAGACCGCGGCATGGGCGGGCAGGAATTCGGCCATCGGGAGGGGCGCGTCCGGGCCCGGTTCGACGCCGAGCGCGGCGCTGATCGCCGGCCACAGGTTGCGCCATTCGAAGACATCGCCGTTGGTGACGTTGTAATGCTGGCCGCGGGCGACCTCGGCGTCGGAGGCCCAGACGAAGACCTTGGCGAGCAGGCGGGCGTCGACCGCTTCCCAGACGTAGCTGACGCCGCCGGGGAAGCCGAACGACCGGCCGGTTTCCTTGCAGATCGCGGCGTAGGCGCCGAGCACCGGGATCAGGTTCATTGCCACGCCGTGGGCGCGGCCAAGGATCAGCTGCGGGCGCAGGATGGTCCAGCCGAAGCCGTGACCATCGGCCGCGGCGCGCAGCCAGTCTTCCTGCAGCCAGTAGAAGTTCGCGTGGGCATCGCGCGGGGCGCGCTCGCGGGCCGGGATCGGCATCGGGTGCAGATGGATGCCGTAGGCCTTGGTGCCCTGCAGCAGGCTGACATGCATGATCCGGTTGGCCTTGTTCTCCAGCAGCGGCGTCAGGCAGTGGTCGAGCATCGCCAGGTTGGTGCGCATCTGCTCGGCGTCCTGCCAGCCGGCGATCAGGCCGGGCTGCTCGAACAGGGCGGCGTAGACGACATGGGTGACGCCTTGCAAGGTCGCCAGCGCGGCCCGCGACGAGGCGGCATCGCGCAGGTCGCAGGCCAGGTGCTGGAACGGTTGCGGCGAATCGACTTCGGGCGGACGTCGCGACAGCGCCACCACTTCCCAGCCTGCGGCCAGATAAGCATCCACTGCGCTGGCACCGACGACGCCACTGGCTCCGGCAATCAGGACCTTGTTCGCCATCGTCTTGCTCCTCTTCAGGGAAACCGCCGCTTCAGCCGCGCAGCTCGCGGCGCAGGATCTTGCCGGTCACCGTCTTCGGCAATTCCGGAATGAATTCGACGATGCGCGGCACCTTGTACGCCGCCATGCGTTCGCGGCAGTGGGCGATGATCTCGGCGCTGCTGGCTTGCGCGCCGGCCTTCAGGCTGAGCACCGCTTTCACCGTTTCGCCGCGATAGGCGTCCGGCATGCCGACCACGGCGGCTTCGCGGACGGCCGGGTGGGTGTACAGCACGTCCTCGACTTCGCGCGGCCAGACCTTGTAGCCGGCGGCGTTGATCATGTCCTTCTTGCGGTCGACCAGATACAGCCAGCCGTCGGCGTCGAGTACCCCGATATCACCGGTATGCAGCCAGCCGTCGCGGATCGCGTCACGCGTGGCGTCCGGCTTGCCCCAGTAGCCGGGCACCACCTGCGGGCCGCGGATGAGGATCTCGCCGGCTTCGCCATCCGCCAGCGGCGCGCCGGTGTCGGCATCGACGATGCGGATGTCGGTGCGGTAGGTCGGCACGCCGATGCTCAGCGCGCCGAACAGCGGGTCGACCGGCGCCCGCCTGTCGACCGGGCAGATGGTGGCCGGCGACGTCGATTCGGTCATGCCGTAAGCGTTGCGGATGTAGTGGCCGAACTTGGCTTCGAACTGCTCGACCACGGCCGGGGCGATCGGCGCGCCGCCGGAGTAGATCGCCCGCAGGCTGGCCAGGCTGTCGCGCCGCGCGGCCGGATGATTCATCAGCGCCAGCAGCGCGGTGATCGCGCCGATCGTGAACGCCGGCTGCCGTTCGCGCAGCGCGTCGAGCATCACGCCCGGCTCGAAGCGGTAAGTCAGTGTCAGCGGCGCGGCGATCAGCAGGCTCAGCGCGATATGGCCGATCAGCCCGGTGATGTGGAACAGCGGCGCGATGCCGAGGATGCCGTCGCCGTCGTGCAGGCCGATCCAGTCGCGATAGACCTGCGCGGTGAACGCGACATTGCCATGCGTGTTCATCGCGCCTTTCGGCAGGCCGGTGGTGCCGGAGGTGTAGACCAGCAGCGCGATGTCGGCCGCGTCGAGCGCCACCGGTGGCGGCCGCTGGCCGCGATGGCGGGCGACCAGTTCGGCGAAGTCCGGGACGCCGTCGGCGCGGTGGCGCTCGATGCCGGCGAGCAGGCGCGGGTCATGGCGCGTCTGGTAGTCCAGCTCGGAGGTGGTGACGACGATCGTCGCCGGCCGGGCTTCGAGCACGCGGGCGAGGCTGTCGCGGCAGGCGGTCTCGTGGCCGATCACCGCCTTCGGTGTGCAGTCGCCGAACAGCAGCGCCAGTTCGCGCTCGCGGTTCATCGGATTGATCGACACGGCAATGGCGCCGAGCTTCCAGGCCGCGATCAGCGCGATCACGAACGGCGGAATGTTCTGCAGCACCAGCGCGATGCGATCGCCACGGCCGACACCGCGGGCGAGCAGCGCGCAGGCCAGCGCATCGCTCTGCGCGTCGACCTCGGCGAACGACAGCGTGCTGTCGAAATAGTGGATCGCCGGTGCCGATGCAGCGCGGGCGACGGCGGCGCGGAACATCGACAGCGCATCGCCGTGCTCGACTTCGGGTGCGAGCGGGCGGCCGGCTGTGTACTGTCGATGCCAGGGATGGGTTGCCGTGCTCATCTCGTCGTGCTCCCGAAAATGTGTATCTGACCCCGATTCTTTAGCTGATGACTTCCGATCCACGCGTGTTCTTCGCTTCCGAACGGACCCTGCTGGCCTGGGTGCGAACCGGCATCGCCATCGTCGGCCTCGGCTTCGTCGTCGCGAAGTTCGGGCTGTTCCTGCGTTTGATCGTTGCCGAGCGCGGCAACGCCGGGCTGGTCCAGGATGCCGGGGTGTCGGGCGCTTTGGGCGTGTGCTTCGTGCTCCTTGGTGCGCTGTCGATGGCGGCGGCGGCGGTCCAGCACGCCCGCTTCATCGCCACCCTGCCGGTGATTGATCGGCCGGCCTCGTACTCGCGGCGCTGGGCGATCGCGATGTCGGGACTGCTGTGCCTGGCCAGTCTGGTGCTGGCTGTCCACCTGCTGCTGACCCTGCGCCATGGCTGACGGCGGCGTCCGCGGGCTGTTGCTGCCGTGCAGGTTGCGGCGGGCCGACGACGACCCGCCAGTAATGGTGAATGCGTTCCGTCGACGGGTCCTCCCGGCTCGCCGCAGGCTGCGGCGCGCCGGGACGGCGGTTCACAGCGAGGCGAGCGCGGCGTTGAAGGTGGCGCTCGGGCGCATCGCGGCGGCGAGCTTCGCCGGGTCCGGGTGGTAGTAGCCGCCGATGTCGACCGGCTTGCCCTGCACGGCGGTCAGCTCGGCGACGATGGTCTTCTCGTGGTCGGCCAGCTGCTGGGCCAGCGGCGCGAACGTCGCTGCCAGTCCGGCGTCGTCGGTCTGGGCTGCGAGTTCCTGTGCCCAGTACAGCGACAGGTAGAACTGGCTGCCGCGGTTGTCGAGTTCGCCGGTCTTCGGGCTCGGTGACTTGCGGTTGTCGAGCAGCTTGCCGGTCGCCGCGTCGAGGGTCTTCGCCAGCAGCTTGGCCTTGTCGTTGCCGGTCTTGATGCCGAGGTCCTCGAGACTGACGGCCAGCGCCAGGAATTCACCGAGCGAATCCCAGCGCAGGTGGTTTTCCTCGATCAGCTGCTGCACGTGCTTCGGGGCCGAGCCGCCGGCGCCGGTTTCATACATGCCGCCGCCGGCCATCAGCGGCACGATCGACAGCATCTTGGCGCTGGTGCCGAGTTCCATGATCGGGAACAGGTCGGTCAGGTAGTCACGCAGGATGTTGCCGGTGACCGAAATGGTGTCCTGGCCGCGGATCACGCGCTCCAGCGTGTACCGCATGGCGCGCACCTGCGACATGATTTCGATCTTCAGGCCCTTGATGTCGTGCTCCTGCACGTACTTGACGACCTTCTGGATCAGCTCGTGCTCGTGCGGGCGGTACGGGTCGAGCCAGAACACCGCCGGCATGCCGGACTGGCGGGCACGGGTCACGGCCAGCTTCACCCAGTCGCGGATCGCGGCGTCCTTGACCTGGCACATGCGCCAGATATCGCCCTGCTCAACGTTCTGGCTGAGCAGCACTTCACCGCTGTCGACGTCGGTGATGTTGGCCACACCATCCTCGGGAATCTCGAAGGTCTTGTCGTGGCTGCCGTATTCCTCGGCCTGCTGGGCCATCAGCCCGACGTTCGGCACCGTGCCCATGGTCCTCGGATCGAACGCACCGTGGGTTTTGCAGAAGTTGATCATCTCCTGGTAGATGCGGGCGAAGGTCGATTCCGGCATCACCGCCTTGACGTCCTTCAGGCGGCCGTCGGCGCCGTACATCTTGCCGCCGTTGCGGATCATCGCCGGCATCGAGGCATCGACGATCACATCGTTCGGCGAGTGGAAGTTGGTGATGCCCTTGGATGAGTCGACCATCGCCAGTTCCGGGCGATGCTCGTGGCAGGCGTGCAGATCGCGCTTGATCTCGTCCTGCAGGCTCTGCGGCAGCCTGGTGATCTTGTTGTACAGATCGACCATGCCGTTGTTGACATTGACGCCCAGTTCCTCGAAGACCTTGCCGTGCTTCTCGAAGGCTTCGCGGTAGAAGATCTTCACGCAGTGGCCGAAGACGATCGGGTGCGACACTTTCATCATCGTCGCCTTGACGTGCAGCGAGAACATCACGCCGGCCTTGCGGGCATCCTCGATCTGCTGCTCGTAGAACGCGCACAGCGCCTTCTTGCTCATGAACATGCTGTCGATCACCTCGCGATCGAGCAGCGGCACCTTGTCCTTCAGCACCAGCGTCTTGCCGCTCTTGGTGAGCAGTTCCATCTTCACGGTGCGGGCGCGGTCGAGGGTCATCGACTTTTCGCCGTGATAGAAGTCGCCGTGCATCATGTGCGAGACGTGGCTGCGCGACGCCTGGCTCCATTCGGCCATCGAGTGCGGGTTCTTGCGCGCCGCCTCCTTGACCGCCTTCGGTGCGCGGCGGTCCGAGTTGCCTTCGCGCAGCACCGGGTTGACGGCCGAGCCGATGATCTTCGCGTAGCGCGCCCGGATCGCCTTGTCCTCGTCGGTCTTCGGCGCTTCCGGGTAGTCCGGCACCGCGTAGCCCTGCGACTGCAGTTCCCTGATCGCCGCCACCAGCTGCGACACCGAGGCGCTGATGTTCGGCAGCTTGATGATGTTGGCGTCCGGGCTCAGGGTCAGCTTGCCGAGCGCGGCCAGTTCGTCCGGCACCCGCTGGTCTTCACGCAGGTGCTCCGGAAACGCCGCGAGGATGCGCGACGCCACCGAGATGTCGCTGGCCTTCACGCAGATGCCGGCCGGGGCGGTGAAGGTTTCGATGATCGGCAGGAACGATGCGGTCGCCAGCAGCGGAGCCTCGTCGGTGAGGGTGTAGATGATCGTGGATGTCGGCTGACTCACTGGATGCGTCTCCTGTTCGTTCGTGATGGCGCCGCGGGGGAACGGACGGTGCCGCTGACCGAATCCCCCGCGACTTGCGGTGTCATGTTCGCCGACCGCGACAACCGGGCCTGCGCTGGCGTTGCAGTCTGCATCGCGGGCGGTGCAGACCGCCTGGGACAGCGGTCTCCGGGCAGTCGTTCGACGCCGCCATTTTCGCAGTTGCCGGCGCCCGGTGTCAGCGAATCACCACCGGGTTGACCGGCGCGCCGCTGCCGTTGACCACCTTCAGCGGTGCCGCCACGTACAGGAAGCTCCACTGGCCGTCGGCGGCGCAGTCGTCGGCCAGGCCATCGAGCTGGCAGATCTCGGTGAAGGTCACGCCGAGGTTCGACATCAGCGCGATGTGCAGCGGCAGCGCGACACCGCTCACCGGGTCCATGGTCACCTCGTTGGCGATCGTGTCGGTGACCAGGTTGGGGATTTCCATCTCGTGGAACCAGCGCACCAGCTCCGGCGAGTAGGTCAGGCCCGGCTCGACGAAATTCTTGTAGAACTCGACCCGGTCGCGCTCGTAGAAGCTGCCGATCCAGCCGGTGCGGATGATCAGGATGTCGTGCTTCTGAATGCTCACGCCCTGCCGGGCAGCGGCGTCGAGCAGGTCCAGATGGCTGAAGGTCTCGCCGGGGTCGAGCACCGACTTGCCGCGATGGCGGGCCATGTCGATCAGCACGCCGCGGCCGACGATGCCGCGTTCGGCCAGCGGATAGACGCTGGCCTTGGCCATGCCGCCGATCGTGGTGCTGGCGTCGAAGCCGTTGTACAGCTTGCCGTCGCACCAGACGTGGCCGAGCGCGTCGTACTGGGTCGAGCCCTGCAGGTACATGAACATCACGTCGTCGGCGTAGTGCAGGCCGCCCGGGAACTCCGGACCCTTGCCGCACAGGAAGTGGCCCTCGTCGAGCACGTTGATGCGCTGTGCCTGGTTGCGGCCGGGCCAGACCGGATCGCCGCCCGGCTTGCCCATCGGAATCTGCAAGGTATAGGTCTTGCCCTGGCGTACTGCGGCGACGCCGCGCAACACCTCGGCCTGGGTCAGGAAGTTCAGGCCGCCGATTTCGTCTTCGGCGCCCCAGCGGCCCCAGTTCCTGGGCGCGTCCCTGAGCAGTTCGGCAGCCGTGGGGACGGTCTTCTCGGTCATGTCTTCTCCTCGGATCGGGCGGGCCGCATCTGCCGTGCGGTCTTCCCGGATGCTGCCTAGCGGCCGGGCTTTGCACAACCGCGTACCAGCCCTGAAGTCGCCCTGAAGTCGCCCCGTGTCGCGGGCCGTTGACGCGCGACTGACAACCGGCACTGACATAATCGCGGCCGTTCCGCAGACGCCGATTCCGCCGATGGCCGCCGATACCCCGACAGCGCAGCAGTGGTCGCAACTCGAAGCCCTGCTCGATCAGGTGCTCGATCTGCCGGACGCCGAGCGTGCCGCGTTCATCGCCGCCCAGGGGCTTGATCCGCAGATGCGGGCCGAGCTGGAACGCTGGCTGGCAGCGGAAGCCGAAAGCCGCGAATTCCTGTCCGCCGCAGCCGGGCCGGCAGCGCTGCTGCAGGGCGGCGAGCGGGTCGGCGCCTGGCGGGTGATCGACCTGCTCGGGCAGGGGGGCTCCGGCGAGGTCTATCGGGTCGAGCGTGCCGATGGCAGCTACGAGCAGCGCGCCGCGCTGAAGCTGCTGCGCCGTCCCGACGAAGGCGACGACCTGCGCCGCTTCGCCGCCGAGCGCCGGCTGCTGGCGCGGCTCGAGCATCCCGACATCGCCCGGCTCTACGACGGCGGCGTCCACGCCGGCCGGCCCTATGCGGTGCTGGAGCTGGTCGACGGCCAGCGCTTCGACGAGGCGACCCGAAGCCTGCCGCTGGCGCAGAAGCTGACCCGCTTCCTGCGCGTCTGCGACGCCGTCGCGCATGCCCACCGGCACCTGATCGTCCACCGCGACCTGAAACCGGCCAACGTGCTGGTCACGGACAGCGGTCAGCCGAAGCTGCTCGATTTCGGCATCGCCAAGCCGGTCGATGCGCCGGGCGCCGAAGTGACGCTGGCGCTGCGCCTGACGCCGGACTACTGCGCACCGGAACAGCTCACCGGCGGCGCGGTGACCGCGGCCACCGATGTCTACGCGCTCGGCGTGATGCTCTACCAGCTGCTGACCGAACGGACGCCGTGGCAGCTGGCCGGCAGCGGCGTGCAGCGGGCGCTGGAACGGCTGGCCAGCCACGACGTCGCCGCGCCGAGCACGACATTGGCCGGCCCGGCGGCGCGCGCCGTGCGCGGCGATCTCGATGCCATCGTGCTGAAGGCGTTGCGCCGCCGGCCAGCGGATCGCTACGGCAGCGCCGAAGCGCTGGCCGAGGACCTGCGCCGCCATCTCGACGGCCGTCCGGTGATCGCCCGCGGCGAAGCGCCGGCCTACCTGATCGGCCGGCTGCTGCGCCGGCACCGGATCGGCTTTGCCGCCGCCGCCGCCGTGCTGCTGGCGCTGCTGGCCGCTGCCGGCGGCATCGCCTACAAGGCAAAGGAGGCCGCGCAGGAGCGCGATCTGGCGCGCGAGGAAGCGGCGCGCAATGCCGCCGTCAAGGACTATCTGCTGACCCTGTTCCGGGTGGCCGGCGAGACGCCGGGTGCCGACACCTTCACGCCCAAGCAGCTGCTCGACAAGGGCGCGACGCGGCTGGCCGCCAATTTCGCGAAGGACCCCAAGGGCGCCGGCGGCACCATGCTGGCGCTGGCCCAGCTGTACTTCTCGTTCAACGATTACGCCGGTGCCGTGCCGCTGTTCGAGCAGGTGATCCGCCAGCCGGCGGTCGATCCCGATGTCGCCGCCCAGGCCCGCTACGACCTGTCGCAATGCCTGCTGCGGATGAGCCGCAGCGCGGAGGCCGCGACCCTGCTGGCCGAAGCCCAGGCCTACTGGCTCAAGGACCCGGCGCGGCATCGCAACCGCCTGCTCGAAAGCCGGCTGACCCAGGCCCAGCTGGAACGTGCCGATGGCCGCACCGACGCCGGCATCGCCACGCTCGAAGCGGTGCTGGCCGAACGGATGGCGCTGTCCGGCGATCGTCATCCGGAGACCGGCATCGTGCTCAACAACCTGGCGGTCGCCTACTTCCAGGCCAACCGGCTCGTCGAGGCGCGCAGCCTGTTCGAGCGTTCGTGGCGGGTCTGGGAGGCGCTCGACGCCACCCAGGGCGTCGATGCCCTGAACACCCTGAACAACTGGGCGGCGCTGGAGGTGCGCGAGCAGCGCTTCGCCGAAGCGGAAAGCCTGTACCGCAAGGCGCTCGATACCCGGCGCGCGCTGTTCGGGCCATCGGCGGCGCTGGCGGCACTGCTGAACAACCTCGGCAAGCTGAACCTGCGGCTGGAGCGGCCGGCCGAAGCCTTGCCGCTGCTCGACGAAGCCCTGGCGCTGGCGCGCCAGTACGCCGGCGACAACAGCCTGAACGCGCTGGCCGCGCAGGGCGGCCTCGGCGAAGCCCAGGCCGCGACCGGCAGCGCCGAGGCAGCACGCGCGACGCTCGACGACATGGAAGCGCGGGTCGCCGCGAATTTTCCGCCGCAGCATCTGCTGCGCGCCATCGCCCACATGGCGCAGGCACGGCGGCTGGCCGCAGCGGGCGACAAGCCGACGGCGATCAAGCGGCTCGATCAGGCCGATGCGGTGCTGAAGGCGGTCGGGCCACCCGCCGCGATCTATGTGCCGCAGGTCAGCGCATTGCGCGAAAAATTGGCATCCACACCGTAGGGTGGGTCGCGACCCGCCATGACCTTCGCGCCGCCGTGCAACCCGGGTTCGCGCGAACGTCAAAGGCGGCGGGTCGCGATCCGCCCTGCGGCGCTTGCGGCCGCGGACCGCAGGCTGCGTCCATGTGCCGCCAGTGGCGGCCTTGGGCGAAAAGCCGAGGTCGGCGCCGTAGTCCGGCTTCAGTCCGACGCCTTCAGGCGCTGGAACAGCCAGGCGCGGGCCTTGGTCCAGTCGCGCTGCACGGTGGCGATGCTGACGCCCAGCGCCTCGGCGGTCTCGGCCTCGGTGTAGCCGGCGTAGTAGCGGCATTCGACGGTCTGCGCCAGCCGCGGACTGAACGCGGCCAGTTCCGACAGCGCCTGATCGACGGCGACCAGCCGTTCGTCCGGGGCGTCGACCGCCACGTCTGACGCCGCCTCGATCGGCAGTGGCCGGACCCCGTGATTGCGCATTTCGGCGAGCCGGGCGCGGGCATCGTCGACCAGCACCTGGCGCATCGCCAGCGCCGCGGCGCGCAGGAAATGCTGGCGGTTCTGCCAGTGCCGGGTGGCATGCAGCTTCAGCCAGGCCTCGTGGATCAGCGCCGTGGTCTGGATCGTCTCGGCACCGGGCGCGCCGTAGCGCACCCGGCGCGACAGCCGTTTCAGGTCGGCATAGAACAGCGGCACCAGTTCGGCTGCCTGCACCGTGATCGGGGTCACGCCGGAATCGGCCGGTTCAACGCGAGTCGTGTTTTCGTCCATGTCCGTGATGGGAAATCGCCGCAGTTCTCGTATTTGAAGGTAAGCGTGCCGACGGCACGTCTACCCACCTTCTTCCGGAGACCGCCATGGCCCGTCCATTTCGTCGCAGGCTGCTGCCGCTGGCCCTGCTTGTCCCGCTGCTGACCGCCCCGGACCTGCTGGCCGGCGGCAGTGTCGAATTCCAGTCCGGCAGCGGCGCCGATGCCCAGCGCATCCAGTTCGACTTCGACGGCGACAAGCTTCGCATGACCCCGCTGGGCAAGAAAGACGCCGATGCCCCGGCAGGCTATTCGATCTTCCGCGACGGCAAGATGTACAGCATCGTCGAGAACGGTGCCGAGACCATGGTGCTGGACATGGGCTCGATGATGAAGATGCTCGGCGGCGCGATGGCCAATGCCGCAAAGCTCGACACCGGGCTCGACGACATCGCCGAGTATCACGGCCTGAACGCCACCGGCAGGACCGAGACCCACGCCGGCATCACCGGCGAGGTCTACACGGTCGACTACACGACGCGCGCCGGCACGCGCGAGAAGACCGAGATGGTGCTGGCGAAGAACACCACCCTGGTCGAGATGAGCAGCTCGATGGCGGCGTTCTCGGAAATGATGGCCAAGGCCATGGGCCAGCCGTCGGACACGCCGGGCGCCAAGGCGCTGGAAGCCGAGTTCAAGCGCAAGAACCTCGGCCTGCTGCGCATCGAGCAGGATCTGCGCGTGATCCGCGTCAGCAGCAGCACGCCATCGGCGGCGCGCTTCAGGCTGCCGGCGGCACCGACCGAACTGCCGGCGATGCCGGCAGGCATGGAAGGCCTGCTCGGCGGTGCGGTCGGGGCGGCGGGTGCCGAGGCGGAGTCGGAAACCGGCGTGGTCGCCGACAAGGTCGAGCGGCAGAAGGCACGGGTGAAGTCGCGTGCCGATCAGGAAGTCGACGAAGCCACCGATCGCAGCGTCGACAAGGTGCTCGACAAGGCCTTCGACAAGCTGTTCGGCCGCTGATTCGCTGCGTTCCCTTCAACCTGAAACCGCTCCCATGCCTGTCCATCCGCTTCACGTCGCCCGGCATTTCGCCGTCCTCCTGCTGGCCGGCATGGCCGGCTTTGCACTGGCCATTCCCGGCCCTGAACTGCTGCCGTCACCGGCACCGGTCCTGAGCCCCGATGGCGAACGGCCCGACGAGATCCGTGTCGGGCAGGCCGACGACGGTCGCAGCGTCATCGCCTGGGTTCGCGACGACCGGCTGTTCGTGCAGCGGCGGGCGGCCGATGGCCGCGCGCTGGGCGAGGCCGAGCAGATCCTGCAAACCAACGGCGATGCGATGTCGGGGCTGTCGCTGGCAGTCGGCGCCCATGGGCATTACGCGATCGGCGTGCAGGCGGCCGGCAGTGCGCCGTCGCGCATCTTCATCCGGCGCTACAACCCGGATGGCGCGCGTTTGCTGGTGCCCGGCGAGCCGGACGGCGGCCCGCTGGCCGTCGCCTTCGACGATGCGCCGACTTGCGCCGACGGCGCGGAGATTCGCCAGTCGTCTCCCGCCGTGGCGGTCGATGCTGCGGGCAACACGGCCTACAGCTTCACGCGCTCGGCGTTCTGCCCGAGCGGACCGGGCGGCTCGCTGGAGCCGGATCGCACCCGGCTGTTCTATCGCTATGCACCGGTCGATGCGCCGGCCACCGATGCCGTGCCGCTGTTCGAGCAGTCGCCGGTGACCAGCGCCGGCTTCCGGGTGATCGACTCGATCGGCAGCGCGGTGGCCCTGCAGGACGATGGCAATGGCCTGGTCACCTGGGTCGGCCATCCGGAAGCCAACCAGACGCCGGCGACCCATGTCCGCCCGGTGCAGTTCGGGCTGGCCAGCGGCCCGCCGCAGCGCATCGACGCCACCAACAGCTTCAACCGCGACGCTCCGGTGATCGGCGCCAAGACCGGCGGCTACGTGCTGAACTGGCGCGGCGACTTCAACGATCCGTCGAGCGGCAATCGCCGCCAACCCTGCTACGTGCAGGCCCGGGCGCTCGATGGCAGCGCCCAGTTCGCGGTCCAGACCGTACCCGGCTGCGGGCGCAACCAGATCGTCCTTGCCGATGGCCGTTTCGAGCTGATTTCCAGCATCGGTGCCAATCTGGTCGGCCGTCGCTATGACGCCAATGGCGTCGAGACCGGCGCCTACAGCGGCGGCTCGCGTCCCAACCGCTTTCTCGATCGCATCGCCAGCGCCTGGGCACCGCGTCTGGCCAACGGCAACCATCTGGCCGTCTACAACGTCGATCAGGCCGATTTCACGCGCGCCACGCTGGAGCCGGTGCGCTACGGCGGCCCGGACGGCACGCCGCAGCTGAACCTGGAAATCAACCCGAGCGGCCCGCTGGCCATCAGCGACGGCCGCGTGGTGTCGCTGTTCTGGACCTCCAATGCCCCGGCCGGCAGCTGCTTCGGCTTCGGCAACCTGAGCGGCCCGGTGGCGTCCAGCGGCAGTCGCGTGCTCGGCAGCTTTTCGACCCCTGGCGTGCGGACCTACGGCATCGCCTGCGGCCCCGGCGAACTGAGCAAGTCGGTGACGCTGGAGATCGTTGATCCGGACGCCGTCACCGTGACCGCCAGCTGGAACCCGGCGAGCATCCTGTCCGGCAATCGCGCGACCGTGTCGTGGAACGCGACCAACGCCGACAGCTGCACCTACGAATTGAGCGGCGCACTGGCCGATGCCGGCAGCGGTGGACCCAGCGGGGCGATCGAATACGCCTTCGCCAATCCGGGCGAGGCGCGTTTCGATCTGCGCTGCACCGGTGCCGGCGGGCGCACCGGCACCGCCAGCGCCTCGATCGCCATCGGCACGCCGAGGCCGCTGACGGTCACGGCGGCATGGTCGCCGACGACGATTTTCTCCGCTGGCGCCTCGACCCTGACCTGGGCCAGCGAGAACGCCGCAGCCTGTACCGGCACCTACGCCGGCATCCGCAACGACACCGGACCGGTCGACGCCAGCGGCGCCTTCGCATTCCAGCCCGGAAATGCCGCAGGTACCCAGACCTTCACGCTCGAATGCACCGGAGTCGATGGCGAACGCGCGTCGACCACGGCAACGCTGACCGTCAATGCCGTGGTCCCGACAGTGTCGGCAAGCTGGGTGTCGCCGACGATCCGTGTCGGCGAGACGCCGTTCGTGATGTGGAGTTCGAGCGATGCGCTGGCCTGCGAAGCCAGCTTTGCCGGGCTGATCGTCAACGGGCCGTTCTCGGTTGCGGCCAGCGGCATGAACGCCGTATCGCTGCCGGGCGACCAGGCCGGCAGCGTCGATTTCACGCTGACCTGCGTGGGTGCGGGCGGCGGCCAGGCATCGACCACGGCACGGCTGACGGTCACCGCCATCACGCCGACGGTCTCGGCGAGCTGGACGTCGCCGACCATCCGCGTGGGTGAAACGCCATTCGTGATGTGGAGTTCGACCGATGCCATCGCCTGCCAGGCCAGCTTTGCCGGTCTGATCGTCGACGGGCCGTTCGCGGTCGCGGCCAGCGGCATGAACGCGGTGTCGCTGCCGAGCAACAGGGCGGGGACCGTCGATTTCACGCTGGACTGCGTCGGCCCGGGCGGTGGCCGGGCGGTGACCTCGGCGCGCTTGACCGTCAATGCCGTGACGCCGACCGTCTCGGCAAGCTGGGTGTCGCCCAGCATCCGGGTCGGCGAAACCCCGTTCGTGACCTGGAGTTCGGCGGATGCGCTGGCCTGCGAGGCGAGCTTTGCAGGCCTGGTCGACAACGCCCCGTTCCCGGTTGCCGCCAGCGGCATGACGGCGGTGTCGCTGCCGTTCGACACCGCCGGCAGCGTCGATTTCACGCTGAGCTGCGTCGGTCCTGGCGGGGCGCTTGCCTCGACGACGGCGCGGCTGACCGTGAACGCGGTCATCCCGGTGGTGTCGGCGAGCTGGGTCGATCCGAGCATCCAGGTCGGCGGAACCCCGCAGCTGATATGGAGTTCCAGCGACGCGATCGCCTGTCAGGGCAGCTACACCGGCCTCATCGTCGAGGGTCCGTTCGCGATCGCCGCCAGCGGCACAAACACGGTGCCGCTGCCAGGCAGCGCGATCGGCAGCCTCGATTTCACGCTGGACTGCGTCGGTCCGGGCGGTGGTCGGGCGGTGACCACGGCGCGGCTGACCGTCAATGCGGCGCCACCTCCGCCGCCTCCGCCGCCGGTCAACCTCGGCAGCATCACGCTGACCGACGGCCGCAACGTGCAGCTGGTGTCGTCTGCCGGCGCGATCGTCAACACCCGCGTGGCGGCCCGCCCCGCCGTGCTGCCGGCCGGCTTCACGGCGGTGACGGATTTCCTCGCTTTCGACATCACCAGCATCCCGGTCGGCGGCAGTGTCGAGGTGACGCTGACCCTCCCGGCCGGGGTCGCGCCGAATGGCTACGTGAAGTGCACGCCGGACTGCGTGCTGTTCGACCGGGCCGTCATCAACGGCAACCAGGTCCGTCTCGCGCTGACCGATGGCGGGGCGGGTGATGCCGACGGCGTCGCCGACGGCGTGATCCGCGATCCCGGCGCACCGGGCACGGTTGCGTCGGGCGGCGGCGGGGGTGGCGCGGCCGGCGGCCTGCTGCCGCTGCTCGGCCTGCTGCTGATGATCCGGCGTCGTGCACGGCAGGCCGGGCGATGAGCCGGCCAGGCCTTGCGGCGCCTGCCTGCGGTCGGCTGCTGGCGATCGCGACCCTGCTGCCGGCAGGCATTGCGGCCGCCGCCGGCCCGGCTGCCGAAACGGCCTGGCAGGGCGACTGGACCGTGATCCGCGACGATCCGCGGCTGCGCACCCGGGCCGGCGCCGAACTGCTGCGGCTGCATGTCGAGGCGGGACCGGATGCCGCACTCGCCGTCGACTGGGAGGCCGGCCGGGCGATCTGCCCGGCGCCGCTCGAAGCCCCTTGCGAGTGGGTCGGCGCCCGTGGCCAGCACGCGGTGGCGATGCAGAGCGGCGACAGCCTGCTGGCGGTACTGCCGGTGTCCGCCGACGAAGGCGATCCGCTGCTGCTGCATCTGCATCGACCGCCGGGCGCGGCACGGGCCGACGGCGTGCTGCTCGGTGCCCGCGGCGAGCTGCGCTACCGCGTGCAGGCCCGGGCCGAGCCGCGGCCATGAATCCTTTCCGTCACTTCGGGAGAGCCCGGATGACCCCGCGTTTCGAGATCCTCGCCGCCAGGCTGCTGCTGGTGATGGTGATGGCGGTGGCCGGCGCCGGCCTGCTGCCGGCCACCGTTGCGGCTGCCGGCAGCGGCATCGATATCGTCGCCATCGGTACCGCATCGACCGACGCCGAGGATGCCAGCGGCCAGCCCGAGGACGGCTGCCAGCTGCACTTCGAGGTCAGCAATCGTGGCGCGGTGGCGTTGTCCACGCTCATGACGAGCTTCTCGGTGTTCAAGGCGTCGACCGGCGAAGCGCTGCAGGCGCATTTCCCGATCGCCCTCTCCAAGCTCGGCTCGGGCGAAACGCAGCGCACGCCGCCCGACCTGATCCACGGTGTCACCTGCCCGGACCTGAAGGTGCAGATCAAGGGGCAGACCTGCATCGCCGAACGGATCATCGACTGCCCGCCGCTCGGTCTTTCGGTGCGCGGTCTGGCAGGCATCGAACGGAAGCGGCGCAAGTGAGCCGGGGCTGGCAGCGCCGGGTGCTGTCCGTCCTGGCCGCGTGGTTGCTGGCTTCCGGCAGCATGCCGCCAGCGGTTGCCGGGCCAAGCGCGTCATGCGCCTGCGACTGTCCGGAGTTCTTTTCGTCGAAGCGCGAAGCCTGCCGCAGCCAGTGCGCGAACTACGGGCCGCTCAGCACCAGCTGCGTGATCCAGCGCGAGCGCAGCCGGGGCCGGAGTGACGCCGACATCGAGACTGCGATCAAGGACTGCTCGACCGACTGCGCGGTGCTGCGCAGCGAAACCCGGCCGCTCTGTCTCGATGCCGTGTATCCACTGGTCATCGCCTGCAAGGCCAGCGGCCCGCAGGGCGCCACCGCGCGGCGGGTCGACTGCTATCTGGACTATCTGGTGCGCGAACTGGAAGAGCCGATGAAGTCGCAGTTCCGCCAGCAGAACGCCGATCAGCTGGCGGCGATGGATCAGCAGGGCCGCGATCTGTTCGTCGGCAACATGCTCGATGCGCTCAGCGGCGAGGGCTACCGCTGTCCGCGCTGATCGCCCGCCAGCGCCGGTGCGCGGCGGCGGCCGTGAACAGCACCAGATAGCCGACCACCAGCACGGCGATGCCGGCGGCACCCTCGGCCGGCGCATCGCCATCGAGCGCCAGCAGGATCAGCAGGATCGACAGCAGATGGGCGAAGAACACCCATAGCGAGGCGCTGCCGAGCACGGCGAACAGGCGGGTCGGCAGCAGCCGCTGCAGCAGTTCGCCGCGGATGCTGACCAGCAGGCAGAGCAGGGCGCCGAGGTTCAGCAGGCGCACCGGCGACAGGGTCCACTTGTCGATCCAGAACAGGCTGGCCGCCGGATCGCTGAAGCCGGGCCGGCCGCTGACGTGGCGCCAGATCAGCAGGCCCAGCGACAGCAGCAGCGCGACATTCAGCACCGCGCTGCCGCTGTTGACCGCGTCGCGGGTGCGGCGCAGGCCGACCAGCCCGAACCAGAGGCCGAGCACCCACAGCAGCTGCCAGGCCAGCAGGTCGAACGAGCCGAGCGCCGCGTACGGAAAATTCCAGCCGAACCAGCTGTCGACCGTTTCGAAGATGAACCTGCGCAGGCCGAACTGCGCCATCGTCCAGATCGCCACGCTGATCCCGAGTACCACCTGCCAGCCGTGGCGCTGCACGGCCTTCATCAGCGGAATGGTCAGCAGCAGGAACAGCACGTACATCGGCAGGATGTCGAGCAGCGGCGGCTGGTAGATCAGCGCGGCGGCGCTGAGTGCGGCGCGGTTCGGCTGCTCGAAATAGAAGCCGAGCAGGTTCAGCACCGTCGGCCGGTTGAACCGGACCGCCGCCCAGGCCACCACGGTGAACGCGACCACCAGCAGCACCGCGTGCAGCAGATAGATGTGGAAGGCGCGCTTGAGCAGCCAGCGCACCGCCATCGACTGGCCGCCGGCCTGGCGCTGGCTGACATAGATGGTGCCGGCCAGGAACGCCGACAGGAACACGAAGCCCTCGGCCGCCGAGATGAAGCCGAACGGCTGATCCAGCACGCCGGCCCACTTGGTCGGCAGGTGGGTCATGGTCATCAGGATCAGCAGCGCACCGCGCAGGATGTCGAGCGTGGGATTTCGGGACATGACGGAAGGCGGGCTGGGCAGCGGGCGGCTGCGGGAAGACTCGGGCAGGGGCAGGGCACGGCGAACGGCCGGCATTGTGCCGCCGGCCGGCGTCGACGGGATGTGAAAGGCGCGGCCCCTGCTTTCCCGGCGCCCGCGTTCCCGCTACAAGTTCGCTACTCGCGCGGCGCGCCTGCAGGCGCCCGCGAAGAAGGCGAGCACAACCCCTGCTGGCGAATCGAGGAGAACCCGAGGCAATGAGTCCCGCATCCACTTCCGCGTCGTCGAGCTATGTCCACGGCGCTTCCGGCGTGCCGCTGATCGGCGCCACCATCGGTCGTCATTTCGATGCGATCTGTGCCGCGCACGCCGATCGCGAGGCGCTGATCGACCTGGGCCAGAGCCGGCGCCTGCGCTATGCGGAGCTGCGCGAGCAGGTCGACCGGCTGGCCTGCGCGCTGCGGCGGCTGGGGCTGGTGGCCGGCGACCGGATCGGCATCTGGAGCCCGAACCGGGTCGAGTGGACCCTGATGCAGTTCGCGACCGCCAAGGCCGGCCTGGTGCTGGTCAACATCAATCCGGCGTACCGGGTCGCGGAGCTGGAATACGCGCTGAACAAGGTCGGCTGCCGGGCGATCGTCAGCGCCAGCCGCTTCAAGAGCAGCGACTACCTGGCGATGCTCGCCGAGCTGGCGCCGGAACTGGCCGGCTGCCCGCCGGGCGCGCTGGTCGCGGCGCGGCTGCCGTCACTGCAGATGGTCATCCGCCTCGGCAGCGACTTTAGCCCCGGCATGCTCAATTTCGATGCGCTGATGACCGCGCCGTCGCCGGCGGAACTGCAGGCGCTGCAGGCGCAGGGCGAACAGCTGCAGTTCGATGATCCGGTGAACATCCAGTTCACCTCCGGCACCACCGGCAATCCCAAGGGCGCGACGCTGTCGCACCACAACATCCTCAACAACGGCTATTTCACCGGCGAAGGCATCCGCCTGAAGCCCGGCGACAAGGTCTGCATCCCGGTGCCGCTGTATCACTGCTTCGGCATGGTGATGGGCAACCTCGGCGCGCTGACCCATGGCGCGGCGATGGTCTATCCGGGCGAGGCCTTCGATCCGCTGGCGACGCTGAAGGCGGTGGCCGGCGAACGCTGCACGGCGCTGTACGGCGTGCCGACCATGTTCATCGCCCAGCTCGATCATCCGAGCTTCGCCGAGCACGACCTGTCTTCCTTGCGCACCGGAATCATGGCCGGCAGCCCCTGCCCGGTCGAGGTGATGCGGGCGGTGATGAGCCGGATGAACGTCGGCGAAGTGACCATCGCCTACGGCATGACCGAGACCTCGCCGGTCAGTTTCCAGACTGCGGTCGACGATCCGCTCGATTGCCGGGTCAGCACCGTCGGCCGCATCCACCCGCATGTCGAGGTCAAGATCGTCGACGGCCAGGGGCGCATCGTGCCGCGCGGCGAGACCGGCGAGCTGTGCACGCGCGGCTACCCGGTGATGCTCGGCTACTGGGGCGACGAGGCGAAGACGCGCGAGGCGCTCGACGCCGCCGGCTGGATGCATACCGGCGACCTCGCCACGCTCGACGAGGCCGGCTACTGCCGGATCGTCGGCCGGATCAAGGACATGGTCAT
Source organism: Lysobacteraceae bacterium (assembly GCA_013823855.1). GTDB lineage: Bacteria > Pseudomonadota > Gammaproteobacteria > Nevskiales > Nevskiaceae > Nevskia. The sequence goes on along the minus strand of PNMW01000034.1, from coordinate 6,344 downwards.
TCGCGGCGGCGAGAACGTCTATCCGCGCGAGATCGAGGAGTTCCTCTATCGCCATCCGGCGATCGCCGACGTGCAGGTGGTCGGCGTGCCGGACGCGAAGTTCGGCGAGGAACTCTGCGCCTGGATCATCCTGCGGCCGGGCATGAGCGCCGGCGACGACGACATCCGCAGCTTCTGTCGCGGCCAGATCGCCCACTACAAGATTCCGCGCTACATCCGCTTCGTCGACGGCTTTCCGATGACCGTCACCGGCAAGATCCAGAAATTCCTGATCCGCGACGCGATGGTGCGCGAACTGGCGACGCTGGCTGCCGCTGCCACACCGGGTGTCTAGTACCGGCGGCGGCTGCGTCGCGGGTGACGCGGCAGCCGCCGGCTACGCCGCTCAGGGCAGCACGCGACCGCTGATGTCGGTCGGGGACTGTGCCGGGCCGACGCTGGAGCGCCAGACGCCGAAGCTGGCGATGCTGCCGCTGGCAACCGCCGGGAAGCGGGCGCGGGCCAGCGGGAACGGCGCCTGATCGATGCGTTGCCGGCCGGTGACCGGCGTGCCGTCATTGCTGAAGCGCTGGCCGTGGATCTGGAACTCGAACTCGTCCGGGTTCTCGCTGTCGCCCGACAGCACCCGGTACCGTCCCCAGACCACGTCATAGCCGCCACCCGGCCGGCTGGCGATGTCCGGGCCCGAGCCATTGGCGCCGCGCGGCGTGGTGGTGTCGCTGAGCAGTTGCGGCTCGCCGAGAACCTCGCCGGCATGGCTCAGCCGCTGGACGTACACCGACGCCAGCCCGACGATGCTCTCGGCGAGATCCGAGTAGGCGACCGCATAGCTGCCGTCGGTCAGGCAGGCCAGGCTCAGCTCGGCCGCTTCGGCGTCGCCGCCGGTGAGAAAGGCGGTGCTGCCGATCGGCTCGCCCGCGGCGTTGAAGCGCAGCAAGGTGGCGCGATAGGCGAAATCGGGCTGGAGCGGGCTCAGGTAGACCATCGCCAGGCTGCCGTCGGCGTGGAAGCAGGCATCGGTGCTGCGGTCGCCGAAATCGGCGCCGATGGCGACCGTGGATTCCGCGCTGCGCGGCCGGGTTGCGTCGAAGCTGAACAGGCGCGCGCGGATCGGCTCGCCGTCCTCGTTCGGCGTGCTGGCGCCATATCCGATGAACGCCGCCGTGCCGTCGGGCGCCATGGCCAGCGTCGGACCGGTGAAGCTGATCGGCAGGCGGATCGGCTGCGCGTCGATCGGCCCGCCGGCGTTGAAGCGGCGTACCCACTGTTGCGCGATGCCATCCGTCGATGCGGTGTAGCTGATCACGTAGCGGCCGAAGGCATCGGCCGCCACGCGCGGCCAGTACTGCGCGCCATTGGCGTCCGGGTGGACGCGGAACTCGTCCCCGATCGGACTGCCATCGGCGGCGAAGCGGCGGGCGAATATGCCGTTGCCGCTGCTGTCCGGGCCCTGCCAGACGACGACGAAGCCGGCGGCGCCCAGATTGGCGATGTCGGGCGAGATCTGCGAGCCGTCGCGTGTCGTGTTGACGACGAACGTGGGCCCGGCCGTGGCGGCTGGCGCGGCCGTCAGCGCCATCAGGCCCAGGCTCAATGCGGCGAGCGTGGTCGAGCGTGTGGATCGATTATTCATGGTCTGTTCTCCTCGGGTGATGGGCAAACGCCTTGCAACGTGGTGGCCGGAGTATGAAAGCCGGTCCGCAAAAGCTCGCGTGGCACGATTGGCCTATTCAGGGCGCGCCCTTGCACGGCCTCGCCCCCGACATTCGGGCCGCTTCGCGGCTGGCCGGCGGCGGCAGGCTCGGCGACACTGCCGGCCTGTCTTTCACGAGCCCCGCCATGTCCCAGCGCCAGCACCATCTGCTCTCCGTCAACGGAGCCCGCATCCACGCCGTGGAAGAAGGGCAGGGGCCGCTGGTGCTGCTGGTGCATGGCTTTCCGGAGTCCTGGTACTCGTGGCGGCACCAGTTGAGCGCACTCGCCAGCGCCGGCTACCGCGCGGTGGCGATCGACCAGCGTGGTTACGGGCGTTCGTCGAAGTTCGCCCGGCTCGAGGACTACCGCATCCACAGGCTGGTCGATGATGTCGTCGGCATCGTGCAGGCGCTGGGCGAAGCCACCGCGGTGATTGTCGGCCACGACTGGGGTGCGCCAGTCGCCTGGACTGCGGCCTGGCTGTGCCCGGACGTGTTTCGCGGCGTCGCCGGCCTGTCGGTGCCGTTCTCCGGGCGCGGCCTGGTGGCGCTGCCGGGCAGCCCGTTCGGCGAGCGCCATCCCGGCGAGCTGCATGCCGAGCTGGCCGGCCCTGGCCAGACCTTCTACCAGGACCATTTCGGCGCGATGGACGGTGCGATCGCCGAGATCGAGGCCGATGTGCGCGGCTGGCTGGCCGGCGCCGTGTGGTCGCTGTCGGGGGCGCCGCTGCAGGCGCTGCTGCCGGACTTCGCGACGATGGATCAGCGGGCCCTGATTCGCGGCAGCGCGATGTCGATCGCCGACGGTGGCCGGATGTGCGACCGCTTCCTGCCGCTGCCGCCGAGCCTGCCGGACTGGTTCAACGCGGCCGATCTCGATTTCTTCGCCAACGAGTTCGAGCGCTCCGGCTTCTTCGGGCCGCTGGCCTACTACCGCAACATGAGCGACAGCTGGGCCGATCTCGAAGCCCAGGCCGACCAGCCGCTGACCGTGCCGGCGATGTTCATCGGCGGCGAGTTCGACGTCGCCACCGGCTGGGGCCAGGAGGCGATCGCCCGGATCGGCGAGCGCGCCCGCGACTGGCGCGGCACGGTGATCTTCCCCGGCTGCGGCCACTGGATCCAGCAGGAGCGTCCGGCCGAAACCAATGCCGAGCTGCTGCGCTTCCTCGCCGGCCTGTGCTGAATCCGTCGGCGAAGCCGGCGTCGCTGGCGGCACGCTAGGGCAGGGTTCGGCCGATGATGTCGGTGGGCGTTCGATCCGGGCCGACGCTGGAACGCCACACCCCGAAGTGCTTGAGGCTGCCGCTGGCGACCGCCGGAAAGCGGGCGCGCGCCAGCGGGAACGGCGCCTGGTCGATGCGTACACGCGCCGTGCTGGGCGTGCCGCCGGCGCTGAACCGCTGTCCCTGGATCTGGAACTCGAAGACCTCCGGATTCTCGCCATCGCCTTCGAGCACCAGGTAGCGGCTCCAGATCACCTCGAAGCCGCCGCCGGGGATCGCGGCGATGTCGGGCGCGCTGCCGTTGTCGCCGCGCGGGGTCGTTGTATCGCTGACCTCGCGGAGTTCGCCGATCGCGCTGCCGCTGGCATCGAAGGCCTGCACATAGGTCGACGCCAGATTGAGATTGCCTTCGAACAGGTCCGAGAACGTCGCCGCGTAGCCGCCCGTTTCGAGGCAGGCAAGGCTGTGGCCACTGATCGGATCCTGTGGCGCGACCCCGAACCGGGTTTGACCAAGCGTGTTTCCCGATGCGCTGAAACGCTGCAACTGGGCGCCGTACTCGAACGCGGCATTCGGCGGTGCGCTGTAGGTCACGGCGAAGCTGTTGTCGGCGTGGAAGCAGATCGCGCTGCTGCTGCCGTTCAATGTCGACCCGAGGCCCACCGCGGATTCCGGCCCCAGCGCCGCGCCATCGAAGCTGAACCGGCGCAGGCGGATCGGCACGGCATCGGCGATCGGGGCGTCCGTTCCATAGCCGACGAACACCGCCGTTCCGTCCGGCGCCATGCCCAGCGTCGCGTCGACGAAGCTGATCGGCACCGTCACCGGGTTGACGTCGATGGCGACGCCGGTGGCCGAGTAGCGGCGAGCCAGCTGGCGTCGTACGCCGCTGCCGCTGGTCGAGGTGAAGCTGATGACGTGCCGGCCATTGCTGTCCGCGGCGATCCGCGGCGACGTCTGGTTGCCGGCGGTCACCGTGTTGACGGCGAACTCGTCGCCGATCGGCGAGCCATCGGGCGCGAAGCGGCGCGCGAAGATGCCGCTGCCGTCGGCATCGGGACCTTGCCAGACCACGACGAAACCGTTGGCGCCGATCGCGACGATGTCCGCCGCCGTCTGCGCGCCTTCGGTCGTCGTGTTGACGGTGAACGAAGGGCCTGCATGTGCCGCTTGTGGCAGCCCGGCCAGCAGGAACAGGCTCGGGCCTATCGTCGCCAGTGTCCTGGCTCGAATGCTTCTGCGTGGCATCGCGAATCCCTCCATCGAGGCCGGCGGCCCGCGTCAGGAGCGCCGGTCGCGCCAGTATGCGAACGACGCGAGCGATCGGGATAGGGACGAAAGTGCCCAGCGGGTTTGCCCTGCACGGGGCTCGGCGAGACCGCGCGGCACTGCCCGGTCGGCGCTCAGATGCCCGACATGCAGGTGTACTTGACGACCAGGTAGTCGTCGATGCCGAGCCGCGAGCCTTCGCGGCCGAGGCCGGATTGCTTGACCCCGCCGAATGGCGCGACCTCGTTGGAGATCAGGCCGGTGTTGACGCCGACCATGCCGTACTCGAGCGCGCCCGACACGCGCCAGACCCGGCCGATGTCGCGCGAATAGAAGTAGCTGGCGAGGCCGAATTCGGTGTCATTGGCGAGCTGGATCGCTTCGGCTTCGCTGTCGAAGCGGAACAGCGGCGCCAGCGGGCCGAAGGTCTCTTCCTTCGCGACCAGCATGTCCGGCGTGGCGTTGGCGACCACGGTCGGTTCGAAGAAGTTGCCGCCGAGCGCGTGGCGCTTGCCGCCGGTGAGCAGGTGGCCGCCCTTGGCGAGCGCGTCGTGAATGTGTTCCTCGACCTTGGCCACCGCCTTGCCGTCGATCAGTGGACCGACCCGCACGCCGTCGGCGCTGCCGTCGCCGACGGTCAGCTTCTGCACTGCCGCCACGAACTTTGCCGCGAAGGCCTCGTAGACCGGGGCCTGCACGTAGATGCGGTTCGAGCAGACGCAGGTCTGGCCGGCGTTGCGGTACTTCGAGATCAACGCGCCTTCGACGGCGGCGTCGAGATCGGCATCATCGAAGACGATGAAGGGCGCGTTACCGCCGAGTTCCATCGACACCTTCTTGATCGTCGCTGCCGACTGGCTCATCAGGATACGGCCGACTTCGGTCGAGCCGGTGAAGGTCAGCTTGCGGACCAGCGGATGGGTGGCCAGCTCGGTGCCGACATCGCCGGCGGCGCCGGTGATCACGCTGAACACGCCGGCCGGAACGCCGGCCCGCTCGGCCAGCACCGCCAGGGCCAGCGCCGACAGCGGCGTCTGCGAGGCCGGCTTGAGCACCATCGTGCAGCCGGCGGCGAGCGCGGGGCCGACCTTGCGGGTGATCATCGCCGCCGGGAAGTTCCACGGCGTGATCGCTGCGCAGACGCCGATCGGTTCGCGGGTGACGATCAGCCGCTGGCTGGTCTGCGGCGCGGGAATCACGTCGCCGGCGATGCGCTTGCCTTCCTCGGCGAACCATTCGATGAACGAGGCGGCATAGGCGATCTCGCCGCGCGACTCGGTCAGCGGCTTGCCCTGCTCGGCGGTCATGATCTGCGCCAGGTCTTCCTGGTTGGCCATGATCAGCGTGAACCAGTTGCGCAGCAGGCCGGCACGTTCCTTCGCGGTCCGGGCCCGCCACGCCGGCCAGGCAGCATGGGCGGCCTCGATCGCGGTCCGGGTTTCCTCGATGCCGAGCCTGGGCACGCTGCCGACCCGCTCGCCGGTGGCCGGGTTGCGGACGTCGATGGTGGCCGTGCCGTCAACCCAGTGGCCGCCGATGTGGCACTGGCTGCGCAGCAGGGTCGGGTCGAGCAGTTTCAGGGGCATGGCGGGGATCCGTGACGTGAGGACGTTCGAGCCGAATCCTAGCAATGCTGCGGTTCGCCGTTGCCGCCTCTGCAATTTCGGCGCCGGCGCACCGATGATCATCGCGCTGCATCTGGAGCAGCCGACGGTCTTCATGTCGACGCTGTGCTCGGCAATCAGCATCGCGTCGGCCTGCGTGCTGATCTACGCCGCGTCGAAGCTGCTGCCGGCCGAGGTTGCAGCACGCTCGCGGAGCAGGGTGTCCGTGGGCGCGCCGGCCGCCGCCTGATCGGATCAAGGACCGCAAAAGGCAGCGGATGCACCGTGCATCCGCTGCCTTTTCGTATCGCGCTTCGGGACTTCAGGACACCGCGACGCCCTTGTTCCCCGTTTCGCTCGGCATGGCCGGCGGCTTCGGCTTCTTGCGATCGTCCGGCGTGTAGCGCAGCGGCGTCTCTCGATACAGCTGGGGGAACAGGGACTTCAGTCTGGCGATCTTCGGCCTGTCGTTGTAGAGCACGTAGCGCTGCGCCGGGTGGTTCTGCACATAGTTCTGGTGATAGCCCTCGGCTGCATAGAACGGGAACGCG
>PNMW01000001.1 GCA_013823855.1 Lysobacteraceae bacterium | reverse complement strand
GCTATCAATGAAGCCCATCCCCTCGGCGCAGGAGCGCGCATGTCCAACCCCGTCATCAAGCCGCTGGTCGGCCTCGCCATCATCGGGGCACTGGGCGTCGGCCTGCCCTGGGTGATCGGCCGGAAGATCGAAACCGACGTCCGCGCCGCGATTGCCGCGGCGCCGGATCACTACCCCTATCCGGTCAGCCTGGTGCGCTACGAGCGCGGGCTGTTTTCATCGGTCGCGGAGACGCAGCAGAGGTTCGATCTAGGTCCGGATCCCGACGAGATCACCATCGACGATGACGGCAAGGCGGTGCTGCCGCCGAATCGGATCGTGCCGCTGACCCTGCTGCACCGGATCAGCCACGGGCCGCGTCCCGACGGCCTGCGGCTGGCCCGCTTCGTCAATACCGTGAAGCTCGACGGCGACTGGCGGGACGCGGCGCGCAGGCTGTTCGGCGATGCCGAGCCGGTGACGCTGACCGTCGACCTGGGACTCGCCGGCGGCGTCCGCGGCGAGCTGGTCTCGCCGGCGATCGATACCCAGTTGCCACCCGACGATGAAGACGACCAGGAAGACGCCCGCCATCTGCAGTGGTCCGGCATTCGCGGCCAGTTCAGCAAGTCTGGCCCGCGCCTTGTCGGCATGCTGGACGCGCCAGGCCTGCGCATCGACGAGGACGCACTCGTGGTCGGGCCGGCGACGATCAATGCCGATCTGACGGCGATCGCCGACGGCATCTGGGCCGGCACCTTCAGCAGCCGCCTCGAGACGGTTCGGACCGAAGGACAGGAAGGCGCGGCGTCGCTGAAAGGCATCCGCCTGGACGCCGACACGGTAGAAACCAACGGCAAGCTGACCTCGACGACCACGATGGCGGTTGACGAACTGCTGCTCGACGACGTCAAGGTCAGCGACGCGCGGCTGCGCATGGTGCTCGACCGACTCGGCACCCAGTCCCTGTCCGAGCTGAGCCGCGCGCTGAACCGCTACACCGCGCAGCACAACGGCAAGCCGGTCGACGGCGACGAAGCCCGACGCATGCTGGCGGCGATCCAGCCATCGCTGGCGGCAGCCGCCGCCGAGCAGCCGATCTTCGCGATCGAGGATCTGTCGTTCACCGCACCGCAGGGCAAGTTGCAGCTGCGCGGCAAGGTCCAGTACGTCGGCGACGGCAACCTCGATGATTTCTCGGTCGCCGGCGATGTCGCCGCCGATCTGTCGCTGGAGGCGCCGGTGGCGCTGATCGATCTGCTGCTGCGCCAGCAGGCGGCGAAGGCGAAGATCCCGGGGCCGGATGGCGAGCCAGGGTCCCTGCACCCGGACCAGATCGCCGCGAGCGCGCAGGCCAGCCGCGATGATGCCGTGAACAAGGGACTGCTGACGCTCGACGGCGACCGTGCCAGCACCGCGATCACCTACAAGGACGGCGCCCTGACCATCAACGGCAAGACGCTCGGCGCGCCGACCCACTGACGGCGCCAGAACCAGGAAGCCCCCGGACGCGATCACTCGCGCCGGGGGCTTCCGGTGACCGAGGAAGGCTTACTTCGCCTTCTTCTTCGCCTGCTTCTCGGCCTTCTTTTCCTTCATCGTCTTCAGCGGCGCCTTCTTCTCGTTCTTCTTGCTGTCCATGCCTTTGGCCATGGTCGTGCTCCGGTGGTGGGGTGGTGGTGGAATCTAGTTCAAGTCAGCGCGCGTCGCGATTGGCGCCGGTGCGCAGACGCAGGCCGTTCAGGCGGATGAAGCCCTCGGCGTCCTTCTGGTTGTAGGCGCCGCGATCGTCCTCGAACGTGGATAGCGTTGCATCGAACAGCGAATCCTTCGAACGGCGGCCGAGGTTGTAGACCGCGCCCTTGTACAGTTTCAGCCGTACGTCGCCGTTGACCCGCTGCTGCGAGTCATCGATCAGCGCCTGCAGCATGCGGCGCTCCGGACTCCACCAGTAGCCGTTGTAGATCAGGCTGGCGTACTTCGGCATCAGCTCGTCCTTCAGGTGCGCCTGTTCACGGTCAAGGCACAGGCTTTCGATGGCGCGGTGCGCCTTCAGCAGGATCGAGCCGCCCGGGGTTTCGTAGCAGCCGCGCGACTTCATGCCGACATAGCGGTTCTCGACCAGATCGAGCCGGCCGATGCCGTGGCGGCCGCCCAGCGCGTTCAGCCGATCGAGGATCTGGAACGGCGTGCCGGTAACGCCATTGATGGCGACGGCGTCGCCCTTGTCGAAGCTGACGGTGATCTCCTCGGCTTCGTTCGGGGCGTCTTCCGGGTTCTTCGTCCAGCGCCAGATGTCATCCGGCGGGCACCACCACGGATCTTCCAGACCGCCGCCTTCATAGGAGATGTGCAGGGCATTGGCGTCCATCGAGTACGGGCTGCCACCGCCCGGCTTCTTGGCGATCGGAATCTGGTGCTTCGCGGCGTAGGCGAGCAGCGATTCGCGCGAATTCAGGTCCCACTCGCGCCACGGCGCGATGACCTTGACGCCGGGCCACAGCGCGTAGGCGCCAAGCTCGAAGCGGACCTGGTCATTGCCCTTGCCGGTGGCACCGTGGCTGATCGCATCACAGCCGGTCCGGCGCGCGATCTCGACCAGGCGCTTGGCGATCAGCGGCCGGGCGATCGAGGTGCCGAGCAGGTATTCGCCTTCGTAGACGGCGTTGGCGCGGAACATCGGAAACACGAAGTCCCGGGCGAATTCCTCGCGCAGGTCGTCGATGAAGATCTCCTTGACGCCGAGCGCTTCCGCCTTCGGGCGCACATGGTCGAGTTCCTCGCCCTGGCCGATGTCGGCGGTGAAGGTCACCACCTCGCAGCCGTAGGTGTCCTGCAACCACTTCAGGATGACGGAGGTGTCGAGGCCGCCTGAATAGGCGAGCGCGACTTTGCGGACCTGGGTTTTGCTCATGGGGGCGATAAGGCTCGGTGCGGGGCGTTGAAGGCGGCGAATTATAGCGATGCGCGCCCCTGCCCCGACTTCAGGCCGCGCCAACCGCCGGTCGCGGATGCGGGTTCGCACGCGTAGGCGATCGCCGGGAGCGGGCATACAGTCGCGGCAACCATTGTCCAGCGGGGAACCGGGAACATGACTGCAGCGACAACATCCGCACGGCAGATCGACGCCGTCGTCGTCGGCGCCGGCTTTGCCGGCATGTACGGCGTTCACCGGCTGCGCGAGAAAGGGCTCAGCGTGCAGGGCTTCGAGGCCGGCCACAGCGTCGGCGGCACCTGGTACTGGAACCGCTATCCCGGTGCCCGCGTCGACAGCCAGGCCTACATCTATCAGTACTGGTTCTCCGACGAACTGATCCAGGAATGGGACTGGAGCGAGCGCTTTCCGGCCCAGCCGGAAACCGAGAAGTACCTGAACCACGTCGCCGACAAGTTCGATATCCGCCGCTTCTTCCAGTTCGACACCCGGGTCGTCGCCGCGATCTGGGACGACAGCGCCAAGCGCTGGACGGTCCGCACCGACCGGGACGAGGTGGTCAGCGCCCGCTTCCTGCTGATGTGCACCGGCGGCCTGTCGGCGCCGAACACGCCGCCATTCCCGAACCACGAGGCGTTCCGGGGGCAGATCATCCACACCGGCCGGTGGCCGAAGGACGGCATCGATCTGGCCGGCAAGAAGGTCGGCGTGATCGGCACCGGCGCCACCGGCATCCAGGTGATCCAGACGCTGGCGCCGAGCGTCGGCCAGCTGACCGTGTTCCAGCGCACCGCGAACTACACGATTCCGATGCGCAATCCGAAGTACGACGATGCTGCCCGCGCCGCGCTGAAAGCCGGCGCGAAAGCGATGGAAAGGCAGGTCAACAACACCTTCGCCGGCTTCGACTACGACTGGCAGGACGTCGATCTGATGGCGATGAGCCCGGAAGCCCGCAAACGGCAGCTCGACGCCTGGTACGCGGATGGCAGCCTCGGCTTCTGGATCGGCTCGATCCAGGGCGTGCTGATGGATGAATCGATCAATGCGGTGTTCTCCGATTTCGTCAAGCGGAAGATCCGCGCCCGCGTCCGCGATCCGAAGGTGGCCGAGCTGCTGGTGCCGCGAGACCACGGCTTCGGCACCCGCCGGGTGCCGCTGGAAACCCGCTACTACGAAGCCTTCAACCAGTCGAACGTGAAGCTGGTCGATGTCAAGGCCACGCCGATCGTCTCGTTCACCGAGCACGGCATCCGCACTTCGGACGGCGACTACCCGCTCGACGTGCTGATCTTCGCCACCGGTTTCGACGCCGGCTCCGGCGCGATCGCCCGCATCGATCTGCGCGGCGAAAGCGGCCAGTCGCTGAAGGACGACTGGGCGAAGAACGGCATCCACACGACGATGGGCCTGCAGGTGCGGGGCTACCCGAACCTGTTCATGACCATGGGGCCGTTCTCCCCGGCCGCGGCGTTCTGCAACGTGCCGACCTGCGTCCAGCAGCAGATCGACTGGATCACCGACTGTGCCGCCCACGTCAAGGCCAGCGGCCGGCAGGCGATCCAGCCGGGCGCGGAGATCGAGCGCAACTGGATCGCGCACCACGACGAGGTCGCCAACATGACGCTCGTGCCGAAGACCAACTCCTGGTACATGGGCTCGAACATCGCCGGCAAGGAACGTCGGCTGCTCGCCTATGCCGGCGGCGCGCAGAACTACCGGATCGCCTGCGATGCGTTGAAGGCCAAGCAGTACGAGGGCTTCGAGATCGCCTGACCGGAGGCCCGGCGACGGAAGGGAAAGTACCCATCGGCTATAGTGCGGTGGTCATTTTCCCTGCCTGCCCATGGAACTCCCCCCCGCCCTGCTCGAGGCGTTCAAGCCCGCGCCTCGCATTGGCCAGCGTTTTAGAGGTTTCCTGCCGGTGGTGGTCGACGTCGAGACCGGCGGCTTCAACAGCCAGACCGATGCCCTGCTGGAAATCGCGGCGGTGCTGCTGAAGTTCGACCGCGACGGCAATCTGGTCCGCGACGAAACCCATCACGCCCACGTCGAGCCGTTCAAGGGCGCGAACATCGAGAAGGCCTCGCTGGAGGTCAACGGCATCGACCCGGGCAACCCGCTCCGAGGCGCGATCATCGAGCGCGAGGCGCTGGCCAAGGTGTTCAAGCCGATCCGGCAGGCGGTCTCCGACCACGGTTGCACCCGCGCCATCCTGGTCGGCCACAACGCCCACTTCGACCTCGGCTTTCTCAATGCCGCGGTCAACCGCTGCGACATCAAGCGCAATCCGTTCCACCCGTTCTCGGCCTTCGACACCGCCACCCTGGGCGGCGCGATCCTTGGCCAGACGGTGCTGGCGCGGGCTCTGGAAGCGGCCGGCCTGCCGTACAGCAACAAGGAAGCGCATTCGGCGGTCTACGATGCCGAGCGCACCGCCGATCTGTTCTGCCTGCTGATCAACCGTCTGCGCGGCGTCCACGAATCCTTCGTGGCCGGCCCTGCCGCGCCGGGCGCCTGAGTCATCGCCGGTTTCCCGCGGCCGTCGCGAGTCGCCAGAGGGCTTCGCGTAAAATGCTGCAACTCCCGTTTGCCGAAGCTCCCCCGATGACCTCGATTGACCGACGGCACTTCCGGCGGCCTGCCTGGCTGCGTTGCTGGGCGCAGGCGCTGCTGTGGTGCGCAGCGCTGCTGCCCGGCCTGGGGCAGGCCTTCGACCTCGACGACGTCGCCGTCAAGGCCAAGCAGCTCGCCGCCCAGCCGTTCCAGAAGCCGGAGGGCCGACAGCCGAAGGCGCTGCAGCAGATCGGCTACGACCGCTATCGCGATATCCGCTACAAGCCCGACCGGGCGGTGTGGCGCGCCGAAAAGCTGCCGTTCGAACTGCAGTTCTTCCACCAGGGGCTGTATTACGACCGCCCGGTACGGATCAGCGAGATCAGCGGCCGCGCGGTGCGCGAACTGAAATTCTCGCCGGACGACTTCGACTACGGCGACAACAAGGTCGACGCCGAATCGTTCCGCGATCTCGGCTTCGCCGGCTTCCGCGTCCACTACGCGGTAAACACCCCGAAGTACAAGGACGAGGTGCTGGTGTTTCTCGGCGCCAGCTATCTGCGCGCACTCGGCAAGGGCCAGCGCTACGGCCTGTCGGCGCGCGGGCTGGCGATCGACACCGGCCTGATTTCCGGCGAGGAGTTCCCGCGCTTCACCGATTTCTGGATCGTCAAGCCGACCGCCGCCGCCAAGGAACTGGTGATCTACGCGCTGCTCAATTCGCGGCGCGCGACCGGTGCCTACAAGTTCGTGCTGAAGCCCGGCACCGATACCGTGATCGACACCAAGGCGCGCGTGTTCCTGCGCGAGAACGTCTCGAAACTCGGCGTCGCGCCGCTGACCAGCATGTACTACTTCGGCGAGAACCAGCCGGCCGATCACGAGGATTACCGCCCGGAAGTGCATGATTCCGATGGTCTTTCGATCGCATCCGGGACTGGCGAGTGGATCTGGCGGCCGCTGGTCAACCCGAAGCGGCTGCTGGTCACCTCGTTCTCGATGACCAACCCGCAGGGCTTCGGTCTGATGCAGCGCGACCGCAAGTTCGAGCGCTTCGAGGATCTCGAAGTGCGCCACGAATTGCGGCCCAGCCTGTGGATCGAGCCGAAGGGCAGCTGGGGGGCCGGCCGGCTGGAACTGGTGCAGATACCGACGCCGGACGAAACCAACGACAACATCGTCGCCTACTGGGTGCCCGACAAGGCGCCGGCGGCCGGCGAGCCGCTGGCGCTCGACTACCTGCAGCACTGGCAGATGGAAAGCGAAACCCGGCCGCCGCTGGCCTGGGTCGAGCAGACCCGGCGCGGCCGCGGCGGCTACGGCCGCAACGACGACGGCAGCATCGGTCTGGTGATCGACTTCGTCGGCCCGGCGCTGGGCAAGCTGGCGGCCGACGCCAAGATCGAAGGCGTGGTGTCGGTCGACGGCAACGGCGAGCTGCTCGAACGCACCACCTACCGCAACGAGGTGACCGGCGGCTGGCGAGTCAGCCTGCGGCTGAAGCGCGTCGACGACAGCAAGGCCGTCGAGCTGCGCGCCTACCTGAAGGGCGACAACAACACCTTGTCGGAAACCTGGAGCTATGTGCTGCCGCCGGGCTGATCCGGGCCGCCGCTGCCGATGACCACTGCCACCGCCCTGTCCGCCGCCGAAGCCTACTGCGCCCGACTGCGCCTGCCCGACGCGGCGCGCGCCGCGCTGCTCGCTGCGGCGGCGCACAGCGACAGGCCGATCGCCGAGATCCACCGCGCGCTCGACGCCGACGGCTACGACCCGGCCAATCCGGCATTCGGCTCGATCGCGCCGCGCCTGCTGATGGCGCTCGACGGCGCGACCCGGCGCGGCAGCACGATGGAGCAGCAGGCGTTCACCGAGGACCTGCAGGGCCGCGTGCGGCTGGCGACGATGCCGCCGCTGAAGCGGGCCTCGTTCACGTCGCGGCCGTGGTCGAGCAATCCGCTGCGGGCGCTGCTGCGCTCGATCGGCCGGCTGCTGCTCGGCCATCGCGGCCAGGCCGGCAGCGGCACCGGCGATCCCGGCCTGCCGACCCCGGACGCCCCGGAGCCGGCCGGCCCCTGGCATGTCGCCGCGTCGGTGCGCCGCTTCATCCTGGTGTTCCTGGTCATTGCCCAGACCGTGGTCGCCACCTACTACATGACCGCGGTGCTGCCGTATCACGGCCGCCATGCGCTCGAAGTGGCGATGCTGATCCTCTACGCGATCCTGTTCGGCTGGGTCTCGGCCGGTTTCTGGACCGCGATGATGGGCTTCCTGCAGCTGCTGATCGGCCAGGACCGCTACTCGATCAACTCGAAGCGGGTACCGGACAGCCGGCTGCCGGAATCGGCGCGCACGGCGATCCTGATGCCGATCTGCAACGAGAACACCGCGCGGGTGTTCGCCGGCCTGCGCGCGACCTACGACTCGGTGATGCGCAGCGGTCAGGGACACGCCTTCGACTTCTACATCCTCAGCGACACCTCGGACCCGGACATCCGGGTCGCCGAACTCGAAGCCTGGCTGCAGCTGTGCCGCGAAGTCGGCGGCTTCGGCCGCATCCACTACCGGCGCCGCCGCCACCGGATCAAGCGCAAGAGCGGCAACATCGCCGACTTCTGCCGGCGCTGGGGCTCCGGGTTCAAGTACATGGTGATCCTCGACGCCGACTCGGTGATGAGCGGCGCCTGCCTGGTCCGTCTCGCCCAGCTGATGGAAGCCAACCCGAGCGCCGGCATCATCCAGACCGCACCGCGTGCCGCCGGCCGCGACACCCTGTACTCGCGGATCCAGCAGTTCGCGACCCGCGTCTACGGCCCGCTGTTCACCGCCGGCCTGCACTTCTGGCAGCTCGGCGAAAGCCACTACTGGGGCCACAACGCGATCATCCGGGTGGCGCCGTTCCTGGCCCACTGCTCGCTGCCGCGGCTGCCTGGCCGTGGCGCGCTGTCCGGTGAAATCCTCAGCCACGACTTCGTCGAGGCGGCGCTGATGCGTCGCGCCGGCTGGGCAGTGTGGATCGCCTATGACCTCGATGGCAGCTACGAGGAAATGCCGCCGAACCTGCTCGACGAACTCAAGCGCGACCGCCGCTGGTGCCAGGGCAACCTGATGAATTTCCGGCTGTTCCTGACCTCCGGCCTGCATCCGGCGCACCGCGCGGTGTTCATGACCGGCGTCATGGCCTACCTGTCGGCGCCGCTGTGGTTCGTGTCGCTGCTGCTGTCGACGGCGCTGCTGGCGACCCAGACCTTCGCCGTGCCGCAGTACTTCACCGAGCCGAACCAGCTGTTCCCGTCGTGGCCGGAATGGCATCCGGAATGGGCGATCGCGCTGTTCTCGGCGACCGCCACCCTGCTGTTCCTGCCGAAGATCCTGGCGGTGATCGTGATCCTCGCCAAGGGCACGCGGAACTTCGGCGGCGGCGTGATCCTGACCCTGAGCATGCTGATGGAACTGCTGTTCTCGGCGCTGCTGGCGCCGGTACGGATGCTGTTCCACGCGCATTTCGTCACCGCTGCGCTGCTCGGCATCGGCATCGTCTGGAAGTCGCCGCCGCGCGAGGATTCGCAGACGCCGTGGTCGGAAGCGATCGCCCGCCACGGCTTCGGCACCATGCTCGGCCTGGCCTGGGCAGCCCTGGTCTACTATCTGGAGCCCGCCTTCCTGTGGTGGCTGCTGCCGGTGGTCGGCGCCTTGATGCTGGCGATTCCGCTGTCGGTGTGGTCGAGCATGGTCACTCTGGGCCGGCTGTTCAAGGGCGGCCGCTTCTTCCTGATCCCCGAAGAAGCGGTGCCGCCGCGCGAGTTGCGCTGGACCGCGCTGGGCTTCAAGCGGGCGCCGGAGTACGCCGATTTCAAGGCCGCCGTGGTCGATCCGGTCGCCAACGCGCTGGTCTGCGCCGCCGGCACGGCGCGCCTGTATCACTCGGACGCGACCCGCAAGGAACGGCTGGCGCTGCTGCAGTCGGCCCTGCTGCACGGCCCTGCCAGGCTCGACCCGGCGCAGAAGAACATGCTGCTGACCGATTCGGTGGCGCTGTCACGCTTGCATCATCTGGTCTGGTCGGCGCCCGAAGCGCATGCTGACTGGGGCACTAAATGCGCGCCGGCGCTGTCATGAAAGCATCAAGCTGCCGTCATCACAGTTCCACGCGCCGTTCATAGAGTGGCAGCACCCGACTTCCGGAGCGTTCGATGTCTGAAGCTGCTGTGACCACTTCGCACACTGCTGCCCCGCGCTTCATCGCCGGGTTCGCGACCACGCCGCAGGCGATCGCCGAAACCCAGGCGCTGCGCTACCGGATCTTTGCCGGCGAGATGGGGGCCGATATCGACGGCGGTGAAGCCGGTCTCGATGTCGACCAGTACGACCCGTATTGCCAGCACCTGACGGTGCGCGAAACCGCGACCGGCCGTCTGGTCGCCTGCACCCGCATCCTGACCGACAAGCAGGCGGCCCGCGCCGGCGGCTTCTACTCGGCCGGCGAGTTCGATCTGAAGATGATCGATTCGCTGCCCGGCCGGGTCATGGAAGTCGGCCGCACCTGCGTCGATGCCGAATTCCGCAACGGCGCGGTGATCGCCGTGCTCTGGCAGGCGCTGGCCGAATTCATCATCAACAACGGCTTCGACTACCTGTTCGGCTGCGCCTCGATCGGTCTGGAAGACGGCGGCGCCAACGCCCACGCGATCCTCCACCAGATCCAGAACAAGTACATGGCCGAGTCCTGGCAGCACGTGCGGCCGCTGATTCCGCTGCCGGTGGCCGATGCCCGTCCGGCCGACAAGGCCCGCCTGCCGCCGCTGCTGAAGGCCTATTTCAGCCTCGGTGCCAAGGCCTGCGGCGAGCCGTACTGGGACCGCGAATTCAACTGCGCCGACGTGTTCGTGCTGCTCAACGTCACCGACCTGCACCCGCGCTACGCCCGCCACTTCCTGGATCGCTCGAAGATCGAGGAGAAGACCGTTGTTGCGGGTCACGCTTAAGGGCCTGCGCGTCATTTCCCACCTGCTGGTGGGGCTGCTGCTGGCGGTGTTCGTCGCCGTCCACGGCAGGGGTCGCTTCTCCCGCGAGAACGTCGGCACCTGGTGGTATCGGGTGCTGCTGCGCATCCTCGAGGTCCGGCTGGTGGTTCGCGGCCCCCGTCTGGCCGGCACCCGGGTGATGGTCTGCAACCACATCTCCTGGCTCGATATTCCGGTGGTCGGCGCCTGCGAGCCGACCCGCTTCGTGTCGAAGGCCGAAGTCGGCGAGTGGCCGGTGATCGGCTGGCTGGCCGACGCCGCCGGCACCTTCTACCTGCGGCGCGGCTCTGGCGGCACCAAGCAGCTGATCGAATCGATCGACCGCCACCTCGGCCACGACTCGATCGTGTTCTTCCCGGAAGGCACGACCACCGATGGCTCGATCGTCCTGAAGTTCCAGCCGCGCCTGTTCGCCACCGCGATCGAGACCCGGCGGCCGGTGCAGCCGATCGCGCTGCGCTTCTCCACCGCTGCCGATGGCACCGCCACCGCCCCGTACATCGGCGATGACGTGCTGTTCGACAACATCGTGCGGCTGCTCAAGCACGGGCCGATCACCGCCGAGCTGACCTACTGCGAGCCGATCGACCCGGCCGGCCACGACCGCGCCAGCCTCGCGCTGGCTGCCCACACGGCGATCTGCTCGGTGGTGGCACCGGACTCGATCCGCCTGCCGTCATCGCGCGACGCACGCAGCGCGATCGCTGCCTGATGGCATGCCGCGGGCGGTCGCGCCTTGCGCAGGAGCGTAAACTTCGCGCCTGATCCGCGTGAGAACGACCCCGTGTCCGAGCAGCCTCCCGTAGCCCCCCCCGCCCCGCTGGTTGCCGGTGTCAAGCTGCGCGCCGCCGACAAGATGGCGCGCATTCCGGTCAAGGTCGAACCGACGGTCAACCCGCTGCGCAAGCCCACCTGGATCCGCGCCAAGCTCGGTGAATCCGCCGAGGTCGCCAAGGTCAAGGCGGCGCTGCGCAGCAACGGCCTGCACACGGTCTGCGAGGAAGCCAGCTGCCCGAACCTGTCCGAATGCTTCGGCAAGGGCACCGCGACGTTCATGATCATGGGTGACATCTGCACCCGCCGCTGCCCGTTCTGCGACGTCGCCCACGGCCGCCCGAAGCCGCTCGACGCCGACGAACCGGCCAAGCTGGCGCGCACGATCGCCGACATGGGACTGCGCTACGTGGTGATCACCAGTGTCGACCGCGATGACCTGCGCGACGGCGGCGCCGCCCACTTCGCGGCCTGTATCCGAGAGTCGCGCCGCGCCTCGCCGAAGCTGACGATCGAAGTGCTGGTGCCCGATTTCCGCGGCCGCATGGACCCCGCGCTCGCCATCTTCAAGGACGCCCCGCCGGACGTCTTCAACCACAACCTGGAAACCGTGCCGCGACTGTACAAGCAGGCCCGTCCGGGTTCGGATTACGAGTGGTCGCTGGACCTGCTGGAACGCTTCAAGGGCCTGCATCCGACTGTTCCGACCAAATCCGGCCTGATGCTGGGTTTGGGCGAAGAGATCGAGGAAATCGAGCAGGTGATGCGCGACCTCCGCGCCCACGGCGTCAACATGCTGACCCTGGGCCAGTACCTGCAGCCGTCTAAGCACCACCTGCCGGTGTCGCGCTACGTGCACCCGGACGAGTTCGAGCGGCTGCGCGTGCTCGGCCTGGAAATGGGCTTCGATCACGTCGCCAGCGGGCCGATGGTGCGTTCCTCGTACCACGCCGATCAGCAGGCGCACGGCGTGCTGGCGAACTGAACCCGGACATCCAGCCGTGCATACCGGCGGCTGCCTGTGCGGCGGGGTCCGGTTCCGCGTCGACGCGGCGCTTGAACCGATCCAGATCTGTCACTGCTCGCAGTGCCGCAAGGCGCAGGGCACCCCGTTCGCGACCAACACGCCGGTGGCGAGTGCTGCCTTCCGATGGCTCGCCGGTGCTGATTTGCTGAGCACCTACCGGTCCTCGCCGGACAAGGAGCGGGTCTTCTGCAGCCGCTGCGGCTCGCCGATCTACAGCCGGCGGGACAGCGTTCCCGGCGTGCTGCGCCTGCGCGCCGGGTTGCTCGACGGCGACCTCTCCGCCAGGCCGGCGGCGCATCACTACACCGGCTCGAAAGCCAACTGGTGGACGATCGACGACGACCTGCCCCGGTTCGACGGCCCCGCCTGACGCCTGCGCTCAGCCGGCGACCTGCGTCTCGATCTCGAAACGTCCGCTCAGCGCCTTGTGGATCGGGCACTTGCCGGCGATGCCGGTCAGATAGGTCTTCTGCTCGTCGCTGAGCGCGCCGACGAATTCCAAGGTCCGCGTCAGCCGGTAGACGCCGCCTTCCTCGACGTGGCGGATCGTCACCTTGAGGTCATCGAGCGGCATCTGCTTGCGGCGCGCGACCATGGTCACGGTCAGCGCAGTGCAGGCGCCGAGCGCGGCGTCGAGCAGGTCATGCGGGTCCGGTCCGCCGTCCTCGCCGCCCTGCACCGCCGGCACATCGGCCAGGAACTGATTGACGCCGGCGGTGATCACCTGCAGCAGGTTGCCTTCGGCGGCTTTCTGGACGCGGATTTCGGGGCTGCTCATGCGGTTTTCTCCGAAGCGGAAGACAACAGGGTTTCGACGGCGGCAAGACGTTCGGGCGTGCCGACATCCGACCACCGGCCAGTATGGAGTTCGGCGCTGACCCGGCCGCGGATCGCGGCATCGCGGAGCAGCGGCGCCAGCGGGAAGGCGCCTGGTGTGCAGTCCGCGAACAGTTCGGGACGCAGCACCGACAGCCCGCTGAAGGTGAAGCTTTCGGCGCAGGCCGGAATCATCCGGCCGCCGGCCAGCCCGAAATCGCCGCGCCGGTTGTGGTCCGGATTCGGCACCAGCACCAGATGGGCAAGATCGTTCGCCGGCAGGGTCGCGGCGCGCGCGGCGAGTCGCGCCAGCGGGACATCGCTCCAGACGTCGCCGTTGACCAGCAGGAACGGTGCTGAGCCCAGCAGCGGCAGCGCCCGATGGATGCCGCCACCGGTTTCCAGCGCCGGCCAGCCTTCATCCGAGCAGGTGATCGACACGCCGAACCCATGACCGTCGCCGAGATACTCGCGCAGCCGCTCGCCGAGCCAGCCGAGGTTGACGACGACCTGCTCGACCCCCGCCGCCTTCAGCGCGGCAAGATGCCATTCGATCAGCGGCTTGCCGGCCACCGGAATCAACGGCTTCGGCGTATGGTCGGTCAGCGGCCGCATGCGCTCGCCGCGCCCGGCCGCGAGGATCATCGCCTTCATTCGGACGTCCCATGGGCCGGGCGCATGGTGTCGAGGCCCGCACCCACGCTCGCTGCGCTCACGCCACCGCAGCCTCGCCACCCGGCCGCGAGGATCATCGCCTTCATCGGATCGGCACGCGCGGCAGCACCAGCCGCTCGAACAGCCCGGCCAGCGGCGCCAGTTCCGGATAGCGCCGCGCCACGTCGATCACGTAGCGGACGAAGCGCGGCGTGTCGGCCAGATACTTGGGTTTGCCATCGCGGTAGTTGATGCGGGCGAAGATGCCGAGCACCTTCAGATGACGCTGGACGCCGATCCAGTCGGCTGCGCGCCGGAACGCGGCGTAGTCCGGATCCAGCGACAGGCCGGCGGCCCGGCCGGCGGCGTGGTACTGGCGCAGCCAGCCGTCGACGCGGCCTTCCGGCCAGCTCAGGAAGGCGTCCTTGAACAGGCAGATCGGGTCATAGGCGATCGGGCCATAAACCGCGTCCTGATGGTCGAGCACGCCGACCCGCGGTTGCGGCAGCGGCGCGCTGAGCATCAGGTTGCGCGGCATGTAGTCGCGATGGACGTACACCTTCGGCTGGGCGAGCGCGGCAGCGATCAGGCGTTCGCAAGCGATGTTCCAGTCGGCGAGATCGGCACCGTTCAAGGCGATGCCGAGATGGCGCGCCAGATACCAGTCCGGGAACAGCGCCAGTTCGCGCGTCAGCAGCGCGGCGTCGTAATCCGGCAGCACGCCGGGCTGCGAGGCACGCTGCCAGCGGATCAGCGCCTCGATCGCCGGCGCGAACAGGGCATCGGCGTTGGCCTCGTCGATGACCTCGAGATAGGTCTGCCGGCCGAGATCGCTCAGCAGCAGGAAACCCTGCGCGAGATCCTGGGCGACGACCTGCGGCACATGCACGTTCGCCGCCTGCAGCAGTGCCCCGACCTTCAGGAACGGCCGGCAGTCTTCGTGCGCCGGTGGCGCATCCATGACGATCCAGCTGCGATCATCGGCGCTGATCCGGAAGTAGCGCCGGAAGCTGGCATCGGCGGACGCCGGAGCAAAGGCCGCATCGGTCAGCGACAGCGCGTGCAGCGCCCAGTTGCGGGCCAGCAGCGCGCGGTCATCGAGGGCAGCGGGATAGGCGGTCACGTGAGCAGGTCATTCCGGCAGAGACGAAGCGCCATAGCCTAAGAGCGCGCCCGCACATTTGCACCGCGATTGAGCCAAACCCATACTTCGGCGGCCTTCAAGGACTCCCCCGCTTGCAACTTTCGAACTCCAGACTGCTGCGCGTCTGCGCGGCACTTGCGGTGCTGTGCAGCGCCGCTGCGCGTGCCGAGCCGGCTTCCTGTCCGCAGATCGACTTCACCAGCGAACTGCCACCGATTCCGTCCGATCCGAAGCTGACCCTGAGCGCCGATCATGCCGATCTCGCCGAAGGCGGGCTGTCGAGCCTGAGCGGCTCGGTGCGGGTCAGCCAGAACGGTCGCGAGTTCGCCGCCGAGCAGGTCAACTACAGCGAAGCCGAGCAGCGGGTGCGCACCGATTCGCAGACGCTGTTCCGCGATGCCAACTACGCGATCCGCAGCGCCAGGACCGACTACGACCTGAATCTCGGCAGCGGCGTGTTCCTCGACAACAGCTTCACCCTGCGCTCGATCGGTGGCCGCGGCGAAGCCGACCGGATCGCCATCCGCGACAACGGCGAAGCGCGTCTCGACGGCGTCCGCTTCACCACCTGCGCGCCCGGCAACGAGGCCTGGACGCTGTCGGCCAGCACCATCAAGTTCGACGAGGACAGTGGCCGCGGCGAAGCGACCAACGCGCTGCTGCGCTTCCAGCAGGTACCGATCTTCTACCTGCCGTGGTTCCAGTTCCCGATCGACGGCCTGCGTCATTCCGGCTTCCTGTTCCCGATCGTCGGCAACAACCAGAACACCGGCTTCGATATCCGCTGGCCGGTCTATCTGAACCTCGGCCCGAACTACGACGTGACGCTGATTCCGCGCTACCTGTCCGAGCGCGGCACCCAGATCGGCGGCCAGTTCCGCTATCTGCTGGACAGCCACAACGGCGACCTGTTCGGCGAATTCCTGCCCAGCGACGACCGCCTCAACAACGAGAGCCGCAGCTACATCGACTTCCGCCATGTCGGCGCGCTGAGCAGCAACATCGGCGTCGAAGCGAAATACGGCCGGGTCAGCGATCGCAACTACTTCACCACCTTCGGCGGCGGCGTCGACCTGACCTCGACGCCGTTCCTGGAACGCGGCGCGCGGCTGACCTACCAGGCGCCGACCAGCTTCCGCGTCGAAGCGCTGGTGCAGGACTACCAGACGCTGTCGCAGATGCAGACGGCGGCAGCGCTCGGCGTCGTCGATCCCTACCAGCGCCTGCCGCAGATCCGCGTCGATGCGGCCTCGAAGAACAGCCTGCTCGGCGCGCGCGCCGGCTTCTTCGGCGAATTCACCAACTTCGCGCGCAGCAACTCGGTCGAAGGCCAGCGGCTGATCGCCCAGCCGTACATCCGCTGGGAACGCGACCAGCTGTTCTGGTACGCCAACGCCCAGGCCGATCTGTCGTACACCGCCTACAACCTGACCAATGCCGCGGACGGCGTGTCCGACGCGCCGCGCCGCACCCTGCCGCAGTTCAGCGCCGAAAGCGGCCTGCGCTTTGAACGCACGACTGGCGGCGGCAACCTGCAGACCCTCGAACCCCGGCTGTTCTATCTGTACACGCCATTCCGGGAACAGGACGAGCTGCCGCTGTTCGACTCCGGCCTGCCCGACTTCGATTTCCCGCAGCTGTTCGCGCGCAACCGCTACTCCGGCTACGACCGGATTTCCGACGCCAACCAGCTGACCTCGGCGGTCACCTCGCGATTCATCGAATCCGACTCCGGCATTGCCCGGCTCAGCGCCACGCTCGGACAGATCTATTACTTCCGCGGCCCGAGAGTCGACCTGCCCGGCTTCGCGACGCCGAGCGAGGGCAGCTCGAACTTCCTCGGCAATCTCGACTACGCGCTGTCGACCCGCTGGTCGGCGGTCGCCACCACCGAAGTGTCGTCGTCGTTCGACCAGGTGGTGCGCAGTTCGATCGCGCTGCGCTACCGCGATGGCCTCGCCGACAACGCCCGCCGTTTCGACCTCGCCTATCGCTATCGCCGCGCCCTGCTCGAACAGGCCGATGCCAGCTTCTCGTCGCCGATCGCCGATGCCTGGCGGGTGGCTGCGCGACTGCGCTACAGCCTGCGCGATTCGACGACCCTGGAATCCTTCGCCGGCCTCGAGTACTCGACCTGCTGCTGGGCCGTCAGCGGCACCTACCGGCGCTATCTGGTCGGCGGCATCGACCGCTTCAACAACGGCTTCTATGTCCAGCTCGAACTCAAAGGCCTGAGCAAGATCGGCAACGGCTTCGAGCGCTTGCTGCCGAGCGACGACTTCGCCGCCGACAAGCGCAGCGCCAATGGCCGCTGAAGCGGCTCGGGGCTGCGTGCTACCCTTCTCGTTCCTGTTGCCCTGCTCGTGCCCGTGATGCTGCCCAAGTCCCTGAAACTGCTCGCTGTAGTGCTTGCTGCCGGATGCGGCGCCGGTGTCGTCCAGGCCGCCGAGACGATCGATCGCATCATCGCCGTGGTCAATGACGGCGTGGTGCTGAACAGCGAGATGGAGCGCTCGATGAAGCTCGCCGAGGCCCAGCTGCGCGAGCGCAACATCGGCACGCCGCCGCCCGGCGTGCTGGAAACCCAGGTGCTGGAGCGGCTGATCATCACCCGCCTGCAGACCCAGCGCGCCCAGGAAGCCGGCATCCGCATCGACGATCGCGAACTCAACGAAGTCCTGACCTCGGTCGCGGCACAGAACAATCTGAGCCTGCCGCAGTTCATCGAGATGGTGAAGAAGGATGGCCTCGACTACCCATCGATCCGCGAGCAGATCCGCGACGAGGTGCTGACCCAGCGGGTCCGCCAGAAGGAAGTCGGCTCGCGCGTGCTGGTCACCGATCAGGACGTCGATCTGGCGCTGGCCAATGCCAGCGCCGACGAAACCACCGAGTACCGCCTGTCGCACATCCTGGTATCGGTGCCTGACGGCGCCACCACCGAAGCCCGCGAAGGCGCCCGCGCCAAGGCCGCCGCACTGCTCAAGCGCGCGCGCGACGGCGAGGACTTCGCCCAGCTGGCGATTGCCAACTCCGACGGCCAGCAGGCGCTGTCCGGCGGCGATCTCGACTGGCGCAAGGCCTCGAACCTGCCGACCGCGTTTGCGCTCGCCGCGCCGAAGCTGAAGATCGGCGACGTTGCCGACGTCATCGAATCGGGCAGCGGCTTCAACATCATCAAGCTGACCGACCTTCGGGATGCCGGCGAGAAGGCGATGGTCAGCGAGACCAAGTCGCAGCACATCCTGCTGATGAACAATCAGCTGCGCGACGAGGCCGCGACCCAGGCGCAGATCCGCGAGATTCGCGACCGTCTCGACAAGAACGAGGACTTTGCGGCGCTGGCCAAGAAGTATTCCGACGATCCGGGCTCCAAGAACGCTGGCGGCGATCTCAGCTGGCAGCCACCGGGCGTGTTCGCACCGGAATTCCAGGCCGCGCTCGACGCACTGGAACCGGGCCAGACCAGCCAGCCGTTCCGCACCCAGTTCGGCTGGCACATCGCCCGCGTGCTCGATCGCCGGACCCGCGACGCCACCGTCGAGGCCCGCCGCGGTCGCGCCCGCCAGTCGATCCAGGCGCGCAAGGAAGCCGAGGAGTACGAGGCCTGGATTCGTCGCCTGCGCGAGGAAGCCTATGTCGAGTACCGGATGGCGACGACCGACAAGACGGCCAAGCCGGCCGGCTAGGAATTCCGCATGCGTCCGCCGCTGCCCCGGCTGATCCTGACGCCGGGCGAACCGGCGGGAATCGGTCCCGACCTGGCCATCGTCGTCGCCCAGTCGCCGCTGGCGGCGCAGTTGGCGGTGGTCGCGGATCCCGGGATGCTCGCCGCGCGTGCCGCCCTGCTCGGCCTGCCGCTGCGCCTGTTGCCGGCAAGTGCCGCCGCCCACCTGCCGGGCAGCCTGCAGGTCCATCCGGTTGAAACTTCCGCACCGGTCAACCCGGGTCACCTCGATCCCGCAAACGCCGGCTACGTGCTGCACACGCTGCGGGTCGCCGCCCGCGCCTGTCTCAATGGCGACGCCGATGCGATGGTCACCGCACCGGTGCACAAGGGCGTGATCAACGATGCCGGCGTGCCTTTTTCCGGCCATACGGAGTTCCTCGCCGAACTGTGCGGCGCGCCGCTGCCGGTGATGCTGCTGGCCGCGCCATCGCTGCGGGTGGCGCTGGCGACCACCCATCTGCCACTGTCGGCCGTGCCGGCGGCGATCACCGCCGAGGGCCTGGCGGCGGTGCTGCGCATCCTGTCCGCGGACCTGCAGACGAAGTTCGGCATTCCCCGGCCGCGCATCCTGGTCTGCGGCCTGAATCCGCATGCCGGCGAAGGCGGCCACCTCGGACGCGAGGAGATCGAGGTGATCACGCCGACGCTCGATCGCCTGCGCAGCGAAGGCCTCGACCTGATCGGTCCTTTGCCTGCCGACACGCTGTTCACCCCGCGCGGGCTTGCCGGCGCCGATGCGGTGCTGGCGATGTACCACGACCAGGGCCTGCCGGTGCTGAAATCCAGCGGCTTCGGCGAAGCGGTCAACATCACGCTGGGCCTGCCGATCATCCGGACTTCGGTCGATCACGGCACGGCGCTCGAACTGGCTGGCAGCGGTCGCGCCGAGGCCAGCAGCCTGCGCGCCGCGATCGACGCCGCCATCGAGCTCGCGGCACGCCGGAGACCTGCATGAGTGGTGCTCCCAAGAAGCGTTTCGGCCAGCATTTCCTGCACGACCAGGCGGTGCTCGAACGGATCGTCCGGACCGTCAACCCGAAGCCCGACGATCTGCTGGTCGAGATCGGCCCGGGACGCGGCGCGCTGAGCCGGCTGCTGCTGCCGAAACTGGACCGCCTGCGGGTGGTCGAGATCGACCGCGACGTGATCGGCCCGCTGCGCGCGGCCTGCGGGCAGTCGGACAAGCTCGAGATCCACATGGGCGATGCGCTGGCATTCGACTTCGGCCAGTTCGCCGACGCCGAGCGGCCGCTGCGCCTGGTCGGCAATCTGCCGTACAACATTTCGACGCCGCTGCTGTTCCACCTGCTCGGCATTGCCGGCCAGGTCCGGGACATGCATTTCATGCTGCAGAAGGAAGTGGTCGACCGCATCTGCGCCGAGCCCGGCAGCGATGACTACGGCCGGCTGACGGTGTCGATGGCGGCGCGCGCGGAATCGGTTAGCCTGTTCGATGTCGGCCCGGAAGCCTTCCATCCGCCGCCGAAGGTCGACTCCGCCGTGGTCCGCATCAAGCCTTGCGCCGCGCCGTTTCCGCTGGCTGACCTCGACGCCTACGACCGGCTGGTGGCAGCGGCCTTCAACCAGCGGCGCAAGACCTTGTCGAACGGCTTGAAGGGACTGCTCAGCGCCGAGCAGATCGAAGCGGCGGGCATCGCCCCCGGCATTCGCGCCGAGCAGCTGGCGCCTGCGGCCTTCGCCCGGCTGGCCGATGCCTGGAGCCGCCAGCAGCAGGCGGACCGGCAGGGCGACACGGCCGCCTGAAACACAACGACCCCGACGCTCGCTTCGCGGGCGCCGGGGCCGGCATCAGGCAGACAGGCCTACTTGCTGCTGCCGTCGGCCGAGAACGATTCGCGCTTGAACGATTCCGGAATCGGGTGCTTGAAGCTGTTCGCGTAGCGCTCGTATGCGTTGGTCGCGGCATCGCCCGGCAGCGGACGCGCCGTGACCGACGCAGCACTGCCGCCGGCCTGGAGATCGACCCAGCTGCGGGCGCTGCTGCCGAACCCGGTCGCGCTCGACGCGGTCGAGGAGGCCGGCGCGATGGTCACCACCGATTCCGGTTCCGGTGCCGCCCCGAGGTTGATGGTCGACGTTTCGGCACAGGGGCAGGCCGCTGCGGCCGTTGCCGGGCTTGACGAGGCATCCGCCGGGGATTCCGCATGGCTGGAAGCGGCGATCAGCATCGCCGTCAGCAGTATCGTTGCGCGCATCTTGCTTCTCCTGTGTCGCAGGTGGCTTGCCGCCACCCGTCGGTGAGACGTGTCGGGGTCGTTCGGATTCAGGCCGGCGACCGGCTGCCGCGGGACAGTTGCTGGCTGCGGATCGCCTGCGCCTGATTGCGCAACTGTTTCACGGTTTCCGGCGTGGCGCCCGCCTGTTTCGCCATCTGGTCGGCTCCGGCCTGATTACCGGTCAGCAGCATCAGGATGATCAGGTTGTTGCGACTCTTCAGCTGCGCCGGGGCAAGCTCCGCAGCGGTCGACAATTCGGGCAGCGCTTCGGTGTAGCGGCCGGCTTCCATCAATGCATAGCCGAGGTCGTTGCGGATCTCGACATCGGTCGGCAGCCGATTGGCGGCATTGCGCAGCGACCGGATCGCGGCCTCGAGATCGTTCGGCGCGGTCAGCAGGCCCAAGCCATGCCAGGCCTTGCCTTCCAGCGGACCGCCCATCAGCCGCTTGTAGAGCGCCTCCGCCTGCACCCGCTGGCGCAGGTGACGGCGCGCTTCCGCTTCGAGGTAGATCAGGTCCGGGCTGTCCGGCACCGCCCGCTTCTGGTCCTCGATGTGCGCCAGCGCGGCGTAATACTGCCCCTGGTCGAGCAGCGCGCGAACCGCATCGCTCTTGATCTGCTGGACCTTGGCCGGATCGGCGGCGGCGACCTCGTAGTTCTCCGGAGGCAGCGGCCGGGACGGCTGGCTCTTGCAGGCCGCCAGCCCGAACAGGCACGCGCCGACGAGGACCGACGCCCGGATCACTGCGAACCGCCACCGGAGACCGAGCCCAGCGTGCTCATGATCGACAGCGCGGCCGGGCCGGCCACGAAGATCAGCAAGGCCGGGAAGAAGAACAGCACCATCACCACGGTCATCCGGCCGGAGATGGTGTTGACCTTCTCGCGCAGGTCCATGCCGCGACGCTCCTCGATCAGCTTCATCATGTCCATCAGCGGCTCGCGAACTTCACCGCCGTATCGGTCGACCTGGCGCAGCACGCCGAGCACGCTGCTGAGATCGTCCACTTCCATGACTTCGCCGAGCTGACGCAGCACGGTGCTGGTATCGGCACCGGCATCGAACTGCCGGATGCAGGAATCGAACTCGCGGCCCAGCTCGGGCAGCACGCCGCGGCCTTCGCGCACGATCGAGCCGAGCGCCTGCCGGGTCGACAGGCCGGCTTCGAACAGCAGCACCAGCAGGTTCACGAACAGCGGCACTTCGCTGCGAATGCGGGCACGACGACCAGTGGCGGCGCTGCGCAGCACCCAGCGCGGCAGCAGGATCGACAGGATCAGTGCACCGACAATCATCAGGACCAGCGACAGCCCCTGGAACAGCTTGCCGCCCAGCGTGATCCCGGCGAGCACGCCGAGACCGAGCAGGATCGGCACCAGACCCTGCAAGGCATAGAACAGCAGACGCGCCTCGGGGCCGCGCCAGCCCGCCTGGGCGAGCAGGCGCGGCGTCTCGCCTTCCTTGTCGACCAGCTTTTCGAGCGTCTGCCCCTGACGGGCAAAGCCTTCGAGCAGCTGCTTGTGGTCGGCGCCCTCGAAGTCCTCGGCGTCCTCGCCGATCAGCCCGAGACGGCGACGCAGACGGCGCGCGCTGCGCGCTTCGAGCGCCATGTAGATCAGCACGCCAACGGTCGCGATGCCGAACAGGATCGCGAAGGCCACCACGAACTGGAAGATCGTCGGACTCATGAGTCACCCTCGTCGATGCCCTTGAGCATCCACCACAAGGCAATGAAGCCGAGGAACAGCATCGAGCCCGAGCCGATCAGCAGCATGCCGCCCTTGGGATCGGCCAGCATCTTGTCGTAGTACTTCGGATTGCTCAGGTACATGTAGACGAACAGGATGACGTTGATGACCGCGAGCATCTTCGCGGAGAAGCGGGTCTCCGCCGTCAGGGCCCGCAGTTCCTGGGCAGCACCAGCGCGCTGGCGGATCAGCACGATCAGGCTCTTCAGCACGCCGCGCATGCTGCCGCCGTACTTGCGGTTGATGCTCGCCGCCATTGCCATGACCTTGAGATCGCGCAGGCGGTGAATGTCGCCCGCTTCTGACAGCACCTGCTCCAGCAAGGCGCCGAGGCGAACCTGGCGGCTGATCGAGATGAACAGCGGCTGGATCGGATGAGGCGCTTCGCGGGCGGCCTGGCTGAGCGCCTCGTCGAGCGTGTTGCCGGCCGCCAGCACCCGGATCACGTTCTCGAGATAGGCCGGCAGCTGCTCGACGATCTTGCGCCGGCGCCAGACGGCCTGCTGGACGAGCACGATGTAGAACAGCAGCAGGAACACGCCCAGCAGCGGCAAGGTATAAAGCGGCCCGATGCTCAGCAGCAGCAGCACGGCGACGGCGGCAATGACCAGCATCAAGCGCAGCACCGACGCCGGGCGGATGTCCGAGCCGGTTCGCCAGAACAGGTGGCAGACCGCGCGCAGGAAGCCGTTGCTGATCGTCGTGCTGCCCTGGCCGACGGCGACTTCATCGGCGCCGGACACTCGCAGACGCAGCTTCAGATCGGCATCCGTCTCCCGCTCGCGCGTTTGCAGGAACAGCCAGACCGATCCGCCGAACAGCAGGATCGCTCCCAGCACGAAGAGCAGGACGACGAAGTTCATGCAGCCTCCCGAGGCACGAGCGTGCCGGTGTCGGGTTCGTAACGGAAGACATCGTGCATCGACAGATCGCGCCCCTGCATGCCCCGCAATTCGGTGATCGACATCACCCGCCGCTGGCCGCTCGGCAGCCGCGCGACCTGGACCAGCAGCTGGATCGCCGCCGCGATCTGGCCCCGCAGGGTCAGCTCGCCGCCGGTGTAGCCGGCGAACCCGGCCAGCAGCTCGATGCGATGCATGGCATCGCGGACGTTGTTGGCGTGCAGCGTGGTCATCGAACCGTCGTGGCCGGTGTTCATCGCCTGCAGCATGTCCAGCACCTCGTCGCCGCGAACCTCGCCGACGATGATCCGGTCCGGGCGCATGCGCAGCGCGTTGCGGACCAGGTCGCGCGCGGTGATCGCCCGCTGGCCTTCGAGATTCGGCGGCCGGGTTTCCAGGCGCACGACATGGTTGTGGCGCAACCGCAACTCGGCTGCATCCTCGACGGTGACGATGCGCTCGCCCGGCGGAATCCAGCTGCTCAGCATGTTCAGGAAGGTGGTCTTCCCCGAGCCGGTGCCGCCGACCACGATCAGGTTCGCGCGATTTTCGACGCGATGCTTGAGGTAGGCGATTTCCTGCTCGGTGATGCTGCCGCCGCGCAACAGGTCGTCCGCGGTCAGCGGAATCTTGCGGAACTTGCGGATCGACAGGCAGGGGCCGTCGAGCGCGATCGGTGGAATGATCGCATTGACGCGCGAGCCGTCCGGCAGACGGGCATCGACCATCGGCGTCGATTCATCGACGCGCCGACCGAGCGGCGCCAGGATGCGCTGGATCACCCGGATCACATGGTTGTCGTCGTTGAAGCGCACCGGTGCGGAGTACAGGCGGCCGGCACGTTCGATGAAGACATTGTGCGGGCCGTTGACGACGATATCGTTGACGGTGTCATCGTCGACCAGGCTCTGGATCGGTCCGAAGCCCAGCAGTTCGTTGCGGGCGTCCTCGATCAGCGCTTCGGACTCGCGCTGGTTGACCGGCAGACGCTGCTCCAGCACGTAGCGACGCACCTGCTCGGCCACGAAGCGTTCGACCTTCTCCGCCGACCAGGTGTAGATGTCGAGCTTGCGGTCCTCGATCTGCACGATCAGATGGCGATGGACGCTGCTCTTCAGCGTCTGGTACTGATCCGACAGGCGGAAACGTTCGACCGGGTCTGCGGCGGCCATGATCGATTACCGAAGCAGACGGTCGAGGAAGCCCTGCTGCTGGGCAACCGGCTTCATTTCACCCGACAGCAGGGTGGTCGCCAGATCACGCACGTCGGTGCAGTACGGATCCTTCTTGGCCAGCGTGAACAAGGGCTCGCCGGAGTTCATCGACAACAGCCGATTGAAGCTCTCGGTGTGCAGGGCGGTCAGCAACGGAAGTTCGAACAGTTCGGCAAGATTGCGTGGCTCCAGCCCCAGGCGCCGACGATAGTTGTCGACCACCAGGGCGGCGCGCTCCAGCGAACAATCCTGTGCCCGCAGCGACCGCAGCAGGTACTTGTTGTGCCGCGACTTCAAAATCGACTGGTCGGACAGCAGCAGGCTGCGGTCGGCCATGTCGACCAGTCCGGCCACCGCCGCGATCGGCGCATGGCCATCGATGGCGACCACGGTGTACGCAAACAGGCCCCGGAGCACCTGCATCAGCTTCAGCAACTGCTCCGGATCGAAGCTGCCGCGTCCCAGCAGGTCTTCCGGCAGGCTCAGCACGTACAGGCCGCTGCCGTGCTTCGGGAAAGCGGTGTCGATCAGCGTCTGGTCGCAGCGGTGCGCATCGTTGATGGCATCGAGGACGTTGTAGGTCGGATTGAGGTTGAGGAAGATCGCCGCAGCCCCGGACGGGGTCGCGAGATCGACCAGCAGCACCTTGTCACCGGCCTGCTTCTCGGCGATCGCCAGGGCCAGATGCTCGGCGAAGAAGGCGATCGACTCGTGCGGATGCCCGGACACGGTCAGGAAGATCTGCCCGCTGCGTCCCGGCGTGGCCGCCGCAGCGGTCGACGCCGCACTGCGCTTCAGCAACCGGCTGATCTGGCTGCCCAGATTGTCATCATCGCGGCCGCGCACCAGGAAATCGCGCGCACCGGCGCGCATCGCCGCCAGCAGGCATTCGGCGTTTTCACCGTTGCCGAGGCCGACGATCGGAATCTGCCAATGGCGCTCGTGGAACTGCTCGACGAACGACGCCCGCAGCATTGCATTGGCCGGCGCGAACTCGCAGAACACCATCTCGTAGCGCGATTGCGCGGCAACCGCCTGCAACAGCTGGGACGGCTCGGTGCCGCGAATCAGGATTGCATCCAGATTCGCGCCATCGGCCGATTCCAGCCACTGCTCGAAGCCGGAATCATCGGCCACGACCAGCACTTTCGTTTTCATGAGGGAACCATCGGCGTTCGGGGCCTTGTAATCGGTTCCGGGCTTACTTGCTGTAGCCGGTTTCTGCGTCCTGACCGAAATCACCGGTCTCCAGGAACATCGTTTCCGCAAACTTTGGACGGTAGTTGTCGAGACCCGCCCCGGGCAGCGCCGGCGTCTGGGTGCCGCGCGCAAGCGGGCGGACCAGATGCGGCGTGATGATCATGATCAGTTCCTTCTCGGTGCGGTTGATGCTCGTCGAGCGGAAGAACGCGCCCAGCACCGGGATGTCGCCAAGCCACGGCACCTTGTCGACATTGTTGGTGAGGTTGTTGCTGACCAGGCCCGACAGCACGAAGGTTTCGCCATCGCCCAGTTCGACGGTGGTGTCGGTGCGACGGATGATGATGCCCGGCACCGTGGTGCCCTGGATGGTCACGGCATTGGTGAAGTCGAGGTCGCTGACTTCCGGCGCCACCTTGACCGCGATGCGGTTGTTGGAAAGCACGGTCGGCGTCAGGTTCAGGCGCACGCCGAACTCGCGGAACTGCACGGTGATCGCGCCGCCGCCGGTCGCGCTGCCCTGCGGCACCGGATACGGGAATTCGCCACCGGCGAGGAAGCTGGCGGTCTGGCCGCTGAGGGCGGTCAGGCTCGGCTCGGCGAGCGTGCGCGCCAGACCCTTGCGCTCCAGCACGCTGAGGATGCCGGTGTAGCCGTTGTTGCCGAACACGATGTTGAAAGCATCGCCGATCGGCAGGAAGCCAGTGGCGCTGGTGAACGAACTCAACAGCGCGCTGCTGCCGGACCGGCCGGCACTGGCGATGCTGCTCGGACCGCTCACGCCGCCGACGGCGTTGTTGCCGATGCTGAACAGATTGATGCCGTACTGCTGCAGGGTCGTGCGATTGACTTCGACGATCTTGACCTGGCTCATCACCTGGGTCTCGCCGCCGGAGAAGCTGCGATCGGCCGGCGCCGGCGAGTCCTTGTCGCGCGGGCTGGTCGACAGCGTGGCCTTGCGGTGCGCAAGCAGGCTCGGCGTGGTGCCGTCGAGCGAACCGCCGGGCTGGATGCTCAGCGCCGACAGCTCGGGGTCCGGTGCCACCGCCGAAGCGACGGCGATGCGGTACTCGGTGGCGCCGTTGCCACGGGTCCAGACCAGCAGGCTGGTGACACCGCCGGACTTGCCGTTGATCAGCACTTCCCGGCCATTGACGACGTTGACATCGGCGATCTTCGGCTCGCCGATCGCAACACGGGACACCGGCCCCTTGGCGCGGATCAGCTTGTGAGTGCCCGGTTCGACGGTGATCGTTTCCACCGGCGCGGCGGCTTCAGCGGCGGATACCCGAGGAACATGCATCAGCGTCGAGACCGCCACCACTGCGATGCCGAGTACTCGGGAAAGCTGTCCACCGATCGAGAAGCGCATGCCGGAATCCTTGCTGCATGAGAGCGACGACCGGGACGAAACCCGACCGCAATGGAGAGGGAGGTGCAACGGCGACGGGCTTGGGCTCATGGCGACACCGACTTGAGATCGGAACCGCGGATGATCTCGATCTGCGGCGGACGGGACGATCCGGGCGCGGCCGGCGCCTTCTTCTTTTCCTTCGGCACCAGCTTGGTCAGCTCGGTGGCGGTGATGATCTGCTCGGCTGCCAGGGCTGCCGCGGCGGCTTCCGCCTCGGCCTTGGCCTTCTCGGCTGCGGTCAGCGGCTTGGCCGGCACTGCTGGCTCGGTCGACACCGCCGCGATCGCCGGCGCATCGGTGGACGCCGTTGCGGCGGCCGGATCGGCAGCGGCAGCCGTCGGGTCCGCCGGCGCGCCGTGCAGGGCCAGACGCAGTTCGCCGTAGGACGCGCCGAGCAGCACGCGAGTCACCTGCGCCTCCGGGATGGCCAGCACCGCCGTCCGCTCACGACGCTGCTGCGGCGGATTCTTGTTCTTGTCCTTCGACTCCTCGAGCCCCTTCGGCGGCTCGACCAGATGATCCTCGTAGGACAGCACCTTGATGTCGCGGATCAGCACGCGCGCCTGGGTCGGGATGTCCTTCTTCTCTTCTTCCTTGACCGCTTCGTCGCCGGTCGGCGTGTCGGTGACCGACTTGATGTAGACCAGCACATCGACGATGTCGCCCGGACGAACGAAGCCGCCGACGCCGACCACATCGTCGACCTTCAGCGACAGCGCGCGATGTCCGTCCGGCACACCACGGGCGATCAGGTTGGTGTCCTTGAAGAAGCGCGGCACCACCGGGGCTCCTGCGTCGATGTCGATCAGCGGCGTGCGGCCGATGGCATCGTTGACGTTGGCGAAGTATTCGGTCGGCGCGATGGTCACCGGCGCCACGACCACGTCGCTGTCCTTGATCGGCACGTTCGCGGCCAGCGGATGGGTGGCCACCACCACCTGGATCTGCGGTGCCGTCGGCGCAGCCGGCGTGGCTTGCGCTTCGGCCTGAGCGCGGGCCGCGCTTTCAGCGAAGCCCCGACTCATTCGCCAGCCTACGATCACGAGAACAATCGCGATCAAGCCGAGCACGATCGCGATGACCCGAATCGCGTTGCTGTTGTTCATGCGCTACCGCTCCCTTACCTGGTGTATGCCGCTGTTTCACGGCAGCTTAAACGATCTATTCCCGCGTTTTCAGTTTGACGCCGGCGTCATCCGCACACCTCACGAAAGCCGCCCAGCGGCAGTCGCGGTGAGGATCGGCGGCAGTGGCGGAATAGCGCCCACCAGCGGAACGACCACCGTCGGAAACAGGGTCGGCGTGGTCAGGCTGTAAGTGATCACTGCGACCAAGGTGTCGCCGGACGAACCGTCGTCCTGCAACGTGTACGACACCGTCAGTGCCGCCGGCACTGCGACTCCGGCGCCGGTGAAATTGCGTTCGATCGCCAGATTCCCCTGCGCCTGCGCGGCCGCGAGATAGGTGCCGGCGTTGTCGCCAGGCGCAACGGCGATGGCCGCGCGCACCGCCTCCTGGGCAAGGAAGTTGATGCGCTGCTGCAGGAAATAGATGTAGCCGTAACAGATGCCGCCGTAGACGATCGCGAAGACGATCGGAAAGATCAGCGCGAATTCGATAGCGGAAGCACCGGCAAGCCGGCGCGGCAGTCGACGAACGAGGCGATCAGAGGCCATGGTCGAATTTTCCAGACAGGATCAGGAACAGCAGGAAGCCCGCAGACAGCGCAATCGCAGCCGGCATGCGGCCAGGTTTGCGTTGCCTGATGCGGGCGTACACCAGCAGCGCCATGGCCATCAGGCCGAGAAACAGCGCTGCCGCCAACAATATCGCAAGGATTCCGCCAAGGCCGCAAAGCAGGCCCAGAACGGCCATGTATTTCACATCGCCGGCGCCGAACTGGCGCACCGCATATCCCGGCAAACCCAGCAGCAGTCCGGCGCCGAAGCCGGTCAGCGCGTCCGTCGAATTCAAGCCCAGCACGCCCGTGCCATGGATGAACTGCACCAGCGCGGCCGGCACCAGCACCAGCAGCAGCAACGAATTGGGCACCCGCAACTGCCGGAAATCGGTTCCGGCAATCACGAGTGCCCAGAGGGACAGCAATCCGGTGGTCAGTGCGATCGGCACCTGCCGGACAGTGTCAGGCTGGCTTAGCCGCCTGCGGCGCTCGACAGGGCGCCGGAGATGTTGGTGAACAGCGACAGCAGACTCTGGCCCGAGGTGATCAGGACGCTGACGATGACAACGGCGATCAGGCCGACGATCAGACCGTATTCGACGGCGCTCGCGCCTTCTTCGTTGGTCAGGAAATTCTGGACTTTCTTCAGCATGGGAGCACTCCGGTTGACACGTTTCAGGGGGCGGTACGGGCGGGTACTGCCCGTGACGAAACCTTATGACAGGGGGTGGGGGGTGTCAAAGCAGCTGATTCCGGCAACTTCTACCGCTCATCGGTTATGGTGCGGGCCGGTTCCAGAAGCGATTCTTTCCCATGGCGACCTATGCGATCGGCGATGTCCAGGGCTGTTGCGATGCCCTGTCACGGCTGCTCGACAGCCTGCACTTCGACCCTGCTGCCGACCAGCTCTGGTTCGCGGGCGATCTGGTCAACCGCGGTCCGCAGTCAGCGGCCACGCTCCGGCTGATCCGCTCGCTCGGCCGTCGCGCCGTCACCGTGCTTGGCAACCATGACCTGCATCTGCTGGCCGTCGCCCATGGCGGCAAGCGCGGCCGCCGCGACACGCTCGACGACATCCTCGATGCACCGGACCGCGACGAGCTGCTCGACTGGCTGCGCCGGCAGCCGCTGATCCACGGCAGCGCCGATGGCCGCTGGCAGATGCTGCACGCCGGCCTGCCGCCGCAATGGACGCTCGACACCGCCGTCGCCTGCGCGCGCGAAGTCGAAGCGGCGCTGCAGGGACCGGACGTCGGCGAACTGCTGGACCGCATGTACGGCAATCAGCCGGATCGCTGGGACCCTGCCCTGCCCCGCTGGCCACGCCTGCGTTTCATCATCAACTGCTTCACCCGGCTGCGTTACTGCACGCCGGACGGCCAGGTCGCCGCCGACCCGAAGGGCGCGCCGGGCAGCCAGCCCGACGGTCTGGTGCCCTGGTTCGAAGCGCCGGGCCGGGGCAGCGCCGGCACCCGCATCGTGTTCGGCCACTGGTCGACTCTGGGCCAGGTGCACTGGCCGGAAGCCCGGGTCTGGGGGCTGGATACCGGCTGCGTCTGGGGCGGACGCCTGAGCGCCTTGCGGCTTGACGACGAAGCCCTGTTCAGCATCGACTGCGCCGCCTACCGAACCCCGGGCGTCGAAGGCGACTGAACGCCGCGCCGCATCTTCAGTCGCGCCGGCCGGCTGCGCCGGCGCCCGCCAGCAGCAGGCTGGCGAACACCGGCAGCAACACCAGCCCGGACACCGCGATCGCCGACCAGCCGATCGCCAGCAGCTTGCCAACCCCGCGCTGTGCCGGATAGCCGGCGGCGATCCAGGTCGCGAAGCCGGCCGCCACGGCCAATGCCACCAGCAATGACCGGCCGTGCGTCACCAGACCGTCGCGCAGGGCTGCAGGCAACGGGTGCCCCGCCTTCAGGCCGTGATGGAGTTGACGCACGATCAGCAGATGGCCGATCAGACCGGCGGCGAGACACATCAGCCACAACGGCAAGGTCAGCTGGGTCAGCGCAATGCCGCTCGTCGCCATCAGCCCCAGGCCGATCCAGCCCGCGAAAGCCAGCGGCAGCAGCGCCGCAACGGTAGCCCGCAGGTCGCCGAGCAGCAGCCAGGTCCCGAGCGCCAGCACCGCCAGCACGATCGCTGCCGCCGGGCCACGAAAATCCATCAACGCAGCCTGTCGGGCCAGGCTGGCGCCGAGCGGACCGCTGGCCAGCTGGGCCTCGATCGGACAGGCGCGGTTCATCGCCTCCGGCAACGGCCCCCGTGCGCGCAGGCGGCGCTGCTCGGCACAGTAGGCGGCGTCGACATCGCGGTGGCTGTCGAAGAATTCAGTGGCGTTGTCGGCGTTGAAGCGGACGACCTCGTCGGCCACCGCAGTCAGTGCCGCGGCGTCGCGGCGCGACAGGTATAGCGAGACCGGCAAGGTGGCGCAGTCGTCGGCGTACAGGCCGCTGTCGGCGCTGATCGGCGCCATCGCCTGGCTCAGGGTCTCGCGGTTGCGCGGCAGCACGCGGAATTTCGGCGAGCCGTCGGCAAACGCGGTCAGCACCCTTTTCAGCGCCTGCGGCAACGCCGTGCTGCCGGTGACTATCGGCAGGTTTTCGAGCTGCCAGACCAGCCGGTCGACCTGCTCCAAGACCTCGGCATCGGTGCAGGCATCCTTCGCCGTCTCGACGACCACCCGGAACTCGCGGACGTTGCGCGGAAACGCCGCCACCAGTTCGGCGCCGTCGGCCTTGGCCGGATTGCCCGGCGACAGACGCGCCAGATCGGTGGCGGCCGGCTCGATCGGCTGACCGCGCTGCTGCCAGCCACTGACACCGGAAAGCACCCCGACGACCATCATCACTGCGGTCGCCAGCCACGGACGCGACAGCCCGGCCAGCTGGCCGAGCCGGGCGTCGAACCAGTCGGCGAGGCGCCAGCCGATGCGAGCCGTGCCGGTCCAGCTCAGCAGGATCGGCAGCGCCAGCAGCGTGATCGGCAACGCCGCAACCAGCCCCAGCGCGGTGACAACGGCGATCTGCCGCGACAGCGGCACGTCGCTGAACAGCGCCAGCGCGGCCGCCGCAGCGGCTGCGGTCAGCAGCGTGATCGACAACGGCCCGACCAGCTGCCGCCAGCTGCGCAGGCTGGCCTCGAAACCGGCGCGACCACCATCCGCGGAGTTCTCCAGCCAGCGCAGGCCGAACTGCGCCATCGCGATCAGGCCGGCGGTCGCGGTCACCGCAAGTGCCCAGGCGGCATCCGGATCGAGCGACAAGCCGGTGAGCCGGATCAGCCCCAATTGCCAGATCACCTGGATGACCAGGCAGCTCAGGCTGATCGCCGCGACCCGCGCCGCGCCGAGCATGAACACCAGCAGCCCGGCGCTGACCACGAACCCGGCGACCGCCACCAGCAACGCGCCCGGCGCCTCTTCGGCCAGGGCTTCGGCGAGCGCTGGCGCGCCGCTGACGTGAACGCTGAAGTCGCCGCCGCTGGTGGCCTGCGCCGCACGCAGCACGTCCCTGATGCCCTGCATGATCTGGCGCTGGTCGTACGGCTGTCCGCTGACCGGATCGCGAGCCAGCCAGGCCGCTTCGATCAGCACGCCGCGGCGGTCGGCGCTGACGAACCGCCCGGTGATGCTGGCCTTGGCGATATTGCTGCGCAGCCTCGCCAGATCGGCCCGGGTGGCGACCTCCGGATCGAATTCCTTGGACACCACGCTGGCACCGAAATAGCGGCCTTCGACCACGTCGACGTAGCGGACCTCGGGCGTGAACAGGGACTGCAGGTGGCGGCGATCGATGCCCGGCAGCTGCGCCAGGCCGTCGGTGAGCGCCTTCAGGCGCATCAGGAACGGCGGATCGTAGAGATCGCCGGACTGGCGCAGCACGGCGATGCGGACCGGATTGGCGCCATCGAAGACGTCCCGGTGGCGCAGATCGATCTGGCTGTACGGATGGCGCGTCGGCTGGGCGCGATCGAAGGCGGCATCGAGCGACAGCAGCGATGCCTGCCAGGCGAGCAGCAGGGTGATCACCAGCAACACCAGCAGCAGCCGCCGGCGATGGGCGAAGATCATCGACTCCAGCGCCCGCTTCAGGCGGGCGCCGCGAACCCGCTCGTCGGGCGCGCTCATCGGCCGGGCACCAGGCTGATCGCGTGCACGCCGCGTTCGCCGGCCAGCACCAGCGCGGTCGTGCCGATCGCCATGGCCGACCAGGCGCCACCGGCCGGCGCCTTCAGTCGCTTGCTGTCCCGTCGCACCGGATCGGCCAGCAGCACGATGCCCTGGGCGCCCGCCAGCAGCGCGCGATCGCGGCCGGACACGGTGCAGGCATGAAACGCGTGGCGGGTGCCGGTCTTGATCGGCCGCCAGCCGCCGTCGCGTACCGCGCCGCTGACCCAGGCCTGGCCCTGCAAGCCGCAGATCAGCGCGCCGCCGCGGCCATAGGCCGACGCGCCGAACAGCGTCGACTCGACCGGCGAACGCAACTTCGTCCAGCTGCGCCCGACGTCGGTCGACAGCAGCAGCCGCCCCTGCTCGCCGACGATCAGCAGATCACCGTTGCCGAGCCGGACGACGGCATGCAGGTTCAGCTCTTCGTCGTCGATCACCGCCGTGTGCACCGCCTGCCAGTTGTCGCCGCCATCCACGGTGCGCAGGAACAGCCCGAAGGCCCCGACCGCAAAGCCGTTCCGGGTGTCGGTGAACAAGACGTCGAGCAGGGGCTTCTCGAGGGCCGGTTCGTAGCTCTGCAGGTTCCAGCTGGCGCCGCCATCGCGGGTCGCGAGGATCACCGCATCGTGGCCGACCGCCCAGCCATGGCGGGCATCGACGAAGCTGACTGCCGTCAGTGCCGCCCGCACCGGCACCGGTACCTGGGTCCAGGTCTTGCCATCGATCGAGCGGAGGATCTGGCCGCGCTCGCCGACGGCGACAAAGCGCCCTTCGACCGCAGCGACATCGAGCATCAGGCTGCTGGCGGCGCGCGGCGCCATCATCGCCGGTCGCGGCGCATACGACGGCGCAGCCGCGGCCGTGACCATGCCGGCCAGCAGCAGGCCGGCTGCTGCGACGAGCCGCGCAATGCGGAAAGGCATCGCCATCGTCATCGGCTCGGGTCGATCCAGATCAGCGCCGCCATCCGGCCACAGATCCCGTCGCGACGAAACGAATAGAAGCGCGCGGGGTCGGCGTGGGTGCTGATACCGCCGCCGTGGATGCGGCTGACACCGGCGGCAGCCAGCCGCTGACGTGCCAGCGCGAACAGGTCGGCGAACTGCTTGCCCGAAGCAGGACCGTCGCGGAAGCAGGCCGCCGCCGTCGGGTCGACGGCGACGAACGCGGCGCGAACTTCATCGCCGACCTCGAAGGCTTCCGGCCCGATCGCCGGCCCGAGCCAGGCGATCAGTCGGTTGGGGGCGACCGGCAGCGCTGCCACCGTGCTTTCCAGCACGCCGCCGCACAGCCCGCGCCAGCCGGCATGGGCGCCGGCGACCACCGAGGCGTCGTCGGCACAGAACAGCACCGGCAGGCAGTCCGCCGCCTGCACGCAGACGACGACGCCGGGCTGCGTCGTGAACGCGGCATCGGCTTCCGGCAGCTCGTCTCGACATGGCAGTTCGACGACCCGCGTGCCGTGCACCTGCTGCAGCCAGGCCGGGGCTCGCGGCAGGCCGAGCGCGGCCGCCAGCAGCCGGCGGTTCTCGGCAACCGCTGCCGGATCGTCGCCGCTGCTGCGGCCGAGATTCAGGCCCGCATGCAGGCCGGTGCTGACCCCGCCCTCGCGCGTCGAGCAGGCCGCGCGCACGCCAGGCGGCGCCGGCCAGTCCGGCAGGATCGGCCGCAGGCTCATCGGACAGCGGCAGCCGCCGCGACCTGCGCGGCATCGGCGCGCAGGCGATCGAGCAGCCGCAGCATGTCGGCCGGCGGCTCGGCGCTGAATTCCAGTTCCTCGCCGGTCACCGGATGTTCGAGCCGCAGTTCGCGGGCGTGAAGCGCCTGACGCGGAAAGCCGTTCAGCGCGGCACGCAGCGTTTCGTCGATGTTGCGACCGCGCGTCACCTTGCCGCCGTACACCGCGTCGCCGACGATCGGATGAAGGATCTGCGCCATGTGCACGCGGATCTGGTGAGTGCGGCCGGTCTCCAGCTTCACGCGCAGCAGCGTGTGATTCGGAAAACGCTCCTGGACCCGGTAATGGGTGACGGCCGGCCGGCCGTCGCCGACCACCGCCATCTTCAGGCGATTGCGCGGATCGCGGCCGATCGGCTGGTCGACCGTGCCGCCGGCGGTCATTGCGCCGTTGACCAGGGCGTCGTACTCGCGGTTGATCTCGCGCGCCGCCATGTCGCTGACCAGGCGCGTGTACGCGGTCAAGGTCAGACCAACGATCAGCAGGCCGCTGGTGTCCTTGTCGAGCCGGTGGACGAGTCCGGCACGCGGCAGCAGTTCGGTTTTCGGAAAGCGATGCAGCAGGGCGTTCTGCATCGTCGAATCGCTCTGCCCGGCACCGGGATGGACCGTCAGGCCCGGCGGCTTGTTGATCACCGCGATGTCGTCATCTTCGTAGACCACGGTCAGCGGGATGGCTTGCGGGCGGTCGTTACCGGCCAGCGGCGATTCTTCGGCCGTCAGATCGAGACGATCACCGGCGGCCACCAGCTGACGCGATTTCTCGGCCGCCGCACCATTGACCGTCAACGCACCGTCGTCGATCCAGCTCTTCAGTCGCGATCGCGACCAGGCCGGGAACAACTGCGCGGCCACGGCGTCCAACCGCTGGCCGTCGAGATGCTCGGGAACCTCGGCCTGCTCGATCCGGCTCATGCGTCAGGGCGCCGTGATCGCTGCGATGGACGCGCACCGGCGCGAAATTGAGGCCCACGGCCATGGGCTATACTCGTTTTCTGACTCAACGTGCTGATGCTCCGCGTAATGATCAATCGTTCCTTTCGCGGTCCTTCCGCGTCGCGCGCGCTGCGCGTCTTCTGCCTGCTGTCGCTTGCTGTCGTCGTCGGCTGCGCCTCGAAAGAGAAGCGCGATGACCCGGACAATCCGTTCCGGGCCGGTACCGATGTCGGCTCCGGCGGTGTCCCGCAGTCCGAGGCGGTGCTCAAGCAGGAAGCCCTGAAGGCCTACGCGAAGGCGCACGCTGCCCTGCTGAACACCGACTACGAGGCCGCCACCGACCAGTTCACCCAGCTGATTGCG
Source organism: Lysobacteraceae bacterium (assembly GCA_013823855.1). Taxonomy (GTDB): domain Bacteria; phylum Pseudomonadota; class Gammaproteobacteria; order Nevskiales; family Nevskiaceae; genus Nevskia. The sequence continues at coordinate 19,373 of PNMW01000001.1, read as the reverse complement.
CGCTACCCGTTCACCGAGTTCGCGACCCAGTCCGAACTCGAGAAGGTCTACGCGCAGTATCGCAGTTTCAGGCCGGACGAAGCGCTGCTGGCGGCCGACCGCTTCCTGCGCGAGCACCCGCGCCACAAGAGTGCCGACTACGTCCAGTACCTCAAGGGTCTGATCAACGCGGCGCGGACCGAATCGATCAGCGATTTCCTGCCGATCGACACCAGCAAGAAGGACGTCAACGCCGAACGCCGCGCCTACGACGACTTCGCGGTGCTGGTGCAGCGCTATCCGAACAGCGTCTACACCGGAGACGCGCGCAAGCGGATGATCTACCTGCGCAATCGCATCGCCAGCCATGAACTGTCGATCGTTCGGTTCTATGTCAAGCGGCAGGCCTGGGTCGCGGTATCGAAGCGCGCCGAGAACCTGATTGCCGAATACCCGGGCGCGCCGGCGACGGCAGACGCGCTGTCACTGCTCCGCCTGAGCTACGAAAAGCTCGGCCTCGCGCCGCAGATCGCCGATCTCGACCGGATCATCGCCGCCAACCAGGAATCGATCCGGCAGGCGACGGTACCGCGTATCAAGCCCGGTCCGCGCAGCCGCATCGGCTTCCCGGAAGAAGTGGCGGCAGCGCAGGCCCCGGCCACCGACGCGGCGCCAGCTGCGCAAGCCGCCGCAGCCGGCACGACCGCCGACGGTGCCAAGGACGAGCCGAAGGGCTTCTTCGGTAAGCTCGCCGGCTACCTGAACGTGCTGAACAAGTCGTATACCGTCGACAAGGACAAGGTTCGCGATTCCAAGGCGCCGGCCGGCCCGGGCAATGACCAGGCACCGGCTGCCAGCCGCGCGACCGATACGCGGAATCCCGATGGCAATGCTTCGCTGGTGACCGGTCCTTATACCGGCGCGCCGGTGGTCATCGATATCCCGCCGGTGTTCACCGACAGCCAGCCGGCAGCGGCGGCTCCGGCTGCCGACGGCAAGGAAGCGGCCGGGGCAACGGCCGCCAAGGCCGAGGCCGGCCAGGACGAGAAGAAGAAGGAAGAGGACGGCGGCCTGTTCGACTTCCTGAACAAGAGCTACACCCTCGGCGGCGACAAGAAGGCCGAACCGGCCGCTGAACCCGCGCCAGCGGCAATCCCCGCCGAGCCGGCCCCGGCCGAGGCGAAGTAGCCGCCGCAGCGTGATCGCTGCGCAGATGGCTCGGACATCGCCAAGAGATCCGCTCAGAGATCGCCGTAGACCGCCGTGATCGGATAGCGCCGCTCGCGGCCAAACGCCCGCAGCGTGATCTTCGGCCCCGGCGGCGCCTGCCGGCGCTTGTACTCGGAGCGCCGGACCAGCCCGGCCACCCGCCGCACCGTGGCTTCCTCGAAGCCCATCGCGACGATCTCCGGAATCGACCGGCAGTGCTCGACATAGGCCTCGAGGATCGGATCGAGCACCTCGTACGGTGGCAGTGAATCCGAGTCCTTCTGGTCCGGCCGCAGCTCGGCGGTCGGCGGACGTTCGATGACCCGCTCCGGAATCACCGGCAGGTCGGCCGGCGACAGCGTGTTGCGGTAGCGCGACAGCGCGTAGACCCGGGTCTTGTAGACGTCCTTGATCGGCGCGAAGCCACCGCACATGTCGCCGTAGAGCGTGGCGTAGCCGACCGCCATCTCGCTCTTGTTGCCGGTGGTCAGCACCACGCTGCCGAACTTGTTCGACAGCGCCATCAGCAGCACGCCGCGGCTGCGCGACTGCATGTTTTCCTCGGTCAGATCGATCGGCCGATCGCCGAACAGCGGCGCCAGCGTCTCGCCGAACGCGGCGAACGGCTTTTCGATCGGCAGCACCGAGTAGCGGATGCCGAGCCGCTCGGCCTCGATCCGGGCATCGTCGTTGGACATGTCGAGCGTGTAACGCGACGGCAGCGACACCGCCCAGACCTTGTCCGGCCCGAGCGCATCGGCGGCGATCGCCGCGATCAGCGCCGAATCGATGCCGCCGGACAGGCCCAGCAGCACCCCCGGAAAGCCGTTGCGGGTGACGTAGTCGCGGGTGGCCTGGACCAGCCCGGCATAGATCTCGGCTTCGATCGAGCCCTCGACGCGGATCGCGCCGACCGGCCGCACGGCATCCAGGCTGATCGGATAGACGCCCTCCTCGAACAGCGGCGCCCGGAAGCCGAGCGTGCCGTCGGCATCGATGGCCATCGAATCGCCGTCGAACACCAGTTCGTCCTGGCCGCCGGTGCAGTTGACGTAGACGATCGGCAGGCCGACTTCGGACGCGCGCCGACGCAGCACGGCGAGGCGCTCGGCCGGCTTGCCGACGTTGTACGGCGAGGCATTGATGTTCAGCAGCAGCTCCGCACCCGCCGCTTTCGCGGCCGCCGCCGGCCCCGGCCCCCAGATGTCCTCGCAGATACACAGGCCGATGCGCCGTCCGTGCAGTTCAAAGACCGTGGCCGCCGCGGCTCCGGGTGCGAAGTGGCGCTTCTCGTCGAACACGCCGTAGTTCGGCAGCAGCTGCTTGCGCGCCCGCGCCAGCAGCTGGCCATCGCGATAGACCGAGGCCGCGTTGTAGACCCGGCCGTCCGCGTATTCCGGATGGCCGACGACGACGTGGATGCCGGCGGACGCCGCCGCGATCCTCACCAGCGCCGCCTCGATGGCCTGCGGCAGCGCCGTGCGCAGCAGCAGGTCGTCCGGCGGATAGCCAAGCAGCGACAGCTCCGGCGTGGCGACCAGTTGGGCGCCCAGTTCATCACGCGCCCTGGCGATGGCGGCGGCGATCTTGGCGACATTGCCGTCGAGGTCGCCGACCCAGAGGTTGAGCTGGGCGGCAGCGAGGACCAGCGGCTTGTTCATCGGTTGTTCGATTCCACGAATGAGCATCGACAATAAACGAGAAAGGGCGCGACGAATCGCGCCCTTTCCGGTTACTCCAGCCGCCGCGAGACGATCAGAGCAGCGACTTCATCGCCGCGCCGAGGTCGGCCGGCGAGCGGACGGTCTTGACACCCGCCGCTTCGAGCGCCGCGAACTTCTCGTCCGCCGTGCCCTTGCCGCCGGCGATGATCGCGCCGGCATGGCCCATGCGCTTGCCGGCCGGCGCGGTGACGCCGGCGATGTAGGCCACCACCGGCTTCCTGATGTGCTGCTTGATGTAGGCCGCCGCTTCTTCCTCGGACGAGCCGCCGATTTCGCCGACCATGATCATGCCGTCGGTTTCCGGATCGGCTTCGAAGCGCTTCAGCACGTCGATGAAGCCGAGGCCGCGCACCGGGTCGCCGCCGATGCCGACGCAGGTCGACTGGCCGAGGCCGTTCTGGGTGGTCTGGTGCACGGTTTCATAGGTCAGCGTGCCCGAACGCGACACGATGCCGATGCGGCCCGGCTTGTGGATGTGGCCCGGCATGATGCCGATCTTGCACTGGCCCGGCGTGATCACGCCGGGGCAGTTCGGGCCGATCAGCACGGCGTCCGGGTAGGCCTTGAGTGCGGCCTTGACCTTAACCATGTCGATCACCGGGATGCCTTCGGTGATACAGATGATGACCTTGATGCCGGCGTCGGCCGCTTCGAGGATCGCATCGGCCGCGCCGGGGGCCGGCACGTAGATCATCGTCGCGTCGGCACCGGTGGCCTTGACCGCGTCGTGCGCGGTGCTGAACACCGGCAGGCTCAAGTGGGTGGTGCCGCCCTTGCCCGGCGACACGCCGCCGACCATCTTGGTGCCGTAGGCAATCGCCTGTTCGGAGTGGAAGGTGCCCTGCTTGCCGGTGAAGCCCTGGCAGATGACCTTGGTGTCTTTGTTGATCAGGATGCTCATTGCAGTCTCGGTAATCCTTGGGCTTCAGGCCTTGCTGGCGGCAACGACGGCCTTGGCCGCCTCGGTGAGATCGGAAATCGGCGTGATGGCAAGGCCGGATTCGCGCAGCAGTGCCTGTCCCTTCTCCATGTTGGTGCCCTGCAGGCGGGCAATCACCGGGATCTTCAGGCCGACCTGCTTGACCGCGGCGATGATGCCTTCCGCGATCAGGTCGCAGCGGACGATGCCGCCGAAGATGTTGATGAAGATGGCCTTCACTTCCGGGCTGGCGGTGATCAGCTTGAAGGCTTCCGTGACTTTCTCGGCGGTGGTGCCGCCGCCGACGTCGAGGAAGTTGGCCGGCTGGCCGCCGTGCAGCTTGACGATGTCCATGGTCGCCATCGCCAGGCCGGCGCCGTTGACCATGCAGCCGATGTCGCCTTCCAGGGTCACGTAGTTCAGGTCGTACTTGGAAGCGGCACGCTCGCGCTCGTCTTCCTGGCTCGGATCGCGCATCTCGGCGATCGCCTTCTGGCGGAACAGCGCGTTGTCATCGAAGTTCAGCTTGGCGTCGAGCGCGAAGACGTTGCCTTCGCTGGTGACGATCAGCGGGTTGATCTCGACCATGCTGGCGTCGAGTTCGACGACGACGCGGTAGACGCCGAGCAGGATCTTGGTGAACTGGTCGACCTGCTCCTTGCTCAGATCCATGAAGAAGCCCAGCTCGCGCGCCTGGTACGGCTGCAGGCCGGCGGCCGGGTCGACGATGATCGATTTCAGCTTTTCCGGCGTGTGCTCGGCAACTTCCTCGATGTCCATGCCGCCTGCGGCCGAGGCCATCAGCACGACCTTCTCGGTCGAGCGGTCGACGAGGGCCGAGACGTAGAGTTCGCGGGCGATGTTCGACGGCTTCTCGACCCAGACCGAATTGATCGGCAGGCCCTTGGCATCGGTCTGCTTGGTGACCAGGAGCTTGCCAAGCATCGCCTTGGCGGCTTCTTCCGCAGCATCGGCACCGCTGACCAGCTTGACGCCGCCGGCCTTGCCCCGGCCACCGGCATGAACCTGCGCCTTGACCACCACCTTTTCGGTGCCGAGCTGCTTGGCGACCGCGCGTGCCTGCTCCGGACTGGTGGCCAAGCCGCCCTGCGGCACCGGGATTCCGTAACGCGCAAAAATTTCCTTCGCCTGATACTCGTGCAGGTTCATGCATCCCCCAAGGGTGATTGAGACTCGGACATTGGGAACAACTGTGCGCCAATGCCTGTGCGTATTTGATACAGCGGGTTGAAGCCGCCGCATTTTCCATGAATCGACCGGTGCAGGCAAAGCATTTGCACCGCTACACTTTTACGATCCCGGCGAGAAAACCTCGCGCGAAATCAACTCTCAACAGGCGACGACATGTCACTACTCATTCGGGTGTTCTTTCTCGCCGCCGTCGGCTGGCTGCTGTATCGGTCCTACGTACGCTGGCAGACGGGCAATCGCCGCGACACCCCACCCCCTGAACCGCTGCAGACGGTCGCGCGCTGCGAAGGCTGCGGCACCTACCTGCCGGTGCAGACCCTGTCGCCACAGGGTCGCTGCGGCGCCTGCGAGCAGAAACGGTCGTGATCCGCCGCTAGCGCGATCGTCGGCACATGGACAGCCGCGAGCGCAGCCACTTCCTCGATCCGGAGGACTGGCGAATCCTGATCACCCTGGCGGCCTACCGGCTGGTGCTGGTGGTGCTGCTGGCGGTGGTCCACGGCTTCAAGCTGGTGCCGTACTTCTTCGATCGCGCCGATCCGGGCCAGTTCTTCGCCATCATCATCGTCTACACGCTGCCGGCCATCGCGCTGCTGGCAGCGGCGTTGACCCGGCAGCCGGGCCTGCGCACTCAGGCGCACTTTTCGTTCGTCATCGACAGCGTGGCGATCGTGTCGATGATGTATGCCGCCAGGGGCGTGTCGTCCGGGCTCGGCGTGCTGCTGATCACGCCAGCGGTCGGCTGCAGCCTGGTGCTGCCGCCGCGCCTGGGCCTGCTGCATGCCGCACTCGGCACCTTCGCGGTGTTCGGCGCGGAACTGTGGCGGCAGTCGCAGGGCCAGTTCGAAGCGGCCGATATCACCAATGCCGGCCTGATCGGGCTGATGCTGTTCGCGACCTCGCTGGGCGCCGGTGCCGTCGCCCAGCGCGCCCGCAGGAGCGAGGCGCTGGCCGCCCGCTTCGGCAGCGATCTGGCCAGCCTGTCGCGGCTCAACGAGCGGATCGTCGAAAGCATGGACACGCCGGTGCTGGTGATCGACGAGGAACGCCGGCTGCGGGTCCAGAACGCCGCTGGTCGCCGGCTGCTGGCCAGCCCGGTACTCGACGGCCGGCCGCTGGCCAGCGCGCTGCCGATGCTCAACGCCGCCCTCGAACGCTGGCAGGAAGCGCCGAATCGCGATCCGCAGCCGGTCAGCTTCAGCATCGGCGGGCCGGAACTGCTGCCGCGCTTCACCCGGCTCGGCTTCAACGCCTGGGCGCCGGTGCTGGTGCTGCTCGACGATGCTGCCCGGGTCCGCGAGCAGGCGCAGCAGCTGAAGCTGGCGGCGCTCGGCCGGCTGTCGGCCGGCATCGCCCACGAGATCCGCAACCCGCTGTCGGCGATCCGCCATGCCGGCCAGCTGCTGGCCGAATCACCGCAGCTGCCGGCCGAGGATCAGCGCCTGCTCGAGATGATCCAGCGGCACACGACCCGGATCGACAGGATCGTCGAGGACGTGCTGCGCCTGTCGCGGCGCGAAGCCGCCGTGCCGCGCACCATTCCGCTGCGCGCCTTTCTGGAGCGCTGCATCGCGGTCTGGTGCGAAGGCTGCCCGGACGGCGCCCGCACGGTCCTGATCGCCGGTGTCAGCGAGGCCCTGACGGTGCGCTTCGATCCCGACCAGCTGCAGCAGGTGCTGCACAACCTCTGGCAGAACAGCTTCGACCATGGCGCGTCGGACGGTCGCCGGGTCACGGTCCACCTCGGCGCCGGACGGATGAACCCCGGCCATCGCCCGTACCTGGACATCAGCGACGACGGCAGCGGCATCCCGGCACCGGTGCGCGAGCAGCTGTTCGAACCGTTCTTCACCACCGCCAGTCGCGGCACTGGCCTCGGCCTGTATCTGTCGAGGGAAATATGTGAATACAATCAAGCACGTCTGCTGCATCTGCCGACCGAGACGGGCACCCGTTTCCGGCTGATCTTCGCCAGCTGACCCCCTTCGGACCGACGGCCTCATGAGCAAAGCACTGGCGCTGATCGTCGACGACGAGGCTGATATCCGCGAGCTGCTGGAAATCACCCTGTCGCGGATGGGCCTGCGCACGGCCGCCGCCGGATCGCTGCGCGAGGCGCGCGCCCTGCTCGCCGAGCACAGCTTCGACCTCTGCTTCACCGACATGCGTCTGCCCGACGGCAACGGCATCGAACTGGTCGGCCTGATCCAGAAGAAGCACGCCGGCCTGCCGGTGGCGGTGATCACCGCCTATGGCAGCGCCCAGGCGGCGGTCGAAAGCCTGAAGGCGGGCGCCTTCGATTTCGTCTCCAAGCCGATCGACCTCGGCCAGCTGCGCAAGCTGGTCGATACCGCGCTGAAGCTGCGCGCCACGGTCGAAGCGGACGACGGCGGCCTGCTCGGCCACACGCCAGTCATCGACGCGCTGCGGGCGCTGATCGACCGGCTGGCCCGCAGCCAGGCGCCGGTCCACATCACCGGCGAATCGGGCACCGGCAAGGAACTGGTGGCCCGGCTGATCCACAGCCGCAGCCCGCGCGGCGACGCGCCGTTCGTGCCGGTCAACTGCGGCGCGATTCCCGCCGAACTGATGGAGTCCGAGTTCTTCGGCCATCTGAAAGGCAGCTTCACCGGTGCCACCCGCGACAAGGCCGGGCTGTTCCAGGCGGCCGAAGGCGGCACGCTGTTTCTCGACGAGGTCGGCGACCTGCCGCTGCACATGCAGGTGAAGCTGCTGCGCGCGCTGCAGGAACGCGCGGTCAGGCCGGTGGGCGGCGAAACCGAAGTGGCGGTCAATGTCCGGGTGATTTCAGCGACTCACAAGGATCTCGGCGCACTGACCGCCGCCGGCAGCTTCCGCCAGGACCTGTACTACCGGCTGAACGTCATCGAGGTGCGCACGCCGAGCCTGCGCGATCGCCAGGACGACATCCCGCTGCTGGCCGACGCGATCCTGGCCCGCCTGGCCCGCGCCAACGGGCTCGACAGCGCGCCGCGGCTCGATGCCTCGGCGCTGGCCCGGCTGCGCGACTATCCGTTCCCGGGCAATGTCCGCGAACTGGAGAACGTGCTGGAGCGCGCCGTCACCCTCAGCGACGGCAGCCGGATCGCGGCCGCCGACCTGCGCCTGCGCAGCGATCCGCCTGCTGTCGCCGTCGCACCGGCCGCACTGCACAGCGCGGCGCCGACGGCAGCCAGCGATCTCGAGGGCCAGATGGAAGACATCGAGCGTCGGGCGATCATCGAAGCGCTGGAAAAGGCGCGCTACAACAAGACGCGGGCGGCAGCGCTGCTGGGCATGACCTTCCGCTCGCTGCGCTACCGGATCAAGAAGCTGAACATCGAATGAGCGCGCGGCAGGCAGCGGGGCCCGCTTCCTGCTTGCCAGCGTCGACCACCCTGGGGAAGACCTTGAAAACCATCCATTGCTCCACTGCCCTCGCCGTGGCCCTGCTGGCCTGCGGCTGCGCCGGCAAGGCCGCCAGGCCGCAGGCCGCTGCCGTGCCGCCGGCGGTGCTGGCGCTGAAAGCGCCGCCCGCCGATGTCGATCCGGCGAAGCAGCTGTCCGAACTGCTAGCCGCCGAATGGCAGCGCTGGCTGCTCAACAACCCCGAGGAAGCCTCGCTGCTCGGCGAGCACCGCCACGACGACCGCTGGAGCGACTACCGCCTCGCCGCGATCGAAGCCCGCAACCGGGATGACACCCGCGCACTGCAGAAGCTGCTGGAAATCGATCGCGAGCGGCTGAGCGCGGCCGACCAGCTGAACGTCGATCTCTACCGCCAGCAGCTGGAACGGGCGATCGAAGCCCATCGCTATCGCGGCTTCCTGATGCCGATCAATCACCTGAACGGGCCGCAGAGCGCCGATCAGATGACCGAGCTGCTGACCTTCGGCTCGGTTGCCGACTACGAGCACTGGATCGGCCGGATGCACGGCGTTGCGGCGCTGGTCGACCAGCACATCGAGCTGCTGCGCCTTGGCATCGCCGAAGGTCGCACCGCCCCGGCGGTGACCATCCAGCGGATTCCGGCCCAGATCGACAAGCAGCTGGTGAAGCAGCCGGAGGCCAGTCCGTTCTACGCGCCGTTCCTGCATTTCCCGGCCGGCATTCCTGCGGCCGAGCAGGCACGCCTGCGCGTCAGCGCCCGTGCGGCGATCAGCGAATCGGTGCTGCCGGCCTACCAGCGGCTGCGCAGCTTCGTCGGCAACGACTACCTGCCGCGCTGCCGCGACAGCATCGGCCTGTCGCAGATCGCCGACGGACGCGACGCCTACGTGTTCGCGGCGCGCGACAGCACCACCACCGACCTGAGTCCGGACGAGATCCACGCGATCGGCCTGCGCGAAGTGGCCCGCATCCGCAGCGAGATGGAGGCGATCCGCACCTCGGTCGGCTACGGCGGCAACCTGAAATCGTTCTTCAACTATCTGCGCAGCGATCCGAAGTTCTTCCACAAGGACGGCAAGTCGCTGCTGCTGGCCTACCGCGACATCGCCAAGCGCATCGATCCCGAGCTGCCGAAGCTGTTCGGCAAGCTGCCGCGCCAGCCGTACGGCGTCCGCGCCGTACCGGCGGCCCAGGCGCCGGATACCCATACCGCCTACTACCAGCCCGGCGCCGCCGACGGCACCCGCGCCGGCAATTTCTACGCGAACCTCTACAAGCCGGGCTCGCGGCCGAAATGGGAACAGGAAGCGCTGACCGCGCACGAGGCCGTGCCCGGCCATCACCTGCAGATCGCCCTGCAGCAGGAACAGGTGGCCGATGCCGGCGGCAGCCTGCCGGCGTTCCGCAGCCAGATCGCCTTCACCGCGTTCGTCGAGGGCTGGGCGCTGTACGCCGAAAGCCTCGGCCCGGAGATCGGCCTGTACCAGGACCCGTATGCGAAGTTCGGCCAGCTGACCTACGAGATGTGGCGCGCCGTGCGTCTGGTAGTCGACACCGGCATGCACTGGAAGGGCTGGACGCGGCAGCAGGCGATCGACTTCTTCAAGGCCAACACGCCGCGCGCCGAACTGGACATCGTCAACGAGATCGATCGCTACATCGCCTGGCCCGGCCAAGCGCTGGCCTACAAGATCGGCGAACTGAAGATCAAGGAACTGCGGGCCCGCGCCGAAGCGGCGCTGGGGCCGAACTTCGACATCCGCAGCTTCCACGACACCGTGCTCGGCGCCGGCGCGATTCCGCTCGACCTGCTGGAACGGAACATCGATGCCTGGATCGCCAGCCGCAGCGGCGGCGTGGTGGTCAAGCTGCGCGCTGCGCCGCCGGCGCCGTGAGGCGCCAGCGAACATCCCGTCAGCGAATCCTCAGGCGATGGTCCGCACCAGCCCGCCCTCGGCGCGGATCGCCGCGCCATTGATCGCCGCGGCGCGCGCGCTGCAGACGAAGGTGACGACGTCGGCGATTTCCTTCGGCACGATCAGCCGGCCGATCAGCGAGCTCGGCCGGTTCTCGGCGATGAAGCGGCGCTCGGCTTCGGCGAGATCGACGCCGGGAAACACCTTGCCGATGAATTTCTCGACATTGGCGGTCCGGGTCGGGCCCGGCAGCACCGAATTGACGGTGACCGAGGTGCCCCTGGTCAGTTCGGCCAGCGCCCGGGCGATGCCCAGCTGCATGGTCTTGGTGGCGCTGTAGTGCGCCATTTCCGGCGCCGGGCTCAGGCCCGACTCGCTGGAAATGAACACCACCCGCCCGGCGCCGCGTTCGATCATGCCGCGCAGGTAATGCCGGGCCAGGCGCACGCCGCTCATGATGTTGACCTCGAACAGGCGCTGCCAGTCGGCGTCGGTTTCGTCGAAGAAGCCGACCGCCTCGTAGATGCCGAGGTTGTTGACCAGGATGTCGACGTTGGCGAGCTGGGCGATCGTCGCCTCGCAACCTTCCGCCGTGCCGTTGTCGGCGACCAGCGGCAGCAGCCGGGCATCCGGCTGTGCCGACTTCAGATCGGCGATCGCGGCATCGACCACATCCCGGCTGCGGCCATTGATCACCACGGTGGCGCCTTCGCCGGCCAGCGAGCGGGCGATTTCCAGGCCGATGCCGCCGCTGGACGCGGTCACCAGGGCGGTCTTCTGTTCAAGATCGAGTTTCATGCTGATTCCGTTGAAAAAGAAAGACGCGGCACCGGTCGCGCCGGTGCCGCGTCGAAGGTTAGCGCAGGGAGGCTGCGCGAGGAGCTTGGGGCGCGATGGTTCAGGCAGCGCGGGCGTACTGCGGGACCGTGCGCTCGTCGGCGCTGGCCGGCCGTGCCGCCCGACCGGTGACGATCGGGCCGAACACGGTGCGGACGTTGTCGACGGTCACCGCCGCTTCGAGAATCGCCGCCGAAGGCAGACCTTCACGCTGCAGGCGGCTGCGCTCGGCGCCGGCATCGCCGCCGGCCACCAGCGCCTCGACATAGGCGGCCAGCGCCTTCAGCCGCGGCGTCTGCAGCACCGTGACCGGCAGGCGGGCGATGCCGTCGATCGCCGGCAGGCGGCTCTGCACCACGGCCTGCTCGGCATGGCCGAGCTGCGAATCGCGGCCGAACAGGCCACGGCGGCGGAACAGCTCGGCCAGCACGGGACGCGACAGGCCGGTGACGCCGAGGATGCTGCTGCGGGTTTCCGAAATCGGGTTCTGGATGTTCATTCGAGTGACTCCTTGCTGCGACGCCGCGATGGGCTGGCGTTTCATGGAGCGCACTTTGCGCTTTGCCTCAACGCAAAAGAAGACGAAGTTTGTGCATTGCGATTTTGCATTTTTGCAAACGGATGCCATGCTTCAGGCCATGGACTGGGACGATCTCCGCTACGTGCTTGCGATCTCCCGCGCCGGCGGCCTGAACGGCGCGGCGCGGGCGCTGGCGGTCAATCCGTCGAGCGTCTACCGGCGCCTGGAAGCCCTGGAGAAGGCGCTGGAAGTGCGCCTGTTCGAGCGCCTCCGGGCCGGCTACCGGCTGACGCCGAGTGGCGAAGCGCTGGCCGAGGCGGCCGAGCGGATGGAACGCGAGGCGCTGAGCGTCGAGAACCGCATCAAGGGCACCGACGTCCGGCTCGAAGGGCATCTGCGGGTCTCGACCAGCGAAGCGGTGACGCTGCATCTGCTGCCGCGCTGGCTGGCCGAGTTCCGCGACACCTATCCGGGGCTGACGCTCGACATCACCTCGACCAACCAGATCGTTGATCTGTCCAAGCGCGAGGCCGACGTGGTGATCCGCGGCACCGACCGACCGCCGCCGCATCTGGTCGGCCGCCGCTGCGGACAGGTGGCGTTCGCCGCCTATGCCGCGAAAAGCTATCTCGACAAGGTCGGCCGCGATCGCCCGCTGGCCGATTACGAATGGCTGGGTTTCGACGGCCCGATGCTCCGGGTCCAGCAGGCCAAATGGCTGGCCGACCAGGTGCCGGAGCGCCGCATCCGGCTGCGTTACGACAGCTTTGCGCCGATCCGTCTGGCGATGGCCTCCGGGCTCGGCTGCGCGGCGCTGCCGTGCTTCTCCTGCGAGGAAGACCCGGCACTGGAACGGCTGCCGGACACGCTGAACGTCACCACCTACCACTTCTGGGTGCTGACCCACCCGGACCTGCGCCGCAGCGCGCGGGTCCGGGCATTCCTGCAGTTCTTCGGCACCCGGCTCGCTGCGCTGGACGCCTCGGTGATGGGCGTCGGCAGTTGACGCAGCGCGCGCCGGCGCCGTCCGGCCTTTCTCCGATCAGGGCGACACGTAGCGGATCGAAAGCGTGTCGACGAAGAACGTGTAACCCGCGTAGGAATCCGGATTGGCCGGATAGCGCAGGCCAATGCTCAAGGTGTTGCTACCGGCTTTCAGGCGCGCCAGCTTGTTGATCGTCACGCTCGGACCATGGGTGCCGACCGGACCGGAGCCCATCGCGCTGTCCGGCACGCTCAGCACCTCCACTCCCGCTACCGTGATAACGATGGCCTGATTGGCGACCTCAAAGAAGTTGGTGCTGCCGCGCAGCTTGTTGGCAACCGCCTCCACGTCGTACAGGCCGGCCACCGGCACCGTGATCGTCTGCCACCAGGTCGGATTCACCGGCGCCGCCTGACGCGAACTCGGCGTGTTGCCGGGCTTTCTCGACAAAATGCCGAGGCGGGTGTCGAGGTAACTGCAGCGACGATTGAAGCGCGGGAAATTGGTGCAGGCCCAGTTGTCCGGCACCCGGTAGCCGCTGCCCGGCGTGACCGTGTAGGCGGACATCGTGGGATTGGCGACCAGCTGATCGCCGACCACCACGGCATGGGCAGCGGTGGCGCAAAGGACGGACGCAACGGCGGCGGCGGCACGGATCGTGAAGGTGTTCATGGCAGGCTCGGAGAGGGGCGGAAGTGGCGCGCTGCGGTCACCGGCAGCGGCCTTCGCCGGCCGCGAACTGCGCTGCGCACCTCGCATGCTATCGTCGCCATCATGCGAATCCGATTGATTACATTGATTTAATTGCCCGGCAAGGTGGCGGACATCTGATCGTTCCCGGCACCGCTCCGGCTGCGATGGCCGCGATCGTCACGACGGCGCGGTGCGGTGCGTCGTCAGCAGTGGCGTTCGTCGCGCACCAGCGCGAACGGCAGCCGCAACGCGGACAGGCCGCGCGACCAGCGCCAGTCGGTGCGCGCCATGCCGAGCCAGACCTCGTGACCCGCTGCCGGCCATGGCCGCAGTTCGTCGACCACCGCCGGCCACGGAAAGACGGCGGCAGCGTCATAGCCGACCCGCACGACGCCGCGACCATCAAGCCGACAGCGGTCGAGCCGCAACTGCATCGCCAATCGCTCGACCTGCGGCGCGCCGTCCGACGCCGGCCGCAGCAGGTTCACGCCACTGCCATCCGCCCGAAACCGCTTGCCGTGCCAGCGCGGCAGACCACCGACGGCGAGGCCCAGCCGTGCGAAGTGGCGGAACCACGCCGGACCGAGCAGGCGCGCCTCGAAGTCACCGACCGGCAGCGCCGTCGGCTCCGGCAGGGCCGGATAACGGCGTAGCGCCGCGATCAGCCCCGGCAACTCGGGCAAGGCGCGGTCAGGAATCGATTCGTTCATAGATTTTTACGATTCCGATCAGAAGAAAATTCAACTTCAACTATCAAACTGGTGCGCCTATCGTGCCACCCATCGAAACGCGGCAAGTCTTGAACGGCACCGCAACAGTTCGACAACCCACTGAACAAACTGAGAAATCAATCATGAACACCACCACCACCCGGTCCCGCTCGCTCCTCGCCGCCGCAATCGTCTCGTCGAGCATCCTTGGCCTCCCGGCTGTCGCCTCGCCGAGCAGCGCGGTCAGCAGTTTCGTCACCAGCGTGCTGGTCGCACCGGTTGCCGGACGCGCCGCCAGCGCGCCGATCGACGCCGCTGTCGCGGGCTCTGCCGCCGACCGCTTCGTCGGCACCGTGCTGGCGCCGAACGCCGGCCAGATCACCGCGCCGCAGGCTGCCGAGATCGGCTCGTCGGCGGACACCGACTCGGTCAACGGTTTCGTGCAGCGCGTGCTGGTGCGCGGCAAGGCCAGCTGAAGCGCCGATCGCTGACCTGGCGGGGCCGCGTCCTATCGGGCGCGATCCCGTTTTTTGGGTCGCCGAATCAGGACTTTCGGGCGCCGAAGAACAGCAGGCCCCCGATCACGACCGCAGCGACACCGGCCCAGGTCGGCACGTTGACGGTTTCCTTCTCCTTCACCGACAGTTCCAGCGGCCCGAGCTTCAGATCATGGCTGTCCTTGGTATACGCGAAGCTGCCGTAGGCGAGGCCGAGGCCGCCGAGGATCACCAGGGCCAGGCCAGCGAGTTTGATCGGGTTCATTCGTTTTTCGTCCGTGTCGTGCTTGCGGCGGTCGATCCGGCTGGATCACGGGGCCGTGGAGCATCTTGCGCGTGATTCTGTTGCTCGGGGGCTGGCCGATTGCTTCATTCGGTTGGCCTTGGCGCACTTTTTCGCGCTATCGCGCGCGAAATAGTTCGACGCGGTGCGATCAGACGGGATGGCGGGCGGCGCCGAATCCGTCGGAATCCACGATGCAGCTGCTTTTCCGACTTACGCGGGCTACGTGGACTATACGAATCAACGTACAGACAAAAGTAAAGCGGCGGGTCGCGACCCGCCCTACGCGAGCTCCGTCACTTTGAGCTTGATGCAAGCCTGTAAACGCGTACTTCGCTCATTGAACATTCCTCGCTTGAGGCATCGCTGACGGTGATTACCTCAATTGTGTTTGCCGACAACTCAAAGAACGAGATGTGATGTACCTGACGAAAAAGGTCTTCACCAACGATTTCAGACGCCAAACGCAATATCTTCGTCTTTGCGTGATCCAGCCTGCGGTTGTCGATGGCACCAGACTTCTTAAGTTGAACCAAGGCACTCATTGCAGGCCAGCGATCACGGCCCGTGCAGTCCGGGTCCGCAGCCCGTAGCGGCGCGCACGCGAGAATGAAAAGCAGCGTAGAAACACGATGAACTTTTCTCACGCTCGATACCTATCAAACCCGCGGCAAATCCACCAACTTCACCACCCCACCCTTCGCATACGCCGCCACCGGCACACTCTTCCCGATCAACAACTCCCGCAATTCCTGAATCGCCGGGAAAATCTCCTGATTCCAGTCCTCGCCCTGCGCATCGAACGCCGCCTGTTCGGCTTCGACGATCTCGGTGTCCTGGCCGAAGATGCCGTTGGTGAAGGCGACGATGAACGGCCAGATCACGTGGATCATCCCGGGGATCGGCGGCTTGCGGATCATCATCAGGCCGTAGGTCTGGTTCTTCCGCTGGGCCGCGTCGGTCGGCCAGTAGCAGTTCCAGAGGTCCAGCGCCGGCTCGTCCTTGGGGCTGCCGGCGGTCCAGAATTTCAGGGTCTGGTACGGGTATTCGGTGCGGATCGTCATCATGTCGATCGAGCCGTCGGTCACCGTCGCCGCGCCCTTGCGGTTGATCATGAAACGCTCGCCGATCGGCTGCTTGCCGGCCGCCCGCGCAAACGTGTAGTCGCACTCCACCCAGCCATCGCCCTTGCGGACATCGAGGCAGGTGGCGCGGATCGAGCCCATCAGGCTGCGGTGCAGGAACTGATGGTTCATGTCCATCAGGTTTTCGTGCATGAAGCTCCAGTGGCAGCCGATGGTGCGGTCGAGCGTGCGGGTCTTGTACTCGCCCTTGGCGAAGGTCGAGACATCCGGGAACGCGGCAAAACCGGGAGCGGACTGGTCGCCGGTGTAGACGAACAGGAAGCCGTAGGCCTCGCGCACCGGATAGCTCTTGACGCCATTCGGCAACTGCTTGCCTTCGTCCAGATACGGCACGTTGACGCAGGCGCCGGTGCGGTCATAGGTCCAGCAGTGGTAGTGGCACTGCAGGCGTTCGCCACGGACGACACCCATGGTCAGCGGCACCTGGCGGTGGGCGCAGCGGTCCTCGAGCGCGAACACCTCGCCCTTTTCCGGCCGCACCAGCGCGATCGGCTCGCCGGCGAAGCTCACCGCCAGCGACTTGCCGGCCTTGAGCTGTTTCGAGCGTGCCAGCGGGTACCAGAAGTTCGGATCGAGACCGGACTTGCGAAGGTCGGCGGCTTCGAACTTCGGGGCCGGGGCGTGGCGGCGGAGGGCGGTGATCGAGGACATGCGTACAACTCCGGATGCGTCAAATTTTCGGGAAAGAGCCTAGCACGGCATCCTTTCGCGCTTGGGCGGCATGCGGGACAGCGGGTCTCACGCAATGGCGCATAGACGCCAGGAGACGCGACAACAAGCCGCTTTTTCGAAGAAGCTTCGTTGTCGGCAGTTCTATGCGTCTTGGCGTCTTGGCGTGCAATCGCCTCCTGAGCCTCAGCCCTTCAGCAACGGCTTCAGGAAGCGGCCGGTGTGCGAGCGCTTGAGCTTGGCGATGTCTTCCGGCGTGCCGGCGCCGACGATCTCCCCGCCCCCGCTGCCGCCTTCCGGGCCCATGTCGATCAGCCAGTCGGCGCGCTTGATGACGTCGAGATTGTGCTCGATCACCACCACGGTATTGCCGGCGTCACGCAGGCGATCGAGCACCTTCAGTAGCTGGGCGACATCGTGGAAATGCAGGCCGGTGGTCGGCTCGTCGAGGATGTACAAGGTCCGTCCGGTGTCGCGCTTGCTCAGTTCCTTGGCCAGCTTGACGCGCTGCGCTTCGCCGCCGGACAAGGTCGTCGCATTCTGGCCGAGCTTGACGTAGCTCAGGCCGACATCCATCAGGGTTTCGAGCTTGCGGGCCAGCGCCGGCACCGGCTTGAAGAGGGCGAGCGCGTCCTCGATGGTGAGATCCAGCACGTCGTTGATGCTCTTGCCCTTGTAGCGGATCTCCAGCGTCTCGCGGTTGTAGCGCTTGCCCTTGCAGGTATCGCAGGTGACGTAGACATCGGGCAGGAAGTGCATCTCCACCTTGATGACGCCATCGCCCTCGCAGGTCTCGCAGCGCCCGCCCTTGACGTTGAAGCTGAAGCGCCCGGCCTCGTAGCCGCGCTCGCGGGCCTGCGGCACCTGGGCGAACAGCTCGCGGATCGGCGTGAACAGGCCGGTGTAGGTCGCCGGATTGGATCTGGGCGTACGGCCGATCGGCGACTGGTCGATGTCGATGACCTTGTCGAGATGCTCCAGGCCTTCGATGCCTTCGCAGGCCGCATGGCGGGTGCCGGCGTTGTTCAGCGCCCGCGCCGCGTAGCCGAGCAGGGTGTCGTTGATCAGGGTCGACTTGCCGGAGCCGGAGACGCCGGTGACGCAGGTCATCAGGCCGATCGGAATCTCGGCGGTGACCGATTTCAGGTTGTTGCCGCTGGCCCCCTTCAGCACGATCTGCTTCTTCGGATCGCGCTTGTGGCGGGTCTTCGGCACCGGGATGCCGACTGCGCCAGACAGGTACTGCCCGGTCAGCGACTTCGGATTGGCCATCACCTCGGCCGGCGTACCGATGGCCACGATCTGGCCGCCGTGGACGCCGGCACCGGGGCCGATGTCGACGACGTAGTCGGACTGGCGGATCGCGTCCTCGTCATGCTCGACGACGATCACCGTGTTGCCGATGTCGCGCAGATGAACGAGCGTCTTCAGCAGGCGCTCGTTGTCGCGCTGGTGCAGGCCGATCGACGGTTCGTCGAGCACGTAGAGCACGCCGACCAGGCCGGCGCCGATCTGCGAGGCCAGACGGATGCGCTGCGCCTCGCCGCCGGACAGGGTTTCGGCACTGCGTGAAAGCGTCAGGTAATCGAGGCCGACATTGTTCAGGAAGCCGAGCCGCGAGCTGATTTCCTTGAGGATCTTGTCGGCGATCTCGCCCTTGTGGCCGGGCAGCTTGAGCTGCTGGAAGTGGATTTCGGCGTCCTTCACCGACTTGGCAACCACCGCCGGCAGGCTGCTGCCGGCGACGAACACATGGCGCGCCGAGCGGTTCAGGCGCTCGCCGTGGCAGTCCGGGCAGGGCTTGTCCGACAGATACTTGGCCAGCTCCTCGCGCACGGCGCCCGATTCGGTTTCCTTGTAGCGGCGCTCCAGGTTCGGCAGCACGCCTTCGAACTTGTGGATGCGGGTGACGATCTTGCCGCGCTCGTCCGGATACTCGAAGGCGATCTTGTCGTCGCCGCTGCCGTACAGCACCGCGTTGCGGGCCTTTTCCGGCAGCTTCTGGAACGGCTTGTCGGTGTCGAACTTGTAGTGCTTGGCCAGTGACGACACCAGCGCCCAGTAGTACGGATTGCGGCGGTCCCAGCCGCGGATCGCGCCGTCGGCGAGGCTGGCATCGGGATGGGTGACGACGCGCTCGGCATCGAACACCTGCAGCTGGCCCAGGCCATCGCAGGTCGCGCAGGCGCCGCTCGGGGAGTTGAACGAGAACAGCCGCGGTTCGAGGTCTTCCAGCGAGTAGCCGCAGTGCGGGCAGGCCATGCGGGCGGAGAACGTGATGTCCGGCGTGCCATCGGCGCCGCCGTGCGGCGCGACCAGCGCCAGCCCGTCCGAGAGACGCAGCGCGGTCTCGAAGGACTCGGTGATCCGCTGCTTGACGTCCGGCCTTACCTTGAAGCGATCGACGACGATCTCGATGTCGTGCTTGAGCTTGCGATTCAGGGTCGGGACTTCGTCCAGCTCGTAGACCTTGCCGTCGACCCGGGCGCGCACGAAGCCCTGGGCGCGCATCTGGTCGAACCACTCGGCGTGTTCGCCCTTGCGGCCGCGCACCACCGGCGCCAGCAGCATCCAGGCCGATTCGGCCGGCATCGCCAGCACGTGGTCGACCATCTGCGCGACCGACTGCGCTTCCAGCGCCACCGCCGGATGATCCGGGCAGTAGGCGGTGCCGACGCGGGCATA
>PNMW01000047.1 GCA_013823855.1 Lysobacteraceae bacterium | reverse complement strand
TCGCTTCAGCCGCGGCCCGGCTGGAGCGGCGAAGCCGCGGAGGCCGGGACGTCGGCTGGAAGCGACGGTTAGCTGCCATTTTCGTCTCCCTCTACGAGTTTCTTGGCTACACCCATGATTCGGGCTGCCAGCCGGAATAGCTCTCCTGCAGTAATTTTATGAGTCTCAGAGAGGCGAAATATCTCTGCGGTATGCGAAAAATACTTGGTTCCAGGATCTGGATACCTGCCGGCCCACTTCGTGAAGTGAGTAAGCGCCATGAGTATGGCTTTGTCTTTCTCTGTGAGGCCAGGCACTAGTTCAGCGAGCTTTACCAACTCATGGTGACGATGCGCCTTTTCGTTTTCTTTGTAAGACTCCACACCGTGCTTGATGATAATGAAGCCCTTCAGACATACCTCCAAGCTGTACCCCACTAGCATCAGCGCGGTTGCGATGAACTGACAATCACATACGCCGCGGACTGGCACCGGCATTGATTCAAAGTTTGGTTCAGTGCGGACAAGATGAATGGCTGCTTCTGTTAGTGCTTGCGCGTGACACAGCCACAGAATTGGCGACTTGAGATCGTCATCGGTAGGCATCTCCTTCATGGGTTTTCGCACACCTGCTACGAGACAGGCGTTTTCCCATTTGTGCCAAGCAGAGGCGCCGTATCCGAACGGATCAGCAGCGAATGCATTTCGATTGGGATGGACTAAAGGTTCAAGTGGATGCATGGCGATTTGTGCCTTGGCAGCTAACGCCCAGGTTCAGGGGCGGCCCCGCCGAAGGCGGGGACGTCCCACTGGAACCTGTTGTTATGCATTCCCGACGCTCACAACCACGCGGACATTCCGGAACTCGTTCTTTGACAAGCGATTACCCATGACATGAAGAGACGATTCATCCGCAAAGACCTCTATCCCGAAGGGCCGTAGATCAAGCTTCCAGATCGCGAGCGAGTCATCAGCATTTTTCACGGCGTTCAGCACCATTGTTCCGCGAGCTCTGACCCTCAGGTACTTGCCGCCAGCCTCGACTTTAACTTCCGGATGAGAAGAAAAATTGTCCTTTATAAGGGGATACCAGTCAGTACCATCCTTCGTCGCGGGAACATACAACCACGCTTTCGGGGTATTGCCGTTTCCTAGAAGTAATGGAACAAAGCCGTTAACTGTCAGAAGCGCAGAAACGTTCTCCAGGCTATTGGTGCCGACGTTGAGATGGCGAAAGGCTTTGTACTGCGTTGGCAAGTCATCAAGTTTCATTGGCCGTCTCCGCTTGATGTGAGATGCACCCTTCGCGGCTTGTTGCTTTGAAAATGACCCTCCATTACTGCCTCTAACTGAGCTCGTTCCTTGTAGTCCTTGGTGCGGACCAACTTGAATAGAATGGAAAGGATCAACCCGGCTACGACAGACCAGATTTCCCACCGCTCTATCGAGGGAGACTGTTTGTCTATGAGTGCGGAAATTACCTTGCCGAGAACCGATAGGACCACACCCGCTGTCGCTCCTGATACGAGGCTGAAAAGAAGTTCGGAGGTCATTCTTTTGCGAATGATGTTGAACTCGTACTTTGTTAGCTCGTACGGCTTTTCCGCGATGTAGCGCTCTGGCTCCGAACTAATCTGCCCGCTCAGTATCAGTGGCTTATCGAACCGCTCACCTTCGATCGATTTTCCGGTGGGGATGGCTGAATCTGTCATTGAGGCCTCATTGACGATCTCCCGAATGCATAACTACAATTAGGCTGCAAGAATGCACGATAAACTGCCAAGTTATCGTGGCGAAACGCACGATAATCTGGTGAAAGCTGCTGGATAATCCGGCATCGCAGAATCAACGGACTGATTCTCATGAGAAATTTTCGACCACATCGCTTGCAGGATAATCTGTCGCCCGCAGCTGCGGCAATGATTGAGCCCGGTCTGTCGTCAGGGGCTCCTTCGTCCTCTCTAATCGGGCCATCCGATTCGCCAGACATGCCCACGGCCCCGGGATGCGCCCGTGCTTTGCCGGGTGCGCCGCCCAAGAAGCTGCTTGATCAGGTGCGTGACGCGATTCGCGTGCGTCACTACAGCTACAAGACGGAAGAATCGTACCTGGGCTGGATCCGACGCTACATCCTGTTCCACGGCAAACGCCACCCGCGTGAATTGGGCTCGGCGGAAGTCACGGCATTTCTGTCGGATCTCGCGACGCGCGGACAGGTTGCAGCATCAACACAGAATCAGGCCTTGGCTGCGCTGCTGTTCCTCTACCGGCACGTGCTCGAACTGGATCTGCCATGGCTGAACGAGGTGGTGCGCGCGAAGCGGCCGCAACGGCTGCCCACGGTTCTGACGCAGGAAGAAGTGCGGCGGGTGCTGGCACTCGTTGATGGCGTTCCGGGGCTGATGCTGAAGCTTCAGTACGGCACCGGCATGCGTCTGATGGAATGCCTGCGACTGCGGATCAAGGACCTCGCATTTGCGCGGCGCGAAATCGTGATCCGCGACGGCAAGGGCGGCAAGGACCGGGTGACGATGTTGCCGCAGACGCTGGAAGCAGCGCTTCAGCAGCATCTGGCGCGGGTGCAGGCGCTGCATGCCGAGGATCGCGCAGCCGGTGTCGCGGGCGTCTGGCTGCCGGATGCGCTGGCGCGCAAGTATCCGAATGCGAGCACGCAGTTCGCGTGGTTCTGGTTGTTTCCGTCAACGCGGCTGGCTCCGGACCCTCGGTCCGGCGTCGTGCGCCGGCATCATGTGTTCGAACAGGTGCCGCAACGGGCGTTGAAGCAGGCCGCTGTCACAGCCGGCGTGCTGCGGCCGGTGTCGAGCCACTGCCTGCGTCACTCGTTCGCCACGCATCTGCTCGAGAACGGTTATGACATCCGTACCGTGCAGGAGCTGCTGGGCCACTCCGACGTCAGCACGACGATGATCTACACCCATGTGCTGAACCGCGGCGGCCGTGGCGTGCGCAGCCCGATGGATCATTGAGGAGCGCCTCGCCGCCGCTGGATCGTGTCGCGTCGGGCGGCGGCATGGGTGACAAGCGCGGGCAGCGCCAACGAAAAACCCCTGCACCGGCGGGTTGGCCGGTACAGGGGCTCCAGACATCAGGAAGCGCGCGCCTTACAGCGACAGCAGCAGCCGCGCCGGATCTTCGAGGCATTCCTTGATGTGTTTCAGGAACAGCACCGCTTCGCGGCCGTCGATCAGGCGGTGGTCGTAGGTCAGCGCCAGATACATCATCGGGCGGATCACCACCTGGCCATTGACGGCGATCGGGCGATCGAAGATGCCGTGCATGCCGAGGATCGCGGCCTGCGGCGGGTTGAGGATCGGCGTCGACATCATCGAGCCGAACACGCCGCCGTTGGTGATGCTGAAGGTGCCGCCGGTCAGCTCTTCCATGGTCAGCTTGTTGGCGCGCGCCTTGACGCCGAGCGCACCGATCGCCTTCTCGATGTCGCCGAGGCTCAGGGAGTCGGCATCACGCAGCACCGGCACCACCAGACCGCGCTCGGTGGAGACCGCCACACCGATGTCGTAGTAGCCGTGGTAGACGACATCGCTGCCGTCGATCGAGGCATTGACCGCCGGGTATTTCTTCAGCGCTTCGACGGCGGCGCGGACGAAGAAGCTCATGAAGCCGAGCTTGACGCCGTGGGCCTTCTCGAACGGCTCCTTGTACTTGGCGCGGATGTCGCCGACCGCTTTCAGGTCGACTTCGTTGAACGTGGTCAGCATCGCGGCGGTGGCCTGGGCTTCGACCAGACGCTCGGCGATGCGGGCACGGATGCGGGTCATCGGCACGCGCTGTTCGGTGCGGGCGCCGAGCACCGCCTTCGGTGCCGCGACCGGGCCAGCAGCGGCAGCCGGCGCCGGAGCGGCCTTCGGCGCGGGCGCGGCGGCAGCTGCGGGAGCCGCCTTCTGGTTGGCCGCGAAGGTCTTGACGTCCTCGGTGGTCAGGCGGCCGCCCTTGCCGGTGCCGATGATCGCCGACGCCGACAGGCCGAGTTCGGCGAGCAGCTTGCGAACCGCCGGGCCCTGGCCGTCGTCGTCGCTGCTGGTGGCAACCGCAGCCGGGGCGGCAACGGCAGCAGCAGCGGGGGCTGCGGCAGGTGCGGCGGCGCCAGCGCCTTCGGAAACGATGCCGATGATGTCGCCGGCCTTGACCGTCTGGCCGGCCTGCACGCGGATTTCGACCAGCACGCCATCGGCGGTCGACGGCACTTCGAGCATCACCTTGTCGGTTTCCAGATCGACGAGGTTCTGCTCGCGGGCAACCCGGTCACCGGCCTTGAGGTGCCAGGTGGCGACGGTGGCCTCGGAAACCGATTCCGGCAGGTTGGGGACTTTGATCTCGATACTCATGAGCGCTCCGCTGTTCGTTCTTGTCGGATGTTGGGGTTGCGGGCCTTCGGGCCCGTCGTGAGGACGTTCAGGCGCCGCCCTGCAGCGGCAGGCCGCCGTTCAGCGCGGCTTCGCACAGTTCTTCCTGTTCCTTGTTGTGCACCTTCAGGTAGCCGACGGCCGTCGTCGCGCTGCCCTTGCGGGTGACGTAGAACAGCTGGTGGTCGGCGGCCAGATAGGCGCGCAGGCGGTGCTTGATCTGGTACCAGGCCCCCTGGTTCTCCGGCTCTTCCTGACACCAGACCACGTCCTTGGCATTCGGATACGCGGTGATGATCGCTTCGTAGTCCAGACGCGGGAACGGGTAGAGCTGCTCCAGGCGCACCAGCGCCACGTCGTCGCGACCGGCCTTCTGGCGCGCTTCGAACAGGTCGTAATAGACCTTGCCGGAGCTGAACACGATGCGCTTGACCTTGCTCTTGTCGACTTCGGCGTCGTCGATCACGTACTTGAAGCTGCCGCTGGTCAGGTCGTCGAGTGTGGACACCGACAGCTTGTGGCGGAGCAGCGACTTCGGCGTCATCACGATCAGCGGCAGGCGAAGCGAGCGCTTCATCTGGCGGCGGATCATGTGGAAGAACTGCGCCGGCGTCGACGGCACGCAGACCTGGATGTTGTTGGCCGCGCACAGCTGCAGGTAACGCTCCAGACGCGCCGACGAATGCTCCGGGCCCTGGCCTTCGTAGCCGTGCGGCAGGAACATGGTCAGGCCGCAGAGACGGCCCCACTTGACGTAGCCGGACGAGATGAACTGGTCGACCACCACCTGGGCGCCGTTGGCGAAATCGCCGAACTGCGCTTCCCAGATCACCATGCAGTCCGGATCGGTGGTCGAGTAGCCGTACTCGAAGCCGAGCACGCCTTCTTCCGACAGCAGCGTGTCGCTGACGATGAACTTGTCCTTGTCGGCGTCGAGATGGCGCAGCGGCGTGTAGCTGTAGCCGGTCTTCGCGTCATGCAAGGTGGCGTGACGATGGAAGAAGGTGCCGCGGCGCACGTCCTGGCCGGACAGGCGCACGTTGAAGCCTTCGGTGACCAGCCCGGCGTAGGCAGTGATCTCGGCGAAGCCCCAGTCCATCGGCAATTCACCGGCGGCCATCCTGGCGCGATCCTCGAGGATCTTGGCGACGCGGGCGTGCGGCGTGAAGCCTTCCGGAAGCGTCAGCAGGCGCTTGTTCAGCGACTGGATCATCTCGCGGCTCATCGCGGTGTCGGCCGGGGTGGCCCAGTCGCCCTTCGAGTAGTTCGCCCAGTTGACGGTGTGCTTGTTGCCAACCAGACCGAGCGTGGTGCGGGCGATGTTCTCGCCGCGGTCCAGCGCGTCGCGGTAGGCGCGGACCAGCTTCTCCGGTTCGTCTTTCGGCACCACGCCTTCGGCGATCAGCCGCTGGCCGTACAGCGCCAGCGTGGTCGGCAGCTTGCGGATGGTGTCGTACATCACCGGGCTGGTGACGCTCGGCTCGTCGGCCTCGTTGTGGCCGAGGCGGCGATAGCAGCAGATGTCGACGATGACGTCCTTGTGGAAGGCGTTGCGGAAGTCCATCGCCAGACGGGTGACGAACACCACCGCGTCCGGGTCGTCGCCATTGACGTGGAACACCGGCGCTTCCGACATCTTGGCGAGGTCGGTGCAGTAGCGGCTGGTGCGCGACTCGTGGCCTTCGCGGGCCTCGATCGGATTCGGCGTGGTGAAGCCGATCTGGTTGTTGACGATGAAGTGCATGGTGCCGCCGGTCGCATAGCCTTTCGACTGCGACAGCTGCATGGTTTCCATGACCACGCCTTGCCCTGCGAACGCGGCGTCGCCGTGGATCAGCACCGGGATCACCTGATCGCCGCGCTCGTCCTTGCGGCGTGTCTGGCGCGCCTTGACCGAGCCCTCGACCACCGGGTTGACGATTTCCAGATGCGAGGGATTGAACGCCAGCACCAGATGCAGGCGCTTGCCGGTGACCTCGACATCGGTCGAGAAGCCCATGTGGTACTTGACGTCGCCGGCGCGCGACAGCGATTCGGCGGAGTACTTGCCCTCGAACTCGGCGAACAGGTCCTTCGGCGACTTGCCGAGGACATTGATCAGCACGTTCAGGCGACCGCGATGGGCCATGCCGATGACGATCTCTTCGGCGTTGGCGTAGGCGGCGGTCCGCATCACTTCGTCGAGCGCCGGAATCAGCGCCTCGCCGCCTTCCAGCGAGAAGCGCTTCTGGCCGACGTACTTGTTGTGCAGATAGCGCTCGATGCCTTCGGCGGCGACCAGCTGGGTCAGCACTTCGCGGCGGCGGTCCGGCGCCAGACGCGGCAGGAAGGCGCGGCTTTCGAGACGGGCCTGGATCCAGCGCTTCTGCGCCGTCTCGGTCACGTACATGTACTCGGAGCCGATGGTGTCGGTGTACACGGCCTTGCAGATGCGGATGATCTCGCGCAGCGGCAGACGGTCGGCGGCGGCGAGGGTGCCGGTGTTGTAGACGGTGTCCATGTCCTCGGGCATCAGCCCGTGGAACACCGGATCGAGATCGGCGATCGCCGGGACCGGCGTCAGGCCGAGCGGATCGAGCTTCGCCGCCTGGTGGCCGCGAACCCGGTAGTAGTTGATCAGCCGGAGGACGGCGGCCTGCTTCTCGGCGGCGACCAGGTCATCCGGTGTGGCCCGGTTGGCCACGGCCACCTTGGGCTCGCGGGCCATCTTCTCGAACTGGGCGCGGATCGGGCCGTGGGCGGTGTCGTTGCCGCCGTCAGCCCCCTGCACGTTGCGGAAATAGGCCCGCCATTCGGGATCGACCTGATTGGGATCGTCCAGGTACTGCTCGTAGAGATCCTCGACGTAGACCGCGTTGGAACCCTGGATGGAGGACGACTCGATCAGGCTGTGATACTTGCTTCCGCTCATTGCTTTCCTCGCGCCCCTTGGCGCCTTGCACTTACTTCCGGGCTGTCGCGGCAGCCGCTTCGAGATTGCCGGCCGTATGCCAGTCGGCGGTGTATTGGGTCAGGTACTCGCGGAACTCGCCCGCCAGTTCCGGATGCTTCAGCGCGTACTCGACGTTGGCCTTGAGATAGCCGAGCTTCGAGCCGCAGTCGTAGCGGGTGCCTTCGAATTCGTAGGCCAGCACCGTCTGTTCCTGGATCATCATGCTGATCGCGTCGGTCAGCTGGATCTCGCCGCCGGCGCCTCTGGGGGTGCGTTCCAGCAGCTTGAAGATGCGCGGCGTCAGGATGTAGCGGCCGACCACCGCGAGGTTCGATGGCGCATCGGCCGGCTTCGGCTTTTCGACGATGCGGCGGATCTCGCCCAGCCCCGGGCCGACCGGCTGAGTGTCGACGACGCCGTAGCTGGAGATCTCTTCCATCGGCACCCGCTGGGTGGCGATGACGCTGGTGCCGTACTCCTGGTAGACGCGCTGCATCTGCGCCAGACAGGGCCGCAGGCGGCCGTCGATGAGGTCGTCGGCGAGGATCACCGAGAAGTCTTCGTCACCGACCGCCGGCCAGGCGCAGAGCACGGCGTGGCCCAGACCCAGGGCTTCGGCCTGGCGGATGAAGATGCAGGTGATGCCCGGCGGCAGGATTTCCTGCACCGTCTCGAGCAGCTTGCCCTTGCCGCGCGAGGCCAGTTCGGCCTCCAGTTCGTAGGCCTTGTCGAAGTGATCCATGATCGAATTCTTCGAGCGGCCGGTGATGAAGATCAGCTCTTCGGCACCCGCGGAAATCGCTTCCTGGACGGCGTACTGGATCAGCGGCTTGTCGACCACCGGCAGCATTTCCTTGGCGCTGGCCTTGGTGGCCGGCAGGAAGCGGGTGCCAAGTCCGGCGACAGGGAACACTGCTTTTCTGATCCGCATGCGAAGGCAACCTCAGAGGTAGAGCTTGATCGGGGGCGCAGGTCGACCGGGGTCGAGGCGCGAGGGAAAAGTCATCGCAAAAGTCTATCGCAGGGTCCCGGCCAGATGGACCTTGCCGCCGTTGGCTTCGACCAGGGAACAGTCGATGCCGCCCGCGTTCTGCGTGTAGCGCAGCGTGGCGCGGCCGGGCAGCAGCAGCGGCTGGCGGAACTGGATATCGAAGCGACGCGGCGCCTGCGCCAGCCGCGGCGACAGTTCGGCCAGCACCCTCGCCTTGGTCCACAGGCCGTGGGCGATCGCGCGCTTGAAGCCGAACAGCTTCGCGGAGGCCGCGTGCAGGTGGATCGGGTTGAAGTCCTGCGAGATCCGCGCGTAACGCCGGCCGATGTCCTCCGGCGCGCGGATCGTCAGGTACTGGGCGATGCCGGACTCGCTGACCGCCGCCAGCGGCGCCGCCGGCCGGGCGCTGGCCTCGCTGCCGCTCTTCACGCCGCGCCGCAGCAGGGTCATGGTCGCCTGCCAGATCACGTCGCCATCCAGCTCGTTGAAACTGACGATCAGATCCAGTTCGAGGCCGGCACGCACTTCGCGGCTGGCACCGAGACCGACCGAGACATCGAAGTTCTCGTCGATCGCCAGTTCGCGGCGCGACTCGATGCGGTTGCGGACATGCACCAGCCCCATCAGCGGCAGCGGGAAGCCGGGCCGGGTCATCAGGTTGAGGTACAGCGGCGTCGCCAGGACCTGCGGATAGGTCATCGCGATCCGGTCAGCCCGGTCGAAGCCGCACAGCGCGTTGTAGGCGGCGACGTGCCGGCGATCGAAGCCGAGGCTGGCGACACGGACGGTCCACTGGGGAATCTCGACCGGCGATCGGACCTTCCGTGATGCTGACAGCGCGGCGCGTGCGAAGGCGGGCAACACCGGCGGCAAGGCCGGGAGATCGAAAACGCGGGCAGTCGTGGTGCTCATCGGGGTCCGGGAGTCGGCGAATCACTTCGCCGCGCGCGAATGTTACGCGCCTTGCTCGGCAAATTGGATTTTTTCAGCCGGTGATAGTGCCCAGCCTAGGGCAGGACCCGGTCGATGGTCACCGCGATCGGCGCACCGCCGGCATTGGCGCGGCCGGCTTCGACGCGACCTTCGAGGTCGCCGGGCTGCGCCTGGACGCTGCCCGACCCGCTCAGCCGCGCGGTGATCACGTACTGATCGAAGGCCGACAGCTTGAGCCCCGGCGCCATCGCCATGCTGTCGTCCAGCGTCACCGCCAGCGGCAGGGCTGCGTCCGGCAGCCGCTGAACGGCCAGCGGCATCGGCGGGCCGGAAGCCGCCTTGGCGAACACGAACAGCACCGCGCCGTTCGGCACCTTGCCGGCCAGCCCCGGATCGAGCGCGACCTGCACGCGCAGGCTGACCGCTGGCGCCGCGGCGGCCGGTTCCGCAACCGCGACAGCCGCCGGCGCTTCGGCGGCGCTCAGGCCGCGCTCGGCCAGCGCCTTGTCGAGTGCCGCCACCCGCTCGCGCAGCACGGCGCGCATGTTCTCGTCGAGATCCGGCTGGGCGATCAGCTGCTGCCAGCGTGCCCGGCCGGTCGCGTAATCGCCGGCACCGACCGCACCAAGGCCGCCGTACCACAGCGCCTTCGGATAGGCCGGGTCGAGCTTCAGCGCTTCCTCGAAGCGTTCGGCAGCCGGGCCGCTGACATCTTCGCCACCGGCGAAGGCCAGCGCCTCGCCTTCGTCGGCCAGCCAGTCGGCCCGTGGCGCGGCAGCGCGCTTGTTGGCTTCAGCCAGCGCCCGGGCGGCTTCGGCGAACTGCTGGGTGACCATGTACGAACGACCGAGCATCGACCAGCCCTCGGCGTCATCCGGGTTGGTCTTCAGCCGCGCCGCCAGCTTGTCGACCATCGCGGCGATCGCCGGATCGAGCTTCGGCGCTGCCGGCATGCCGGCGGCAATCCGCTGCTGCAGCTCCCAGCCGCCGCGCCACAGGTACCAGCCGCCGGAGAACATCGCCAGCACCAGGGTCACCATCAGGATCGACAGCGGCCGGCGCTCGGCTCTGGCGACCAGCTCCGGTTCGGTGCCGTCGGCATCGGTCAGCACCCGGGCATCGAGTTCGGCACGCAGCGCGGCCGCCTCCTCCGGCGGAATCAGGCCGGACGCGGTCTCGTTCTCGATCTCGGCGATCCGCAGCCGATAGGCCGCGACATTGGCGGCACGGCGGTTCTGGCGCGTGCCGCCCCGGCTGCGCCACCAGGGATGGGTGGCCAGCAGCACGGCCAGCAGCAGCAGGCCGGCCATCGCCAGGCCGGTCACGAGACTTGGATTCATTCGTCGAGCAGTTTCTTCAGCGCCGCGTCATCGACCGGCTTGGGCGGGGCTGCGGCAACAGCGCGGCGGCTGCCGCGGATCTGGCGCAGCAGCACGCCGAGCGCCAGCAGCACCAGCGCGAACGGCCCGAGCCAGAGCAGCCAGGTGCGGGCATCGAACGGCGGCCGGAACAGCACGAAATCGCCGTAGCGATCGACCAGGTACTGCTTGATTTCCGGAGCCGACCTGCCGGACGCGACCAGCCCGCGGACCTCGTACTTCAGGTCCAGCGCCAGCGGCGCCCGCGATTCGGCCAGCGATTCGTTCTGGCAGACCAGGCAGCGCAGGTCCGGCAGCAGCTCGGCCAGACGGGCCTCCTGCTCGGTGCTCAGCGGGATATCCGGCCGCGCGACCGTGACCTGGGCTTGCGCGCCGAGCAGCACCCCGGCCAGCAGCGCGGCCAGCAGCAGCCGGCTCACGAGCCGGCTCCGAGCAGCGGCTTGAAGTCCTTCTCGAAGGCCTCCGGGGTCAGCGCGCCGACATGCTTGTGCAGCACCCGGCCATCGGCGCTGACCAGGAAGGTTTCCGGCACGCCGTAGACACCGAAATCGATGCCGGCACGACCATCGAGATCGACCAGGATCGGCGCGTACGGGTTGCCGCGGGCGGCGAGCCACTGGCGGACATCGGCATCGGCATCCTTGTAGTCGATGCCGACCAGGGTCACCGCGCCCTGCCTGGCCAGTGTCATCAGGTAGGGATGCTCGACCTGGCAGCCGGCGCACCAGCTGGCGAAAAAATTGACCAGGAACGGCTTGCCGGCGAAGGCGGCATTGCCGAGCCGTGCCGGCGCGGCATCGGCGGCCTGCGCCGTCGACAAGGCCAGCACCGGCAGCTCGAAGGAAGGTGCGGTCTTGCCGATCAGCGGACTCGGCAGCAGCCGCGGATCGCGATTGAGCCCGACGGCGAAAAAGCCCAGCAGCACGGCAAGGACCAGCAGCGGAATCGCGTAGCGCATCGTCAGTTCCGGATCAGGCCGCCTGCGCGCCGCCATCGACCGCCAGCCTGCGCTCCGCCGCCTTGGCCAGGCGATAGCGCCGGTCGCTGGCCGCCAGACAGCCGCCGAGGAACATCAGCACGCCGCCCAGCCAGATCAGCCGGATCATCGGCTTGACATAGATGCGCAGGCTCCAGGAGCCGTCCTCGAAGCCTTCGCCGAGCGAGACGTAGAGATCGCGCAGCAAGGTCGCATCGACCGCCGATTCGGTCATGACATTGCGCTGCGACGGGTAGAAGCGTTTCTGCGGGTACAGCGTGGTCACCGAATGATCGCCGCGCTCGATCGTCACCTCGCCCTGCCGGGCGATGAAGTTCGGACCCTTGGCTTCGGTGGCACCGACGAAGCCGAAGCGGAAATCGCCGATCTCGGTGCTGGCGTTCGGCGCCAGCCGCACGTCCTTCTCGAAGCCGTAGCTGATCACGAAGGCGACACCGAGCGCCCAGACGCCGAGGCCGGCGTGGGCCAGGGTCATGCCCCAGGTCGCCCGCGGCACCGAGGCGATGCCGGCGACGAACGACGGCTTGGCGCGGATGCGCCGCCAGACGTCCTGCGACGCCGCAACGATCGTCCAGGCGCCGAGCAGGCCGCCGGTCACCGCCAGCAGCGCGGCCCGACCATGCAGCGCCAGCGGCACGACGATCGCGAAGGCCACGGCGAACAGCGCCGGCAGCTTCAGGCGCTGCCAGGTCTCCACAGACTTGCCCTTCTTCCACGGCACCACAGCACCGAAGCCGACCAGCACGAACAGCGGCACCATCAGCGGCAGGAACACGGCGTTGAAGTACGGCGGGCCGACCGAAATCTTGCCGAGGTTCAGCGCGTCGATGACCAGCGGATACAGGGTGCCGACCAGGATCGCCGCACAGGCGACGACCAGGAACACGTTGTTCAGCAGCAGCAGGCCTTCGCGCGAGAACAGGTGCAGCTCGCCGACCGTCGCCAGCTTCGGCGCGCGCCAGGCGTAGAGCGTCAGGGCACTGCCGGTGACCACCGCCATGAAGATCAGGATGAACAGGCCGCGCGCCGGGTCCGACGCGAAGGCATGGACCGAGACCAGCACGCCGGAACGGACCAGGAAAGTGCCGAGCAGCGACAGCGAAAACGTCAGGATCGCCAGCAGCACGGTCCAGCTCTTGAGCAGGCCCCGCTTCTCGGTGACCGCCAGCGAATGGATCAGCGCGGTGCCGGCCAGCCACGGCATGAACGAGGCGTTCTCGACCGGATCCCAGAACCACCAGCCGCCCCAGCCGAGTTCGTTGTAGGCCCACCACGAGCCGAGCGTGATGCCCAAGGTCAGGAACATCCACGCGGTGGTCGTCCACGGCCGGGTCCAGCGCGCCCAGGCGGCATCGAGCTTGCCGGTGATCAGGGCGGCGACGGCAAACGCGAAGGCGACGCTGAAGCCGACATAGCCCATGTACAAGGTCGGCGGATGGATCGCCAGACCGAAGTCCTGCAGCAGCGGGTTGAGGTCGCGGCCCTGCAGCGGCACCGGAAACAGGCGGTCGAACGGGTTCGAGGTCAGCAGCATGAACAGCAGCAGGCCGGTGCTGATCACGCCGAGCACCGCGATCACCAGCGCGCTCAGCTCGGCCGGAATCCGGCGATTGAACACCGACACCGCGAAGGTCCAGCCGGACAGCATCAGCATCCACAGCAGCAGCGAGCCCTCGTGCGCGCCCCAGACCGCCGATACCCGGTACACCATCGGCAGGTCGGTATGGGCGTTCTGCGCCACGTAGGCGACCGAGAAATCGGTGGTGATGAACGAGATCGTCAGGCAGACGTAGGCAAGCGCGATGCACAGGAACTGCGCCTGCGCCGCCGAACTGGCGAACGCCAGCAGCTTGGCGTCGCGCCGCTGGTAGCCGAGCAGCGGCGCGACCGTCTGCAGGAAGGCGATGCCGAGCGCCAGGATCAGCGCGAAATGGCCGAGTTCCGGGATCACGACGCGGCGACCGTCTTGTCGACCGCCTTGAACGGCATGCAGGAATGCTTGCCAGTGTCCGGATTGCCCTTCAGCGCATCGGCGACCTGCGGCGGCATGTAGTTCTCGTCGTGCTTGGCGAGGATGCGGGTGGCGACGAACACCTGCTCGTCGTTCATGTAGCCGTCGGCGACCACGCCCTGCCCTTCACGGAACAGGTCCGGCAGCACGCCTTCGTAGCGGACCGGGATGTTCTTCGCGCAGTCGGCAACCCGGAATTCGACCTTCAGGCCGTCGCCGCGAACCAGGCTGCCGGCTTCGACCAGGCCGCCCAGCTGCGCCGCCGCGCCGACCGGCACGGTGCCGGCCGCGAGGTCGCTCGGCGTGTAGAAATACATCATGTTCTTGCGGAAGGCGGTGAAGCCGAGCGTGGCGGCAACACCGACACCGATCAGCAGGGCGGCCACACCGAGCAGCCGCTGGTTACGCTTGGTCATTCCTGGGATTCCTCGTCGGGCGCGTCCTCAGACAAACGCCGCTGCAAATCGTTGCGCGTCAGCCACGGGCTGAGCCAGTTCCACAGCAGCAGTACGGCGGTCAAGCCGTAGCTGGTCCAGATGAACACGGCGTGCTTTTCGTTCATGCCCGATCCCCCCGCCTGGCCGTGCCCGGTCCTCCCGACAACGGTCGGCCGTTCGGGACATCAGCCGGCCATGCCGGCAAGCCGATCTCCCTCACCCATTTCGAGCGCCGTTCGCGCAGCAGCACGCCGTTCTGCATCCGCCGCAGCCAGACGGCGCCGAAGAACAGGTAGCTGCCGGCCATCGACATCAGCAGCGGCTTGAGCATGCTTGGCGCCATCTTGGGATTGGTGATGGCTTCGGCACTGAGCAGGGTCGAACCCTGGTGCAGCGAGTTCCACCACTGCACCGAGTAATGGACGATCGGCACGTTGACCACGCCGACCAGCGCCAGCCAGGCGCAGGCACGGGCGGCGGTGCGCGGATCGGAATAGGCCTGATGCAGGCCGATGACGCCAAGGTAGAGGAACAGCAGCACCAGCTCCGAGGTCAGGCGCGCGTCCCAGACCCAGTAGGCGCCCCAGGTCGGCTTGCCCCAGAGCATGCCGGTGACCAGCGCCAGCGCGGTGAAACTGGCGCCAATCGGCGCCGCGGTGACCACCGCGACCTCGGCCAGCTTCATCCGCCAGATCAGGGCGACGGCGCCGGCGACCGACATCGCCGTGTAGACCGACAGGCTGAGCGCGGCGGCCGGCACATGCACGTAGATGATCCGGAACGCATCGCCCTGCTGGTAATCGGCCGGGGCGACGAACAGGCCCTGCCAGACGCCGGCGCCGATCAGCGCGAGGCCGGCGACCAGCAGCCACGGCGCGAGGCGCTCGGCGAAGCGGTAGAAGGTCGGCGGCGAAGCCAGTCGGTGAAACCAGGTCCACATGGTCCGGGCGCGGTCCTGCAGGGTTCGGGAAGTAGGCGTCTGGCGCGACGGGAGCCGCGCGCCGGCGGCATTATGCCCGTTCCCCCGCCCGTCCCGAATGAACGAAATGGGTGGCGGTCAGCGCCGGGACGTCTATCCCAGCGCGTTGCGCAGCGCGCCGGCCGCCGCCATCGGCAGCAGGGTCAGCGACAGCGCCAGCAGGGCCCCGAGGAAGTACAGCGGCGCATCCGGCGGCAGGCCGGACACGGCAGCCCGCACCGCGCCACCGCCGAAGATCACCGCCGGGGTCATCAGCGGCAGCACCAGGATCGGCAGCATCATGCCGGCCCGCGGCGCGCCGACGGTCAGCGCGGCGGCGAAGCCGCCGGTGAAGATCAGCGTCGGCGTGCCGAGCAGCAGGCTCCAGAACAGCACCATCACCGGGCCGGCGTCCAGCCCCAGCCCCAGCCCCAGCAGCGGCGAGGCGATCACCAGCGGAGCAGCGGTCAGCAGCCACTGCGCGGCGAGCTTGGCGGCGATCAGCAGCGCCAGTGGCACGTCGGCGATCAGCATCTGTTCGAGGCTGCCGTCGTCGAGATCGCCGCGGAACAGGCGCTCGACGCCGAGCAGCGCCGCCAGCAGCGCGCCGACCCAGATGATCGTCGGGGCAAACACCTTGAGCGCCGGAGATTCCGGCGCGATGCCGAGCGGGAACAGCAGCGCGACGATGCCGTAGAACACCAGCGGCTGGGCCCATTCCGCACGGCGGCGCAGGGCGATCCGCAGTTCGCGCTGGAATACCGCGACGACGGCACTCATGCGGCGCGGTCCAGGTCGAGATGACGCAGGCCCGGCACCACGCCCGGGAGCGGCTGGTGGCTGGTGACCAGCACCGCACCGCCGCCGGCGGCATGGCGGCCGAGCAGCTCGGCGAACAGCGCCAGCCCCTCGATATCGAGGCCGGCCAGCGGCTCGTCGAGAAACCACCACGGCCGGGGTGCGGCCACCAGCCGGGCCAGTGCGGCGCGGCGCTTCTGGCCGGTCGACAGCTGCGCCGCCGGCCGCGTCAGCTGCCCTTTGTGCAGGCCGACCGCCGCCAGCGCGGCGCGCGGATCGGCGAGCGTCGCGCCGTTCAGCGCCGCCCAGAACGCGAGGTTCTCGGTGGCCGACAGCGCCGGATTCAGCGCGTTCTTGTGGCCGATCCAGTGCAGCGCCCGGCCCTCCGGCTGCGGATCGATACGGCCGCTGTCGGCGCGGCGCAGGCCGCACAGCACTTCCAGCAGCGAGGTCTTGCCGGCGCCATTGCGGCCGAGGATGTGCAGCACCTCGCCCGCCGAGACCGCGAAACTCAAGCCGTCGAGCACGACCCGGTCGCCACGGCTGACGACGAGCTGGTGGACTTCGAGGCGGGACATGGACGGCGCGCGGATCGGCGTTCTGGCGGGAGCGGCGCAGTTTACGTGAAGGCTTCCCGGCGCAAGGGAGAACCCCCGGCATGCGAGAATTCGCGCCCATCCAGCGGCGGAGCGAACAGGCGTGACGGCACAACTCATCGACGGCAAGGCGGTGGCGGCACAGGTCCATGAGCGGGTGCGGGTCGCCGTCGCAGCGCGGGTTGCCGCCGGACATCGCGCGCCAGCGCTGGCCACGGTGCTGGTCGGCGCCGATCCGGCCTCCGAGGTCTATGTCCGCAACAAGCGGCTGACCTGCGAGAAAGTCGGCATCCGCTCGGTGCCGAATCATCTGGAGGCGACGACCTCCGAAGCGGAATTGCTGGCGATCGTCGATCGCCTGAATGACGACGACAGCATCGACGGCATCCTCGTGCAGCTACCGCTGCCGAAGCACATCAACGCCGACAAGGTCATCGAGCGGATTCGCGTGACCAAGGACGTCGACGGCTTCCACCCGTACAATTTCGGCCGCCTGGCCCAGAAGACCCCGACCTTACGGCCGTGCACGCCGTGGGGCTGCGTGGAACTGCTGAAGTCGACCGGCGTGCCGCTGGCCGGCAAGCGGGCGCTGGTGATCGGCCAGTCGAACATCGTCGGCCGGCCGATGGCGCTGGAACTGCTGCTGCTCGGCTGTACCGTGACCGTCGCCCACAGCCGCACCCGCGATCTGCCGGAAGAAGTCGGCCGCGCCGAAATCCTGGTGGTCGGCACCGGCATTCCGGACATGGTCAAGGGCGACTGGGTGCGCGGGGGCGCGATCGTCATCGACGTCGGCATCAACCGTCTGCCCAGCGGCAAGCTGTGCGGCGATGTCGAGTTCGAGGCGGCGCGCCAGCGGGCCGCGTTCATCACGCCGGTGCCGGGCGGTGTCGGGCCGATGACGGTGGCGATGCTGATGGACAACACGCTGACCGCCGCGATCCAGCGCGCCGGCGGCTGAATCAGCCCGGCCGGGCGCGCCCGGCCGAACGGCTCTTCGGCAACCGTCCGAAGTCCGGAAACGCCTCGTCGATCGCCAGCACCTCGCCGCAATGCGCCGCGTTGTAGCCCGGCAAGGCATTGACCAGATTGCGGAAATCCGGGTTGCAGAGAGTGTCGATGACGCTTTGCAGGGCCGGGGTCTTGAGCGCCGACTTCGAGCACAGGAAGAAGTAGCGCTCCCCGGCCAGCGGCACGAAGCCGAGATCGAAGCGCTTGGCGGCGGCTTCCACACCCACTCCGGCATCGGCCATGCCGCTGGCGACATAGGCGGCGACCGCCGCATGGGTGAATTCGCCACTGTCGAAGCCGCGGATCCGGCTGCCGTCGAGGCCGGCGCGGTCGAGCATCAGGTCGAGCAGCATCCGGGTGCCGGAACCGGGCTGGCGATTGACGAAGCGGACATCGTCGCGGCTCAGATCGGCCAGGGTCTGGATGTTCTTCGGATTGCCGGGGGCGACGATCAGGCCCTGACGGCGCGTCGCCAGCATGATCAGCCGCTGGGTCTGCGGTTTCAGCCAGGCCGCGTACTGGGTCAGCGCCTGGGCTTCGAATTCACCCACCGGGACGTGGAAGCCGGCGAGATCGCAGGCCGCACCCTTCAATGAACTGAGCGCCTCGAAACTCGACCGGTACTTGAGATCGATCGGAATCCGGCTGCGCACGAACCAGTCGCGCAGCGTTTCCACCGCGAACCCATGACTGGCCTGCACGCGCAGGATCGCGCCGGTATCGCTGAGCGCGCGTTCCAGTTCCACTTCCAGTTCCGACGCCAGGCTGTCGAGCAGCGGGGCCAGCCGGGCGTTGATGCGCTTGTCGGCCCAGACCAGCTTTTCCGCCAGCGGCGTCAGCACCGCGCCGCGACCGCGCTGCATGGTCACCAGCGGTGCGCCGAAAGTGCGGGTGCCGTCCTGCAGCAGCCCCCAGGCGTAGCGATACGACAGGCCGGCCTGGACGCAGGCCTCGGCCAGGGTGCCGGTCTCGCGGACACGGGCCAGCAGTTCGACCAGGCGCGGCAGCGATTGCTTGCCGTCAGCCTGTTCGAGCTGCCACTGGGGCTGGATCGAAACCTTGAACATCGCGAAATCCGCCAGGCAAATGAGGTGGAGGTGGCAAAGCCGGAACTGCAACGGCTTTACGATACATATTTTCATCACCGCAGGCGAAGACTAACGTAACGATCGCGGGCTCAATGCGTCCGTGACTATATGTTCAGCAGCACATAAGAATCAGGCTCAGTCTGCGATCCGACCCGGAGGAGGAATGACCAGCATCGCGCAGGATCGAAGCGCCGGCCCGGCGGTCGATTTTCTGTCCAAGGAGCGGACCATCGCCGGCCCGGGCTTCAACCGCTGGCTGGTGCCGCCGGCTGCGCTGGCCATCCATCTGTGCATCGGCATGGCCTACGGTTTCAGCGTGTTCTGGCTGCCGCTGTCGAAG
Source organism: Lysobacteraceae bacterium (assembly GCA_013823855.1). Taxonomy (GTDB): domain Bacteria; phylum Pseudomonadota; class Gammaproteobacteria; order Nevskiales; family Nevskiaceae; genus Nevskia. Next base: position 38,673 of record PNMW01000047.1, on the reverse strand, counting down.
GCGGTCGGGGTCACCGCCGCGGTGGCCTGCCCGAGCGGCACCGGCTTCTTCGCCGAGCTGTTCGTCACCGGCTGCGACTGGAAGGTCTCCACGCTGGGCTGGATGTACACGCTGTTCTTCGTCTTCCTCGGCTCCTCGGCGGCAGTGTTCGGCGGCTGGCTGGAGCGCGCCGGCCCGCGCAAGGCCGGGCTGGTGTCGATGCTCTGCTGGTGCGGCGGCATGCTGATCTCGGCGTACGGCATCCACATCCACCAGTTCTGGCTGATGCTGCTCGGCTCCGGCGTGATCGGTGGCATCGGCCTCGGCCTCGGCTACATCTCGCCGGTATCGACCTTGATCAAGTGGTTCCCGGATCGCCGCGGCATGGCCACCGGCATGGCGATCATGGGCTTCGGCGGCGGCGCGATGATCGGTTCGCCACTGGCCCAGCAGCTGATGACCCGGTTCGCGACGCCGACCTCGATCGGCGTCGCCGAAACCTTCGTCACCCTGGCGCTGGTCTACGCCGTGTTCATGACTGCCGGCGCACTCGCCTACCGGGTGCCCGCCGCCGGCTGGAAACCGGCGCGCTGGACAGCGCCGGCGGCCGCAGCCAACGCGATGATCTCGACCCGGCACGTGCATCTGTCGAACGCCCACAAGACGCCGCAGTTCTGGCTGATCTGGGCGGTGCTGTGCCTGAACGTCACCGCCGGCATCGGCGTGATCGGCATGGCCTCGCCGATGCTTCAGGAGGTGTTCGGCGGCCAGCTGATCGGCATCGACGCCGCGATCGGCTCGCTCGACGCCGCCCAGGCCGCGCAGATCGCCGCGATCGCCGCCGGCTTCACCGGCCTGCTCAGCCTGTTCAACATCGGTGGCCGTTTCTTCTGGGCCTCGATGTCCGACCCGCTCGGCCGCAAGGCGACCTACGCGGTCTTCTTCGCGCTCGGCACCTTGCTCTATGCCTCGGCGCCGAGTGCCGGCCACGCCGGCTCGATCGCGCTGTTCGTCGGCGCCTTCTGCCTGATCCTGTCGATGTACGGCGGCGGCTTCGCCACCGTGCCGGCCTACCTCGCCGACATCTTCGGCACCCAGTTCGTCGGCGCGATCCACGGCCGGCTGCTGACCGCCTGGTCGATGGCCGGCATCTTCGGCCCGGTGATCGTCAATTACCTGCGTGAATTCCAGCTGTCGCAGGGCGTTGCCAAGGCGCAGGCCTATGACACGACGATGCTGATCCTCGCGGCACTGCTGGTCGCCGGTTTCCTGTGCAACCTGCTGATCCGGCCGGTGGCACCGAAATGGCAGATGAGCGACGAGGAACTCGTTGCTGCCAGAAAACTGGCGCATGACGTCGCCCCCGCCAGCGCCGCATCGGCGGCCGTTTCCGCATCGGTCAGCCCCGTTGTGCTGGTGCTGATCGCCTGGCTGGCGGTCGGCATTCCGCTGGCCTGGGGGGTCGCGCAGACCCTCGCCAAGGCCACGATCCTGTTCAAGTAATCACTGCGAAGACGAATCCCATGTCGACCTCCACCTTCGAACGCAAGGCCCCGATCAAGCTTGCCGAGCTGTCGAGCCTGAGTGCCGAACAGCGCGCGACGATCGACGCCGTGCTGGCCCGCCTCAAGGATCTGCCCGGTGCGCTGCTGCCGGTGCTGCACGGCATCCAGGATGCGCTCGGCCACGTGCCGAAAGATGCCGTGCCGCTGGTCGCCAAGGCGATGAACCTGTCGCGCGCGGAAGTGCACGGCGTCGTCTCGTTCTACCACTGGTACCGGACTGAAAAGCCCGGCGAGCATGTGATCCACCTGTGCCGTGCCGAAGCCTGTCAGGCGGTCGGCGGCCGGGCGCTGGAATCCCACGTGAAGGCCAGGCTCGGCATCGACTTCCACGACACCACGGCTGACGGCCGCTACACCCTGGAACCGGCGTACTGCCTCGGCAACTGCGCGGTCGGCCCGAGCCTGCTGATCGACATGCAGCTGAAAGGCCGCGTGACGCCGGAGCGCTTCGATCGCCTGACCGGAGTCCTCGCATGAAGCCGATCGCCGCCCCGGTCACGGTCTACGTGCCGCGCGACTCCGCCGCGATTTCGCTCGGCGCCGATGAGGTCGCGACGGCGATCGCGGCCGAAGCGGCGCGTCGGGGTATCGCGATCCATCTCGTCCGCAACAGCTCGCGCGGCCTGTTCTGGCTGGAGCCGCTGGTCGAAGTCGCCACCGATGCAGGCCGCATCGGCTATGGCCCGATGCAGGCCGAAGATGTCGCCTCGCTGTTCGCGGCTGGGCTCGGCCAGGCCCATCCGCTGCATCTTGGCGTCATCGACGCACTGCCATACCTGAAGACCCAGGAACGCCTGACCTTCGCCCGCGCCGGCATCACCGACCCGGTCAGCCTCGACGACTACCTCGCGCACGACGGCTACCGCGGGCTGAGGAATGCGTTAACGATGGCGCCGGCCGAGATCGTCGCCGCCGTCACCGACGCCGGCCTCAGAGGCCGTGGTGGCGCAGCCTTCCCGGCCGGCATCAAGTGGAAGACGGTATCGGGTGCCGAAGGCGCGCAGAAGTACATCGTCTGCAATGCCGACGAAGGCGATTCCGGCACCTACGCCGACCGCATGGTCTGCGAAGGCGACCCGTTCCTGCTGATCGAAGGCATGACCATCGCCGGCCTCGCGGTGGGCGCGACGCGCGGCTACATCTACCTGCGCTGCGAGTATCCCTATGGCGAGCGCGCGCTCAATGAAGCGATCGCCAGCGCCTACGCGCGCGACTGGCTCGGTGCGAACATCCAGGGTTCGGGCAAGCGCTTCGATCTGGAAGTGCGGATGGGCGCCGGCGCCTACATCTGCGGCGAGGAAACGTCTCTGCTCGAATCGCTCGAAGGCAAGCGCGGCATGGTCCGCTTCAAGCCGCCGCTGCCGGCGATCAAGGGCCTGTTCGGCTGCCCCACGGTGATCAACAACGTGATCACCCTGGCCTCGGTGCCGGTGATCCTCGACAAGGGGGCCGAGTTCTACAAGCACTTCGGCGTCGGCCGCTCGCGCGGCACCCTGCCGGTGCAGCTCGCCGGCAACGTCAAGTTCGGCGGGCTGGTCGAAAAGGCCTTCGGTGTCACCTTGCGGGATCTGCTCTACACCTACGGCGGCGGCACGCTGTCAGGCCGGCCGATCCGCACCGTGCAGGTCGGCGGCCCGCTGGGCGCCTACATTCCGGAATCGCAGTTCGACCTGCCGCTCGACTACGAGGCCTACGCCAAGCTCAACAACATGGTCGGCCACGGCGGTATCACCGTGTTCGACGACACCGTCGACATGGCCGAGCAGGCCAGATTTTCGATGGAGTTCTGCGCCACCGAATCCTGCGGCAAGTGCACGCCCTGCCGCATCGGCTCGACGCGCGGCATGGAAGTGATCGACCGCTTGGTGACCGGCGATCAGCCGGTGAAGCAGGAAGCACTGCTGCGCGATCTCTGCGACACGATGCTGGCCGGCTCGCTGTGCGCGCTCGGCGGCATGGCGCCATTCCCGGTGCTGTCGGCACTCAACCATTTCCCCGAAGACTTCAAGAAGTCGTCGTTCCCGCAAGCGGCCACTCGCGCCGGCACTGCGGCCTGAAAGAGGTAGACCGTCATGTTCTCGATCATCGACAAGGATCTCGGCACCCCCGCGCCGCGCCCGCCGCGCAACGTCGGCCGGAAGACCGCCCAGCAGACCAGCATTGCCGAAGCACCGGCCAAGCAGGTCACGCTCAGCATCGACGGCCGCGAGGTCACGGTGCCGGAAGGGACTTCGGTGATGCGCGCCGCAGCGCTGGCCGACATCAACATTCCGAAGCTGTGCGCGACCGACACCCTGGACGCCTTCGGCTCCTGCCGCTTGTGTCTGGTGCAGATCGAGGGCCTGCGCGGCTATCCGGCCTCGTGCACCACGCTGGTCGCCGATGGCATGAAGGTGGTCACCCAGAACGACAAGCTCGCCGACCTTCGCCGTGGCGTGATGGAGCTGTACATCTCCGATCATCCGCTGGACTGCCTGACCTGCCCCGCCAATGGCCACTGCGAGTTGCAGGACATGGCCGGTGCGGTCGGCCTGCGCGAAGTGCGCTACGGCTACGAAGGTGAGAACCACGTTCACCCGAAAGTGGACGGCAAGACCAATGACCGCTTCGTCGCGAAGGACGAATCGAACCCCTACTTCACCTTCGATCCGAGCAAGTGCATCGTCTGCTCGCGCTGCGTGCGCGCCTGCGACGAACAGCAGGGCACCTTGGCGCTGACCATCCAGGGCCGCGGCTTCGACTCGAAAGTCAGCCCGAGCCAGAACGACGACTTCATGGCTTCGGAATGCGTGTCCTGCGGCGCCTGCGTGGCCGCCTGCCCGACCGCGACCTTGAGCGAGAAGTCGCTGATCGCCAAGGGCCAGGCCGAGCACAGCGTCACCACGACCTGCGCCTACTGCGGCGTCGGCTGCAGCTTCCGCGCCGAGATGAAGGGCGAGGACATCGTCCGCATGGTGCCGAACAAGGACGGCCACGCGAACCACGGCCACTCCTGCGTCAAGGGCCGCTTCGCGATCGGCTACGCGACCCACCAGGACCGGATCACCAAGCCGATGATCCGCGCCAGGATTTCCGACCCCTGGCGCGAAGTGAGCTGGCAGGAAGCGATCGACCACGCCGCCAGAGAATTCAAGCGCATCCAGGCCCGATACGGCCGCGGCTCGGTCGGCGCGATCACCTCCAGCCGCTGCACCAACGAGGAGGTCTACGTCGTCCAGAAGATGGTTCGCGCGGCGTTCGGCAACAACAATGTCGACACCTGCGCCCGCGTCTGCCATTCGCCGACCGGTTATGGACTCAAGCAGACGATTGGAGAGTCGGCCGGTACCCAGACCTTCGATTCGGTGATGCAGAGCGACGTGATCGTCGTCATCGGCGCCAACCCGACCGACGGCCACCCGGTGTTCGCGTCGCAGATGAAGCGCCGGCTGCGCCAGGGCGCGAAGCTGATCGTCGCCGACCCGCGCGGCATTGACCTCGTGCGTACGCCGCACATCGAGGCCGATTACCACCTGAAACTCTTGCCTGGCACCAATGTCGCGCTGATCAACTCGCTGGCCCACGTGGTGGTCACCGAAGGGCTGGTGAAAGAGGATTACGTCGCCGAGCGCTGCGATGTCGGCTCGTTCAACAAGTGGCGCGATTTCGTGGCGCAAAGCCGCAACTCGCCGGAAGCGATGGAGTCGGTCACCGGCGTGCCGGCAGCACAGGTGCGCGGCGCGGCGCGGCTCTATGCGACCGGCGGCAACGGTGCGATCTACTACGGTCTCGGTGTCACCGAACACAGCCAGGGTTCGACGATGGTGATCGGCATCGCCAATCTGGCGATGGCGACCGGCAACGTCGGCCGCGAAGGGGTCGGCATCAATCCGCTCCGAGGCCAGAACAATGTGCAGGGCTCCTGCGACATGGGCAGCTTCCCGCACGAACTGCCCGGCTACCGGCACGTGTCCGATGCCACCGCGCGCAGCGAATTCGAAGGCGAGTGGCAGGTGCCGCTGTCGCACGAGCCCGGCCTGCGCATCCCGAACATGTTCGAGGCCGCGCTGGACGGCGAATTCCTCGGCCTGTACGTCCACGGCGAGGACATCGCCCAGAGCGATCCGAACACCCAGCACGTCACCGCCGCGCTCAGCGCGATGGAATGCGTCGTCGTCCAGGACCTGTTCCTGAACGAGACTGCGAAGTTCGCCCACGTCTTCCTGCCGGGCTCGTCGTTCCTCGAGAAGGACGGCACCTTCACCAATGCCGAGCGGCGCATCTCGCCGGTCCGGCAGGTGATGCGGCCGAAATCCGGCGTCGGCGAATGGGAAGCCACGCAGATGCTCAGCAATGCGCTCGGCTATCCGATGAACTACCGGAGTTCGGCCGAGATCATGGACGAGATCGCCCGGCTGACGCCGACCTTCAAGGGCGTGTCGTTCAAGAAGCTCGATGAACTGGGCAGCGTCCAGTGGCCATGCAATGACGAGGCCCCGCTCGGCACGCCGACCATGCACATCGACGCCTTCGTGCGCGGCAAGGGCCGCTTCCTGCTGACCGAATACGTGCCGACCCACGAGAAGGTCAACGGCAAGTTCCCGCTGATCCTGACCACCGGCCGCATCCTGAGCCAGTACAACGTCGGCGCCCAGACGCGGCGCACCGCGAACAGCCAGTGGCACAGCGAGGACGTGTTCGAGATCCATCCGCACGACGCCGAAACCCGAGGGGTTGCGGACGGCGACTGGGTCGGCATCGAAAGCCGTTCCGGCAGCACCGTGCTCAGAGCCCGGGTCACCGAGCGCGTCCAGCCGGGTGTCGTCTACACCACGTTCCACCACCCGTTCTCGGGCGCCAACGTGATCACCACCGACAACTCCGACTGGGCGACCAACTGCCCGGAGTTCAAGGTCACCGCCGTGCAGGTGACGCGGGTCAGCCAGCCCAGCGAATGGCAGCGCCGCTACCGCGCGTTCAGCGACAACCAGCAGCAGCTGCTGCAACAGGCCAGCGATGCCGGCACCGCGATCGCCAAGTAGGCTGGCGCCGGACGCCGACGCTGCAGCCGGCTACGCACTTCTGCCGGTTGCGACGCTGCGCGACGGCATGACCCGGGCCACGCAGGACTGCGTCGCCGAGGAAGCGCCGGTGGCGCTGGTCATCAACGGCGCGCCACACGTGGTGATGATGGCCACTCCTGGCGATCTCGCCGATTTCGCGCTCGGCTTCGTCTTGAGCGAAGCGATCGTCGAGCGCCGCGAGGACGTCGAACTGCTCGGCGTCAGCGCCCTCGACAACGGCTTCGAGGTGTCGCTGCGGATTCCCGAGTCGCGCCACGCGAGGCTGGCCGATCGCCGCCGCAACCTCGTCGGCCGCAGCGGCTGCGGCCTGTGCGGCTCGGAAACCATCGCCGAGGCCATGCGCCCTGCCCCGCATGTGCCGGCCGGTCTGGCCATCGAGACGGTGGCACTGCACCGGGCGCTGCATGCGCTGCGGAGCCGGCAGCCGATCAATGCGGTGACCGGTGCCACCCATGCCGCCGGCTGGGCCGATGGCAGCGGCCGGCTGCTGCTGGTCCGCGAGGATGTCGGCCGTCACAACGCGCTCGACAAGCTGATCGGCGCGATGCGCGCGGCCGATCTGGACGCCACCCGCGGCTTCGCGGTGATCACCTCGCGCGCCAGCTATGAAATGGTGCTGAAGGCGGCGACTGTCGGCATGCCGCTGCTGGCCGCGATCTCCGCTCCGACAGCGCTGGCCGTGCGCATGGCCGAAGACGCCGGGCTGACCCTGGTCGGCTTTGCCCGCAACAACGATCACGTGGTCTATGCCTGCGGCGCGCGCCTGATCGCCGATATCCCCGCCGCCACGCCCGTCAACGACAAGGTCACCGCATGAATCCGCAGAACCTCAGCGAAATGGCCAACAACATCGCCGACTTCTTCGCCGCCGAACCCGATCGCGCCGAAGCGGTGGCGGGGGTCGCCAACCATATCGACAAGTTCTGGGAGCCGCGGATGCAGAAGCAGCTCCGGGCCTGCGCCGCGCGCGGCGAGTCGTCGCTGAACCCGCTGGTCATCGAAGCCCTGGCGAAACTGAGCCCGGCCTGAGGCCGAGCAACGCGCTCAGCTGCCGTCCTCGTTGCGCAGCTGGGCCTTGAGCAGGCGAAGACGCTTGTAGCTCGCCCAGTCGAATTCTTCGAGAAACGCGGCGGCGGCCTTCGCGCCTTCGCGGAACAGATCGATCTTGGCGTCGTGCGACAGATTGAAGTTCAGCCAGTTGTGCTTCTTGGTATCGATGCTGCTGATCAGGTGACGGTAGTCGGGGTTGCCGGCGAGAAAGTCCTGGTCCAGCGCACCGCGAGCGGCATTGAAGACCCCGGCCAGCAGTTCGGTTGGCGAGTCGATCACCGAGGGCTCCGCGGCCGGGACACCCAGCTTGACGCCGAACGTCGGACTGCGCGGGACCTTGCTGTGGTTGTGGAACACGGCGATCGGGAAGTTCGAGATGATCCCGCCATCGACGAACACGCATTCCTTCGGCAGGCGCGCGCCCTTGTAGCTGGTCAGCTCGCTCCAGCGCTGCAATGCCGCTGGCCCCTGAGGAATGCCCCGGACCCTGACCGGATGGAAGAAGGCCGGCACCGACATCGAGGCGCGAACGAAATCGGCGGGATTCAGCGCGGCCGGATCGGCCCAGTACAGCGAGGCCATCCTCGGGAACTCGACCTTGGTGCCGGTCGTGATGTCGGCGGCGATCACGGCGAGCCGCCCCCGGATGCTCTCGGTGCTGGCGTCCTGCTCGGCCGTGCGGTGCTGCGACGGATGCATGCGCTCTTCGGACGGCAGCACGCGGTAGCCGCCCGGCGGCGGCACCGCCTGCATCGCCTGCAGGTCGGCGAGCGTCGCGATGCCGTTGACGGCGAGCTGCTCGCTGAGCCAGGCCCTGAACTTTCGTCCCGGGTGCAGGCCGAGGTCCTCGGTGAAGTTGTCGACCACCTGCGCGCCCTTCAGCGCCAGCTTGAACTTGCCCGCCCCGTCGACGATCGCGTCGGTGAAATCGCGGGCATCGCCGTCGCCGTCGATGAAGCTGGCCATCGGCACGTTGGCGACGATCTCCGCAACCCGACGGCCCTTGGCGACATGCGGCGGACCGAGCGCGGCAATCACCAGCGCATTGATCGAACCTGCCGAAGTGCCGCCGAGTCCCAGGAAACGGATGCCCGCCGATTCGAGCGCGTAGGTATAGCCGGCCAGTGCCACGCCGAGCACGCCGCCGCCTTCCATCACCAGGTCGACGTACTGGTGTCCAGCGGCATCGACCAGATCGGAGACGCGGCGCGCCGCCACGCTTGCCTTCGCGCTGGCAACGGCGGTGACCACGTCCGGATCGAGCGTCAGTGCATCTGCAGGCAGCGTTCTGGCCATCGCTATCTCCCTTTGTCGTGCCGCTGGCAGGGACGGAATCGACCCGGCAAATGACTCTAGTCCCCGGCCCGACAACGGCGACAGGACTTCGGTCACATCGCGATGGATCCCGACGCGACGGCAGCCACCGGAGGCCCTACCGCTTTCGGGTCAGCCACCCGGCGAACGCGCCGGCGGTCAGCATCATGATCGGGCTGTACAGCGTCGGCGGAATCGCCATCAGCGGCGAGTTCAGCAGCAGCGGCGACAGCGCCAGCGAAATCGCCAGCGCCGAATTGTGGACGCCGATCTCCATGCCGATCGCCGTCGCCTGCGGGCGTCCGAGCCCGGCCAGCCTGGCCAGCTGGTAACCGATCGCCAGACTGAGGAGGTTGAACGTCAGCATCGCGCCGCCGACGCTGGGCAGGTGCGCGACGATCGCCTGCCAGCCGCTGATCATCACCAGCGCGACGATCGCCAGCAGGAACAGCATCGAAAAGATCTTCACCGGCTTCTCGAAGCGGATCGCCATCGCCGGCCGGCGATGGCGCAGCAGCATGCCGATCAGCACCGGCACGATGACGATCGCCACCACCTGGGCGACCTTGCCGAACTGCAGCGGCACCCGCTTGCCCTCGCCGATGAAATGCACCAGCGCCAGATTGATCATCAGCGGCAGGGTGATGATCGCCAGCAGCGAATTGACCGCCGTCAGCGTGATGTTCAGCGCCACGTCGCCGCGTGCCAGATGGCTGAACAGGTTGGCGCTGGTGCCGCCCGGCGAGGCCGCCAGCAGCATCAGGCCGACCGCGAACTCCGGTGTCAGCGCGAACAGGTAGCAGAGCCCGAAGGCCACCGACGGCAGCAGGATCACCTGCACCACCAGCGCCACGGCCACCGCCCGCGGCTGGGTCAGCACGCGCCGGAAATCGGCAACGGTCAGCGACAGACCCAGGCCCAGCATGATGATCGCCAGCGCCATCGGCAGGTAGATCGTAGAGATGGTGTTCATCATCGCGGCGGGTGCTTTCCAGATGGCGCAGGTCAGGCCGCGACTGTCCGCGTTGCTGCACTGCGCTGGCAAGCGGTTCCGGGACGGGCATTTCCTAACACCCCTCCGAATGAATGATGCTGTACCGGCCGCCGACACCTGCACGAGCCATGCGCCTGATCCCATTCCTGTTGCTGAGCCTCGCGGCGCTGGCCGCGGTGCTGAGCTTCCACACGCTGGGCCTGCCGTCGTTGCCGGCGGCGAGCACCACCGTCGTGCTTGCCGCGATCGACGAAGCCGAGGCCACGCAGCGCCTCGCTGCGGCGATCCGCATTCCGACCATTTCCGGCGCGGCCGGGCAGCCATCGGATCCGGTCGCGCTGGCCGCGTTCGCCGAGCTGCTGGCGAGCCACTATCCGAATGCCCACCGGGTGATGCGGCGCGAGCGCATCGGCGATGGCAGCCTGCTGTACACCTGGACCGGCAAGGACGCGGCGCGCAGGCCGGTGCTGCTGCTGGCCCACATCGATGTGGTGCCGGTCGAGCCGGGCACCGAGGCGCGCTGGACCCATCCGGCCTTCGGCGGCGTGATCGCCGACGGCTACGTCTGGGGCCGCGGCACGCTCGACGACAAGCTCAACGTCACCGGCCTGATGGAAGCCGCCGAAGCGCTCGCCGCGCAAGGCTGGCAGCCGCCGCGAACCCTGCTGTTCGCCTTCGGCCATGACGAGGAAGTCGGCGGCACCGGAGCCAGGGCCATCGCCGCGACGCTGAAAGCACGTGGCATCCGGGCCGATTTCCTGCTCGACGAAGGCGGTGCGCTGACCACCGGCATCCTGCCCGGCGTGTCGCGCCCGGTGGCGACGATCATGTCGGCCGAGAAAGGCTATGCCTCGTTCAGGCTGACCGCCACGGCGACCGGCGGTCATTCCTCGCAGCCGCCGCCGGATACCGCGGTGACCCGCCTCGCCCGGGCACTGGTCCGGCTCCAGGATCGGCCGATGCCGGCGCGGCTGGCCGCACCGGTCGACGTGATGCTGGAACGCGCCGCGCCGGCGATGGGCCTGGTCAACCGGGTGGTGATCGCCAACCGCTGGCTGTTCGAGCCGCTGCTGCTGCGCCTGCTGGCCGCCCAGCCGGTCTCGAACGCGCTGATCCGCACCACCACCGCGCCGACGATGCTGCGCGCCGGCGTCAAGGACAACGTGCTGCCGGCCGAAGCCAGCGCGGTGATCAACTTCCGGCTGCTGCCGGGCGACAGCACCGCCGAGGTCGAGGCGCACGTCCGCGACGCGATCGCCGATGACGGCATCGCGATCAGCCTCGAAGGCAGCTTTGCCAGCGAAGCCTCGGCGGTCTCCGATCCCGATTCCGCCGCGTTCCGTCAGCTGGCCGAGGTCACCCGCGCCGTGTTCCCGGACGCCGTGGTGACCACCGGCCTGATGCTCGGCGCCACCGATGCGCGTCACTACGAAGGCCTCTACGACAACCGCTACAACTTCATGCCGGTGACCCTGAACGCCGCCGACCTGCAGCGCATCCACGGCACCAACGAGCGGATCGCGGTGGCGGACTACGCGAGGCTGATCCGCTGGTATCGGCGGCTGCTCGAAACGCTCGACTGATCGCCCGCCTCAGGCCGCCAGCAAGCGCTGGCTGGCCCGGTTGTGCCGCCGCACCAGCGCCGGCAGGTCGACACCGAGCAGCACGCCGTCGTCGACGACCAGACGGCCGTTGATCACCGAAGTCCAGGCGCGGACCGGCGAGCAGGTCAGCAGTGCTGCGACCGGATCGGCCTGGGCGCCGGCATGCTCGATGCCGTCGACCCGGAACGCGACCACATCGGCCGACATGCCGGGCACCAGGCTGCCGATGTCGTCGCGGGCCAGCATCCGGGCACCGCCCAGGGTCGCCAGTTCCAGCGCTTCGCGTGCCGAGAAGCGATCGGCGCGCGATTCGAAACCCGGCCAGCCGACCCGCTGCAGCAGCATCGCCTGCCGGGCCTCGCCGAGCATGTGGTTGCCGTCGTTGCTCGCCGAGCCATCGACGCCGATGCCGACCCGTACGCCGGCATCGACCATCGCCCGCAGTGGCGCGATGCCGGACGCCAGGATCATGTTGCTGCTGGCGCAGTGGCAGATGCCGCTGCAGCTGTGCGCCATCTTGGCGATGTCCGCGGGCGACGGATGCACCATGTGCGCGAACCAGACGTCCGGTCCGAGCCATTCGACCGACTCCGCGTAGTCGATCGGCCGCAGACCGAATTTCTCGACGCAGTAGCGATCCTCGTCGGCGGTTTCGGCCAGATGGGTGTGCAGGCCGACCTTGCGGTACCTGCGCGCCAGCCGCGCGCTCTCGATCATCAGTGTGCCGCTGACGCTGAACGGCGAACACGGCGCCAGCCCGATCCGGAGCATCGAATGGCGCTCGGGGTCGTGGAAGCGGTCGATGGCGCGCTGCGAATCCTCGAGGATCGCGTCTTCGCGCTCGACCAGATGGTCGGGCGGCAGGCCGCCGTTCGATTCGCCGACGCTCATCGAGCCGCGGGTCGGATGGAAGCGCACCCCGAGTTCCTGCGCGGCGGCGATCTCGTCGTCGATGCGGCTGCCGTTTGGGTACATGTACAGGTGATCGGCGACCGTGGTCGCGCCGCTCATCACCAGTTCGGCAAGGCCGAGCCTGGCGCTGACATGGACCGCTTCCGGGTCCATGCGGCCCCAGATCGGGTACAGCATCTTCAGCCAGTCGAACAGGATCAGGCCGCCGCCGGTGCCGATCGCGCGGGTCAGCGTCTGGTACAGGTGATGGTGGCCGTTGACGAGCCCCGGCAGCACGACGCAGCCGGACATGTTGCGGCGGATGGTCGGCGTGCGCACCGGATCGGCCGCGATCCAGGCCCCGACCTCGGCGGCGCTGCCGACGCAGGCGATCGCCCGCCCTTCGATGGCGACGCTGCCGCCACGGATCTCGCGCCGCGCCGCGTCCATGGTCACGACGACATCGGCATCGTGCAGCAGAGTGACCGGCGGGCTCACTTCGGAATCGAGCCTTCGACGCCCTCGACATACCAGTTGATCGACAGCAGCTCGTCGCTCGGCATGATCTTGCCGGCGTCGATGCGCAGCTTGCCGCTGTTGTCCTTCAGCGGCCCGGTGAACGGATGCAGCGTGCCATCGACGATCGCCTGCTTGCGCGCTTCGAAGACCTTCGCGACCGGAGCCGGCACCGATGGATTCAGCGGCGACAGCACCACCAGCCCTTCCTTGATGCCCCAGCGCACCTGACGGCCGCCGGTCCAGGTGCCGGCCAGCACTTTCTTCACTTCGTCGACGTAATAGACGCCCCAGTTCTGGGTGTTGGCGGTCAGGTGGGCGCGCGGGCCGAAGCGGCTCATGTCGGAATCCCAGCCGAAGGCATGCACGCCCTTTTCCTCGGCGACCTGCACGGCGGCGGGAGAATCGGTGTTCTGGCACAGCATGTCGGCACCCTGGGCGATCAGCGTTTCGGCGGCCTGCCGTTCCTTGCCCGGGTCGTACCAGGTGTCGACCCAGATCACCTTGGTTTTGATCTTCGGATTCACGCTGCGCGCGCCGAGCGTGTAGGCGTCGAGGTTGCGGATCACTTCGGGAATCGGGAACGAGCCGACGAAGCCCAGCGTGTTGGTCTTGGTCATCGAGCCGGCGATCACGCCGAGCAGGTAGGCGCCCTCGTAGAAGCGGGCGTCGTAGTTCACCGAGTTCGGGCCAGACTTGTAACCGGTGGCGTGCTCGAAGCGCGTTTTCGGGAACAGCTTCGCGACCTTCTGCGTCGGGTCCATGTAGCCGAACGAGGTGGTGAAGATCAGATCGTTCTTGGCCGCAGCCAGCTGGCGGATCACCCGCTCGGCATCGGCGGTCTCCGGCACGCTGTCGACAAACACCGTTCTGACCTTCGCTCCCATCTCCTTCTCCAGCGCCTTGCGGCCGAGATCGTGCTGGTAGCTCCAGCCACCATCGCCGACCGGGCCGATGTAGACGAACGCGACCTTCAGCGGCGGCGCGTCGGCGGCGATCGCCGCACCGATCGCCAGGCTCGCGGTGACCAGGGCGGCAATCCAGCGTGACGTAAGCATTCTCATCGTGTTCGCGACTCCAGGTTTTCGTTCGGCGGTATCGGTGCGTGATGCACGAAATGTGCGCGCCGGCCCGCTGCGCTCGAAAGTCGTGATCACGCAAAGGCGCAAAGACGCGGAGAACAACGACAGCGACGGCGCCGCCGCGATTCATCGCCCTTCTTCGCGTCTTCGCGCCTTTGCACGGGCAGGGTGTTCGCCGACGGCCATGGCATGGCTATTGCCGCTGCCAGTCATCGCCATCCGGCTCCCAGCAAGACCCCATGTCCACCACGAACGACCTGCGCGCCTTCATCGCGCAACTGCCGAAAGCCGAGCTGCACGTGCACCTCGAAGGCACGCTCGAGCCCGAACTGAGCTTTGCCCTCGCCGCCCGCAATGGCGTGCAGCTGGGCCACGACACGCCCGAAGCGCTGGTCGCCGCCTACGATTTCCACGACCTGCCGTCGTTCCTGGCGATCTACTACAAGGCGATGGAGGTGCTGGTCCACGAGCAGGACTTCTACGAACTGGCCTGGGCCTATCTGGTCAAGACGCGCTCGCAGAACGTCCTCTACTGCGAGATGTTCTTCGATCCGCAGGCCCATACCGGCCGCGGCGTCGCCTTCGACACGGTGATCAAGGGCATCCGCCGCGCACAGGTTCAGGCGGCGGCCGAACTGGGTGTGGAATCGCAGCTGATCATGTGTTTCCTGCGCGAACTGCCGGCCGCATCGGCGATGGAAACGCTGATCGCCTCGCTGCCGTACAAGCACTGGATCGTCGGCGTCGGCCTCGACTCCGACGAAAAGAACAACCCGCCGATCAAGTTCGCTGCGGTTTTCGCCCGCGCCCGCGCCGAAGGCTACCGGCTGACCATGCACTGCGACGTCAACCAGCAGAACACCCTGGTGCACATCGGCCAGTGCCTCGATGTGATCGGGGTCGATCGCATCGACCACGGCGTCAACGCGCTCGAAGATCCGGCGCTGTGCGCCGAGATCGCCCGCCGCGGACTGGGCCTGACGGTCTGCCCGATCTCCAACCGCTTCGTGGTCCAGAACCTGACCGGTGACGAGATCCGCCGGATGCTGGCACTGGGCATGAAGGCGACGATCAACTCCGACGATCCCGCCTACTTCCGCGGCTACATGAACGAGAACCTGATCGCGCTGCACGAGGACGCCGGCTTCACCGCTGCGGAAATCACCTCGCTGGTGCGCAACAGCTTCGAGGTCGCCTGGCTCGATGACCGCCGTCGCCAGCACTATCTGGCGCTGCTGGACGGCAGCGGCTCATGACGGCGCCGTCCTGGCGGCGCCTGCCGCTGCTGCTGATCGGCATGCTGGCCGCCTGCGCGAAGCCGGCCGGCACTCCACCGCCGCCGGCTGCCGCTGCACCGATCCCGGTCAAGGTGGTGGTGGTCAGCATGTTCGAGACCGGCGAGACCACCGGCGACAAGCCCGGCGAATTCCAGTTCTGGATCGAGCGCCAGAAGCTTGATACCAGGCTCGACTTCCCGATGGGCGAGTACGAACTGCGGATGAACGATTCAGGTCTGCTGGCGATCTGCACCGGCGGCGGCATCACCAATGCCGCGACCTCGATCATGGCGCTCGGCGTCGATCCGCGTTTCGACCTGAGCCACGCCTACTGGCTGATCACCGGCATCGGCGGCGGCGATCCGGCCGACGTGTCGCTGGGCACGGCGGCCTGGGCCAGGCATGTCGTCGACGGTGATCTGCTGTACGAGATCGACGCCCGCGAAATCCCCAAGGACTGGGCCTACGGCCTGCTGCCGCTGGGCGGCAGGAAG
Source organism: Lysobacteraceae bacterium (assembly GCA_013823855.1). Classification (GTDB taxonomy): domain Bacteria; phylum Pseudomonadota; class Gammaproteobacteria; order Nevskiales; family Nevskiaceae; genus Nevskia. The sequence continues at coordinate 22,844 of PNMW01000047.1, read as the reverse complement.
CCGAACGACAAGGCTGACGGCTGGACCGTCGACACCATCTCGTTCGCGCTGAACCCGGCGCTGGCCGAATGGGCCTATGCGCTGACCAAGGATCATCCGGTCGCCGACAGCCCCGGCATCACGGCGTTCCGCCAGCAGTTCACCGGCTATCCGAATGCGCTGAAAGCCCCGTTCGTGACCCTCGGCGACACCATGTCGTCGAGCACCTATTTCCACGGCAGGCTGATGACCCGGTGGGCCAACGACTGGATGCAGTTGCAGGCCGGGCCGGATGCCAACTTCATGCTGTCGGCGATGGAAGACAGCGGCACGCTGACCGCGCTGCGCCGGCTCGGCCGCGCCGGCAAGGTCGATCCCGACCGGGTGATGGTGCTGCGCACGGTCAGCAATTTCAGCATGCAGCCGCCGGGCAAGGACGCCGCCTGGAGCACCACGGCCGAGTATCCCGACGACGGCCGCCCGGCGCTGGAGGCGGCCTATCAGGTCGGCAACATCGTCGTGCAGCAGCTGATCGGCGGCTGGGCCGAATACCGGGACACGCCGCCCGGCCGCTGACCGGCGGCGCTTCGTCATTCGCAGGGCCGGCGTGATGCCGGCGGCACCACTGCCCGCCCGCAGCGGACCGTCGGGCATCCACGCGGCTTGCCGCCGCACTTCTGAATCATCGGGAACACCACCATGAAACTCGCAATGCTGCTGTCGGCCATGCTGATCGTGCTGAACGCGCCGGCGCAGGCGCTGGAAGCACCCGAGCAGCCCCAGCACTACGCGCCGAGCGACACCATCCTGATCCTCGGCGCCGTGCCGCAGGAGATTCCGCCGTTCGTCGACGCGATGAAAGATGCGAAGAAGCAGGCGCTGCAAGGCATTCCGTACTGGCAGGGCACGATCGACGGCAAACCGGTGGTGGTCGCGATCACCGGCATCGGCAAGACCTACACGGCGATGACCACGACCCTGTTTCTCGGCGCGTTCAAGCCGCGGCTGGTGCTGATGAGCGGCACCGGCGCCCGCATCGACAAAAGCCTGCGCACTGGCGACGTGATCGTCGCTACCGTCACCCACGAGCACGACTACGGCAGCCTGACGCGCGCCGACATGGTCTACCGGCCGATGAACAGCCCGGCCGATGGCCATGAAGTGGAAAACGCGTTCTCGCCGCCGGCCGCGCTGCTGAAGCGCGCCGACCAGGCGATCGCCAGCTACAAGGGCCCGGCAGTCACCGCCAATGGCGCCACCTACACGGTCAAGGTGCGCCGCGGCGTGGTGTCGTCGTCGGACCTGTTCGGCGTTACCGAGGCGAGGATCGAAGGCCTGCGGTCGAACTTCCACACCGACATCATGGAAATGGAGTCGGCACCGCTCGGCCATGTCTGCGTCGAGCTGGGCGTGCCGTTCCTGGTGGTCCGCGCCGGCAGCAATGTCGCGCAGGAAGCTCCGAACGACGACTATCTGCGACTCGGGCCGATTGCCGCGAAGCAGGCCGCCTACTTCAGCCTGCACCTGCTGAAGTATCTGTAAGGCCCCGGCTCGAATCTGGCTCTAATCTGGCTCGAACACGACCTGAACACGGATTCCCATGCGCAAGCTCGCCCTGCTGTTCTGCCTGCTGATCACCGCTGCGATACCGGCCAAGGCCGCTGAAGCCTGGTTCGAGAAACTGAAGGCCGAAGCCTCGCCCGAGCAGTTGTACCGCTTCCTGTACGCGCTGCCCAAGGGCGGCGATCTGCACAACCACCTGAGCGGCGCCGGGCTGTCGGAATGGTGGTGGGATGCCGCCCTCGCGCAGGCATCGCGCGGCTATGTCTATTACACCAAGGTGCGGATCGCCAACTGCCTGCCGTACGGCAGCAACGAGTACAGCTTCGCGCCGTACCTGATCCTGTTCCGGACCATCCAGGGCTCCACCTACCAGGCGCTCGATGACTGCCAGAAAGGCGAGTACAAGCGCCTGCAGGATCTGACCGCCACGGAGAAACAGGGCTGGTTCGACAGCATCCGCCTCGATGCCAGGCACGAAGGCCGCAACGAATTCTTCGGCCGGCACTGGGAACGTCTGAACGATCTGTTCCGCAATCCCCACGTGATCGCCCAGATCCTGTTCCGCAACATGCAGGCCTTCGGCCGCGAAGGCCTGGTCTATCTCGAGACCCAGGAAGGCGCCGATGGCGCGCTGAAGCCCGACGGCAGCCTCTACAGCGAAGACGAGACGGTGGCGATCTACCGCGCCCTGCTGGAATCCGCCAAGGCCAGGGCGACCGGCGTCACGGTGCGCTTCCAGAGTTCGATCCTGCGCTTCCTGCCCGGTGCCGAGCAGGATCTGCGCGACCTGTACGCGTTCACCGCCCGCCACCGCGACCTCTGGGTCGGCGTCAACATGGTCGGCCGCGAGGACGACGACAAGGGGCACCCGCTGCGCTTCCTGAAAACGCTGCGCGAGCTGCGGCTGAAGTATCCGGACATCCACCTGTCGATCCATGCCGGCGAAGTCGACGAACCCAACCATCATGTCCGCGACACGCTGCTGCTCGGCGCCGAGCGCATCGGCCACGGCGTCAACCTGATCACCGATCCCGAAACCATGGTCCGCATGCAGCACGGCCCGTACATGGTGGAGATCAACCTGATCAGCAACCTGCTGCTGGAATACGTCGACGACTACCGCCAGCACCCGTTCCCGGAATACCTGCGCACCGGCATTCCGGTGGCGCTGTCGACCGACGACCGCGGCATGTGGGATTCCAACCTGACCGACGAGTATTTCGTCGCGGTGCGCGAGTTCAACCTGTCCTGGGAAGAGATCGTCCAGCTCGGCCGCAACTCGCTTGCGCACGCGTTCGTCGAAGCGCCGGTGAAGCAGGCCCTGCTCGCCGATTACGACGCGCGCGTCGCCCGCTTTGCGGCGGCATTCAGGAAGTCCGGATGGTCAGGCTTGAACAGCGTCAAGCCGGTCAGCTATTCGTTTACCTGCAAGCGCTACCAGCTGTGCCTGCCAAGGGAATAGTTTCGTAGCTTGGGGTGAGCTTGCGAACCCCAACGACACGCCCGAGGATCATCGATGCGTTATCGACGGGCCAAGGCTGCCGGAGCCACGTATTTCTTTCTTTACGGTCGATCTTGCCGACCGTGGCAGCCGCATCCTGATTGAACAGGTCGCCGCACTGCGCAGCGCGGTGCGCATCGTTCGATCTCGACACCACTTCGAAATCATCGCCTGGGTCGTCCTGCCCGATCACCTGCATGCCGTCTGGACGCTATCGCCGGACGATGCGGATTTCTCGACGCGCTGGGCATTGATCAAAGCTGGATTTTCCCGGCGGATCTCGTCTGGCGAACCGGTCGTTGCAAGCCACCTGCAAAAAGGAGAACGCGGTATCTGGCAGCGCCGTTTCCGGGAACACCAGATTCGCGATGAAGACGATTTGCAGCGGCATGTGGATCACATCCATTACAACCCGGTCAAGCACGGGCATGTCTTGATGGCATCGGACTGGCCGCATTCGACCATTCACCGCTACATCCGCGCGGGCTCGATCAGCGCTGATTGGGCAGCACCACAGGCCGACGCGTTCGTGGCTGGCGAGCGAGCCGTTGGGGTTCGCAAGCGCACCCCAACCTGCGAGCTGCAAGCGCTACCCGCTCTGCCTGCCGTGCGAATGAGCCGCGCGCTATTTCGCGGCGGGCACCTGATCCCGAATACCGGTCCCAGTGGCCGACGATCTCGTCGACCACTTTCGAACCGACCGCGTAGGCCGCTTCCACCGACGCCGCCAGCCCTGAGTAGCCTTCGCCGCCGTGTTCGCCAAGCAGGCTGTCGGCGGCGCTCACGCCCGGTGGCTGCATGGTGTAGTTGCTGGCGGTGCGCAGCACCATGACCCGGTCCTTGTCGACCTTGCCGGTCGGGTGCAGATAGGCCAGCGACTGGAAGCTGCCGGTGTCCTCCATCGCCGAGGACACGAACTCGCCGTTGCCATCGGTCCAGTATTTCGTCCAGCCGTTGGCCCAGTCGTTGAGCAGCTTGCCATGCCAGTAGGTCATGCCGGCGAGGTTGTCGCCTTTCAGCACGAACGGCGGCTTCTGCGCGTTCGGATAGCCGACGTACTGCGCGCGGCGCTTCTGCAGCGCTTCGCTGTCGGCGAGCGGCACGTCCTTGGTGAGCTGATAGGCCCATTCGGTCAGCGCGCCGTTGAGCCGGAACACTTCGCCGGCCGATTCCGGATGCGGCCCCTGGTACGGCCCCTTGCTGCCGCGCGCGAAGTAGCCGGTCGGCCAGTCGGCGGGCATTTCGCGAGCGTCGATCTCATGCGCCAGATCGCCATCGACCAGGTACTCGGCCCAGGCCGCCGAGCCGATCGAGGCATCGTTCGGATCGAAACCGGCGATGCCGGCGACCAGCCAGTAGGCGTGGCTCAGGTCGAAGCGCGGATCAAGGCCGAGCGCCATCACCGCAGTCGCCGATTTCGCCGTGCCCATGCCGGTGACCATGCCGAGCACGCCGGTCTCCGGGTTCAGGAACAGATCGTGGTGATGGGCGAACGGCAGGCGCTGCTCAAGCTTCTGGCGCTCGTACCAGAGCTGGAACTCGGCGGCCTTGTCGCCGCTGTCGGCACCGATCTCGAACATGGTGACCACCACCACCTTGACCTCGATCGGCTTCGGCGCCGGCTTCGCGCAGGTCGCCAGCAGCAGCACCAGCGGCAAGCACATCAGGATCCGTTTCATGGCGTGGCCGCGTTCTTGTCGGTGGCCGGCGCGCTGGTCATTTCCGGGTGGAAGCGCAGCGCATCACCGATCCTCGGCTGATCGGCCGGGATCGCCGCAATCTTCGGAATCGCCGCCAGCACGATGCGCAGGCTCAAGGGGTTGATCCGCGGATAGACCTGTTTCAGCGTCTCCCACTCCCAGGCACCGACGCCTTCGGCCGGATTGGAGATCGACACCAAGGCCGCGTAGTTGATGCCCATCATCCGGGCATAGGTCATTTCGGTGCCGATGCTCATGGTCACCAGATCGGCCCCCCACTCGCCCATCATCCGCACTTCGGCCGCGGTCTCGAAGCGGCCGCCGCGCGACTGGATCACCACGCCCTGCTCGTGCAGCGTGATGTCGTCGTAGTCGTGGCTGGCGCGGATCGCGCTGCGGGTTTCTTCGATGAGAATTTTCTGCAGCAGCGGGTCCATCGCCGGCACATAGCGCGGGATCGGAATGCTGTCCGGATCCGGATAGGCCTCGATCGGCATCGCCAGCGGCCGGCTGATGTTCATGTCGATGAAGTCGGTCGGCACCACGTAGTCGTACAGCTTCATCGCGCGATTGATGCCGCCGGCGGTGGCCCCGCCGATCGCCTCGCGCACGCCGAGCTGCGCCAGCGCCGCCCAGGTCTCGACGTAGTGGTCCTCGCCGTGCATGTGCACGTAGTAGAACGGCACGCCCTCGGTCTCGCAGTACCAGATCACCGGCGACTGACCGACCCGGGTCTTGATCCGGAAACTGCCCTTCAGGATGCCGGTGCTGTTGAGCAGCGCATCGTTGATGAAGGTGCCGCCGACCAGTGCGACCTTCGCTTTCGGAAAATCGCTGGCCTGCTTCGCCGCCGCCGCGTGGGTGGCGGTCACCGTGAGCAGCAGCGCGATGCCGCAGGCTGCCGCCCGAACCGTCCAGAACCCTCTCATTGCCTGCACTCCTGTACATCCGTCGATCCCGCCATCACCGGATCGCTGCCAAGAAGAAGGGACGCAAGGCTTGCGGCTTCCTTGCGTCCCCGCGTCATTGCCTGCGCGCCCCCCGTCAACGGTGAAGGCACCCGCCCACGGCCTCGATCAGAAGCGGTAGGCCACCGTTGCCAGCCAGTTGATCGGCAGCGACGGCAGCACCACCGACGAACCGAACAGATCCGGGAAGTTCGAGCGGAAGTACTTCTCGTTGGTCAGGTTCTTGCCCTGCAGGCCGAGCTTCCAGTGCTTGGTCTCGTAGTTCAGGCCGAGGTTCAGCAAGGTGTACGACGGCAGTTCGACCGCCTGCGAGAAGCCGGAGAACGTCGACGACACATGGGTGACGCCGAGCGTCGTGGTCAGCCCCTTCAGGAAGCCTTCGCTGAAGTTGTAGATGACGTTGGCGCTGACCAGGTCTTCCGGAATGCCGGCCTTCTTCGCCGCCGTGTTGTTGCCGGTGCCGACGAACGTCAGGCCGTTGACCACGCCGCCGAAGATCAGCGAAGGATCGACGCCGGCCGGCAGATCGCTGGCGCCGGCAAAGCCGAACTGGAAGCCGTTCTGCAGTGCGCTGAGGTTGTAGACATTGAGATGGGTGTAGGCGCCGGTGATCGCGAGGTTGTTGGTGACCACGCCGCGGAACTCGAATTCCCAGCCCTTCGATTCCGTGGTGTTGTTGGTGACCGTGTCCTGCGAGTTCAGATCGGTGCGCTGCTGCTTGAAGTGGTCGACCGACAGGTACAGGCGATTGCGCAGGAAGCTGCCCTTGGCGCCGATTTCGGTCAGCGACGACTTGGCCAGCGCCGAGCCGGACTGGACGTTGGCCGGATCGACCTGGCCACCCTGGCCGGCGATCAGCGTCGACTGCGAGGCGCGCGTCAGGTACGGCGTCACGCCGATCACCGGGATGTCGTAGCTCAGGCTCAGGGTCCACGACGGCTTGTTCTCGCCGCCGGTGAACGTGGTGCCGCCGCAGGCCGTGGTGTTCAGGTTGCAGGCGGTGGACTCGACATCGACCCAGTCCCAGCGGCCGCCGGCCAGCAGATGCACCGACTTCACGATCGCCACATCGGCCAGTGCCGCGACGCCGACGTCCAGATAGTGGCCGATCGTGTGGCTGGACCACGGCTCGATCTCGGGCCCGTTGCGCGTGCTCATGGTGCGGCGATCCACCGGCGTGCCCGGCCGGCTGATGTCGCGGCGATCGAAGTACTCGAAGTCGAAATTGTCGCCGTGCTCGAAGTCCTGGTAGCGCACCGAGGTGCCAGCCTGGAAGTTCGCGGAGACGTAATCGTTGCCGAGCCACTTGTAGGCCAGGTTCAGCTGGTCCTCGATCGCGTAGGTGTCGGCGAACTGCGAGAAGCCGTAGGCGTTCTCGTTGACGTTGTCGAGCGACTCGTAGAACAGCTTGTTGGTGAGCTTCAGCTCGTCGGAAAGCTCGTGGATGAAGTCGAAGTACAGCGACAGCACCTTGCTGTCGAGACGGTCATCCGGCTGGGTCAGCACCTGCGAGCGCTTGAGCTTGGTGGTGCCGGGATTGAGCAGCGCCATGTTCGGCCGTTCGGCCAGATCGGCATTGACCTGCTCGGCGCTCTGCACGCTGACACCGCCGAAGTAGAACAGACCGAGATTGCCGGCGGCCGACTCCGACGCCGACAGCAGGCCATCGCCATTGGCATCGAGTGAGGCAGGGCTGCCGGTGATGTAGGTGCCGTTGTCGATCAGGTCCTGGGTCAGGCGGTTCCAGCCGGCCACCTGGTTGCCGCGGTAGTCCTGGTACTGGCCGCCGAACTCGATGCGCGACTTCTCGCTGAGATTGGCGTCCAGCGAGGCCTGGAAGATGTTCTGGTCGGTGTTGGTGTTCTCGTAGTACGAGCCCGAGTCCTCGCCTTCGACATACAGGTAGTAGCCGAACTGCTTGCCGGCGACCGACGCCGGGCCGCCGACTTCGCCGCGAATGATGTTCTTGTCGAAGCTGCCGCGGGTGACACCGACTTCGCCGCTGGTGCGGCCACCGTCGGACTTGTCGGCGGCGCGCGCCGATTTCGGCACGAAGTTCAGATAGCCGCCGACCTTCGACGGGCCGTAGATCGGCGAGGCCGGGCCGCGGACGATGTCGATGCGATCGCTGGCGGCGATCGGCGTCGCGTAGTTGCCGGGGTTGTCGATGCGCCGCACGCCGCGGAAGTAGTTCTCGCCCGGCGTGCCGCGCAGGTCCAGCGAGCCGGCGACGCCGAAGAACGACTGGGTGAACGAGCCGGGGCTGAGCACCACCAGATCGTTGATATCGCCGATGTTGAGCTTGTCGAGCGTTTCCTTGCTGATCGAGGTGATCGAGCGCGGCGTGTCCTTGATGCTCTTGTCGAAGCCGAACACCGAATCGACTTCCTCGGTGTTGAGGATGTTGACGGCGCGATTGACCGCACGAACCTCGACCGCCTTCAGCTGGGTGACCCCCGGCTCGCTGGCCGGTGCTGCACTTTCGGTCGTCGCTGCACTGTCTTCGCTCGCCTGCGCCAGTGCCTGCCCGGCGGCTCCCAGACTGCTGCCCAGAAAGATCAGGGACACCGCCCCGAGGCCGCGTGCCGTTTTCCTACGATTCATGAACTATCCCCGTGAATGCCGATTTGGTGGGCGGACGCGTGGTCCGCCGTGTTGAGGTCCCGTACGGCGCCCGCCACCCCGGGCGCCGTCGGGAAATTGCATACGTTCCGGATGACCGCTGCGCAACGAACATGCCATCGGCAGGCCCGCGTCCGAATCAGGGCGCGCGGTCGCGATGACGCGGCGTCCGGATCACCACCGTCCAATCGCTTCTCTCAGGCGATTTTCCGGCGTCCGGAACCCGGGAGCCCGTTGGCTTGCCGCAGGCGGTGGCGGCACAAGGGAATCGCAGGATTGTCGACAATCAATGCGCGCAATCACGCGGCGCCGCCTGGATCAAGGCCCGGAGTGGCACGAGGCTTGCGCTCATTCGGTGCATGCCGACCTGCCAACACTCCCATCGCGGCGCGCTTTCGCGACACCGGGCAGGCGCGTCCATCGACGGTCAGCACCATTCCCACGGAGACTCTTCTTGGCAAGACTGATGCCGCCTGCGGCCGAGGCACCACGATGAGCGCCACCGCAGCGTTGCCGGCGCCCCGGCTGCGCCTGCGCGGCATCACCAAGCGCTATCCCGGCGTGGTCGCCAACGAGGCGATCGATCTCGAGGTCGGCGTCGGCGAGATTCATGCGCTGCTCGGCGAGAACGGCGCCGGCAAGAGCACGCTGATGAAGATCGTCTACGGCGTCACCCGACCCGATGCCGGCAGCATCGAATGGGACGGCCGGCGCGTCAGCATCGCCAGCCCGGCCGAAGCGCGTCGCCTCGGCATCGGCATGGTGTTCCAGCACTTCGCGCTGTTTGAAACCCTGACCGTCGCCGAGAACATCGCGCTGGCGATGGACGAGCCGCCGAAGCCGGCGGCGCTGGCGGCCCGGATCCGCGAGGTCTCGGAGAAGTACGGCCTGCCGATCGATCCCGATCGCCTGACCCACAGCATGTCGGTCGGCGAGCGGCAGCGCGTCGAGATCGTCCGCTGCCTGCTGCAGTCGCCGCGGCTCCTGATCATGGACGAGCCGACCTCGGTGCTGACCCCGCAGGCGGTGCTGACCCTGTTCGAGACGCTGCGCCGGCTCGCCGTCGAGGGGATGTCGATCCTCTACATCAGCCACAAGCTCGACGAGATCCGTGCGCTCTGTGACCGCGCCACCGTGCTGCGCGGCGGCCGTTGCTGCGGCACGGCGATTCCGCGCGAGGAAAGCAATGCCAGCCTGGCGCGGCTGATGATCGGCGGCGAACTGAAGGCTTGCCAGCTTGTGCCGCGCACGCCGGGCGAGATCGAACTGGAGCTGACCAACCTGAGCGTGGCGACGCGCGATCCGTTCGGCACGCCGCTCGACGGCCTGAACCTGCGCGTCCGCAGCGGCGAGATCGTCGGCATCGCCGGGGTGTCCGGCAACGGCCAGAAGGAACTGCTGGCGGCGCTGTCCGGCGAGACGCTCAGCCCGCACGGCGGCATGGTGCGCATCGGCGGCCAGCCGGCCGGCCGGCTCGATCCCTTGCAGCGGCGCGCGCTCGGCTTCGGCTTCGTGCCCGAGGAACGGCTCGGCCGGGGCGCCGTGCCGCTGATGAGCCTGGCCGACAACGCGCTGCTGACCGGCGCCAGCGCCGGCATGGTGCGCCACGGCCTGATCCGCCGGCCGGTCATGAACCGCTTCGCCCGCGAGACGATCGCAGCGTTCACGGTCAAGTGCAGCAGCGAACAGGCGCTGGCCGGCAGCCTGTCCGGCGGCAACCTGCAGAAATTCATCGTCGGCCGTGAAACCCGGCTGAATCCGAAGCTGCTGGTCGTCGCCCAGCCGACCTGGGGCGTCGACATCGGCGCGGCGCTGCTGATCCGTCAGGCGCTGATCGACCTGCGCGACCGGGGTGTCGCGCTGCTGGTGATTTCCGAGGAACTGGATGAGCTGTTCATGATCTGCGACCGCATCGCGGTGATCGCCCAGGGCCGGCTGTCGCCGACGATGGCCACTGGCGAACTGAGCGTCGAGCGGGTCGGCGTGCTGATGGCCGGCGGCGTCAGCGTAGCGGAGGCCGCCGATGTCGCCGCCTGATTCGTTGCGGCGCAGGCTGTGGCCGTTCCGGCTCGAACGCCGGGCCACGCCGTCGGCGGCGATGCGGCTGGCGTCACCGCTGATCGCCGCGACCGCGATGGCGCTGACCGGCCTGGTGGTGTTCCTGATCCTCGGCCAGGACCCGCTGACCGCGTTCAGGGTGTTCTTCCTGGCGCCGCTCGGCGGCAGCTACGAAGTCGGCGAGCTGCTGCTGAAGGCGAGCCCGCTGATGCTCTGCGCGCTGGGCCTGGCGATCGGCTTCAAGGCCAATGTCTGGAACATCGGCGCCGAAGGCCAGCTGATCGTCGGCGGCATCGCCGGCAGCGCCGTGGCGCTGTTCGGCAGCGACGCGCTCGGGACGTTGACCCTGCCGCTGATGCTGCTGGCCGGCGCGCTCGGCGGCATGGCCTGGGCGGCGATTCCGGCGTTCCTGCGCACCCGCTTCCACACCAACGAGATCCTGGTCAGCCTGATGCTGGTCTACATCGCCCAGCAGCTGCTCGGCTATCTGGTGCATGGCCCCTGGAAGGACCCGGCCGGCTACAACTTTCCGCAGTCGCGGGCATTCGCCGAGGCGGCGATCCTGCCCGCGCTGGTCGAGGGCACGCGGGTCACCGGCGCCTGGCCGCTGGCGCTGCTGCTTGCCGTGCTTGCCTGGCTGTTCACCAGCCGGACCCACGCCGGCTACCGCATGCAGGTGGCCGGGCAGGCGCCGGCCGCGGCGCTGTACGCGGGCTTCAGCGACAAGCGCAACATCTGGCTGGCGCTGCTGGTCGGCGGCGGCATGGCCGGGCTGGCCGGCATCAGCGAGGTCGCCGGCCCGATCGGCCTGCTGCAGGCAGTGATCTCGCCCGGCTACGGCTTCGCGGCGATCATCGTCGCGTTCGTGGGCCGCCTGCACCCGTTCGGCATCGTGCTCGCGTCGCTGCTGATGTCGCTGCTCTATCTCGGCGGCGAGACCGCGCAGGTCGAGCTGCAGCTGCCGTCGTCGATCACCGGCCTGTTCCAGGGCAGTCTGCTGTTCTACCTGCTGGCCGCCGATCTGTTCATCGGCTTCCGGCTGCGCCGCATTCCGCGACCGGTGACGCCATGAACCTCGATCACCTGATCCCGATCCTGGTCAGCACGGTGATCGCCGCCACGCCGCTGATCTACGCCGCGCTCGGCGAACTGGTGACCGAGCGCGCCGGCGTGCTGAACCTCGGCGTCGAAGGGATGATGCTGGTCGGCGCCGTCGCCGCGTTCGCTGCCGGCATCGCCACCGGCAGCCTGATCCTCGCCTTCATCGCCGGCATGCTGGCGGCGACCGCGCTGTCGCTGCTGTTCGCCTTCCTGAGCTTGAGCCTGCAGACCAACCAGGTCGCCACCGGGCTGGCGCTGACCCTGTTCGGCATCGGCCTGTCGGCGTTCGTCGGCCGCAGCTATGCCGGCATGCCGATCGAGCGGGTGCCGAAGCTCGACATCGCCGGCCTCAGCGATCTGCCGGTGCTCGGCCCGCTGCTGCTGAACTACGACCTGCCGGTCTACCTGTCGATCGCGCTGTACTTCGCGGTCCAGCATTTCCTGACCCGCAGCCACGCCGGCCTGCGCCTGCGCGCCTGCGGCGAATCGCCGGCGGTGGCGCATGCGATCGGCGCGCCGGTGATCGCCATCCGCTACAAGGCGGTGATGTTCGGCGGCGCGATGTCCGGCATCGCCGGCGCCTACCTGTCGACGGCGCTGACGCCGATGTGGGTGGAGGGCCTGAGCGCCGGCCGCGGCTGGATCGCGCTGGCGCTGGTGGTGTTCGCCACCTGGAAGCCGCTGCGGGTGCTGCTCGGCGCCTACCTGTTCGGTGGCGTCACCGTGATGCAGCTGTACGCGCAGGGCTTCGGCGTGGCGGTGCCGAGCGAGTTCCTGTCGATGCTGCCGTACGCGGCGACGATCATCGTGCTGGTGCTGATCTGCCGCGATCCGAAGACCATCCTGCTCAACCAGCCGGCCTCGCTCGGCAAGAGCTTTCACCCGGACGCCTGAACGGCGCACCACCCGCCCGATTGGCGATAATCGACGACCCCGCCCGGCGCCTGCGGCACCGATGCGGGGCCGCCCGATCACCACCCAGGACATGCCGACCGCCTCGAAGCCCGCCGCCCTCGCCGCGCTGCCTGCCGCACGACCGAAGTCGGCAGCGGCGAAGGCCGCGCAGGCGCTGGTCGCCGGCGGCATCGAGCACGCCTACGAGCGGATCTGGTCGGCGATCATGGATCACCGGCTACCGCCCGGCACCCGGCTGGTCGAGGACAAGCTGTGCGAGATCTTCGGGCTCGGCCGCACCCGCATCCGCCAGGTGCTGCAGCGGCTGGCGCACGAACGGGTGGTGACCCTGATGCCGAACCGCGGCGCGATCGTGTCGCAGCCGACGGTGCAGGAAGCCCGCGACATCTTCGAGGCCCGCAGCCTGCTGGAAGCCGGCATCGTCGCCCGCTTCCTGCAGCGGGCCACCCGCGCCGACCTGCGCCGCCTTCGCGAGCATCTGGCGCGCGAGAAGCAGGCCTGGCGCGATCAGGACCGCCGCGCCCAGCTGAAGCTGTCCGGCGAATTCCATCTGGTGATCGCCGAGCTGGCCGGCAATCCGACCCTGGCCCGGCTGCTGCGCGAGCTGGTCTCGCGGTCGTCGCTGATCATCGCCGTGTTCCAGCGGCCGGGCGCGACGTCCTGCCCGCCGGACGAGCATCAGGCGCTGTGCAGCGCGCTGGAACGCGGTGACCCGGCGGCCGTGGAGCTGATGCTCGCCCACCTGCGGCACGTGCTCGACGACCTGAACCTGGTCGAGCACGGCGCCAACGGCATCGACCTGAAAGCGGTGCTCGCGGGCGTGGCCTGAGGCCGTCCGGCGCTACTGCGCCGTGTAGCCGCCGTCGATCACCAGCTCGGAGCCGGTGACGAACTTCGATTCGTCGCTGGCCAGGTACAGCACGCCGTAGGCGACATCCATCACCTCGCCGACGTGGCCGATCGGATGCAGCGCGTCGAGCGCGGCGCGGCCTTCGGCGAGATCGCCGATCGAGGTCACGTAGTCCTCGACCATCGGCGTCCAGATGTAGCCCGGATGCACCGAATTGACGCGCACCTTGAGCCCGGTCTTGCCGCAGTGCAGCGCCGCCGACTTGGTGAACAGGCGCACGCCGCCCTTGCTGGCGTTGTACGAGGCCAGGTTCGGATCGGCGACGATGCCTTCGATCGACGAGAGGTTGATGATCGAACCGTTCTTGCCGGTCATCGCCGGGATCGCGTACTTGGTGCCGAGGAACACGGCGTCCAGATTCACCGCGAGGGTCTTGCGCCAGTCGGCCAGCGTGCAGTCGGCGGCGTTGCCGGGAATGGCGATGCCGGCGTTGTTGACCAGCACGTGCAGCGCACCGAAACGCTGCTCGGTCGCGGCGATCGCGGCCGGCCAGCCGGCTTCGTCGGTGACGTCCTGCCGGACGAACAGCGCCTCGCCGCCGGCCGCGACGATCTTCGCCGCAACCGCCTCGCCGGCCGCGCGGTCGAGGTCGCTGACCACCACCTTCGCGCCTTCCTTCGCCAGCAGCAGCGCGCACGCCTCGCCGATGCCCTTCGCCGCGCCGGTGACCAGTGCAACCTTGCCTGCAACTCGACCCATGGGGTTCTCCTCGTATCGCGATGCCCGTCATGCGGGCGTGATGCGAGGTCGGCCCGACAGCCGCGCCGCCTCACTGGAAGCGCCCGAGGCTAGCAGCCGGCGTCGTGATGCAAGCCACCCGTCCGGATAGCCCGGGCGGACTCGGGAAGACATCCCGGCTGCGCCGCCGTTCGCCGGCCGGGGCCTTCCTGAGAGAAGTGGTAATGAACCATACTAAACATCGTGTTCATGACAAATCGACAATGCGTCAAGTACGCACGTCATCGCGGTCGTCATCGAGACGGCCGCACCATTGCAAGGGGGAGTTCCTGATGCCGAAGCTGTCGCCACGCGCCGTGGCCCTGCTGTGCCTGTCCGCCGCCAGTCTTGCCAGCCACCCGGCGTGGGCCGGCAACGGGCTGAACGTCACCGGTATCGGCGCGCAGTCGCTGGGCATGGGCAGCGCCGATCTCGCGGTGCCCGGCTCGAGCGCCGCGGTCACCATCAATCCGGCCAACCTGACGCAGATTCCCGGTTCGCGACTCGATGCCTCGATCGAGCCGTTCGTCACCAACGGCTTCAGCCATCGCGATGCACTGAACAGCCGCAAGCGCTCGGACCAGCCGTACGGCGCGCTGCTCAACGCCAGCTATGCCCGCAAGCTGTGGCGACCGGACCTGACGCTCGGCGTCGGCATGTTCGTCGCTGGCGGGTCGGGCTCCGAGTACGAGGACCTCAACACCGCCTTCGGCACCGTCGACGCCTATGCGGTGACCTTCGGCGTCACCCGCCTGGCCACCGGCCTCGGCTGGCAGCTCACGCCGCAACTGAGCCTCGGCGCGGCGTTCAACGTGTCGTATGCCTCGCTGCGCCAGAAGCTGTTCCCGAAGACCTCCGATGCCGCCACCGGCTTCCACGGGCTGCGCCTCGATGGCGCCGACGGCGTCAGCTACAACGGCCGCGTCGGCCTGCTGTACCGTTTCAGCCCGACGATCGCGATCGGCGCCAGCTATGCATCGATCAACAAGCTCAAGCTCGAAGGCGGCGAACTGAGCGTCAACTACGACGCGATCGATCAGGGCGTGGTCCGCTACGGCGAGGCGCGCGTCAAGGGCTTCGCGCTGCCGCAGGAGTTCGGCGTCGGCATCGCCTGGCGCGCCGCGCCGAAGTGGCTGCTGTCGACCGAAGTGACCTGGCTGGACTGGTCGGGCGCCGCGAAGTCCGTGCGCCTGAGCGCCCGCGATCCGGAAACCGCGAACGCCAACGTGCCGCAGTCGCTGGTGCTCGACCAGGCGCTGGGGTTCCGCGACCAGTTCGTGTTCGCGCTCGGCGCCGCCTATGACCTCACCGACAAGACACGCCTGATGGCCGGCATCAACCTGGCGCGCAATCCGGTGCCGAACCGCAACGTCACGCCGACCATCAATGTCACGCAGGAAGTCGAACTCAACGTCGGCATCCGCCAGGTGCTGTCGGATCGCTGGGAGTTCTCGTCGGCGATCCAGTACCAGCCGGCCAAGACCGAGGCCGCCAACAACCCGGCCCAGCCGTTCACCAATGCCCGCGACGGCTACGGCGTGATCGCCTGGGTGTTCGAGTTCAGCCGACGCTGGTGATTCAGGCGCGCGGACGTAGCACTACTCGTCCGCGCGCGAATGCTGTCCGGCCGTCAGTCGTTGTCCAGAATCCTGCCAAGGCCCTGCGGTCGCGCGATCGTTGCGCCGCCGGCGTTGCTCAGATTGACGCCAAAGGTTTCACTGCCTTCAACCCGGTTGTCGTCGACGACCACGACATTGAAGGTCTGCGTGCGCTTGCCCGGCGGGAAAGTGACGACCGTCGTCCGCGCCACGTAGTCACCCTTCTGGCTGCGGGTGATCGCGGCGGCGGAGCCGTTGACGGTGCTGACTTCGACGGAGATCGCCGTACTGGCCGGCGACGACAGCGTCAGCTTGAACGCGGCGATGCTCAGCGGACCTTGGGCGGCTTCGGTGACGGTGACATCGTTGATCGACAGCGACGGCAGCGCGCTGTCGTCATCGCGGATGGTGACGAAGGCCTGAGCGGTGGTGATGAGCGCGCCGCCGGTGGCCTCGGTCAGCACGCCGCGGATGGTTTCGTCGGCCTCGGGCCGGGTGTCGCCGATCACCGGAACGATTACCTGCTTCACGGTTTCTCCGGGCGCAAAAGCAACACCGACCGCGGTCTGCTCGAAATCGACACCGGGAGTCGCGGTTCCACCCGAAAGCGTCTCGAAAGTCATCGAGACCGGGTCGGTGGACGGCGGCGCCAGCCTGACCGTGAACACGGCATCCCGCGTCCCGAAATTGCCTTCGACGACCTCGCTGCCCTCGATCGTGACCGCAGACTGGGAGGGTGCCGGATCGTCGTTGAGAACCCGTAGTTCGCTCTGCGAAGTGAACGGCTTTTGCGGGTCGATGCTGCCGCCGACGATGTCGGTGATGGTGACGAACAGGCTTTCGTCGCTCTCGAAAGCCGTGTCGCCCAGCACGTCGATCGTGAACGTGTGCAGCGTTTCCCCGGGCTGGAATACCAGAGTCGCGGTCCGAGCGACGTAGTCGCTGCCGGCGGTCGCGGTGCCATTCGAGGTCGCCAGCGTCACCGACACCGGGCTACTGGATGGAGCACTCAGGGTCACCTGGGGCTTGGCCTGCACGACGCCGGAATTGCCTTCCCGCAGGACGAAGCCCGCAACGGCGACAAACGGCGGTGTCGACGCCGCCGCCCCACCAGCGACACTGATCGCCGATACAGGCCCCAGCGTCATCAGCGCCAGGACAAGGCCACGGGCGAACGGTCCCCGGCGGGTCACCGACGGACGATCCTGCCGTGCTGCGGATGCACTGTTCATGGCGTTCCCCTTTGAGATGCCGCGCACTCGAAATCCAACGCTTCAGTGGATGCGGTCATCTCGAAAATCCGGATACCCGCAGGAGCCAAGCGTCCATCGCGGTCTGCCATCCGGTCAAGGTCGGGCCTCCACCAGCACGACGATCCGCGCGGCGACGGGTTCCGAATCCAGCAGGCCGGACAGCCGCCGCCGCCAGTTCGGATGCGTGTCGATGGTGCCCGGCACGTTCGGCTGCTCGATCACGCCGAGCAGGTCTTCGAGCGGAATCAGCGCCAGCGGTGACGGCGTGGCGGCAACAAACGCGCAGGCGGCGTCGACCACGGCCGCCGGCTGATCGACCGGCGGTTGCGGGCCGCTGGCGACACCGGCATGGACGAAGGCGGCCCACAGCTTGTCGCGGTCCTCGGCGCGGCTGCGCCGATCCCAGGCTTCATCCTGGCCTTCGCCGTACAGCGCCAGCGCCGCCCGCCAGTCGATGTCGCGGCCGGTCCACCAGCCGGCGACGGTCGGCAGATCGTGGGTGGTGGTCATCGCCACCACATCGGCCGCCCAGCGCGAGGGCTCGACGAACAGGCCCCAGTCGCGCTCGAACCACAGCACCCGCATGCCGAGGATGCCGGCCGGGCTCATCCGCTGGCGGAAACCGTCCGGCACCGTGCCCATGTCCTCGCCGATGATCACCGCGCGATGGCGCCAGGATTCCAGCGCGATCAGGCCGAACAGCGCCTCGATCGGATACTGCAGGTAGGCGCCTTCGCGCGGACCGGCGCCGTCGGGAATCAGCCACAGGCGGCCCAGGCCGATGACATGGTCGATGCGCAGGCCGCCGGCATGGCGCAGCTGGGCACGCAGCAGTTCGAGGAACGGTGCGTAGGCCTCGTCGACCAGGGCGCGCGGCGAATAGGCGGTCAGGCCCCAGCCCTGGCCGAGCGCGTTCAGCGCATCGGGCGGCGCGCCGACCGACAGGCCCTGCAGGAAGTCCTGCGGCCGGCTCCAGCCATGACTGCCGCCGCCATCGGCGCCGACCGCCAGATCGCTGATCAGGCCGATCGCCATGCCGCCGGCTTTCGCCGCCGCCTGCGCCTGCTGCAGGCCGCGATCGGCCAGCCATTGCAGGCGCAGGTGGAAGGCGACCTCGTCGGCCTGCTCGGTGGCGAAAGCCTCGACCTCGGCGCTGCGCGGATCGCGGAATTCGGCCGGCCAGTCGGTCCAGCGCCACAGCGGCGGAGACTGCTGCAGGAAATGCCGGTGCAGCGCCTCGAAGCGGGCGTGATCGCGCAGCGCGCTGCCGCCGGCCTCGATGAACGCGGCGCAATCGGCGCGCAGCGGGTCCGCCAGCTGATCGAAGCCGGCCAGCAGCCGGCGCGCCAGCGTCAGGCGCAGCCGCGCGGCACGCGGCCAGTCGACCAATGCCAGCGATTCCAGCTCGGCGGCCAGTGCCGCAGCCCCTTCGTCGGCCAGCGCCTGCGCCAGCGCGTCGGCGCCGAAGGTCGCGGCCAGATCGACATGCAGCGCGTTGACGAACAGCCGGCTCGACGGCGAATACGGGCTGAAGCGCTCGACATCGGCGGCGAACAGCGCGTGGACCGGGCTGACGGCCAGCGCATCCGCGCCCTGTTCGCCGAGCGCTTTCGCATGGGCGCCCAGCCCGGCGAACGTGCCGATGCCGCCATCGCCGGTCGAGCGCAAGGCGTAGAGCTGGGCCGTGCAGCCCCAGAGCCGGCGCTCGCCGGCGAGATCCTGCACCGTGAACGCGCGCGGCGGCACCACGGCCAGCTGGACATGCTGGCGGTTGATCGCCAGCCGGTGATAGCCGATCGGCGCAAACAGCGCGATCCGGCACAGGCCGTCGTCGCCGAGTTCCGCCACACCTTCGTGCCGCGTGCCGTCCTCCAGGCTCAGCACATAGGCGCGCAGCGCCGGATCGGCGATCGGCCCGACCACCGCCGGCGCCCCGGCGCGCACCACCAGCATCGGCGGCAGCACTGCGGCGGCGCGCTCGGCGGCCAGGCGCGCCAGTTCGCGTTCGCAAGCGGCCGGATCGTCGGCGCGATAGCCGAGCGCGCCGAGTACCGCCTGCAGGGTGTCGTCGCGAACCTCGCGATGCACACCCTGCCAATCGATCCAGCGCGTCGAAAGACCGGCCGCGGCGGCCAGTTCGTGCAGGGCGGACATCAGGCTTCGGCTCCTCGGCTCGGGTTCACGGTGGCCGCGATCAGCACCACGCTATGGGCGCCGACCATCACCTGCTCGGCATCGACGATGTCTTCGGACGCCTGCACGGCGGCGCTGTCGATCAGCCGCCGCCAGGCGTAGGCCGGGGTCGGCAGCCGGAACGGCGCGTCCTCATGCGAGCCGTTGACCAGCAGCAGGGTGACGTCGACCGCATGGCGGTCGATCGCCACGGCGCGGCGCAGGATCACCCGCCGGCCGTGGATGTCCTGCCAGGCCTCCGGCGACAGGCTGTCGGCGCGTTCGTCGAACCAGGCGATGTCGGCGACACCGGGCAGCGGCTCGGAACGGCCATGCAGGTAGTGGGCCGCGCTCAGCGACGGATGCGCCCTGCGGGCGGCGATCAGCCGCGCGGTGTAGTCGATCTGGGCACGGCCTTCGGCGCTGTCGGCCAGCGACCAGTCGAGCCAGGTCGTGCGGTTGTCCTGGCAGTAGGCGTTGTTGTTGCCGCCCTGGGAATGGCCGAACTCGTCGCCGGCCAGCAGCATCGGCGTGCCGTTGGCGGTCAGCAGGGTGGCCAGCAGCGCCCGGCGGATGCGGGCACGCCGGGCGTTGATCGCGGCATCGTCGGTCGGACCTTCGGCGCCCCAGTTGGCGCTGTGGTTGTCGGAATGGCCGTCGCGGTTGTCCTCGCCGTTGGCGAGGTTGTGCTTCGCCGAATACGCGACCAGGTCGGCCAAGGTGAAGCCGTCGTGCGCGGTGACGAAATTCAGCGAGGCCGACGGCCGCCGGGTGCTGTGATCGAAGATGTCGGCCGAGCCGCTGAGCCTTGCCGCCAGCGCCGGGCGCAGCGCCGCGTCGCCGCGCCAGAAGCGGCGCAGGTCATCGCGGAAGCGGTCGTTCCACTCGCTGAAACCCGGCGGATGGCGGCCGAGCTGGTAGCCGCCGGGGCCGATGTCCCAGGGCTCGGCGATCAGCTTGACGCGGGACAGCACCGGGTCCTGACGCAGCGCATCGAAAAAGCCCGAGCCGGGATCGAAACCGCCCGGTTCGCGGCCGAGGCTGCTGGCGAGATCGAAGCGGAAGCCGTCGACATGGAACACCTGCACCCAGTAGCGCAGGCTGTCCATCACCAGCTGCAGCACCCGAGGGTGGCTCAGGTTCACCGTGTTGCCGCAGCCGGTGTCGTTGATGCAGTGGCGCTCGGCACCGGGCACCAGCCGGTAGTAGCTGGCGTTGTCGAGGCCGCGGAAGCTCAGCGTCGGGCCCAGTTCGCTGCCTTCGCCGGTGTGGTTGTAGACGACGTCGAGGATCAGCTCGATGCCGGCCTCGTGCAGCCGCCTGACGGTGCTGCGGATTTCCCGGAAGCCGCCTTCGGTGACGTAGCGCGGCTCCGGCGCGAAGAAGCTCAGCGTGTTGTAGCCCCAGTAGTTGCGCAGCCGCCGCGCCTGCAGCTCGCGGTCCTGGACGATCGCGTGCACCGGCAACAGCTCCACGGCGGTGATGCCCAGCTTGACCAGGTAGTCGATCATCCGCGGGTTGCCGAGCGCGGCGAAGGTGCCGCGCTCCGGCGTGCGCAACTCGCTGCGCAGCATGGTCAGGCCGCGGACGTGGGCTTCGTAGATCACCGTCTTCGACCACGGCACGTTCGGCGGCCGGTCGTCGCCCCACTCCATCACCGTTTCGCTGACCACCGCCTTCGGCATCGAGCTGGCGCTGTCGCGGCGGTCGTAGGACAGATCGTGCTTGGCCGAACCGAGCCGGTAGCCGTACAGCGCATCGGACCAGGCCAGCGCGCCGGCCAGCCGCCGGGCATAGGGATCGAGCAGCAGCTTGTGCGGATTGAAGCGGTGGCCGCGATGCGGGTCATACGGGCCGTGGGCGCGGAAGCCGTACTGCTGGCCGAGCCGGGCGTTCGGCAGATAGCCGTGCCAGACCTGGTCGGTGCATTCGGGCAGCGCCAGCCGTTCCAGCTCGCGCCGGCCGCTGGTGTCGAACAGGCACAGCTCGATCTTGTCGGCATGCGCCGAGAACACCGCGAAGTTGACACCGCTGCCGTCCCAGGTGGCCCCGAGCGGATACGGACTGCCGGCTTCCAGGCGCCGGCTCATGCCGCCAGTTCCAGCCACAGGCTGGCCAGCGGCGGCACCGTCAGTTCCAGGCTGGCCGGCTGGCCGTGGCTGGGGATCGGGCACGCGACCACGCCGCCGACATTGCCGACATTGCCGCCGCCGTAGAGCGCGGCGTCGCTGTTGAGGATCTCGCGCCAGCGCCCCGGGCTCGGCACGCCGACGCGGTAGGCGCCGAGCACCGCCGGCGTGAAGTTGCAGATCACCAGCACCGGCGGGCTGCTGTCGTCCGGCGCCAGCCGCAGCCAGGCGAAAGCGCTGTTGGCGGCGTCGTCGACCACCACCCACCGGAAGCCGCGGCTGTCGCAGTCGCCGCGATGCAGCGCCGGCCGCTCGCGATACAGGCGGTTCAGATCGCCGACATAGCGCTGCAGCCCCTGCTTCAGCGGATCGCCGAGCCCGAACCAGTCCAGCTCGCGATCATGGTTCCACTCGCGTTCCTGGGCGATCTCGCCGCCCATGAACAGCAGCTTCTTGCCGGGATAGGCCCACATCAACCCGTAGTAGGCGCGCAGGCCCGCATGACGCTGCCAGGCGTCGCCCGGCAGCTTGGCGACCAGCGCCCGCTTCAGGTGCACGACCTCGTCGTGCGACAGCGGCAGCACGAAGGCCTCGGCATGGGCGTACATCAGGCCGAAGGTGATGTCGGCATGGTGATGGCGGCGATGCACCGGCTCGCGCGCCATGTACTGCAAGGTGTCGTGCATCCAGCCCATGTTCCACTTGTAAGCAAAGCCCAGGCCGCCGTGCGCGGTATCGGCGGTGACGCCGGGCCAGGACGTCGATTCCTCGGCGATCACCATCGCACCCGGGCAGCGCTCGGCGATCACCGCGTTCAGCTCGCGGACGAAGGCCACCGCTTCCAGGTTCTCGCGACCACCGTAGCGGTTCGGCACCCATTCGCCGGCCTTGCGCGAGTAATCCCGGTGCAGCATCGAGGCGACCGCGTCGACTCTCAGGCCATCGACACCGTACTGCTCGATGAAGTGCAGCGCGGCGCCGATCAGGAAGCCGCTGACCTCCGGCCGGCCGTGGTTGTAGATCAGCGTGTTCCAGTCCGGGTGATAGCCCTCGCGCGGGTCCTCGTGCTCGAACAGGGCCGTGCCGTCGAAGCGGCGCAGGCCGTGGGCATCGGCCGGGAAATGCGCCGGCACCCAGTCGACGATCACGCCAATGCCGGCGGCATGCGCCGCCGACACGAAGCGCGCGAAGCCTTCCGGCGTGCCGAAGCGCGCCGTCGGCGCGTACAGGCCGAGCGGCTGATAGCCCCAGCTGCCGCCGAACGGGTATTCGGCGATCGGCAGCAGCTCGATGTGGGTGAACTGCAGGCTGCGCACGTAGGGAATCAGGCGGGCGGCCAGCTGGTCCCAGTCCGGCGGCGCGCCATGGCCGAACTCGTTGCGCTGCCAGGAGCCGGCATGCACCTCGTAGATCGCGATCGGCGCATCGCGGCGCTGGCGGGAATCACGATCGGCCAGTGCCGCCACCGGCGGTGGCACGGCGGCGACCACCGAGGCGGTGCCCGGCGCCGCCTCGGTCTGGCGGGCGAACGGATCGGCCTTCAGCCAGCGGTCGCCATCGGCGCCGAGCAGTTCGAACTGGTAGCGCGCACCGGTCTGGAGCCGCGGCACGAACAGCTCCCAGATGCCCGCCTCGACCCGCCGGCGCATCACATGACG
>PNMW01000018.1 GCA_013823855.1 Lysobacteraceae bacterium | reverse complement strand
CGTGAATGTCACCAGCAGCCAGCAGGCGATCAGGGCCTTCATGCGCGCACTCGACGGGAACGAGTGCACACCGTACCGATATGTACTTGGCAATACAACGCTTGCGCACGCTTGGCGGACGACCTGCGGCCGATCAGCCTGGCGACCACTGTCGGGCGTGCGGGTCGATGCTCGGCCGGCGGCCTTCGACGACCGCCGCAACCCGCCACCGCAACGCCCGGAGCTCGGTGAACGCCGCCCCCGCATCGATCAGCCGGCCCGACCCTGCCACCGACGGCTGCTCGCGCCACGGAAGCACCGAAGCGGCCGTTCATTGCATCGATCCGCAAGCTGGCTCGCGGCATGGACAGGCCCTGCTTGCACGTCGCCGATCCGGTCGAGCCGCCGTCGCGGATCTCGTCTGGCTTATGCCCCTTGCCCGGCGCAAAGCGCGACAGCGTCTTGGAGATGCCAGCGGATGCGGGCCGAATTCCGGGGCGCCATGGCCCGGGAAACGGTTGGCTCGAACCGGCTAGCTGCGCGCTTCCCGCTCCATGGCTTCGAGACCGAGGTGGCGGACGTCCTTGCCCTTCACGAAGTAGATGACGTACTCGGAGATGTTGCGGGCGTGATCGCCGATGCGTTCGAGCGCGCGCACCGACCAGATCACGTCGAGCACTCGGCGGATGGTGCGCGGGTCTTCCATCATGAAGGTGATGCACTGGCGCATCAGCGCCTCGTACTCGCGATCGACCGCCAGATCTTCACGCGCCACCGCCAGCGCGGCGTCGACATCCATGCGGGCGAAGGCGTCGAGTGCATCGTGGACCATCTGCGAGACATGACGCGACAGATGCCCGACTTCGACCAGCGGCGCGCCGGTGCGCTCCTGGCTGGCCAGGTCGACCGCCATCCGGGCGATCTTTTCCGCCTCGTCGCCGATGCGTTCGAGATCGGTGATGGTCTTGACCACGGCATAGACCAGACGCAGGTCGCCGGCGGTCGGCTGCCGACGGGCAAGGATGCCGCTGCATTCCTCGTCGATCTGGACTTCGAGCTGATTGACGCGGAGGTCATTGCGCGACACCTGCTCCGCCAGCTCGGCATCGGACTCCACCAGCGCCCGGGTCGCTTCGATGATCTGCTGCTCGACCAGCCCGCCCATCGCCAGCACGCGCTGGCGCACGTCCTCGAGCTCCGAGTTGTACTGGCTGGAGATATGCGACCGGTAGGAAAGCGTGCTCATGTGCGCGTGCAGCCCTCGACTGGGAATAGGCGGAAAAACGGAATCGCGCGTCAGTGTACCGAGCAATCGGGCCGCCCGATGCGCCTGCGCCTGCCGAATGGTGCCGGGCGACTGTTGCAACTCGTCGCCGGCACCGCCTCTGGCCGCAGTGGCTCGGTGTCAAAACGCGATCTGGGTCCGCAGGTTGTAGGACTGGGTGTGATCGTCGGTGACCTGGTCATAGCCGTTGACCAGGTTGAACATCACCCGGATCAGCGGGTTGAAGTAGTAATTGACGCCGACGGTATACGAATGTGCTTCGCACTCGGCCCCGACCACGGCCACCGCGGCATTGGCGAGGCAGACGCCGGTGCCGGTGCCGGCACGGTGATCGAGGTTCTCGATCGAGTCGTAACGTGCCGTCATCTCCACCGCACCCCAGCCATGACGCAGCGCGTGCGGCGTGCCGAAGCGGGCCTTGGCCAGCTGGTACTCCTTGCGCTCGCCGGTGACGAAGAAGCTGGCCTGACCGTAGTACGACAGCACCTGATCGGCCTCGCCGGGACCGGCGGCATCTTCATACGACGACAGCACCACTTCGCTCTGCAAGTGCAGCGAGCCGGTGCCGAACGCTGCTTCGAGACCGCCATAGGCCTGCCCGGCGTCCTCGCCGATGTCGATGATGCGCTGCGACGGACCGACGACGTTGCCACCGGCGCTGCTGCGGCCGGCGTAGCTGACCGAGCGCGTGCCCGGGGCCTTGTCGGTGAAATAGTCATAGCCGACCGAGCCACCGAAATAGACCAGCTGTTTCGGCGTGTTGACCGGAATCCAGCTCAGCCGGTTGGCGGTGCCGACGCCGCGGCCGACTTCGGTGCCGAGGCCATGATCGGCGTTGTAGGCCGACAGTTGCAGCAGCAGCGTTTTCGACAGCGGGCGGCGCCAGAAGATGCCCGGCTGGAACTGACGTTCGGCGTTGGCACCGAAGATCGTCGTCGCGGAGAACGGGCGCTCCATCAGCGACAGCTCGTTGGAACTCGACAGTTCCTCGAGACCGCGGAACGGCTTGTGCTGGCCGAACAGGATCTCGCCGCCAGCGAATGGATGGCTGATCCAGAACTCGCGAACGGCCTTCAGCGAGACATCGATCGCGAAGTCGTTCTCGAAGCGGGCGGTCCACTTGCCCCACTTGGTGTTGAACGTCACGTAACCGCGACGGAAGTAGCTGCCGTCCTGTGAATCGAAGCTGGTCAGGTTGTTGCTGCGGCCGTCGTCGAAGCGCACCGCGTCGTACTGCAGGCGCGCGTTCAGCTGATAGGAAAACTGGCCGTCGTCGGACTTGTAGACCGTGCCATAACGGGAAAAATCGGCGATGGCATTGGGGGCAACGGCAGCGGAAAGGCAGAGTGACAGCACGGCGACCGTCTGTCGGAGCGAGATGTTCAGCGTCGTGTCCTGGTAGGGGTTGGCATGCCTTGCGCAGACCCGACGTTCACCAATCCGTCACAAATCTGCCAAGAGCGGCGGCACGATATGACAGAAATATTTCTTATTTATGACAGTCATGACGCGCTACCCATCAACGGCAATCGCACCTCGCCCCGCCCGACTCCTGGATTAAAATTCTCCAATTTCCATCGCTTGCATGGAATCAGCCGATCGGCGCGCGAAGATCGTTGCGCTGGTTGCCGGAATGCACCCGGTGGATCGGGAAACTGCATGTGAATGTCGTGCCGACACTTATTTCACTTTCAATCGACAATTTGCCATCGAGATGCTCCAGCGCGTGCTTGACGATCGACAGGCCCAGCCCGGTACCGCCGGTGGCGCGCGAACGGCCGGTGTCGACGCGGTAGAAGCGCTCGGTCAGCCGCGGGAGATCCTTCTCGGCAATGCCGATGCCGGTGTCGGCAACGCTGAAATACGCGCCGCTGTCATCGCCCCACCAGCGCACGCTGATGATGCCGCCTGGCGGGGTGTACTGCACGGCGTTGCTGACCAGATTGGTGAACACGCTCTGGGTTTCGCTGTCACGGCCATACAGCCGCAGATCCGGCTCGATGTCGAACTCGATCCGGTGCTGGCCGCGGGACATCGTCTTCGCCTGCTCCTGCGTCCGCGCCAGCATCTTCGGCACGTCGAGCAGGTCCTGGCGGGTATTGATGATGTTGGCTTCCAGCCGGGCCAGCTTCAGCAGATCGTTGATCAGCGCTTCCATGCGCGCGGCCTGGGCGCGCATCTCGGACATCGGTGACGCCCAGTCCTGCAGCGAACCGCCCTTGCGGGTCTCCGGCTCCATCACGTCGAGGTAGCCGCGCAGCACGGTCAGCGGCGTGCGCAGCTCATGCGAGGCATTGGCGACGAAGTCGCGGCGTGCGGTTTCCAGCCGCCGCAGGTCCGAGACATCGCGCACGATCATCAGCCGCTGGCCGTTGCCATACGGAATGATCCGGAATGACAGCATGGTCTCGCCATTGATCGGCGAATCGCATTCGACCTCGCCGCTGTAGTCGTCGCGCGAGAAATATTCGGTGAACGCCGGCTTGCGGACCAGATTGGCGATGCGCAGGCCGACGTCCTGATGCACGCGCAAGCCAAGCAGGGCCTGGGCCGCCGTGTTGAACCAGACGATCTCGCCGTTCGGACCGAGCACCACCGCACCATCCGGCAAGGCTTCGGTCGAGGCCTGGAACTCGGCGAGGATCGCCGCCAGCTTGCGCTTGCGCTTGCGGTTGCGCTTCTGCAGGTTCAGCAGGCCGTCGTAGACCTCGCCCCAGATGCCGTCGGCCAGCGGCAGTTCCACCTGCTTCGGCGTGTTCAGCCAGCTGCGCAGACGGGTCAGAAAGCGCAGGTGGATGATCAGGCTGACCAGCAGGGTCAGCGTGATCAGCGGCCACGGATGACCGATCCAGGCCCCGAAGGCTGCGGCCAGGCCGACGCGCAGCAGCAACTGCGCGATCTGCCGCAGCAGATCCGGGCTCGGGAGCCAAGCCCGGTACATCGCTCAGACGCGCTCTGAGAAGCGGTAGCCGGTGCCGCGCACGGTCTGGATCATTCCGTCGTAGCCGTACGGTTCCAGCGCCTTGCGCAGGCGCCGGATATGCACGTCGACCGTGCGCTCTTCGACATAGACGTTCTGGCCCCAGACGCGGTCCAGTACCTGCTCGCGCGTATAAACACGCTCCGGATGGCTGATGAAGAAATGCAGCAGCCGGTACTCGGTCGGCCCGAGACGCACCGGTTCACCCTTGGCCGTGACCCGCTGGCTGGCCGCATCGACCTGCAGGCCGGCCACCGCCAGCCGCTCTTCCTCGCCGCCCGGCATCGAACGGCGCAGCACCGCCTGGATGCGGGCGATCAGCTCGGGGAACGAAAACGGCTTGGACACGTAATCGTCGCAGCCGATGTTCAGGCCACGGATCTTGTCCTCTTCCTCGGCGCGGGCGGTGACCATGATCAACGGGATGTCCCGGGTCTGCGGGGCAGCCTTCAGTTCGCGGGCGTAATCCACACCGGACATGCCGGGCATCATCCAGTCGAGCAGGATCAGGTCGGGCCGGGACTCGGCGATCCGCAACCGCGCCGATGGCGCATCCGCCGCCACGCTGACCAGGAAATCGACGCGCTCCAGCGCGAAGCGCAGCATGTCTCGAATCGAGGCTTCATCCTCGATCACCAGAATCTTCTTGTTCTGCATCCCCATCCTTCGATTAGATGTCACACAACATGCTGAAAGCAATTTGTGACAGGCGTTTGACAGCCCGGAGATGGCAGCAAAAAGACAGCATCCACAACGCCGATTACAGCTTGCGCAGCACCACGCTGCCCGCCGAGTAACCGGCACCGAAGGCGCACAGCACGCCGACATCGCCGGGCTGCAGATCGGCGTGGTACTTGTGGAACGCGATCACTGAGCCGGCCGACGAGGTGTTGGCGTATTCGTCGAGGATGATCGGCGCTTCCTCGATGCTCGGCTCGCGGCCCAGCACCTTCCTGGCGATCAGTTGATTCATCGACAGGTTGGCCTGGTGCAGCCAGAAGCGCTTGACCGAATTCGGCTCGATGCCGAGATCCCGAAGGTGGCTGATCAGCAGATCGGACACCATCGGCACCACTTCCTTGAACACCTTGCGGCCTTCCTGGACGAACAACACGTCGTTCCACGGCCGCTGCGGCGCCTCCGAGCGGTTCATGAAGCCGAAGTTGTTGCGGATGTTGTTCGAGAACTGGGTCTGCAGGCGGGTGCCGAGCACCTCGAAGCGGTGCGCCCCGCGAGCGGTTTCCAGCGGCTCGACGACCAGCGCGGTGGCGGCGTCGCCGAAGATGAAATGGCAGTCGCGATTGCGGAAATTGAGATGCCCGGTGCAGATCTCCGGGCTGACCACCAGCGCGGCGCGCGCCGAACCGCGGCTGACCGCATCGACCGCCGTCTGGACACCGAAGGCGGCGGACGCGCAGGCGACGTTCATGTCGTAGCCATAGCCGCCGGCGCCGAGGAAGTGCTGCAGTTCGACCGCCATCGCCGGATACGGCCGCTGCATGTTCGAGCAGGCGACCAGCACCGCGTCGATGTCGGCGGCGCTGCGGCCGGCGCCTTCGAGCGCCTGGCGGGCGGCGACCAGGCCCATCTCGACCATCAGCGAGGGCTCGTCATTGCTGCGCGGGCGAATCTGCGGGTGCATCACCGCCGGATCGATGACACCGGCCTTGTCGACCGTGTAGCGGGCCTTGATGCCGGAGGCCTTGTAGATGAACTCGGTCGATGACGGCGCCAGTGCGGTCACCGTGCCGGCCGCGATCGCCTCGGCGTTCTCGGCGTTGAAACGTTCGACGTAGGCGTTGAAGGCCACAACCAGCTCGTCGTTCGACACCGACTCCGCCGGCGTGAACAGGCCGCTACCGCTGATGCAGACTTTCTTCATCGACACACCACTTCTCCGACCTGGACGGGCTGACTGGATGCGACACTCAGTTTAACGCTTGTTCGATTTCCGACCCGTGGCCATGTGCCGGCATTGACGGCTCAGCTCGCCGACTTCCAGCCGGCGCCGGTCATCGCGTCGTCGATGCAGCGGACCACGGCGCGCTCGCCGCGGAACGTCAGGTGCGCGCCCGGAAACCAGTGGACGTTGCGCTGCCAGTGCCGGGCGAGCTTCAGCGGCTGCACCGGCGGCACCACGCGGTCGGCGGAACCGGCGAACAGGTGCAGCCGTTCGGCGGGCAGCTTCGGCGGCAGCGCCAGCGGCGACACCACCTTGAGCAGGCGCTGGTAGCGCTCGCGGCTCAGGCCTTCTGCCTCGAAGTACAGGCGCAGCGGCGTCGGCACGTGCTCCCAGAGCACGGTCGCGAAATCGGCGACCGGAATGCCGGCGATCACGAAGTCGAGCCCGGTCTCGTGGGTCGCCAGCAGGGCTGCGTTGTAGCCACCAAGGCTGTAGCCGAGCACGCCGATACGCGCCTCCGGCTCCTGGGCGCGAATCCACGCCACCGTGCGGCGCAGGTCCCACAGCGCCTGGGTTTCGGCGAACAGCAGATCCAGCGGATCGCCATCGAGGAAATGATCACCGCTCTGCCCGCCGATCCGGCGCGGCCCGTGCAGCGGCAGCACCGGCATCACCAGGTTCAGGCCCAGCCGCTTGAACAGGATGTGCGGCGCGAACAGGCGCAGGTCGAGGAACGAGGTTCCCATCCGGTAGCCGTGGATGCACAGCAGCCACGGCCGGCCGCGCTGCGGCTGGCGGAACACGCTGGCATGGCAGTCGCGGTTCGGCACATAGCTCTGCCAGAGCGCCGCGCCGGGCACTTCGGGCTGCGGCTCGAAGCCGCTGGAGAAGCGCAGATGCTCGTAATCGAAGCTGGCGAAACGCGCGGGTGTCAGCCGGGCATCGGTCGGCGCGGACGGGATCTGGTGGTAGGCGGCCGGATTGTCCAGCCAGCCGCGCTGCGCCAGCACCGCTTCCATCACTGCGGCATCGCGGACCAGCGATTCCGCTTCCGCACCGGCCGGAATCTTGGCCAGGGTCACGAAATAGCCGACCAGCGCCTCGTCTAGCGCCGCTTTCGCCCAGGTCTTCAGGTCGGCCGGCGGATCCGGCGCGCCGGGCGCCGGCTCGGCCAGCCGCAATGCCGTGCGGCCGGCATGCAGGAACGCCGCCGCCGACAGCAGGCCGGCCAGCAGCACGCCGAGCAACGGCAGGAAGAACAGCCCCGGCAGCGCGAACAGCGCGCCAAGCAAGCCGGCCAGCGCGCCATACTGGGTGATCCGCCCGTCGCCGCTCCACAGCAGCCCGGACACGCCGGTAGCGATCAGCAGCACCCCGGGCAGCACCGCGATCAGCAGCCAGGCGGCGCCGCTGCCGAGCGTCAGCCAGACCAGCCCGGCAACCACGGGAATCAGGCTTGCCCAGTCGCGGGATGGCGGCACGACGGCCGGCAGCGGCGCGCTCATGGCGTCAGGTCCGGCCAGTGCCGGAGCACTCTCGCGGTGCGCGCGCCGATGCCCTCGGCGATCGCCTTCAGCTTCGGATCACGGATTGCGCCGCTGTCATCGAACAGCTTGCCGGCCTCGCCGACCGGGTACTGCTCCGGGACCACGAAGCTGCCGAGCCGGCTCAGGATCGCCCGCAGGTGTACCAGCCCGGTGACGCCGCCGAACACCCCCGGCGAGGTCGACAGCAGGCCGACGACCTTGTGCTTGTAGCAGGCCATCGGCGCTTCGCCGGCCGCCGGCCGCGAGGCCCAGTCGATGGCGTTCTTCAGCAGCGGCGTCAGCGAGCCGTTGTACTCGGGCGAGGCGATCAGGAAACCATGATGGGCCTTCAGCGCGGCTTTGAAGCGCAGCACGGAGTCAGGAAGGCCCTGCGTCCTCTCGCGGTCCGGGTCGTACAGCGGCATGTCGTGCTCGGCCCAGTCGAGCACGGTGATCTGTGCCCCCTCGGCCTCGGCACCCGCTGCCGCCGCACGCACCAGCAGGGAGTTCCAGGAGCCAGCGCGCTGGCTGCCCGACAAGGCGAGAATCTTGATGGTCATGTGACGGGACGATGGAAGTGAGGGTTGCCGCAGGGCAGACAAATTGCGGCGCTGCGGCATTCTCGCCGATGCCGCGCCGCCTCGTTCGTCGGGGTCAGCCGCGCAAGGTCGAAAAAACGATCTGCCAGAGCACCGGAATGGCAATCGCCAGTGCCACCTGTGCCGCCCAGTGCACCGGTTTCTTCGCCTTCAGCAGCCAACCGGCAGCGCCGGCGACCAGCATCAGGGTCACGAAACAGGCGGTCAGCGTCAGGATCGCCGGCAGACCGGCGGCGATCTTCGCCGAGGCGTCCTGATAGATGGTGAACACCAGCGCGACGAAGCCGATGGCAACGGTCAGCGCCGCGCCGAAGGCGGCCAGGGAAAGATCAACGATCAGCAGGTAGCGCATGTCAGGAAGGGATCAAAGGAAACGGCGGACTTCATCGATGAACATCTGCGGCGCGCTGTCCATCGCGCCATGCGCCTGACCGGGCAGTTCGACCAGGCTGCTGGCCGGCGCCGCAGCGTGCGCCGCCAGCGAGGCGGCGCGCAGCCACGGCGGGCTGACTTCACCGACCAGGATGCGCAGCGGCATCGTCAGCTCGGCAAGCCGGTTCGGCTGCCAGGCATTGGCGGCCGCGCCTTCGCGGATCAGCGTCGGCACGGCCTCGAGCCGCTGCCGCCAGCTGGACAGGGTCTTCATCGTCGCCACCATCGCCTCCGGCACGCCGATGACGCGGACGAAGAAATACTCGAGCGCCCGTTCATGGGCGCCCCCGCCGATCAGCAGCGCCAGCTCGGCCAGTGCCTCGGGCCCGATGACGTCGAGTCCCGGCGTGGCGAATGCCGGCTCGTAGACCAGCAGTTTCGCGACCTCGGGATTGTCGAGCGCGGCATCGAGCACGCACAGCCCGCCGTAGGAATGCCCGAACAGCAGCACCGGCGCGCCCTGCGCCCGTGCTGCAGCTGCCACCACGGCGCGCACGTCGTCGGCTTCGCTGGCGATCCGGTACTCGTCCGGCGCTTCGGCGCGGCTCAGGCCGCGGCCACGGCGATCCATCATCACCAGCGTGTAGTGCCCGGCCAGCTGCCGCTCGACCGCCGCCCAGCGGCCACGATCGGCGGTGGCGCCGTGAACCATTACCAGCATCGGCCCGCTGCCTTTCTGTTCCCAGCCGATGCGGGTGCCGTCGGCGGAGACGAGTTCGTGGAGACTCATGCGTCGGACTGGATTTTCTTGGCGCGTCCGGCTTCGCCGATCTGGCGGCCGGCCTCCTTGGCGGCGTTGGTCAGCGCGACATCGAGCGCCACCGTGATCGCCTTGTGATAAGCCTTGCCGCTCGGCGATTCGGCGAACGCCAGGTACTTGTCGAGATCGGCTTCGGCGACCTCCTGGTAGACGCTGGCGAACATCACGATGTAGGTGTTGCCGAGCGCCTCGACCATCTGCGGCCGGTTGGCTTCCAGTTCCTTGCGCAGCACGTCGAGATCCGGCTTGCTCGAACCGAGCGTGGCCGCAGCGCCATAAGCCATGCCGAGCGAGGAGTTCAGCACGATCTGGGCGCCGGACTCATCGGCACCGGTGGCTTTCATCAGTGCGATGTAGCGCTCGGCGCGACGGGGCGGCAGCCGCTCCAGCAGCTTCTGCGCGGCCGCCATCTTGTCCGGATCGTTGGCCAGTTCGGTGGCGCCGTTCTCCAGGGCGGTGATCCGCACGCCGAGGTCGGACTCAAGCCAGGCCAGCGCGTCCTTGGCCGCCGCCGGCTTCAGGGTCTTGACCAGTTCGGCATGGATGTCGGCAGCCAGCCGGCCCGGCGCGTAGGCCGCCTCGAAGGCCTTGAGCAAGGTGTCCAGCTGCGCCTCGGTCATCTTCGAGGCCAGTTCGGGGTTGGTGGTGATACCGGCCCGCATCGATGGCCCGAAATCGGCGAGTTGCTGTGATACCCCGGACTTGTCGGCAATCGCCGCCGCCGTTTCCGCACTGATGCGATCGGCGGCGACCGCAGATCCGGCGCCCAGCAGCAGCACCCCCAGCAACAGCCGTTTCATCGACTTGAACATTGCGATCTCCTCCCGTCTGGTCTTGTTGTCGTTGGCCGGCATCATCGCGGCTTGACCGCGGCGAGGCCGCGATGCTCCAGCAGCGGGCCGATGTCGGGATCGGCGCCGTAGAAGCTGCGGAACAGCCCGAGCACCTCGGCGCTGCGGCCGCGGCTGAGCACCTTGGCGCGCAGGAAATCGCCGTTGGCGCGATCCAGACCGCCGTGGCGGGTCATCCAGCTCTCGGTGTCGCGGGCCAGCACGTCGCTCCAGATGTAGGCGTAGTAGCCGGCCGCGTAGCCGCCGCTGAACACATGCGAGAAGAACAGCGAGTGGTAGCGTGGATCGATCATCGGCAGCTGCAGCCCGGCCTGCTTCAGCGCCGCCTGCTCGAAGGCCGGCACGCCGTCGGCGGGCGGCGTCGCGCCGGCCGCCAGCTGATGCCAGCGCTGGTCGAGCACGGCCGAGGCCAGGTACTCGGTGGTCTTGAAGCCCTGGTTGAAGCGGGCGGCGGCCAGCACCTTGTCGATCAGCGCTTTCGGCAGCGGCGCACCGGTCTGGTGATGACGGGCGAAGTTCGCCAGCACCGCCGGATCACGCGCCCACATCTCGTTGTACTGGCTCGGGAATTCGACGAAGTCGCGCGGCACCGCGGTGCCCGACAGCGAGGGGTACATCGACGCCGCGAACAGCCCGTGCGCGGCATGGCCGAACTCGTGGAACATGGTCGTCACTTCGTCGAAGCTCAGCAGGGTGGGCTGAGATTCGGAGGGCTTCGGCACGTTCAGCTGGTTGGCGACCACCGGCTTCAGCCCGAACAAGGCCGACTGGCTGACGTAGGAATTCATCCACGCCCCGCCCTGCTTGGAATCGCGCGCGTAATAGTCGGCGATGAACAGGCCGAGCACGCTGCCATCACGGTCGAACACGTCGTAGACGCGGGTATCCGGGTGGTACAGCGGCAGGTCGCTGCGCGCCTTGAAGCGGATGCCGTAGAGTTTTTCGGCGGCGAAGAACACGCCTTTTTCAAGCACGTTCCAGATCTCGAAGTACGGCCGCACCTCGCCATCATCGAAGGCGTAGCGCGCGGCACGGACCTGTTCGGCATAGAACGGCCAGTCCCAGGGCGCCAGCTTGAACGGCTTGCGTCCGGCGGCCTTTTCCTGGCGATCGATCAGCTTCTGGATGTCCGCCGCTTCGCGTTTCGCATTGGCGACGGCCGGCGGCGTCAGCTCGGCCAGCATCGTGTTGACCGCCTCGACATTGCCGGCGGTCTCATCCTCCAGCACCCAGGCCGCGTGGTTCGGATAGCCGAGCAGCTGCGCCCGCTCGGCGCGCAGCCTGACGATCGCGGCGACCACCGGCCGGTTGTCGTTCGGCCCCGAGCTGGCACGCGTCACCGAGGCGCGGTACAGCTTTTCGCGCATCGCCCGCGACTTGAGCTGCTGCAGGCCGGGCTGCAAGCTGGTGTTCTGCAGCGTGATCAGCCACTGGCCGTCGAGCCCGCGCGCCTTCGCGGCTTCGGCCGCCGCCGCGATCTGCGACGGCGAGAAGCCGTCGAGGTCGGCGACCCGGTCGACCACCAGCGCGTTGTCCCGGGTCGCCTGCCGGACGTTCTGCTGGAACTGGGTGGTCAGGCTCGACAGCTGTTCGTTCAGGCTGCGCAGCTGGGCCTTCCGGGGGTCGTCCAGCGCCGCGCCGGCGCGGACGAACTGGGTGTAGCTGCGCTTCAGGAGCTGCGCGGATTCGGCATCGAGCCCCAGCGTCTCGCGCTGCGCGTAGAGCGCCTTGACCCGGGCAAACAGCGCGGCATCGAGATAGATGGCATCGCGGTGCGCGGCCAGCTTCGGCGCGATCGCCTGCTGGACCTTCTGCATCTCGGCATTGGTGTGCGTCGCGTTGAGGTTCGAGAACGCGGTCAGCGCGCGGTCGAGCAGGCCGCCGGCCTTCTCCATCGCGACCACGGTGTTGTCGAAGCTGGGCGCCTCCGGATCGGCGGCAATCGCCTGCATCTCGGCGCGTTCCTCGGCCATGCCGGCCTCGATCGCCGGCTGGAAATGCGCGCTGCGGATCCGGTCGAACGGCGGGTATTGCAGCGGCAGCGGGCTTTCGACCAGCAGCGGATTGGCGTCCTCGGCGATGGCCATCGGAGCGAAGGTGGACAGCGCGAGGCCGGCGGCAACCGGCAGCAGGAGGCGGGTGTTCATGGTCGGGCGGATCGGGGGCCAGCGCAACGCCGGACGGCGCGGTGCTGCCAAAAGGGGCTTGGCGGCAGTATGACCGCAGGTCCCGTCAATGTACTCACCGGCAACGGCGATCAGGCCCCGGCGAACAGGTCGGGCTGGCTCAGGGCCGACGCCGAAGCCTCAGGATCGCCGAAGTTCGACAGCCCGACCCCGACCAGCCGGTAGCGGATCGCCGGATCGGCCGGCAGCTTGTCGCGCAGGCCGAGCGCGATGTCGGTCAGTTCCGCACAGCTGGCCGGCGGCTGGCTCGGCGTATGGCTGCGGGTCAGGATCCGGAAGTCGGCGGTCTTCAGCTTCAGCACCACGGTGCGCGGCACCCGCGGCGTCTTCAGCGACGCCGCCCAGGTCTTTTCGGCCAGGCTGCGGATCGCCGCCTCGGTCTCGGCGAGCGGGAGGTCGTCGCGGAAGGTGTCCTCGGCCGAGACCGACATCACCGGCCGGTCCGGCACCACCGGATGGTCGTCGATGCCGCGCGCCAGCTCGTGAAGGCGCCGGCCGTAGCGGCCGAAGCGGGCTTCCAGCGTCGGCAGCGCCAGCGCCCGCAGATCGCCGACGGTGGCCACACCAAGTGCGCCCAGCTTGCCGTTCATGACCTTGCCGACGCCGGGAATCTTGGCCACCGGCAGCGGCGCCAGGAAGGCATCGACCTCGCGCGGCCGGACCACGAACTGGCCGTCCGGCTTGCGCCAGTCGGAGGCGATCTTGGCGATGAACTTGTTCGGCGCGATGCCGGCCGACGCGGTCAGCTGCAGCTCGTCGCGAATCGCATCGCGGATCGCGGTCGCCACGGCGGTGGCGCTCGGCAGACCGGAGTGATTGACGGTGACGTCGAGATAGGCCTCGTCGAGCGACAGCGGCTCGATCAGCGCCGTATGGCGCGCGAAGATCTCGCGGGTGGCCTTCGACACGGCGCGATAGCGGACGAAATCCGGCGGCACGAACACCGCATCCGGGCACAGGCGCTCGGCGCGCAGCGCCGGCATCGCCGAGCGGATGCCGAAAGTGCGCGCCTCGTAGGACGCCGCACAGACCACCGAGCGCCGGCCTTTCCAGGCCACCACCACCGGCCGGCCGCGCAGGCCCGGGTCATCGCGCTGCTCGACCGACGCATAGAAGGCATCCATGTCGACATGGACGATCTTGCGCGGCGCCGGCTCGCTCACGCCGGCACGGCCCGCCGCAGCGCGCCTGGCGCGATGCCGACCCGGCGGCAGGCGCGCGCCGCGATGCCTTCGCTCAACGCCGCCCGCAGCAACGGCCCGAGGGCGTTCAGGCTGCGCGCGGCGGCCTCATCGCGCAGCCGCTGCAGGCGCGTGCGCTCGATGCGCGCGGTGGCCCAGTCCGGCAGCAGCGCCGCGCCGGCGCCCAGGAACAGGTGCTTCGACACCCCGGACACCGGAATCGGCAGCTGGATGCCGTCGAGCACGCGCAGCACTTCGCGCGACCGGGCGCTGAAGCGAAGATCGCCCTGCACACTGGCGAAATAGGCTTCGACCGCGGCCACCGATCTCGGCACGGCGCGCGCGCCGAGCGCTTCCGCCACCCGGGCGTTCTCGGCGTAGTAGCGATCCTGCAGCGCCATCGGCAGCGCCGGGTCGGCGTACAGCAGATAGCCGCGCAGGAAGCTCGAGACCTCGGTGACGTGCACCCAGGTCAGCAGCGCCGGGTCATTGGCCTCGTAGGGCTCGCCGTCGTCGGTGACGCCGCGCACCCGCTCGTGGATGCGGCGCACCCGGGCGATCAGGCGTTCGGCCTCGGCGGTCGGCGCATAGCTGGTGCCGGCGACGAATGCCGTGGTGCGGCGCAGGCGGCCGATCAGGTCGGTGCGGAAGTTCGAGTGATCCCAGACGCCGGCGAGTGCCGCCGGATGCAGGGTCTGCAACATCAGCGCACCGATGCCGCCGGCCATCATCCCGGGGAAATCGCCGTGGATGCGCCAGGTGATCGACGCCGGCCCGAACAGGCCGGGATCGCCGAGCGGCTGGTCGTACTCGATGGCGAGCTTTTCATCGCGCGGGAAGACGCCGGCCACCCAGTCGCGCAGGCGTTTCTCGATCGGTGCGGTGACGCGGGGCAGCAGGCGGCTGTTGGCAAGGTTCATGGCGGCAGTCTAAGGCCGCAGCTCGCGAATTCCCCGCGCGGCGAATCCCTCAGGGCGCGACGGGCAGATTCTCGATCGCCACCGGCGCCAGCCGGTCGGCTGGCTGGAATCCGAACACCCGCCCGTAGAAATACAGCTCCGCTTCCAGACTGCGCTTGATCGCCGCTGCGGCCCGAAAACCGTGGCCTTCACCTTCGAACGGGACATAGGCCACCGGCCGGCCGCGCCGTTTCACCGCGTCGAACATCAGCTGGGACTGGTTCGGCGGCACCACCTTGTCGTCCAGCCCCTGGAACAGGATCACCGCGCTGTCGATCTGCTCGACCGCATGCACCGGCGAGCGCGCCTGGTAGAGCGCCTGTGCCTCGGGATACGGGCCGATCAGGCTGTCCAGATAGCGGCTTTCGAACTTGTGGGTGTCGCGGGCCAGCACTTCCAGATCGCCGATGCCGTAATAGCTGGCGCCGGCCTTGAACACGCCGGGCCGGAACGCCAGCGCCCCGAGCGTGGTGTAGCCGCCGGCGCTGCCGCCGCGGATCGCCAGCCGCTGGCCATCGACCCGCCCCTGCGCTGCCAGATAGGTCGCGGCATTGACGCAGTCGTCGATGTCGACCACGCCCCAGCTGCCATTGAGCCGGCGCCGGTAGTCGCGGCCGTAGCCGGACGAGCCGCCGTAGTTGACGTCGACCACGGCGAAACCGCGCGAGGTCCAGAACTGGATCGACGGATTGAAGGTCGGTGTCGCCTGGCTGGTCGGCCCGCCGTGGCTGAGCACGATCAGCGGCGGCTTGTCGCCTTCCGGGCCGATGAAGTCGCGATTGCGGGCCGGATAGAAGAAGGCGTGCGCGGTATTGCCGCCAGTGGTCGGGAAGCGGATCGGCTGGGCGCTCGACAGGTAGCCCGGATCGACCTTCAGGCGGCTGCCCCGGCGCAGGATCTCGAAGGTGCCGGTCTTGAGTTCCAGCCGCACCAGCGAGCGGGCGTCGGCCGCCGAGCCGCCGAGAAAGGCGATGAAGCCGTCGCCGACCTGCAGTTCCTTGATCTCGCGGAACGGGGTGGCGATGTCACGCGAGCGGCCGGACTTCGGGTCGATCGCGACCAGGCTGGCGATGCCGTCACGGATCGGCGCGGCGATAATCGTGCCGTCCGGCGTGAAGCCGTAGCGGCGCATGCCGAACTCCCATTGCGGCTCGCCGAACTCGGCTTCGGCTTTCAGGATCAGCCGGGTCTTGCCGTCGCGCCAGCCGTACAGGTTCCACCAGCCGCTGCGATCGGAGGCGAATACCAGCTCGCCGCCCGGCGACCAGGCCGGCTGGAACACCGATTCGTCGGCGCCGCCGGCGACCGTGACCACATCGGTGATGAAGCCGTCGTCATCGAAACGGCCTACCGACAGATGGCTGCCGTCCCAGGGCATGTTCGGGTGCCGCCACGACAGCCAGGCGATCTGCCGGCCATCGGGGCTGAGCCTGGGCGACGAGTAGAAATCGGCCCCCGACGCCAGGGTGCGGATCGTGTGCTCGCCTTCGAGGCCGATCGCCACCAGGGTGTTGACCGGTTCGGCGCCATCCGCCGGATGCGCCTCGCGGACCGCGATCAGCCGCGCGCGCGGCGCATCGACCACGGCATCGGCGAAACGCGCGCCGGGTTCGCCGACAAAGGCCTGCGGCGGGCCATCCGGCGGCTGCAGGTACAGCGCCTGATCCTTGAAATTGGCGAAATAGGCGATGTCGCCAGCGACCGTGAAGCTGCCGCCACCGTATTCATGGGCGCCGGTGCGGACGTTGAAGCCGGCCGGCGTCATCTCGTCGAGGAGGCCGTCGGCGCGCCGGCGCATCAGCACGTTGCGGCCGGCTTCCGCAGGCCGGCCCTCGACCCAGTAGATCGCCTGGCCGTCGATCGCGATCTGGCCGAGCTTGAGGCTGTCGGCGACGATGGCATCGGAGCTGATCGGCGAGGCCCAGCTGCCATACGGCGCGAGCTTCGGGGCAGCGTCGGCGCCGCTCATCGCCAGTACCGCGTACAGCGGAAGCGGCAGCCGCCGCAGGAAAGCCCCAACGCGCATGCCGCCGCCTCCGTGTTCATCGCCGTCAGTACAGCAGGCGGGTCCGCAAGGTGCCGGAGATCGCGGCGAGCTGATCCTTGAGCTTCTCGGCCTGCTGGTCGGCGGCGGCGATGTCGATCACCACGTAGCCGATGTTGCCGCTGGTCTGCAGGTACTGGCCTTCGATGTTGACGTCGCCGGCCGAGAACAGCTCGTTGATCCGGCTCAGCATGCCCGGACGGTTCTCGTGGATGTGCAGCAGGCGGTGGCTGTTCGGATGCTCGGGCAGCGACACTTCTGGGAAGTTGACCGCCGAAAGGGTCGAGCCGTTGTCGCTGTAGCGGACCAGCTTGGCGGCGACTTCGATGCCGATGTTTTCCTGCGCTTCCAGGGTCGAGCCACCGATGTGCGGCGTCAGGATGACGTTGTCCATGCCGATCAGCGGCGACACGAACCTGTCGTCATTGCCCTTCGGCTCGACCGGGAACACGTCGACCGCCGCGCCGCCGACCTGCCCGCTCTTCAGCGCTTCGGCCAGCGCGTCGATATCGACCACGGTGCCGCGCGAGGCGTTGATCAGCAAGGCTCCCCGCTTCATCGCGCTCAGTTCCGGCTTGCCGAACATCAGCTTGGTCGCCGGGGTTTCCGGCACATGCAGCGAGACGATGTCGGAACGGTGCAGCAGGTCGTTCAGGCTGGCGGCCGGCGCGGCATTGCCAAGCGCCAGCTTGGTTTCGATGTCGTGGAAGATCACTCGCAGGCCCAGGCTTTCGGCCAGCACGCCGACCTGGGTGCCGATGTGGCCGTAGCCGATCAGGCCCAGCGTCTTGCCGCGCACTTCGAAGCTGCCGACGGCGGTCTTCGACCAGCCGCCGCGATGGCATTCGGCGTTCTTCTCGGGGATGCGCCGCATCATCATGATCGCCTCGGCGATCACCAGTTCGGCCACCGAGCGGGTGTTCGAGTACGGCGCGTTGAACACCGGAATGCCGCGCGCCTGGGCGGCGTCGAGATCGACCTGGTTGGTGCCGATGCAGAAGCAGCCGATGGCGCCCAGGCGCTTGCCTTCGGCGAGCACGGCGGCGGTCAGCTGGGTGCGCGAGCGGATGCCGACCATGCGGGCATCGGAAATCGCCTTGATCAGCGCGGCTTCCGACAGCGATTTCTCGTGGAACTCGATGTTCGTGTAGCCGGCGGCGCGGAAGGTTTCGACGGCGGTCTGCGACACGCCTTCGAGCAGCAGGATCTTGATGTCCTGCTTGGGGAATGAGGTCTTTTTCATGATTTCCAGCATCGACCGCGGTTGTGCGGGGCGCAATTCTGCCAGCACCCGGGGCCGGGGGTCAGCCGCCGATCGCCGGCAGCACCCCGGCAATGCCGGGTTCAGCCGAAGATCACCACGCTTTGCCGGCTCAGCGCGACCGCCCGCCCCTGGTGATCGAACAGGGTCGCCGTCTGGGCGCCATAGCCGTCGCCGGCCGAGGTCACGGTGGCATCGATCAGCCAAGGCGCGGCCGGGACATCGACATGGGCGCGCAGGAATTCCAGGGTCCAGGTCAACGAACTGGCCGGGCTCGGCCGCCGAAACAGCGACAGCGCCGGCGACGGAATCGAATCGGCGAGCGCGATCACCGCGGACTCGTCGATCACCGGGGCATCGCGCAGCTCGGCCCAGATCTGGGTGCTGGCCCGGCTGCCGCCACAGAACGGAAACGCGCCATCGGCCCAGCGCATCCGGAACATGCGCAGGAACGGCGGCGTGATGCCGGCCACGAACGGCAGTTCCGCCGATTGCTCCGGCGTCTTGGCGGCCACCACCGGCGGCGGCTCGATGGCGATCGACGACGGCCGCGCCGCACCGAACACGGCGACGATCA
This sequence comes from Lysobacteraceae bacterium, assembly GCA_013823855.1. Lineage (GTDB taxonomy): Bacteria > Pseudomonadota > Gammaproteobacteria > Nevskiales > Nevskiaceae > Nevskia. Next base: position 42,707 of record PNMW01000018.1, on the reverse strand, counting down.
GACAGACCAGCTGCTCGCCGTCATAGAGCCGCGCCTCGGCGTGAACGGTGGACTTGCCGGACCGCAGCTGCCGGGCCTCGACCCGTACCAGGCCGCTCGGCAGCGGCGCGATGAAGGTGGTCTGCAGCGTGCGCAGCGGCAGCGGATCGCCCAGCAGGCTGCGCATGGCGCGGACGCCGAGCAGCGCCTGCAGGCCGCCGAACACGCTGCGTCCCTGCAGCCATTGTTCGTCGATGCGGGCGCTGCCGACACCGGGTCCGGACAGGCTGAGGGACGCGAAGATTTCTTGGCAGATCATGGATTCTTCAGGGGTTTTCATCCGGATTCAAGATATTCCGGTACGTCGCATGTTGCCCTGCAGGCCGCGACGGCTGCAAAGGCCGCGCAGCGTCGGTGTTCGACGCGACGAGAATTCACAAATCATCCACGTGACCGCCTTCCATGATTGCGCCCGCCGCAGCCGTGGCCGTCGGCACGCCGCGCGGCCCGGCTGGCGCCCATCGCTTCTCCGACTTGACGCCAATGTACAATTGTTGCAGTGCACTCAGAAACATCGGGGCCGCACACCGTCAGCGGCGGGTCTGCCGTTCGTGCTGCTGACTCGGGGTCGTGGTCGTCGCGGAGTGAATTCTTGAAGCCAACCGGATCCGGTCAGAACCTGCTCGCCGCCGCCCTGCGGACGGTCCTGCTGAGCCTGGCGATCGCGCTGTCCGGGGCCGCGCAGGCGCTGAGCCCCGGCAAGGCCTTCCACAACTTCATCCGCGACAGCTGGTCGGTCGAGCAGGGCCTGCCGCACATCGCCGCGATCGCCGTCGCCCAGGACGCCGAAGGCTACATCTGGGTCGGCACGCCGAATGGTCTGGCGCGCTTCGACGGGGTCCGCTTCACGTCCTATCTCGCCGCCACCACGCCGGGCCTGCCGGGCGATGTCGTCGATGCCCTGCAGCTCGATGCCGAGGGCCGCCTGTGGATCGGCACCAACAGGGGGCTGGCCTGGTATCGCGGCGGCGTCTTCACCGCCGTGCCGAATGCCCAGGCGGCGCCGGCCGCCAGCACCGACATCCTGAACATTCTGGTCTCGGCCGATGGCAAGCTGCTGCTCGCCACCCGCGGCGGCCTGTCGCGACTGGTCGATGGCCAGCTCGCGGCCGATCCGACCATCGCCGGGCCGGTGCTCGCCCTGCTCGAAGCGGAGGGCGAGCAGTGGCTCGGCGGCGCTGGCGGCGTCTACCGGCTGCAGGCCGGCACGCCCCGGTTCGAAGCGCTGCCGGGCCTGCTCAAGCACGAGCCGGTGCTGCACCTGGCGGTGTCCGACGGTGTGCTCTGGGCCGGCACAGGCAGCGGCCTGTACCGGCGGCAGAACGCCGGCTGGCAGCGCTACGGCGAGCGGACGCCGCTGGCCCGCGCCGCGATCGGCCTGATGTACGCGGACAAGGACGGCGATCTCTGGGTCGGCACCGACAGCGGCCTGAGCCGCCTGCGCGAGGGGAAGATCGTCGAGCAGATCGACAACGACCGGATGGGCACCCGCTGGGACTACCTGACCGGGTTCGAGGACCGCGAGAACAACCTCTGGTTCGGCAGCCGCACCCGCGGCCTGACCCGCCTGTGGAGCGGCCTGACCAACCGCTATTCGATCGAGGAAGGGCTGCATTCGCCGCAGGTCTGGGCGCTGGAGCGCGACGCCGGCGGCCGGGTCTGGGTCGGCACCGACGAGGGCCTGAGCCTGCTGGTCGACGGCCACTACACGCAGCCGGTGCCGGCGCGCGCCTTGCCCGATCCCACGGTGTTCAGCCTGCTGGTCGAAGGGGAGGATCTCTGGGTCGGCACGTTGAAGGGCGTGGTACTGCTGCGCCGAGGACAACCGGAACCGCTGCCGGCGCTGAAGCCGCTGGACGGCCTGCGCATCAACGGCATGCTCCGCGACCGCGCGCGCCGCCTCTGGTTCGCGACCTCGAACGGCCTGTTCCGCTACGACGGCGGCGCACTGACCCGCTACGGCAAGGCCGAGGGCCTGCGCGACACCAGCGTGCGGGTGCTCTACCAGACCCGCGACGGACGCCTGCTGCTGGGCACCCAGTCCGGTCTCGGCGAATGGTCACGCGACGCTGTCGTCATGCTCGGCGGCGATCACGGCCTGCCCGACGATATCGACGTCACCGCAATCCACGAACTGCCGGACCGGAGACTGGTGGTCGGCGCCGCGACCGAGCTGCTCTATGTCGCCGAGGGCGACCGCTGGACCGGCTTCGGTCATGCGCAGGGGCTGCCGCCGAACACGCCGTTCCGCCTGTTCGACGATGCTCGCGGCTATCTCTGGGTCGCCGGACTGCGCGGCCTGTACCGGCTGCCGCTCGACGATCTCAGGCGCGGTCCCGACGGCAAGCCGCAGGCGGTGCGTGCCGAGATCTACGGCAACGAGTTCGCCGTACGCAGCACCGGCCCGCGTGCCGAATGCTGCAACGGCACCGGCAACAGCAAGGGCTTCATGGATCGCGGTGCAATGTGGCTGCCAACCCGGGACGGCGTGCTGGTGGTGCCGACCGAGACGCTGGCCAGCAACCGGGTGCCGCCGACAGTCCGGATCGAAGCGGTCAACGCCGGCAACGGCTGGATCGGCGTCGACCGCTTCGTCAAGACGCGCCTGCCGGCACGGATCCGCGATCTCAGCTTCAAGTTCTCCGCACTCAGCTTCCAGGACCCGAATGCCGTCCAGCTTCAGTACCGGCTGCGCGGCTATGACGCCGACTGGCGGCCGCTCAAGGATCCGCAGAGCCGCCACGCCGACTACACCAACCTGCCGCCCGGCGACTACGTGTTCGAAGTCCGCGGCGCCAACAACGCCGGCATCTGGAGCCAGGCGCCGGCCAGCGTGCAGTTCGCGATCAAGCCGCGGCTGCACGAGACCACCTGGTTCTATGTGCTGGCCGGATTGCTGCTCGCACTGATCGCCTTCGCCGCCCATCGCTGGCAGCTGCGGGCACTGGACCATCGCCGCGCGGTGCTGGAAAGCATCGTCGCCCAGCGCACCGACGCGCTGGCACTGGCCAACCAGCAGCTGGAGAAGGCCAGCTACACCGATCCGCTGACCGGCCTGCGCAATCGCCGCTACCTGCTGAACCAGCTGCCGCAGGATCTGGCCTTCTATCGTCGCAACGCCAAGGGCAGCTATCAGGCCGATCACATCCTGCTGTTCCTGCTGGTCGACATCGACCATTTCAAGCGCATCAACGACAGCCACGGTCACGGCGGCGGCGACATGGTGCTGCAGCAGTTCAGCAGCCTGCTGGGCGAACTGGTCCGGGTTGGCGACTACGTCACCCGCTGGGGCGGCGAGGAGTTCCTGATCGTGTCGCGGCCGCTGTCGCGCGACCACGCGGTCAGCTATGCGTCGCGGATCTGCACCGTGGTATCGGCCCACCCCTTCGATGCCGGAGGCCCGGAGCCGCTGCAGCTGAGCTGCTCGATCGGCTTCGCCGAATACCCGCTGCAGACGACGCCGCCGTCACTGGACTGGCAGGACCTGGTCGAGATCGCCGACCGGGCGCTGTACCACGTCAAGGAAAACGGCCGCAACGGCTGGGCGGCGTTCCTGTTCACGCCGACCACGCCGTTCCCGTCGCTGATCCAGCGCTTCAAGCGCGACCGCGGCAGCCTGCTCGCCGAGGGCGGCCTGCGCCTGATCACCTCGCGTGACCCGCTGCCGCCGGATTCGCAGGTGGTGGCCGTGGAGTTCAAGGCGCGCTCCTGAGCGTCCCGCGCGGCTGCATCCAGACCGCAGCGTCGCCGCATCTGACTGCTGTCCGCCCTGGAACTCCCGACGATGATCGAAGCCCTGCTGGTGATCCTGCTGCTGGTGGTGTTCGGCTGGCTGCTGGTGACCGTGGTCGGCGCCGTGTTCAGCCTGATCGGCTGGCTGCTGTGCGGCCTGCTTAGCGTGATCGGGGGCCTGCTGATGCTGGTGCTGCTGCTGCCGGTCGCGCTGGTCGTCGGGCTGATCCTGCTGCCGGTGTTCGGACTGGTGCTGCTGCCGGTCGCGCTGCCGGCGGTGCTGGTGCTGGCGCTGCTCTGGTGGCTGCTGAAGCCGGCGCGCCGCACGACGGTCTGATCGTCCGGCTGGGGTCCGGCCTCAGTCCGGCCGGTTGCGCATCCAGTCGGCGGTATCGAAGAACGAGCGCAGCAGCATCTCCTTGACCGCATCGGTCCACGGCTGCCGGGCCAGCGCCCGTTGCATGCAGGCCAGCCACTGGTCGCGCTCGGGAGTGGCGATCGGATACGGCAGGTGCCGGGCGCGCAACCGCGGATGGCCGTAACGCTCGATGTAATGGTTCGGCCCGCCGCTCCAGCCGCACAGGAACCAGAAGAACTTGTCGCGCGAGCCGTCCAGCGCCGGCGGATGCAGCGCGCGGATGCCGGCGGCAAACGCTTCGGCGTCCATCACCGTGTAGAAGTCGTCGACCAGACGCCGGATTCCCGGCTCGCCGCCCAGGGTTTCGAACAGGCTCGGGGTGCTCGTCTCGGTCATCGGTTTGTCGTCAGCCATGCGGGCTGCAATCATACGAGCGGCACCAAGGAAGCACCGCCTGCCGCTGGTCAGCGAGCGCCGGTGTTCCGTCGGATAGCGCAAGGCGAATCAGGCCGGAATGCGTAGCGTCCGGCCAGATCGAACAGCACCCAAGGGAGTCCAGAACATGTTTGGCACGGGCAAGAAGGCAGACAAGAAGCCGCCGGAATTCACCATCACGCCGCGCGACCATGCGCCGGACCTGCTGGTGGTGGCGGCGGATCTGGCGATCCGTGACCGCGAGCAGCTGACCGCCGAAGCGCTGCAGTTGCCGGTCGGCCAGCGCAGCGCCGTGGTCTCGCCGCTTGATCCGAGCATCGCCGGCGGCCTGTCCAGCCCCTACGTGCTGAGCCTGTTCAACAGCCCGCTGGATCTCGATCCGCTGGCCGACAAGGTGATCGCCGCGCGTGCCGCCGGCTTCGACACCGTGCTGGTGATCGCCGTCAATCCGACCCAGCTGGTCGCGCTCGGCCAGTGGCTCGACAAGCGCGCCGCCGCCGGCCGGCTGCAGGGCGTGCGCCTGATGGTCGCCTCCGATCTCGACGGCGTCGGTCGCCAGCTGAACAGTCGCCTCAAGCCGGTCATCGAGGACAACGTGATCCGGATGCCGGCGACCACCGAAGTCGACAACACGGCGTTCAAGAATTTCTTCGTGTTCAGCCCCGAACTGCATGCGCTGGTGGCGCGCATTCGCGGCTTTGCCGCCAACGGCATTTCGCGCGCCTGCCTGCTCGGCGGCCCGGGCTCCGGCAAGACCACGCTGGCGTACTACTACTACTTGCAGCGCGCCAAGGGAAAGTTCGTGTCGGTCAACCTGGCGGCCGAAAGCGTCGGCGACAAGGCCGCGATCAAGTCGCTGCTCTGCGGCCACGTCTCCGGCGCCTTTCCGGGCGCCGGTGCCCGCACCGGTGCCTTCCAGCACGCCCGTGACGGCGTCTGCTTCCTCGACGAGAGCCACGAGATCAACGGCGCGGTGATGGAAGTGCTGATGGAAGCGCTCGACAACGGCCAGTACCTGCCGTATGGCGCCTCGGCCAAGCAGCCGCTGGACTGCGCGGTGCTGTACGCCACCAACCGCTCGTGGACCCACCTGATGAACTCGGTGAACCTTGACCAGTTCACCCGCCTCGGCGCCTCGACCCTGCAGGTGCCGGAACTGTCGAAGCGCGAGGAAGACATGATCGCGGTGGTGGCGACGGCGCTGGCCAAACTGGTCGGCCGCTGCACCAACTGGGTCGCGCCCACGGGGCTGTCCAGCGAGGCCTGGGCGGTGATCCGCGACTGCCGCTGGCACGGCAATATCCGCGGCCTGGTCCGCGTGCTGGAATCGGCGTTCGTCGATACCGCCACCCTGCGCGGCGGCGACAACCTGATCCGCGCCACCGAGGTCGAGGCCGGCATCCAGCTCTGGGAGCCGAAATCGCATCACAGCCACCAGATCTACTCGGTGGCCTGAGGCGGTGACGCAGCCGGCCCGGGAGCGCAGCCGCCGATGACGGAGGCGCCGCCTGCGGCGCGCCCGCAGCGGCGCGCTGCCCTGATCTTCATCTTCATCACCGTGGTGATCGATGTGCTGGCCTTCGGCCTGATCATCCCGGTGCTGCCCAAACTGATCGAGCAGTTCCGCGGCGGCGACACCGCCTACGCCGCGGAAACCTACGGCCTGTTCGCGACCGCCTGGGCGCTGATGCAGTTCCTGTTTTCGCCGTTGCTCGGCGCGCTGTCCGATCGCTGGGGCCGGCGGCCGGTGATCCTGATCTCCTGTTTCGGTCTCGGCCTCGACTACATCGTGATGGCACTGGCGCCGACCGTCGGCTGGCTGCTGTTCGGCCGCATCCTGTCCGGCATCACCGCGTCGAGCTTTTCGGTGTCGGCCGCCTATGTCGCCGACATCACCCCGCCGGACAAGCGCGCCGCCGGCTTCGGCATGCTGGGTGCGGCCTTCGGCCTCGGCTTCGTGGTCGGCCCGGCGCTCGGCGGCCTGCTCGGCGGCATCGACCCTCGGCTGCCGTTCTGGTGCGCCGCCGCGCTGGCGCTGGTCAGCGCGCTGTACGGCCTGTTGGTGCTGCCGGAATCGCTGCCGCCGGAAAAGCGCAGTGCTTTCTCGTGGTCGCGCGCCAATCCGGTCGGAGCGCTGCAGTTGCTGCGTGCCTATCCGGGGCTGGCCGGGCTGGCCTTCGTCAACCTGCTGTTCCAGCTGGCCCGCTATGTCCTGCCCAGCGTGTTCGTGCTGTACACCGGCTACCGCTACGGCTGGAACGCCGAGACGACCGGCCTGACCCTGACTTTCACCGGCGTGCTGAACATCGCCGTCGAAGGCGGGCTGGTACGCCGCTTCGTCAAGCGCTTCGGCGAACGCGTCTCGATGTACAGCGGCCTGTCCTGCGGCACCGTCGGCTTCCTGTGGATGGCGCTGGCGCCGACCGCGCCGTGGTTCTGGGCCGGCATGCCGGTGTTCGCGCTGATGGGCCTGTTCAACCCGGGCCTGCAGAGCCTGATGACCCAGCGCGTGCTGCCCAGCGAACAGGGCCGCCTGCAGGGTGCGAACACCAGCATCGTCGGCATCGCCGGCATGCTCGCCCCGGCACTGTTCACCGGCAGCTTCGCGTTCTTCATCGGCCGCGGCAGCGCGCTGCACCTGCCTGGCGCACCGTTCCTGCTCGCCGCCAGCCTGACCTTCGCCGCCCTGGTGGTGGTATGGCGCCAGACCCGCGAACCGGCGCCGGTGCCGGTGGCGTCCTGATGGCCGTCGATCCGGCGGCGCTGCACGCGCATCTCGAAGCCTGGCTCGACGAAGGCGATCGCGCGGCTCTCGACGCCGCCTGCGCCATCGCCCGCAGCGAACCGGTCGATGTCGATGCGCTGCTGCGCTTCGTGTCCGACTACGGCGCATCGCCCGAGGCCACGCAGCGGGCACTGCGCCGCCTGCGCTTCGCGATCGGCCTGCCGGTGATCGCCGGGCCGGTCTGCCGCCGTCCGACAGGAGACTGAGTTGATCGACGACGATGACGACGACCTCGATGGCGATGACGGCGGCGATCCGCCGCCACGCCATCCGAAGCCGGTCGACTCGGTGCGGCTCGACAAGTGGCTGTGGGCAGCGCGCTTCTACAAGACCCGCAATCTCGCCAAGGATGCGATCGAGGCCGGTCACGTCCGCTACGAGGGGCAGCGCGCGAAGGTCGCGAAGGAGGTCGCGCTCGGCGCCGAGATCGGCATCAAGCGCGGCTTCGACGAGATGCAGGTGACCGTGCTGGAACGCAGCGACCAGCGCCTCGCCGCCCCGTTCGCCCGGCTGCTGTACGCGGAAACCGAGGCCAGCAAGACCCGCCGCGCCCGCGAAGCCGAGGCCCGGGCGGCGGCCGACGAGATCAGCAGCGACCGGCCATCGAAGCTGCAGCGGCGCCTGATTCATCGCTTCAAGCGCAGCCTGCGCTGATGCCGGCGGACCCTCATGAAGCGCCTGCTGATCATCTGGAGCACGCAGACCGGCCGCACCGGGCAACTGGTGGCTGCCGCCGGCCAGGGCGCGTCCGAATTCGCCGACGAGGTCGACGTCCGGGTACTGCGGGCGCTCGATGCCGGGCTCGATGACCTGCTGGCCGCCGACGGCCTGATCGTCGCCACGCCGGAGAACTTCGGCTACCTGTCCGGCGCGGTGAAGGATTTTCTCGATCGCACCTACTACCCGGCCGAAGGCAGGGTCGACGGCCTGCCGTACCTGATGCTGGTCAGCGCCGGCAATGATGGAACGGGTGCGGTGCGGGCGCTGGAACGGATCGCCAGCGGCTATCGCTGGAAGCGGGTGGCCGAGCCGCTGATCGTCAAGGGCGAGCCGGATCCGGCGGCCTTGGCCGCCGCACGCGAACGTGGCGCGCTGCTCGCTGCAGGAATCGCCTTCGGCACGCTGTAAGCTCCCCATCCCGACGATGTACCCGAACACGATTGCTGCCCGAATGAAGCTCGAAACGCTCGCCATCCACGCCGGCCGCGCTGCCGACACCGCGACCGGTGCCGTCGCTCCGTCGCCGATCCTGTCGACGACCTTCGCCCGCGATGCCCACGGCGATTACCCGCACGGTCATATCTACACGCGGTCGAGCAATCCGGGCCGGGCGACGCTGGAAACCCTGCTCGCCGCACTTGAAGGCGGCACGGCGGCGGCGGCCTTCGCGTCCGGCTCGGCCGCCTCGCTGTCGGTGTTCCAGGCGCTGTCGCCGGGCGACCACGTGATCGCCCCGGACGACGTCTACCACGGCACCCGCACCCAGCTGCGCGAACTGCTGGCGCGCTGGGGGCTGACCCACAGCCTCGTCGATCTCACCGATCTCGATGCCGTGCGAGCGGCGCTGACGCCATCGACGACGCTGATCTGGGCCGAAACGCCGTCGAATCCGCTGCTCAAGATCAGCGACATCGCCGGGCTGGCCGACATCGCCCGGTCGGCCGGCGCGGCGCTGGTCGTCGACTCGACGTTCGCCACGCCGGTGATCCAGCAGCCGCTGGCGCTGGGCGCCGACCTGGTCATGCACTCGACCACCAAGTATCTCGGCGGCCACAGCGATGTGCTCGGCGGCGCGGTGATCGCCCGCGACGGCGACAGCGCGCTGTTCGCGCGGATCCGCGACCTGCAGACCAAGGGCGGCGGCGTGCCCTCGCCGTTCGACTGCTGGCTGCTGCAGCGCTCGATCGCCACCCTGCCGCTGCGGGTACGGGCGCAGACCGCCAACGCTCAGGCGATTGCCGAGTTCCTCGCCGGCCATCCGGCGGTCGAGGGGGTCCACTACCCGGGCCTGCCCAGCCATGCCGGCCACGCGCTGGCGCGCCGGCAGATGTCCGGTGGCTACGGCGCGATGCTGTCGTTCCAGGTCCGCGGCGGCCGCGAGGTGGCGCTGGCGGCAGCGGGCCGGGTGTCGGTATTCACCCGGGCCACGAGCCTCGGCGGCGTCGAAAGCCTGATCGAGCACCGCGCCTCGGTCGAAGGCCCGCATACGACCACGCCGCAGAACCTGCTGCGGATGTCGGTCGGACTGGAACATGCCGACGATCTGATCGCCGATCTCGGTCAGGCGCTCGGCGGCTGAGGCACGATGCCCCGCCCGAACCGAGGGACCCCGGCGTGATCAGCAGCGAACGCAAGGCCTGGATGATCGCCGCGCTGCGGCGCTGGCAGCCGTGGCTGGTCGCCGGCTTCGTGCTGTTCGTGGTCAGCCTGATGTACGAGGCGCTGCACGGCATGATGGCCGAGCTGAGTTACGCCGAGCTGGTCACCGCGGTCAGCGACACCCGGCCGTCGGCGATCGCGCTGGCGCTGGCGGCAACCGCGATCAGCTATGCCGCGCTGACCGGCTACGACCACGCCTCGCTGCGCTTCGTCGGCGCCGTGGTGCCGTACCGGATCGTCGCCCGCACCGCGTTCATCGCCTACGCGCTGGCCAATACCGTCGGCCTCGGCGTGCTCACTGGCGGCGCGGTGCGGATGCGCATGTACGGTGCCGCCGGCGTCGAGGCCGGCGCGATCTCGCGGGCGATCGCCTTCAATGCCGGCGCCTTCGGCATCGGCATCACCGCGGTCGGCGCGGTGGCGCTGCTCTGGGGTGCCGAAGCGGTCGCACCGATCGCCCATCTGCCGGTGCTGGCGCTGCAGACCGTGGCGGCAGTCACCGTGCTGGCCACCGCCCTGCTGATCTGGCTGTGCTTCCAGGGCAGCACCCTGAAATGGCGTGAAGGCCTGACCCTGCGGCTGCCATCGGGACCGCTGGCGGTCGAGCAGCTGATCGTGTCGGCGGTCGACATCATCGCCTCCGCAGCCGTGCTCTGGTGCCTGCTGCCGGGCGGCGCAGTCAGCTTTCCGGCGTTCGTCGGCTTCTTCGCGATCGCCACCGTGCTCGGCATCATCAGCCACGTGCCGGGCGGTCTCGGCGTGTTCGAGGCGATCATGCTGGTGGCGCTCGGCGGCGCCGTGCCGACCGACCGGATCGCCGGCGCGCTGCTGCTCTACCGGCTGACCTACCACGTGCTGCCGCTGCTGCTGGCGCTGGCGCTGCTGATCGCCACCGAGCTGCGCCGCGGCGCCGCCGCCCCGGTGACCCGCGCGGTGGTCAGCCTGTCGCCGGTGCTGCTGGCCGCGCAGACTCTGATCGTCGGCGTGTTCCTGCTGGCGACTGGCGTCACGCCGGCCACCGTCACCGCGACCGACCTGCTGTCGCTCGACGTGCCGCTGCCGCTGGTCGAAGGCGCGCATTTCCTCGGCAGCATCGCCGGTCTCATGCTGCTGTTCGTCGCCCGCGGCATGCTGCAGCGGCTCGACGCGGCATGGTGGGCCGGGCTGGCGCTGGCCGGCCTGAGCCTGGTGTTCGCGCTGCCGCGCGGCCTGAGCATCCAGGAAGTCACCATCGTCGGCCTGCTGGTCGCGGCACTGGCGCTGTCGCGCAGCCAGTTCACCCGCAAGGCCTCGCTGTTCGCCCAGCGCTTCAGCGGCGGCTGGCTGGCGGCGGTCGCCGCCATCCTCGCGGTGCTGACCGGCCTGCTGATGTTCGCCTACCGCGACGTCGACTATCGCCACGAGCTGTGGTGGCAGTTCGAGTTCGATGGCCATGCCCCGCGCGCGCTGCGGGCGCTGGTGGCGATGGCGATGATCACGCTGGGCTTCGCGCTGCGCCAGTTGCTGCGGCCGCCGCTGCCGCCGCTGGTGATGCCGGATGGCGAAGCCCTGACCCGCGCGACGGCGGTGATCCGCGAGCAGGACCACGCCGACGCCGGGCTGGCACTGACCGGCGACAAGCCGCTGCTGTTTTCCGAATCCGGCAACGCCTTCATCATGTTCGGCCGGCGCAACCGCTCCTGGGTGGCGCTGTTCGACCCGGTCGGCCCGCGCGAGGAATGGCCGGAGCTGGTCTGGTCGTTCATCGAGCGGGCCCGCGACTCGGCGAGCCGGCCGTCGTTCTACCAGGTGCGGCCGCAAAGCCTGCCGATCTACCTCGACGCCGGCCTCAACGTGTTCAAGCTCGGCGAGGAAGCCTATGTGCCGCTGCCGGAGTTCACGCTGAAGGGTGGCAGCCGCGCCAACCTGCGAGCCGGCTACAACCGCGCCGAACGCGAGGGCCTGCGCTTCGAGGTGACCCCGGCGGCCGGCGTTCCGGCGCTGATGCCCGAGCTGCGGGCGATCTCGGACGCCTGGCTGGGCGCCCACAACACGGCGGAAAAGGGCTTTTCGCTCGGCGCCTTCGACCCCGCGTATCTCGAACGCCAGCCAGTCGCGGTGATCCGCAAGGACGACCGCGCCGTCGCCTTCGCCAGCCTGCTGACCACCGGCCGCCGGATCGAGGCCAGCGTCGACCTGATGCGCCACCAGCCGGATGCGCCGAAAGGCGCGATGGACTTCCTCTTCGTCAAGCTGCTCAGCCATTTCCAGGCCGAGGGTTACCAGCGCTTCAGCCTTGGCATGGCGCCGCTGTCAGGCATGGCCGACCACACGCTGGCCTCGAACTGGCACCGCTTCGGCGGCCTGCTGTTCGCGCACGGCGAGCACTTCTACAACTTCCAGGGCCTGCGCAACTTCAAGGAGAAGTTCGACCCGGTCTGGGAGCCACGCTATCTGGCGTCGCCCGGCGGCGTGGCGCCGCTGCTGGTGCTCGGCGACATCGCGCTGCTGATCAGCGGCGGACTCAAGGGCATGGTCAGCAAGTAGCGGGAGATGTTCAGGCAGGATTCAGTCTGCGCCTCGTAACTTCCGCTCCATCGGCACGACTTCCGGAGGCATTCCATGCACAAGCTGCTCGCGATCGGCGCACTCGGCCTTTCGGCTCTGATGGCGCCACTCGGCTCCCAGGCGCACGTCGATGTCGGTGTGTCGATCGGCGTGCCGCTGTACGGCGCACCGTACTACTACGCGCCGGGCCCGGTCTGGCGTGGACCGGCGGTGGTCTACCGCGAGGTCCCCCGTCCGTACTGCGGTCCGCGCTACTACTACGGCGGCTATCACGACTACCGCGGGCGTCCGTATCAACGCGGCTATCGCGAGGGCTACCGAGATGGCCGCCATGACGGACGCCGCGGCCCGCGTGGCGACTGGCGCGACCGTGACGACGGCTACCGCCATCGCCACTGAGGCAAGACCTGCCGCCTGCCATCGCGGGGCCTATGGCATCCTTCATCGTCCCTGCCTTGCTGATCGCCGATGAACATCGCCCGCTGCCTGCTGCTGTCCTGCGTGATCGCCCTTGCGGCCTGCTCGTCGAAGGTCACCGCCGAAAACTACGACAAGATCGGTCCCGGCATGAGCCGCGACGAGGTGCATGCCCTGCTCGGCAAGCCCGACGACAGCAGGGCCACGGACGTCGGCGGCGTGCTCAGCCTGAGCAAGGAAACCTGGAAGTCGGGCGACAAGACGCTGACCGTCACCTACGGCAACGACAAGGTGGCGCTGAAGTCGTTCGAGTAGGCGAGCAGCGATGCGCGTCGTCGATGCCGTCACCGCCGTGCTGGTCTGCGACGGCGAGATCTTCCTGACCCAACGGCAGCCACACCTGGCCGCTTTCCCCGGCTTCACCGCCTTTCCCGGCGGCAAGGTCGACACGGGCGATCAGGCCCACCCGCTCGATCACCCGCTGCTGGCCGGATTCGATCCACACCACATCACCTCGCTGGCGCGCGAGCTGCGTGAGGAACTGTCCTTCGATCTCGATGCGGCGCTGGCAGCCGACGAGGTGCAGGCGATCGACTGGCTCGGCGCGGCGATTTCGCCGCCGATCATCTCGATCCGCTTCGATACCCGCTTCTTCCGCATCGACCTGCGCCGCAAGCCGGTGTTCTCGATCGAGATCGGCGAACTCGCCGGCGGCGAATGGGCCCGTGCGACCGAGTGGATGGCCCGCTACCGGCGCGGCGAGCTGCTGCTGGCGCCGCCGACGCGCGATGTGCTGGCGACGCTGGCCGAGCATCCGCACAGCCGGCGGATCAGCCGGCTCGGCGACTACAACGCCTTCGAGGGCACGCCGGAAATCGAGCCGCTGCAGGGCGTCCACCAGCTGCCGATTCCGTCGAACACGCTGCCGCCGGCCGATCGCACCAATGCCTTCATCATCGGCGACGCCGGGGCCGCGCGACTGATCGTCGACCCATCGCCAGCCAATCGCGCCGAGTTCGACAAGCTCTGCGCGCATCTGGTCGGCCGCGGCATCAGCGAGGTGTTCATCACCCATCACCACCCGGATCATCGCCAGTTCGCCAACGAACTGGCCCGCCATCTCAAGGTGCCGATTGCGATGAGCGCCGATACCCGGGCGCGGATCCTCCACCGCCAGCCCGGCTGGCTCGACGGCCTGACCGTGCGCACCCGCGTCGATGGCGACGTGGTCAGCAGCTGGCTTGGCCAACCGGTGCGGGTGCTGGCCGTGCCGGGACACGACGAGGGCCAGCTGGCGCTGATGCCGGACAACCGGGCCTGGTGCATCGTCGGCGACCTGATCCAGGGCGTCGGCACCGTGGTGATCTCCGCCCCCGAGGGCGACATGGCCAAGTACTTCGCCACCCTGGAAAAGGTCATCGCATTGCAGCCGAAGGTGATCTGGCCGTCGCACGGTTCCGCGCTCGGCGGCACCTTCTATCTGGAGCAGACCCTGAAGCACCGGCGCCAGCGCGAAGCGCAGGTGAAGGCGCTCAGCGAAGCCGGCAAATCGGTCGACGAGATGCTGGCGCTGATGTATCCGGACACCGATCCGCGGCTGCTGCCGCTGGCGCGGATGAACATCGACAGCCATCGGGCCAAGCTGCGGGCGGAAGGCGCGCTACCCGCCGCCTGAACACCGGCGTTTCGCGCGGCAGCGAAGCGCACGAAAAAGGCGACGGTCTCCCGTCGCCTTTTTCGTGCCTGCCGGGGCAGGCATCGCGTGAGTCACGGTGCCGTATCAAGGCACCGCGATCCGCCCGATGCCGCTCAGATCTTCTCGAAGCGGTCCAGCGTCATCACCTTGTTCCAGGCGGCGACGAAGTCGCGGACGAACTTGTCCTTGCCATCGGCAGCGCCATAGACCTCGGCGACCGCGCGCAGCTCGGCGCTGGAGCCGAACGCCAGATCGACCGGCGTGGCCGTCCACTTCAGCTTGCCGCTGACCCGATCGATGCCCTCATAGACAGCTTCCGCCGTCGTCGACTTCACCCACTTCGTTTCCATGCCGAGCAGGTTGACGAAGAAGTCGTTGCTGAGGGTGCCCGGCTTGTCGGTGAACACGCCGTGCTTGCTGCCGCCGGTGTTGGCATCGAGCGCACGCAGGCCGCCGACCAGCACGGTCATTTCCGGCACCGACAGCGTCAGCAGGCTGGCCTTGTCGACCAGCGCCTCGGCCGGCGACAGCGCCGCCGCCTTGTCGTAGTAGTTGCGGAAGCCGTCGGCCTTCGGTTCCAGCACCGCGAACGAGGCGACATCGGTCTTGTCCTGGCTGGCGTCGTTGCGGCCCGGCGTGAACGGGACCGTGACACTGGCACCGGCCTTCTTCGCCGCTTCCTCGATCGCCGCCGCGCCACCGAGCACGATGAGATCGGCCAGCGACACCTTCTTGCCGCCGGACGCCGACTTGTTGAAGTCCTTCTGGATGCCCTCGAGCCTGGCCAGCACCTTCTTCAGCTCGGCCGGGTTGTTGGCCGGCCAGTCCTTCTGAGGGGCAAGACGAATCCGCGCACCGTTGGCGCCACCACGGTAATCGGTGCCGCGGAAGCTCGCTGCCGAACCCCAGGCGGTGCGCACCAGCTCCGGCACGCTCAGCCCGGACGCGAGAATCCTGCCCTTCAGGCTGGCGATGTCGGCAGCATCGACCAGCGGATGGTCGACCGCCGGAATCGGGTCCTGCCAGACCAGTTCTTCCTTCGGCACGTCAGGGCCGATGTAGCGGGCACGTGGCCCCATGTCGCGATGGGTCAGCTTGAACCAGGCCTTGGCGAACGCGGCATCGAATTCCTGCGGGTTCTTCAGCCAGCGCTCGGTGATCTTCTTGTACGAAGGGTCGGTCTTCAGCGCGAGGTCGGTGGTGAACATGATCGGCGCGTGCATCTTGCCCTTGATGTGCGCGTCCGGAACCGTCTTCACCTGATCGGCGTTCTTCGGCACCCACTGGATGGCACCCGCCGGACTCTTCGTCTGCACCCACTCGAAGGCGTACAGGTTGGTCAGGTACTGGTGGGTGAACTGGGCCGGGGCCGAGGTCCATGCGCCTTCCAGACCGCTGCTGACAGTGTCTTCGGCATTGCCCTTGCCGCACTTGTTCTTCCAGCCCATGCCCTGCTCTTCAACCGCGGCAGCCGCCGGTTCCTTGCCGACGCATTCTTCCGGCTTGTGGGCACCGTGCGCCTTGCCGAAGGTGTGGCCGCCGGCGATCAGGGCGACGGTTTCCTCATCGTTCATCGCCATGCGGCCGAAGGTGTCGCGGATGTCCTTGGCGGCGGCCAGCGGATCCGGCTTGCCGTTCGGGCCTTCCGGATTGACGTAGATCAGGCCCATCTGGACGGCGGCGAGTGGCTTGGCCAGCTCGCGCTGGCCGGTGTAACGCTTGTCGCCCAGCATCTCGGCTTCCGGGCCCCAGTTGACCAGTTCCGGCTCCCAGTCATCGCGACGGCCGCCGGAGAATCCGAACGGCTTGAAGCCCATGGTTTCCAGCGACACGTTGCCGGTCAGCACCATCAGATCAGCCCAGGAGACGTTGCGGCCGTACTTCTGCTTCACCGGCCACAGCAGACGGCGGGCCTTGTCGAGGTTGACGTTGTCCGGCCACGAGTTCAGCGGCTCGAAGCGCTGCTGGCCCGAACCGGCGCCACCCCGGCCGTCGGACACGCGATAGGTGCCGGCGCTGTGCCAGGCCATCCGGATGAAGAACGGCCCATAGTTGCCGTAATCGGCCGGCCACCATTGCTGCGAGGTGGTCAGCACCTGCTTGAGGTCCGCCTTCAGAGCCGCGAGATCGACGCTGGCGAAGGCCTTCGCGTAGTCGAAGTCATCGCCGTACGGGTTCGATTCGGCACCGTGCTGACGCAGCGGTGCGAGGTTGAGTTGTTCCGGCCACCAGAACTGCGTGCTGCGCGCCGCTCCGTCATCGGCGCCTGCGGTTCCGAGCAGCGAAAAAGGTGAAACGGTGACGGCGAATGCAGCCGCCAGATGCAATGATTTCTTGAGCATGGATCAGCCCTCGTTGGAATGGATACAGCGCGAGGGAATATAGCCATTGCCTTAGAAATCATCCCATAAAGATATTCATACGCTATATGCAGCGAGACTATCGTCAGCCGGTGGACAACCCCGTACCGATGGTCGCGATCAGCGCTTCAGCGACATCACCAGGCTGGGCTTCTTGCCACTGCGGGTCTCGATCTTCACCGGCATCCAGTCGCGCTCGGCGGCGAGCCAGAAGCGGCCGACCTTGCCCGGATTGTCGATGCGCTCCAGGCGAATCGTCTCGAATACGCCGGCCGGCGTCTTGATCGTCTCGCGACCGGCGATCTTGAGCTGGTAGTAGGTCAGGTTCTTGCGGTCGACCATGGTGAAGCGGGCGATCGGCGGCTCGGCGTCATCGGCGTGCTGCGCCACCCAGAGGCGCACCGCCTGCTGCAGCGAGAAGCTGTCCACCGCTTCGGCCGGGATCTCGCGGACGCGACCGTTCTCGTCGGTGACCTGTCGTTTCACATAGTCGAAATCGAGCCGGTAGCTCTGCTCGTCGTCGTCCTTGAGCACCGATTCGTAGCGTTGCGAGCGCACCACGCCGTCGGCCACGCAGAAGTGGCTGTACTGGTTCGGCGCACCGAACAGCGCCTTCACGAAGCCGACCGGCCGGGTCTGCGTGTCGTAGCGATAGCAGCCGGGCGCGCCGTCCGGCTTCAGGCTGATGTCCGCTTCGCCGGCATTGATGCCGGCGTACTGAACGGCGTAGACCAGATCCAGATCCGGCAGCCGCGCCTCGGCGGCGAGCGCAGCGGTGGTGAGCAGCCATGCAGCCACGGCGGACAGCAGCTTCATCGGAATCCGGGCTCCAGATCATCCAGGCTCAGCGGCTCGGCCAACGGGCGGCCGCGAAATGCGGCGACACCCTGATCGAATCGCAACTCGCCGCGTGCCATCCAGGCGACCGCCTGCGGATAGATGCGCTGCTCGACGTCCATCATCACCCGCTCGGCGAGTCGAGCGGCGTCATCATGCGCGCCTATCGTGAACTTGCCCTGAATCACCCTCGGTCCGCCATCGAGCTGCGGCGTCACGAAGTGCACGGTGGCGCCGTGTTCGACATCACCGTCGCGCAGCGCCGCCTCGTGGGTATGCAGGCCCTTGTGGCGCGGCAGCAGCGACGGGTGGATGTTCAGCAGCCGGCCTTCGAAGGCGCGCACGAAGCCTTCGGTGAGGATGCGCATGAATCCGGCAAGCGCGACGATGTCCGGCTTCACGCCGTCCAGCGTGTCGGCCAGCGCCCCATCGAAGCTCGCACGATCCGGGTAGTCGCGATGCGGCACCACCACGCACGGCAGCCCCGCCTCGCGCGCGAACACCAGCCCTTCGGCGTCGGCCCGGTTACTGATCACTGCGACGATCGTCGCCGGAATCCGGCCGTCAGCCACCGCGGCGTGCAGCGCCCTCAGATTGCGTCCGCGACCGGAGATGACGACCGCGAGGCGCGCAGCGGTGCCGTTCAAGCGTACTGGACGTGTTCCGCGTCGCCCGGCACCACTTCGCCGAGCATCCAGCCGCGGATCTTGTCGGCCTTCAGCAGCGCCAGCGCTTCATCGGCGTGCTTGCGCGGCACCACCAGCACGAAGCCGACGCCGCAGTTGAACACCCGGCGCATCTCGTCTTCCTCGACGTTGCCGTGCGCCTGCAGCCAGGAGAACACGTCGGGACGCTTCCAGCTGGCCATGTCGACGACGGCGGTCAGGCCCTTCGGGAACATCCGCGTCAGGTTGCCGGTGATGCCGCCACCGGTGATGTGGGCCATGCCGCGCACCGGAATGCCCGCTTCGAGCAGGTTCAGCACCGGCTTCACATAGATCGTGGTCGGCTGCATCAGCGCTTCGATCAAGCTGCCCTTGGCGAGCTTTTCGCCGTGGGTGGCGCGGCTGACTTCGAGAATCTTGCGGATCAGCGAATAGCCGTTCGAGTGCGGACCGGAAGACGGCAGCGCGATCAGCACGTCGCCCTTGGCGATCCGGGTGCCGTCGATCAGCTTCTTCCTCTCGGCAACGGCGACGCAGAAGCCGGCGAGATCGAAGTCGCCGTGCTGGTACATGCCGGGCATTTCGGCGGTTTCGCCGCCGACCAGCGCGCAGCCGGCCAGCTTGCAGCCCCGCGCGATGCCCTTGATCACCGACGAGGCGACATCGGTATCGAGCTTGCCGGTGGCGTAATAGTCGAGGAAGAACAGCGGCTCGGCGCCGTTGACCAGCACGTCGTTGACGCACATCGCGACCAGATCCTGGCCGAGACCTTCGACGCGGCCGGATTCGATGCCGAGACGCAGCTTGGTGCCGACGCCGTCGGTGCCGGAAACCAGCACCGGCTGCTTGTACTTGGTCGGGAGGGTGACCAGCGCGCCGAAGCCGCCGACACCGCCGATCACCTCCGGCCGATGCGTCGACTTGACGATCTTCTTGATGTCATCGACCAGCGCGTCGCCGCGATCGATGTCGACGCCGGCATCGGCGTACGTCAGCGAAACGGGCACGGCGACAGGGGCCGCCTTCGGCCGCGCGGCCAGCTTGCCTCGGGACGTGCCGGCGGCTTTCGTCGGCTTCGGGAAAGGCTTGCTGGGTTTTTCGGCTGAGGTCATGGGCGCGTGGGGCTTTGGGGCCGTATGATTTTAGCCGTTCCCGCTCCCTTCCCGTGTTCCATGACTCCAGTGGCTGCTACACAGAAGGCGACGGCCCTGTCGATGCTGCGCGAGCACTGGGGCTGGTTCGTGCTGGTCGCCGCGTTTCTGGTGTTCCTGTACCTGCTGGCGCCGATCCTCGCGCCGTTCGCGGTGGCGGCGGTGTTCGCCTACATCGGCGATCCGATCGTCGACCGCATGGAACGCCATCGGCTGTCGCGCACCGCAGCCGTCTGCATCCTGTTTGTCCTGGTCACGCTGGTGGCGGTGCTGGCGCTGCTGTTGATCGTGCCTCTGCTGCAGACCCAGGTGCTGTCGCTGATCGACAACATCCCGACCTGGGCGCAGTGGGTGCAGCAGGTGGCGATGCCGAAGCTGGGCCTGAAGATGCCGCGCGGCTACCAGCTCGATGTCGACAGCCTGCGCAAGTTCCTGGCGTCGCACTGGGACGGCGCCAGCGATTTCGCGTCGATCATCGCCGGCTATGTCGGCCGTTCGACACCGGCGCTGCTCGGCTTTCTCGCCAACCTGTTCCTGATTCCGATCGTCAGCTTCTATCTGCTGCGCGACTGGGACGTGATGGTCGCCAGGATCCGCAATCTGATTCCGCGCCGGCTGCTGCCGCAGGGCGTTGCCTTCGCCAGCGAAGCCAACGATGTGCTCAGCGCGCTGATCCGCGGCCAGCTGCTGGTGATGCTGGCGCTCGCCATCATCTATTCGTTCGGTCTCTGGGTGGTCGGGCTCAAGGTGGCGCTGCTGATCGGCATCATCTCCGGCCTGGTCAGCTTCGTGCCGTATCTGGGCTTCGTCGGTGGCCTGCTGGCGGCCAGCATCGCGATGCTGGTCCAGGAGCAGTCGGTGACCGGGGTCGCCTGGGTGGCGCTGGTGTTCACCATCGGCCAGATGCTCGAAGGCGGCGTGCTGACGCCGATGCTGGTCGGCGATCGCATCGGCCTGCATCCGGTCGCGGTGATCTTCGCGATCATGGCCGGCGGCCAGCTGTTCGGCTTCGTCGGCGTGCTGGTGGCCCTGCCGGTGGCCGCGGTGCTCGCCGTGCTGGTGCGTCACGCGCTGAAGCGCTGGGCGCGGAGCGCGCTGTATCTCGATGTCGACGAGACACCGCCGCCCGCCACGGAACCCGAAGCCCAGCCGTGATCGGCGAGCAACTGCCGCTGTCCGTGCAACTGCCGGACGCCGCCAGCTTCGACAACTTCCACGCCGGGCCGAACGCCCAGGCACTGGCGGCGCTGCGCGAACTCGGCGAGGGCGATGGCAGCACCACGCTGATCCACGGGCCGCGCGGCTGTGGCAAGACCCATCTGCTGCAAGCCACCTCGCGCGATGCGCTGTCGCGCCGGGCCCGCGCCGCCTATCTGCCGCTGGGCTCGTTCGCCGCCGAAGATCCGGCCGTGCTGCACGGCTTCGAGACCATGGATCTGGTCTGTGTCGATGATGTCGACGCACCGCTGCAGGACCGCAACTGGGCGCAGGCGCTGCTGCGCCTGCTCGACGCGGTGAAAAGCCACGGCGGACGCTGCCTGCTGTCGGCGGCGTTGCCGCCGGACCGGCTGGCGATCGCCCGCCTCCCCGACCTGCGGACCCGGCTCTGCGCCGCTGCCAGCTTTCCGCTGCGCGCGCTCGACGACGATGCCCATGCCGCGATGCTGAAATCACGCGCCCAGCGGCTCGGCCTTGAGCTGCCGTACGAGACCATCCACTGGATGCTGACCCATCTGCCGCGCGATACCGCCAGCCTGCTGACCGCGCTGGCGCGCATCGATCGCGCGGCGCTGGCCGCGCGCCGCCGCCCGACCCTGCCGTTCGTGCAGCAGGTGCTGGCCGGCGGCTGATCCGCGGCCCGCTTTGCTATCGTCGCGGCGGTCCCTGTTCCGGAAATCCTGCGATGGCGGTTCGGCAATGCCTGTGTCTCGCGGTGCTGACGATGGTCGCCGCGTTGCCGCTGACCGCGCCGGCCGAGGCACCGCTGAAGCTGCCGCCGCTGGCGTTCCGCGAACGCGTGCTGGCCAACGGCTTGACCGTGCTCAGCATCGAGGATCACCGCAGCCCGACCGTGGCCGTGCAGGTCTGGTACCGGGTCGGCGCCAAGGATGATCCGCCCGGACGCAGCGGCTTCGCGCACCTGTTCGAGCACATGATGTTCAAGCGCACCAAGTTCCTCGCCGACGAACAGTTCGACCGGCTCACCGAGGATGTCGGTGGCGAGAACAACGCCAGCACCAGCGACGACGACACCCGCTACATCAGCATCGTCCCGTCGAATCACCTCGAACGCCTGCTCTGGGCCGAGGCCGAGCGCCTGCAGCATCTGGAGGTCGACGAATCCAGCTTCCGGTCGGAACGCGCGGTGGTCCAGGAAGAGTTCCGCGCCTCGATCCTGACGCCGCCCTACGGCCGCCTCTACCACCTGCTGCAGCAGGCGTCCTGGCGCGTCCATCCGTACCGGCGCCCGACCATCGGCAGCATCGAGGAACTCGACGCCGCCACCCTCGACGACGTGCGCGCCTTCCACGCGACCTACTACCGGCCCGACAACGCCGCGCTGGTGGTCAGCGGCGATTTCGATCCGGCCGAGCTGGATGCCTGGGTCGATCGCCATTTCGACAGCATTCCGAAGCCGGCAACGACGATTCCGCGCGTGCGGATCGTCGAGCCGGAACGCGAGGCCGATCGGCGCAGCTCGGTCCGCCTGGCCAACGTGCCGTTGCCGGCGCTGGCGATCTCCTGGCTGGCGCCAGCCGCTGGCAGCCCGGAGGCGGCGGCGCTGCGCGTCGCCGAAGCCCTGCTGGCCGGTGGCGTCTCGTCGAGGCTGAACCAAGCGCTGGTCTACCGCCAGCAGGCGGTGCAGTTCGTCGATTTCAGCTACGACGATCTCGCCGACCGCGGGCTTTGCTCGGCAGTGGCCGTGCTGGCCAGCGGCCAGTCGGTGGCCCGGGTCGAACGCAGCCTGCTGGCTGAAATCCGCCGACTCGCCGACGCGCCGATCACCGCCGCCGAACTCGACAAGGCCCGAACGCTGCTGCTGACCGACCTGCTGAAAAAGCGCGAAGCCGTCGACGATCGCGCCGCCGCGCTCGGCGAGGCCTGGCTGCGTACCGGCCGGGCCGCCGATGCCAACCGCGAACTCGGTGCCTTGCTCGCGGTCACCGCCGCCGACGTGCAGCGAGTGGTCCGGAAGGAACTGCTGGGCCGCCACCGGGTGACGCTCGAATACCTTCCGGAAGCGCCCGCCGCCAGCGGAGCCGCGCGATGAGCCGTCTCGCCGCCATGCTGCTGCTCGCCGTCGTCGCCGGCTGCCAGCGGCAGGCCGCACCTGCGGCGGCCACCGGCAGCCCGCTGCCGCCGATCGCTGCGGCGCGGGCGTCAACAATGCCGGCGCCGATCGAAAGCACGCTGGCCAACGGCCTGCGGGTGATCGTGCTGCCGAGTCCCGGCCGCTCGCTGGTCGCCGCCGAGTTCCTGCTGTTGTCGGGTGGCGAAGTCGACCCGCCAGACCGCGCCGGACTGGCGGATTTCACCGCCAGCCTGCTGACCCAGGGCACCCAGTCACCGGCCGGCGCCCGCAGTGCGCCGCAGCTGGCCGCTGCCGCCGAGGCGCTGGGGGGCAGCCTGCACGCGCAGGCCGGTTGGGATGCAAGCCGCATCGGCATCACCGTGACCACGCCGAAACTGGCCGCCGCCCTCGACCTGCTGGCCGACGTGGTGCGCCATCCGGCGTTCGCCGCCGACGAAGTCGAACGTCTGCGCGGCCAGACGCTGGATGCCTTGCGCCTGAGCCTGACCGACCCCGGCGAGCTCGCCGATCTGGTGGCTGCCCGCCGCGTGCACGGCGAGGCCATCTACGGTCATCCACGTACCGGCAGCATCGCCAGCATCGAACGGATCACTCGGGCCGAGCTGCGTGCGCTGCACGCTCGGCACTACCGGCCCGACAACGCCGTTCTGGTGCTGGCCGGTGACCTCGATCCGGAAACCGGACAGGCACTGGCGGCGCAGATCTTCGGCGACTGGTTGCCGGGCAAGACGCCGCTCAGCGCCGGGACCGTTGCCGACCCGGCCGCCGCGCCCCGAGACCCGCTGCGGCCACCGGCCGCCGACGTGCTGATCGTCGATCTGAAGGACGCCGGCCAGGCGACGGTGGTGATCGGTACCGCTCTGCCGTCACGCGCCGCGCCGGATTACTACGTCGGGCTGGTCACTGCGGCAGTCCTGGGCGGCGGTTACTCGTCGCGGCTGAATCAGGAGATCCGCATCAAGCGTGGCCTGAGTTACAGCGCCCACGCCGAGTTCAGCGTGCAACGCGGCGCCGGCGCCCTGTACGCGAACGCCCAGACCAAGAACGAATCCGCCGCCGAGGTGCTTGCACTGATACGCGGCGAACTGCTGCGGTTGGCGTCGGAGACCGTACCCGCCGACGAGCTTGCCGCCCGCAAGGCCGGCTACGGCGGCCGCTACCAGCGCGCACTGCAGACCGCCGGCGGGCTGGTCGACCTGATCAGCGGACAGGTGGCGAAGGGCCAGAACGCCGGTGAAATGGCCAGGGTCACCCGCGCGATCGACACCGTCACCGCCGGACAGATGCGCGACTATGCCCATCAGCATCTGCCGGCCTCGGCATGGCGAATGGTGATCGTCGGGGACGCCCGGCAGTTCGCCGGCGCGGTACGCGCACAAGGCTTGCGCGTCGAGGTGATTCCGGTCGAGCAGCTCGATCTCGATCGCGCCGATCTGCGCCCAGCAGCGATCCGCTGACCGGCCGGCAGCGTTTCGCCACGGATTCAGGCCTCAGGACGGATCGCCTGCGTCATCGGCAGCGTCATCGCCATCCGGCGGCAACGCTTCGTCGTGCTCGACCACGGTGCCGAGTACCGTCGCCACCTGCGAAGAGGTGAAACCGCGTGCGGCCAGATAACGGTAGCGGCTGGCCCGTTCCTTCGGCGTGCTGGCCGGGCGATTGAAACGGCGATCGTGAAGGCGCCGGACGATGTCCAGCCAGTCCGGCTCCGCATCGTCCAAGGCGGCCCGGATCAAGGCTTCATCGACGCCGCGAGACGACAGCTCGGCACGGATTCGCAAAGGCCCGTAACCCTGGGCGATGCGGGAGCGGGTGAGCAGGCCGGCATAGCGCTGGTCACTCTGCCAGCCCGATTCGCTGAGTTCACCGACAATCTCGGACGCGTGCGCCTGGTCGAGTCCATCGTGGGTCAGCTTGCGGGTCAGTTCGCGCGCACTGTGCTCGCGTCGCCCCAGCGCCCGCAGTGCGCGCTCCCGCGCGGCTTCGGGCGCCAGCGGCGCCGGCGGCTTGCGCCCGCGCCGCGGCTTTTCCATCAGAGGCTTACTCGGCTGCCGGCGTGCGCGTCTTCACCGGCATCAGCTTGGCGCGCAGCGATGTCTCGATGGCGTCGGCAACCTCGGGATGCTCCTTGAGGTAGTTGCGCGAGTTGTCCTTGCCCTGACCGATCTTGTCGCCCTTGTAGGCGTACCAGGCGCCGGACTTTTCGACGAAGCCGTGCTCGACGCCGAGATCGATCAGTTCGCCGAGCTTCGAGATGCCTTCGTTGTAGAGGATCTCGAAATGCGCTTCACGGAATGGCGGCGCCATTTTGTTCTTGACCACCTTGACGCGAGTCTCGTTGCCGACCACCTCCTCGCCCTTCTTGATCGCGCCGGTACGGCGGATGTCGAGGCGCACGGAAGCGTAGAACTTCAGCGCGTTGCCACCTGTGGTGGTTTCCGGCGAGCCGTACATCACGCCGATCTTCATGCGGATCTGGTTGATGAAGATCACCAACGTGTTCGAGCGCTTGATGTTCGAGGTCAGCTTGCGCAGCGCCTGCGACATCAGACGGGCCTGCAGGCCGACATGGCTGTCGCCCATCTCGCCTTCGATTTCCGCCTTCGGCACCAGTGCGGCGACCGAGTCGACGACGATGCAGTCGACACTGTTCGAGCGCACCAGCATGTCGGCGATTTCCAGCGCCTGTTCGCCGGTGTCCGGCTGCGAGATCAGCAGATCGGAAACCTGCACGCCCAGACGTTCGGCGTACTGCGGATCAAGCGCGTTCTCGGCATCGATATAGGCGGCCGTGCCGCCGTGCTTCTGGATCTCCGCGACCACCTGCAGGCAGAGCGTGGTCTTGCCGGACGACTCCGGACCGTAGATCTCGATGACGCGGCCCTTCGGCAGACCGCCGATGCCGAGCGCGACGTCCAGCGCCAGCGAACCGGTCGACACGACATCCACGTCACGCGCCGGATCATCAGCGCCCATCCGCATGACCGCGCCCTTGCCGAACTGTTTCTCGATCTGGCTGAGGGCGGCTTCCAGTGCCTTCTTCCGATTGTCGTCCATGGTCGTGCTACCGGTCGGTGCTGCGTTGGGCTTCGCCATCTTGATTTATCGTCTGCCTTGAATATTGCTTACTTGCCCGCGCGAGCGAGGTATTCGCCAGTACGCGTATCAACCTTGACCATTTCGTCCTGCTGCACGAACAGCGGCACGCGAACCATGGCGCCGGTTTCGAGCTTGGCCGGCTTGCCGCCGCCGCCTGAAGTGTCGCCACGCAGGCCCGGATCGGTCTCGGTGATCTTGAGAATCACGGTGTTCGGCGCGGCCACGCTCAGCGGCACGCCGTTCCAGAGCAGCACGGTGCAGGTCTCTTCGCCCTTCAGCCACTGCTTGGCATCCGCCATGGCGGCATCGTTGGCCTGGATCTGCTCGAAGCTGACCGGATCCATGAAGGTCCAGAACTCGCCATCGTTGTACAGGTACTGCATTTCCGTCTGCTCGACGTCCGCCAGTTCCCAGGTATCGCCGGACTTCAGCGTCTTCTCGAGCACGCGGCCGGTCTTCAGCGCGCGGATCTTGATGGTGTTCGTCGCCTGGCCCTTGCCAGGCTTGCGGTATTCGTTGTCGAGGATCGCGTACGGTTCGCCGTCGATGAGAACCTTGACGCCCGACTTCATTTCGTTGGTGCTGACGGTAGCCATGAGAGGTTTGCTGTGAGGGGTCTGGTGGTCGGATGGGCCGACCTTGCTGCAAGCACGGTTCGGCGTGGTGAAAACGGCCTTGCAGTCTAATGGATTGCCGTTTTGCCGAATACCGCCACGATCCAGAAAGGCTGGCGAGCAGCGCTTCAGAGGATCGCTTTTCGTCGCGCCGCTTCGCCGTGAAGTTTTTTGAGAAAGTGCTTGAGGTCTGAAAATCGCCCCCCTATAATGCGCCTCCGCTGTAC
Organism: Lysobacteraceae bacterium; assembly: GCA_013823855.1. Classification (GTDB taxonomy): domain Bacteria; phylum Pseudomonadota; class Gammaproteobacteria; order Nevskiales; family Nevskiaceae; genus Nevskia. Next base: position 16,053 of record PNMW01000018.1, on the reverse strand, counting down.
GGGGCCATAGCTCAGCTGGGAGAGCGCTTGCATGGCATGCAAGAGGTCGCCGGTTCGATCCCGGCTGGCTCCACCACTTTTTCAGTGGGAATCGTTTCACCGCCTTGTTGTCCCTATCGTCTAGAGGCCTAGGACACCACCCTTTCACGGTGAGAACCGGGGTTCGAATCCCCGTAGGGACGCCATCATCGACTTCAGCTCTCGATGACCAAGGCCTCTGAAGCTTGCTCCATTTCCTGAACACCGAAGCTGCCAATCCACTCCAGTGGATCCGGCGGTTTTTTCGCGCGTCCCTGTCTTCGATATTGGTCTCGCCGATATACGGAGACAAGGCTCTGCTCCAAGCACGGCACGGGGGCGAACCCTTTCGGGGTCCGCATTCGACGGCGAGCCGATACCCAGCATCTGTCTCCGCCGGTAAGCTTGATTGCGTCAGACAAGGCATGCGGATGCCGCTTGCCCTCCTGACAAGAACAATCGAGGAGAAGTCGCCGTGGAAACGCCATTGAGCCCGCTGGAATTCGCGCGTCGCGCCCTGAAGCTGCACGCCGATCGCGAAGCGGTCGTCGATGGCGAGTTTCGGTTCACCTACGCGCAGTTCCTCAATCGCTGCGATCGCGCCTCGTCGGCATTGCAGCAGCTTGGTGTCGAGAAGGGTGACCGGGTTGCGCTGATCTCGCCGAACACCCACACCAATCTCGAGATGTACTACGCAGCACCGCAATACGGTGCTGTGATCGTGCCGATCAACTATCGATTGACCGCCGACGACTTTGTCTACCTGATCAATCACAGCGGCGCGAAGGTGGTCTGTGCACACCCGGACTATTTCGATGCAATCGACAGCGTCCGCGGCCAACTCCCAGGGGTGTCGCATTTCATCGCTTTCGAAGGCTCGCGCGCTGGCTGGCTCGAGTACGAAAAACTGATTGCCGCGGCGAGCCCTGACTTCAAGCGCTACCCGATCGAGGAAACCGATCTGCTGTCGGTCAACTACACGAGCGGCACGACGTCGCGTCCGAAGGGCGTGATGATCACGCACCGCAATGCCTGGATGAATTCGGTGGGCGTGCTGGTGCACATGCACATGACGCCATCCGATCGCTACCTGTGGACCTTGCCGATGTTCCACGCCAACGGCTGGACCTTTGTCTGGACCGTGACGGCCGTTGGCGGCACTCATGTCTGCCTGCGCAAGGTCGAACCGCTGGCGATCTATGACCACATCAATCGGGAAAAAGTGACCCTGCTCTGCGCGGCACCGACCGTGCTGATCGGCATTGCCAACGGCCCAGAAGCCCAGCGTCGTGCAGTGCGGCCGGGCGTCCGCGTGATCACTGCAGGTGCGCCGCCGGCACCGGCCACCATCGAACGCGTCGAAGGCGAATTGAAGTGGACGATCACCCAGGCCTACGGCCTGACCGAGACGGCGCCGTTCATCACCATCTGCGAACCGCTGCCGGCGCATGACCAGCTGACGTCCGAGCAGCGCGCGAAGATCAAGGCACGCCAGGGCGTCGAACTGATCACCTCGGGCGAAACTGCCGTCTTCGATGACAGCGATCGGCCGGTTCCTGCCGACGGAGCGACCCTGGGCGAGATCGTGGCGCGCGGCAACACCGTGATGCGCGGCTATTACAACGATCCGGAAGCGAGCGCGAAGGCGCTGAAGGGCGGTTGGTTCCGCACCGGCGACGCGGCTGTTGTCCATCCAGACGGCTACATCGAGATTCGTGATCGCATCAAGGACGTGATCATTTCCGGCGGCGAGAACATCTCGTCGATCGAGGTCGAAGCCGCGTTGCTGCGTCACCCGGCGATCGTCGAGGTCGCCGTGGTCGGCATGCCGCACGAGAAATGGGGCGAATCGCCTGAAGCTTTCGTCGTGCTGCGTGACGGCGCCAGCCTGGCCGATGGCGAGTTGAAAGCCTTCTGCCGACAGAGTCTGGCGCACTTCAAGGTGCCGACGGCATTCCACGTGGTCCTGGAGTTGCCGAAGACCGCGACCGGCAAGATCCAGAAGTTCGTGCTGCGCGGCAAGCGCGCGGCAATTGCGACGCAGTAGACGCAGTAGCGGCCCGGTCTGTCGGGGAACGGCCTGAATCGTCGCTGGATTCAGGCCGGTCATCAGCGGGCGTCCGCGCCGGACGAGCGCCGTGCCTCGATCACGGCGGGCGTGGTCGCAAGCATCGGTTCAAGCCGCTGGCGAATGCCGCTGGGCAGCGCCGACCAGCAGGAGCTGAAATCCTTGCCCGGCATGCCGAGTCCCCGCGCCGACAGCGGACTCGCTGACGCCGCACCGCCGATTCCCGACATCGGATAGCCGTGGCGGGCCATCGGTCAGCCCGTGACGCCGGGGAGCAGTGACAGCACGGCATTCAGCAGCGGCTCGCGAAACTGCACGAGCAGCCCGAACATGGCAGCGACGATGCCGAACTTCAGCGTCAGCGTGATCGCCGGGCTGTCGATCATCTCCGGTTCCTGCATGGGCAGCGGCGATGGCGTCAGCGGTCCCGGCAGCACACGGCCCAGCGGCAGGCTCTGGGTGACGACGCCACGACGGACATCGTCGAAGTAGCGCTGGCGGTGCTGGACGACGCTGCGATTGATCAGGCGACGACGGCGCGCTTCTTCGCGTTGCTGTTGCAGGTTCATCGACGTACTCCAATAACGCCCAGGGCCAGTCCTTCGATCACCAGTTCCTGCTGGCGCAGGTCGAGGACGATCGGCTGGTAGGCAGGGTCGCTGTTTTCGGGAATCAGGCTGACGATGTGGCCATCGCGCCTGAAGCGCTTGACCGTGGCTTCGTCGCCGATGCGGGCGACGACAATCTGGCCGTTCATGGCATTGCTGGCGCGCTTCACGGCCAGCAGATCGCCATCGAGGATGCCGGCATCGCGCATCGACTGACCCTTGACGCGGAGCAGGAAGTCCGGCGCCGGCTCGAACAGGTTGGCGGCGAGGTCACGATGGTCGTCGAGGTTCTCGACCGCCAGGATCGGCAGACCGGCAGCGACTCGGCCGACCACCGGCACCTTGAGCATCTCGACACGGCGTTCGCGGTGCTGGGCCGCAAGGCGGATACCCCGGGCCTGACCGGTGACTTCGAGATGACCCTTTTCAGCCAGGGTCCGCAGATACTGTTCGGCTGAGTTTGCCGAACGCAGGCCGAAGGCAGCGGCGATTTCCGCGCGGGTCGGCGCACCGCCGTTCTCGACGATGTGCGTGCGGATGAAGTCGAGTACCTGGGCCTGCCTTGCAGTAAGATCCGTCATCGGAGTGCGGGTATGTGCGTGATATGTATATTTATACAATTCACCGGCCCGTGCTGTAAAGCGCCGCTCGTCGGCGCTTTACCCAAGCATCATCAGCGCCGCTCGTCGGCGCTTTACTCAAGCATCGCCAGCGCCGCTCGTCGGCGCTTTTCGTTGGTGCCGTCTCCCCGCAAGCCGCCTAGTGAAAGTTGCGCGACACCACCGGCATGTCGGTGATCCAGTCGCTGGCATCGCGGAAGTGCCGGGCAACGATGTGGGTCACGCCGTCCATCTTCTGCAGTTCGCCGACCACGATCAGCAGCCGGCTGCCGAGCACCATGGCGCGCTGGGCATCGAAGGCGCGCTTCCAGACGATCAGGTTGTGGCAGCCGGTCTCGTCTTCGAGCGTCATGAACAGCACGCCTTTCGCGGTCTGCGGGCGCTGGCGGTTCAGCACCAGGCCGGCGATGCGCACACCCTGCCCGTGTTCGAGCACCACCATGTCGGCCGACGTGCGCACGCCGAGTCGTGCGAGACGTGGCCGCAGCAGCGCCAGCGGATGACGGCGCAAGCTGAGGCCGGTGCTCTGGTAATCGGCCAGCATTTCCTCGGCTTCCCGCGGCACCCGCAGCGGCGGCACGTCACGCTCGATCGCCGCGTGACCGGCGAGCAGCGGCGGCAGGTCGTCGAGCCCCTGCACATCCCAGTGGGCGGCATGACGATGGCCGGCGAGCCTGCGCAAGGCATCGGCCTTTGCCAGCAGGCGCCGACTACGGACCTCAAGCGCGGCACGCTGCACCAGATCTTCGACATCGGTGAATGGCGCTTGCCGACGCGCCGCCAGCATGCGTTTCGCGACTGCCTCGTCGAATCCGGCAATCAGGCGCAGGCCCAGCCGGATCGCCGGTCCATCGCGGCCACGCACCACGCGGCAATCCCAGTCGCTGTTGACGACATCGACCGGCCGCACTTCCACTCCGGCGTGCCGCGCTTCGCGGATCAGCTGGGCCGGCGCGTAGAAACCCATCGGCTGGCTGTTGACCAGCGCCGCGAAGAACGCCGCCGGGTGATGGCATTTGATCCACGATGAGACATAGGCCAGCAGCGCGAAGCTCGCCGAGTGCGACTCCGGAAAGCCGTAGCTGCCGAAGCCCTTGATCATCTCGAAGATCTGCTCGGCGAACGCCCGCTCGTAGCCATTGCGCTGCATGCCGTCGAGCAGGCGTTCGCGCATCGGCAACAGCGAACCATCCTTACCCCAGGCCGCCATCGCGCGACGCAGCTGGTCGGCCTCGCCCTGGGTGAAGCCGGCGGCGACGTTGGCGATCTCGATGACCTGCTCCTGGAACAGCGGCACGCCCAGCGTTCGTTCCAGCGCGTTCTTCAGTGCTTCGCTGGGATAGACCGCCGGCTCCTGACCGTTCCGGCGCTTCAGATACGGATGCACCATGCCGCCCTGGATCGGCCCCGGCCGGACGATGGCGATCTGGATCACCAGATCGTAGAAATCCTTGGGCTTCAGCCGCGGCAGCATGCTCATCTGCGCCCGCGATTCGATCTGGAACACGCCGATCGTGTCGGCCGCCTGGATCATCCGGTAGGTTGGCTCATCGTCGCGCGGAATGCTGGCGATCGACCAGCGCTGGCCAGTCTGCTGTTCGATGAATCCGAACATCCGCTGGATCGCGCTGAGCATGCCGAGCGCCAGGCAATCGACCTTCAGCAGACCCAGCGCTTCGAGATCGTCCTTCTCCCACTGGATGATCGTGCGGTTTGGCATCGCCGCGTTCTCCACCGGCACCAGCTCGTGCAGCGGATGCTCGGAAATGACGAAGCCGCCGACATGCTGCGACAGATGGCGCGGCGTGCCGATCAGCGCCTTGACCAGCATCAGCCAGCGCGCGACCACCGGTGAATCCGGATCGAAGCCCTGCTCGCGCAGGCGATCCGGCAGGCTGTCCGGCTCGTCCCACCAGGCCAGCGAATTGGCGAGGCGGTCGATCTCGTCAGGGCCGATGCCCAGGGCCTTGCCGACATCGCGGATCGCGGATTTCCGCCGATAGCGGATCACCGTCGCCGCCAGTGCGGCGCGTTCGCGGCCGTACTTTTCGTAGATGTACTGCATCACCTCCTCGCGGCGCTGATGCTCGAAGTCGACGTCGATGTCCGGCGGCTCGTTGCGTTCGCGCGACAGGAAGCGGCCGAACAGCAGGCGCTGCTCGGCCGGGTTCACCGAGGTGATGCCGAGCGCGTAGCAGACCGCCGAATTGGCCGCCGAGCCGCGGCCCTGGCAGAGGATTTCCGGGTCTCGCGACCGCGCCCAGCAGACGATGTCGTGGACGGTCAGGAAGAAGGCTTCGTACTTCAGCTCGACGATCAGCGCGAGTTCCATCTCGATCGTCGTCCGCACCGCCGGCGGCACGCCTTGCGGCCAGCGGTCGCGCAGGCCCTGCTCGGTCAGCGTCCGCAGCCAGCTGGCCCGGGTTTCGCCGGCCGGCACCAGTTCGTGCGGATACTCGTAGTTCAGCCCGGCCATCGTGAAACTGCAGCGGGCGGCGATGGCAGCCGCCTCGGCGAGCAGCGCATCCGGATACAGGGTTCGCAGTTCGGCGATCGGCCGCAGATGGCGCTCGCCGTTCGGGAACAGCCGCGTGCCGCAGTCTTCCAGCGCCAGACCGTGACGGATCGCGGTCACCGTGTCCTGCAGCGCGCGGACTTCGCGGACATGCATGTGGACGTCACCGGCCGCCATGCAGCGCAGGCGAAGATGACGGCCCAGGCTCTGCAGCCGGTCCAGCCGGGCGCGGTCGTCACCGCTGCGATGCAGTTCCACGGCGATCCAGGCGCGGTCGCCGAAGGTCGCGGCGATGAAACCGCCCTCGCCTTCGGCCTGTGCATCATCAATCGGCGGCAGCCACAGCGCCAGGGTGCGGTCGAGCTGGACCAGATCGGCGCGGGTCAGGAAGTACTCCCCCTTTTCGGCGGCGCGGCGGCCGACCGTGATCAGCCGGCAGATCTGGCTGTAGGCCGCGTGATCCGGCGCCAGCAGGACGACGCGCAGGCCGTCGTCGAGCCGGAACTCGCTGCCCACGATCAGCTTGAAGCCGCATTTTCTCGCGGCGACATGGGCCTGCACCGCGCCGGCCATCGAGCATTCGTCGGTGATCGCGAGCGCTGAGTAGCCCTGCGCCTGCGCGGCCTCGACCAGCTGCGCCGGTGACGAGGCGCCGCGCAGAAAGCTGTAGTGCGACAGGCAGTGCAGTTCGGCGTACTCGACCGCTGGCACCGTCGGCGATTCGCGCTGCGGCATGGCCGGCGGCGGCGCCACCAGCCGCGCCAGTTGCTGGCTGCGCACCGCCTCGGGCGTCTCATCGACCGGATTGCGTCCCTCGGGCATCGTGTTGCCGCGCGATCAGGCCCAGATGCCGTGCAGGAACCAGCCTTCGCTGCGGCGATCGCGGTACACCCACAGGCCGCTGCCCTGTACTTCGCTGCGGTAGTAGTCGCGCTGCACGTCGTCGCCGTCCCACCAGCCGCCTTCCAGACGCTCGAAGCCGGCGATCCGCGCCGGGGCTGACGGCAGCGGCTTCGGCGGGTCGATCAGCCAGACCGGCCGCGGCGGCAGTGCCGACAAGCTCGGCATGGCGGCTGGCGACGGCGGTGGCGCATCGCAGGCGCGCAGCCGCCAGCTGCGTTCCGGACGGTGATCGGCAATCAGGCCGAGCGCGGTCACCGCATCGGCGCCAAGCCGGGCAATCAGCTTTTCGATCAGCGTGCTCCAGGCTTCGTCATCGCCGGCATGGCTATCGAACAGATCGCCCTGGCCGGTCGGCGGCTCGATGAACTGCTCGGCGGCGAGCTTCAGGCTACGCACCGGCGCCGGCAGCGGCAGGCGGCCGAGGCGTTCGCGCAGCACCCGCAGCAGGCGTTCGGCATCGCGGGCCGGGCTGGCCAGCCGCAGGTCGAGCACGGTGTCCGGCTGGCGTGCGCCGCCGCTGGCGCGACCGTGGTTCAGGGTCAGACGGAATGCCTGCAGGCCGGTGTCGCGGGCCTTCAGGAAATGGCCGAGTTCGCGGGTCATCCGCTGCAGCGGAAACAGCAGGCCTTCGCTGTGCTCGACCTCGCCCATCAGATCGAAACGGCGCTGGTACTTCGGCGGCAGCCGGAAACGCGGGCGCACGTCCGGGCGGCAGCCGAGCAGGCGATCCAGATACAGGGTGAACGCCGGACCATGGCGCTTGGCCAGCGGTGCGGCGGGCAGCTTGAGCAGTTCGCCGATCGTGTCGAGGCCGACCGCCTTCAAGGCGTCCTGCACCTTCGGCTCCAGCGGCAGCGCCGTCAGTGGCAGCGGATCGAGCACGGCCGGCAACTCGGCCGCATCGAGCACAGGCTGGCGCAAGCCCAGCCGCGCCAGCAGCGCGGCGGCTTCGAGCGTCGGCGCCACGCCACGCTGGCCACTGAGGCCGCTGTCGGCGAAACCGGCATCGACATCGGCCAGCAACGCATCGAGCCCGCCGAACAGCTTCAGGCTGGCGCCGATGTCGATCCACAGCAGCGCGCACGGCAGGCCGTAGTCCAGTTCGCTTTCGATGATTTCCCAGACCAGTTCCGAGCCATAGCGATAGGCCCAGGCCGCCAGCGCGACCATCGCGTCGCGCTCGGCGCGCGGCCGGCGCTCGATGGCGCGGACGTCCGGGTGCAGCGTCTGCACCGTGCCCCAGTCGGTCCCCGGCACGATGCGGTCGGCAGCGCCGGCGATCACCCAGCGGCGCGCGCCGCGACGGCCGGTGACCACATGATCCCGGTCCAGTTCGCCGAGCGCTTCGATCGCGAACTGCGGCAGATGCAGGCAGAGCCAGAGCATCGCGATCAGCCGTCGGCGGCCCGCGCCGGCAGCAGCACGTCGACCGCGGCCGGCGTGCCGCCGCGGCACTTGAAGATGTCGACCCGCAGGCCGCCGGGCCGGGCCGCCAGCTTCAGGCGCAGTGCTGCCGGCGAAAACTCGGCCGCGGCGGCCGGTTCGCGGAACATCAGCGCCGTGGTCTTGCCGGCTTCGGCAGCCAGTTGAAAGCGCTTCAGTTCGACCTGCCCGAGCCGCCCCGGCCACGCCAGCACTGCGCCGCAAGGCCCGGCGCGCAGGATCTGCTCGGTCGCCCACAGACCGCCATCCTCGGATTGCGGCCGCACCAGCAGCAGGCGGCTCAGCACCACGCCGGCCTGGGCCAGCGCCGGGGCGAACGGCAGATGCGGCGGATCGACCATCGCCACCCGGCCGCCGGCCTGGGTCAGCCTTGCGATCCACGGCAGCACCAGCTGCATCTCGCCGATGCCCTGCACTTCCGGGAACAGTTCGCTCAGCGCGCCGACCGGCCAGCCCCCGCCGGGCAGCCGGCGATCCAGTTCGGCGTGGCCGCTGGGCTCGGCGGTGACCCGGGCGAAGCTGCTGCCGCGCCAGACATCCGGGCGGGCCAGCACGTCACCGAGCGTGGGCGCCGGCGCGCTCATGGCCGGCTCCGCGGTTCATCGAACATCGGCAGAACCATCTGCAAGCCGTTGATTTCATGAAACAGACGGAGGAATGGAACGGGCATGACAAGCAAAGGAGCGCGGCGGAACATGTATATTTATACAGTTTCAACGATGAATCCGCACCTGCCGTCCGGCTGCTGGCCCGCGACGAAAAGCCCCGTCGAAAGCAAGCGCATGAACGCCCTGGATTTTCCTGTCGTCCGCCTGTCGCAGCATCCCTGGCGTCCGCCGCGTGAGACCTGCATCTCGCTGTCAGGCGAAGTCGTGCACCATTTCGGCACAGCCCTTGCTGAACATCATCGCGATAACGTCACCGCGGATATGCCACGGTACGGGCCTTGCCACTCGTCAAACACCGATCACCTCACGAACACGATGAAAGTGCTGATGCTGGGCGCCGGCGCCACCGGCGGTTATTTCGGCGGGCGGATGCTCGAAGCGGGTCGCGACGTGACGTTCCTGGTCCGCGAGCACCGTGCCGCCCAGTTGCGCGGCAACGGCCTGGTGATCCGCAGCCCCCAGGGCGATCTGCGCCTGAAGCCGCGGGTGCTGATCAACGGCCATGTCCACGAGACCTTCGATCTGGTGATCCTGTCCTGCAAGGCCTACGACCTGGACTCGGCGATCGCCGCGATCACTCCCGCCGTCGGCCCCGACACCGCCGTGCTGCCGCTGCTCAATGGCCTGCGGCATTTCGATCTGCTCGACGCCCGCTTCGGTCCCGGGCGGGTGCTGCGCGGCCTGTGCTCGATCGCCGTCCAGCTGAGCAGCGATGGCGCCATCGAGCATCTGAGCAGCCTGCATGCGCTGCGCTTCGGCGAGGCCGACGAGCGCCGCACGCCCCGGGTCGAGGCGATCGACACACTGCTCGCCGGCTGCAGGTTCGACGGCAAGTCGAGCACCGGCATCCAGCAGGCGCTGTGGGAAAAGTGGGTGATGCTGGCCAGCCTGGCCGCCATGACCTGCCTGCTGCGCGCCAATGTCGGCGACATCGTCGCTGCCGCCGAAGGCCGGCAGCTGATGATCGACACGCTCGACGAATGCATCGCGATCGCCGGCGCCCACGGCCACGCGCCGCGCCGGCAGGTCGCCGAAGGCGTGCGCGCCATCCTCACCGAGACCGGGTCGCTGGCCAAGGCCTCGATGCTTCGCGACCTCGAACAGGGCGGCAAGGTCGAGGCCGACCACATCCTCGGCGACCTGATCGATCGAGGCACCGCCAAGAGCCTGGCCTCGCCGCTGCTGAAGGCCGCCTACGCCAGCCTGAAGATCTACGAGCTGGGGCTGAAGAAGCCGCGCAAGGGCTAGGAATCACGATAACGGCAGCATCAGAATTTCAGCGCAAAGGTGCAAAGAACGGCAAAGACGAGGAGGCAAAGGAAAAGAAAGAATTCAAGGTCTTGCAATGCCTTCCCTGAAGTTTCCAGGGCATTCCAGCTTTCCAGCCTTCTCTCCTTGCGTTCTTTCTGCTGCCTTTGCGCCTTTGCGCTGAATCTTTGACCTTGCCTGGGCTGGCCCTGGCAGGAGCAAACGCTCGACCGTCGGCAGTCGCATGAAATTCCCCTCTCGCACACTCAAACCCTGAAGCCCCGCCGCGAATCCAAGCGCATCGCAACGCTTGGGGGCGTTCATGCGCATCACCGATTACTCGGCCGCCAACCCGGCGGCCATCGCCGCCGCCGCCCTGGTGGTGCTGCTGTTCGGCAGCTTGGCACTGATCCGCCTGCCGGCGCAGTTGCTGCCGGACACCTCCGAGCCGCAGATCTGGATCCAGGTCAACTGGCGCGAAGCGGCCCCGAACGAGGTCGAGGAGGCGCTGGTCGAGCCGGTCGAGGAAGCGATGAAGGGCCTCGCCGGCATGACCCGGATGCGCTCCCAGACCGGCCGCGGTGGCGGCGGTGTCGGCCTGAACTTCGAGATCGGCACCGACATGACCCGGGTGATGCTCGACGTGCTGTCGCGGATCAACCGCCTGCCGCCGCTGCCGCCGGATGCCGACGAGCCGCAGGTGTTCGATTCGCCGCCGTGGCGGCAGGAAAATGCGGCGTCGATCCTGGTCCGGCCGCTGCCCGGCAACGACACCGTCGACATGGCGTCGACCTACCAGAAGCTGATGGAGGAAGTGGTCGAGCCGCGGCTGTCACGCGTTGAAGGTGTTGCCCAGGTGCGACTGGAAGGCGGCCGGCCCAGCGAGGTGCAGATCCGCTTCGATCCGCATCACCTTGCCGCCCAGGGCATCACGCCGCAGCAGATCGCGCAGGCGGTGGCCGGCGCCCGCGATGCCTCGGCCGGCTTCGTCAACATCGGCCGCCGGCAATTCACCGTGCGCTTCACCGGCCGCGAGCCGGTCAAGGATCTCGGCGGGCTGATCGTCGGCTGGAGCAACGACCGGCCGCTGTACCTGCGCGATGTCGCCGAGATCGGCATCGGCCTGCGCGAGCAGCAGGCGTTCAGCTACCGCAATGGCGTGCCCGGCTACTACCTGACCGTGCAGCGCACCTCGCAGGCCAACATCGTCGCCGTGCTCGAAGGCATCAAGCGCGGACTGGCCGAACTGAACGAAGGGCCACTGGCCAAGGAAAAGCTGATCGCCGATCTGTCCTGGGATGCCAGCCTGTACGTGCGCCGCGCGGTCGGCTTCGTGCAGGAATCGCTGATCGTCGGCGTGCTTCTCGTGGTCGGCGGGCTCTGGTACTTCCTCAGAGGCCCGCGGGCGCTGCTGGTGATCGCGATGAGCATTCCGCTGTCGCTGGCCTTCGCGGTGCTGACCCTGCAATTGCTTGGCCGCAGCCTGAATGTGATCTCGCTGGCGGGGCTCGCGTTCTCGACCGGCATCGTCATCGATGCCGCGCTGATCGTGCAGGGCAACGTGCTGCGCTACGTGCAGCTGGGCCGCTCGCCGCTCGATGCCACCCTGGAAGGCACGGCCGAAGTGATTCCGGCCCTGCTCGCCTCGATGCTGACCAGTGTGGCGATCTTCCTGCCGGTGCTGTTCATGGAAGGGCTCGAAGGCCAGCTGTTCAAGGATCTGGCGATCACCATGAGCGTCAGCCACGCCGCGTCGCTCCTGGTGGCGATGACCCTGATTCCCGCCGCCAACCGCTGGGCGCTGGCGAAAAGGATCGACGAGGACCAGCACGAGCACTGGTGGCGGGCGATGGCCCGCGTGGCGATGCGAGCCACCGACCGGCCGCTGGCGCGGGCGCTGTGGATCGCCATCCTGGTGCCTGGTTCGCTGGCCTTCGTCTGGCTGGCGGCGCCGAAGCCGGACTACCTGCCGGTCGCGCAGACCGACAATGTCTGGGGCAATTTCCGCACCCCGCCCGGCGGCAACATCCAGACCTTCGAGCGCGAGGTCGCGCCGCTGGTGATCGCGCGGATGAAGCCGCATCTGGATGGGACCGCCGAGCCGGCGGTGCGCTACTACAATTTTTCCGCCGCCAGCGACTGGGGCGGCGGCGTGGTGGTGGCCTACGCGGCCGATCCGCGCAAGACCCAGGACGTCGTCGACCTGCTGCGCGGCACGGTGCTGGCCGGGCTGCCGGACGTGCGCGCCTTCGCCAACCAGGGCTCGCTGTTCAGCCTCGACGGCAACAACGCCCGCAATATCGAACTGCTGCTGCAGGGCCCGGATCTCGATGCGCTGATGCGCGCCGCCGCAGTCGCCGAACGGGCGATTCCGGACGCCATCCCCGGCGCCTTCCCGCAGGTGCAGCCGTCGCTGGAACTGAACCAGCCGGAAATCCAGCTGCAGCCGGACGAGTGGCGGATCTCCCGGGCCGGGCTCGATCGCAGCGCCATCGGCAGCAGCCTGCGCGCGTTCACCGGCGGGCTGTGGGCCGGCGAATACTTCGATGGCAACGAGCGCCTCGACATCATCGTCAAGAGCCACGACTGGCACACGCCGGAAGCACTGACCGAAATGCCGATCGCCACGCCGAACGCCGGCGTGCAGACAGTCGGCGAGCTGGCGCGGATCAGCCAGACCGTCGGGCCGTCGCAGCTGATCCGGGTCAACGGCCGGCGCACCGTGTCGATCAGCTTCGAGCCGCCGGACACCATGAGCCTCGACACCGCGCTCGACCTGATGAAGGACAAGGTCGAGCCGCAGATACGCGCGGTGATGGCGGCGAACGTGCAGCTGGCCTACGACGGCAGTGCCAACGAGCTGACCGAAGCGCTGTCGGCGATGGCGTCGAACTTCGCGCTCGCGCTGCTGATCCTCGCTGCGCTGATGGCGGCCCTGTTCCGCTCGATCTGGGACGCGCTGCTGGTGATGCTGGTGATTCCGGTGTCGATGGCCGGCGGCATCGCCACCCTGCGCCTGCTCGGCCTGTTCGGCTTCCAGGCGCTCGATCTGCTGACCATGATCGGTTTCATCATCCTGCTCGGCCTGGTGGTCAACGCGGCGATCCTGCTGGTCGACCAGGCCCGTGCTCGGCTGCATGAAGGGGCCAGCCCGCGCGATGCCGTCTACGAGGCGCTGACCACGCGCGCCCGGCCGATCGTGCTGTCCACCCTGACCGCCGTGCTCGGCATGCTGCCGCTGATCTTCATGCCGGGGGTCGGTGCCGAGATCTATCGCGGCCTGGCTGCCGTGGTCGCCGGCGGCATGACCGTCGGCACCGTGTTCACCTGGTTCCTGATGCCGGCGCTGCTGCGGCTGCGCGAACGCCGCATGCTGGCCGACCGTATCGCCACGCCGGCCGCCGCGGCTTCCGCTGTTCAACCCTGAGACACCTTTCGATGCTAACGAACCTGTCTTCGCCGCTGCTCCGGAACCTGATCGTCGGCGGCCTGCTCGGCCTGCTACCGGCGCTGTTGTCGGTACGCGCCCAGGGTCGGCCACCGGCCGCCGTCGAAGTCAGCAGCGCGCAGATGAAGGCGATGACGCCGCAGATCGTCGCCACTGGCCAGGTGCAGTCGAAGAGCGGCGCCGACCTGGCGGCGGCGATCGGTGGCCAGCTGGGCTACATCGCCGAGCCGGGCACCGTGGTCGCGAAGGGCGTGGTGATCGCCCGCATCGATGTCGACGAGATTCGCCTGCAGCGCGCCGAGCAGGCCGCCCGGGTCACCCGCGGCGAAGTCGCGCTGCGGCAGGCACAGCGCGAGTTCGATCGGCTGAAAGCCAGCGGCGATGCAGTCAGCCGCGTGCAGCTCGATCAGGCCGAAAACACCCGGGATCTCGCCGAGGCCGATCTGCGGATCGCCAAGGCAACGCTCAGCCAGACCGACGAGCGGATCAGCCGCTCGGAACTGCGCGCGCCGTTTGCCGGCGTGGTCGCCGAGCGCCGTCGCAGGATCGGCGAGGAAGTGGCGCGCGGTGATGTGCTGGCCCGGCTGCAGGATGCCGGCAGCGCCGAAATCCGCCTGTTCCTGCCCTTGCGTCATGTCGCCGCGATCAGCAGCGGCAGCGCGGTGCGGCTGCGGCTGGCCGATGGCAAGGCGGTGCCGGCGACGGTGCGCGCCGTGGTGCCGGTCGGCGACGCGCGGAGCCAGAGCTTCGAGGCGCTGATCGACGTGCCGACGGTCAGCCCGGCGATCGCGGTCGGTGAGAGCCTGAAGGTCGAGGTGCCGCTCGGCGCACCGCAGGAAGCGCTGGCGGTACCGCGCGACGCGGTGGTGATCCGCCAGGACGGCATGGCCGTGTTCCGCATCGCCGCCGACGGCAAGACCGTCGCGCGGGTGCCGGTCGTCACCGGCGTCGCCGATGGCGAGTGGGTGGTGATCGACGGCGGCCTGAAAGCCGGCGAGCAGGTGATCGTCCGTGGTGCCGAATCCCTGCGCGATGGCGACGCCGTGCAGATCGTGCGGACCCGCGACATCCGCAGCAGCCTCGCAGCGGGGCCGGCGCGCGAGGGTTGAGGCGAAAAGCCCGTCTCGTGCGGAGAACGGCAACAGCGATTCTCACGCAGAGCCGAAGAGAAAAATGAAGCGTCAAGTCATCCGCTTTCCCTCATCTTTCGCTTTTCTCCGCGTCTTTGCGTCTTCGCGTCTTCGCGTCTTCGCGTGAGTCGCCTTTCGCTTTCAGCTTTTCTTTGCGTTCTCCGCGCGAGTTCGCCTTCCCGCTTCCCGCCTCACGCTCTGTACCGGTAATGCACCCGGTTGGTCAGGCCGCAGAACAGTTCATAGGCCAGGGTACCCGCCCAGGTGGCGACTTCCTCGACCGGTAGCCCCGGTCCCCACAAGGTCACCGGATCGCCGACTGCGGCCTGCGGCAGGCGGCGCAGGTCGACGGTGATCATGTCCATCGACACCCGGCCGATGATCGGCGCCCGGGTGTCGTGGATCAGCACCGGGGCGCCGGTCGGCAGGATGCGGTGCACGCCGTCGGCATAGCCGACCGCGACCACACCGACGCGCATCGTTTCCGGGCAGGTGTAGGTCGCCCCGTAACCGACCGTTTCGCCGGCCTTGATCTCGTGCACGGCGATCAGCCGGCTGGCAACCTGCATCGCAGGCACAAGGCCGAGATCGGCACCGGTCTGGCCGGGCATCGGGCTGGCGCCGTACAGCATCAGGCCGGGCCGCACCCAATCGACCCGTGCCTGCGGCCAGGCGATCAGGCCGGCCGAATTGGCGATCGACCGCGGCCCCGGCAGATAGGCCATCGTCGCCTTGAAGGCATTGATCTGGGCCGCGGTCATCGGGCTGTCGAGGTCATCGGCGCAGGCCAGATGGGTGATCCAGCCCTGCAGCCGCCAATGCGGCTGGGCCAGCGACGCCGCCAGCAGCGAGCCGGCCTCGGCCAGCGGAAAGCCGAGACGATGCATGCCGCTGTCGAGCTTGAACCAGACCGAAAGCGGCTGATCCGCCGGCAGCGAGGCCAGCAACTCGAGCTGCCAGCGGTCGTGAATGACGATCTCCAGGCTCAAGCCGGCGGCCTCGACCGCTTCGTCGCGTGACAGCACGCCTTCCAGCAGCGCGATGCGGGTGGTGATGCCGGCGTCGCGCAAGCTCACCGCTTCTTCCAGACAGGCGACCGCGAAGGCATCGACGCCGGCATCGGCCAGCGCCCGCGCGACCGGCACGGCGCCGTGGCCGTAGCCATCGGCCTTGATCGCGGCCATGACTTTCGATTGCGGTGCCAGCGCGCGGACGCAGCGGAGGTTGTGACGGATGGCCGACAGATCGACCGTCGCCGTGACGCGGGGAATGGGCATTGCGGGTGACGGTTGCGCGGATCAGCCGTTGTACATGTACTCGGGCGCCAGGTTGTCGAAGCGCGTGTACTTGCCGAGGAAGGCGGTCTTGACCTTGCCGGTCGGGC
>PNMW01000054.1 GCA_013823855.1 Lysobacteraceae bacterium | reverse complement strand
GGATTTCGCCATGGGCCGCCCCCTCTGTCGGCATTGCGGAACATCTGGTTTCATGTCAATCAGGCCTTGACCGTTACCGGTATGAACAAGAGCCCCCAAGACATCGACCGGAGGAGATTCCATGTCCGCAGTTGCCCAGCCCCCCGCCGCCGCCACGGCATACTACGACGCAGTTGTCATCGGTGCAGGCGTTGCCGGCCTCTACCAGGTGTATCGACTCCGCGAAGCCGGATTCAACGTCAAGGCCTTCGAGGCCGGATCGAACGTCGGCGGGACGTGGTACTGGAACCGCTACCCCGGCGCCCGGTTCGACTCCGAGGCCGAGATCTACCAGTACTGGTTCTCGAAGGACATGTACGCCCAGTGGAAGCCGACCGAGCGCTTTCCGGCCCAGCCGGAAACCGAGAAGTGGCTGAACCACGTCGCCGACATGCATGAACTGCGCAAGCACTACAGTTTCTCGACCCGGGTCACCGCCGCCCACTACGACGAAGCCGGGAAGCTCTGGACGATTTCGACCGACAAGGGCGACACCGTCACCGCGCGCTTCTTCATCAGCTGCGCCGGCATGCTGTCGGCACCGCTGGAGAACCGCTTCCCGGGCCAGGACACGTTCAAGGGTCGCATCTTCCACACGGCGCGCTGGCCGAAGGACGAGATCGACTGGACCGGCAAGACGGTCGGCGTGGTCGGCACCGGCGCCACCGGCATCCAGGTGATCCAGACGATCGCCTCGAAGGTCGGCAAGCTGAAGGCCTTCGTGCGCACGCCGCAGTACATCATCCCGATGAACAACCCGAAGTACTCGGAAGCCGACTGGGCCAAGAAGGTCGACGGCTTCGAGGCGCTGAAGGCACGCGTGCAGTCGACGTTCTCCGGCTTCGAGTACGACTTCGCCAATGGCTCCTGGTACGACAAGACGCCGGAGCAGCGGCGCGCGATCTACGAGTACTACTGGAAGGATGGCTCGCTGGCACTGTGGCTGTCGGCGTTCCCGGAAGTGTTCTCGGACGAAGCGGCCAGCGCCGACATCTCCGAGTTCGTGCGCGAAAAGATGCGCGAGCGGCTCAACAACGATCCGTATCTCTGCGAGAAGCTGATTCCGAAGCCGTCCGACTACGGCTTCGGCACTCATCGCGTGCCGCTGGAATCGAACTATCTCGAAGCCTATCTGCGCCCGAACGTCGAACTGGTCGACTGCCGCGAGTCGGCGATCGAGCGGATCCTGCCGAATGGTGTGCAGATGAAGAACGGCACGGTGCACGAGGTCGACATCCTGGTGCTCGCCACCGGCTTCGATGCCGGCTCGGGCGCGCTCAGCCGCATCGACGTGCGCGGCCGCGGCGGCCGCTCGCTGAAGGACGACTGGGGCAAGGACATCCGTACCGCGATGGGGCTCGGCAAGCACGGCTATCCGAACCTGTTCACCACGGCGGCCCCGCTGGCACCGTCGGCGGCGCTGTGCAACATGACCACCTGCCTGCAGCAGCAGGTCGACTGGATCAGCGACTGCCTGATTCGCCTGCGCGACAAGGGCGTCACCGAGATCGAGCCGACCAAGGCTTTCGAGGATGCGTGGGTCGAGCACCACGACTCGATCGCCAATGCCACGCTGATCGTCAAGACCGACAGCTGGTACATGGGCTCGAACGTCGAAGGCAAGCCGCGCCGCCTGCTGTCGTACTGCGGTGGCGTCGGCACCTATCGCGGCAAGTGCGATGAAGTGGCCGCCAAGGACTATGAAGGCTTCGCGATGAGCTGACCCGGCCGGGTGATTCGGGCCGGCCACAGCCCCGTCGATCGGTGATCGGCGGGGCTTTTTCATGTCCAGACGAAAGGCGGGCCGGGACCGGCCGACGATCCCGGCATGCTGTGGGGCCAAGCGCATGCCTCCCGGGCGGCGACCTGCCCTTTCCACCCACCGACGATCCCTCCGCGATGAAGACCAGAGTCACCGAACTGCTCGGCACCCAGTATCCGATCATCCAGGGCGGCATGATGTGGGTCGGCCGCGCCGAACTCGCCGCCGCCGTGTCCAACGCCGGCGGCCTTGGCATCGTCACCGCGCTGACCCAGCCGAGCCCGGAAGAGCTGGCCAAGGAAATCCTTCGCTGCCGCGAGATGACCGACCAGCCGTTCGGCGTCAACCTGACCATCCTGCCGAGCGCCAAGCCGCCACCGTACGAGGCCTATCTCGACGCCGCGCTCGACAACGGTGTGAAGGTGCTGGAAACCGCCGGCAACAACCCGAAGGAGTTCATCCTCAAGGCCAAGGCGCGCGGCGTGAAGATCATCCACAAGTGCACCGCGGTGCGCCATGCGCTGTCGGCCGAACGCAACGGCGTGGATGCCGTATCGATCGATGGCTACGAATGCGCCGGCCATCCGGGCGAGGACGGCATCGGCTGCCTGATCCTGTTCGCGCTGGCCGCCCGCAAGGTCAGGATCCCGCTGATCGCCTCTGGCGGCATCGCCGATGGCCGGACCATGGCCGCTGCGTTCGCGCTCGGCATCGAAGGCGTCAACATGGGTACCCGCTTCTGCGTCACCCGGGAAGCGCCGATCCACGAGAACATCAAGCAGCTGCTGGTCAAGGCCACCGAGCGCGACACCAACCTGATCTTCCGCACGCTGCACAACACCGGCCGGGTGCTGAAGACGCCGGTATCCGACGAGGTGGTGGCGATCGAGAACCGCCCGGGCGGCTGCACGTTTGCCGACATCCAGCACCTGGTGTCCGGCGCCAAGGGCCGCGTGGCGCTGGAAACCGGCGACGTCAATGCCGGCCTGATCTGGGCCGGCCAGTCGGTCGGCCTGATCGACGACATCCCGACCTGCGCCGAGCTGATCGAGCGCATGGTCGGCGAATGCCGCAGCCTCCTGGCGGCCGCCAACCAGCGAGTGAATTAAAGTCGCCGTCGCGATCCGGCCCGGAAGCGGCACGAGGGGCCGGACGCATCCCGCAACCGGAGGAGAACCCGCGTGCTGAAGATCCACCATCTGGTGCTGTCCCGTTCCGAGCGCATCGTCTGGCTGGCCGAGGAGATGGGCCTACGCTACGAGCTGGTCCGCCACCTGCGCGACCCGCAGACCTTCCGGGCGCCGCCGTCGCTGCGCGCGGTGACGCCGCTGGCCAAGGCGCCGGTGATCGAGGACGACGGCATCGTCGTCGAGGAGTCCTCGGTGATCTGCGATTACCTGCTCGACCGCCATGGCGATCACGGCCTGCGCCCGGCGCCGGGCAGCGCGGCGCGACGCCGGTACGACTACTGGATGGCCTGCGCGGAGTCGACGCTGATGTACCCGGTGCTGATCGACCTGCTGTCGGTGCTGACCCAGTCCGACGCGCCGGGGCTGCAGGCCTTCGCGATGGGCGAGTACCAGACCATGCTCGGCCATGTCGAACGGACGCTGGCCGGCGGCGACTACCTGATCGACAACCAGTTCAGCGCCGCCGACGTGATGGTCTACTACACGCTGGCGATGGCGGCCGGCACGGCGATCCCGTTCCCCACTCACGCGCCGCTCGACCGCTACCCGCAGGTGCGGGCCTACCTTGCCCGGCTCGAGCAGCGGCCAGCCTGGCAGCGCGCGACCCGCGCCTGCGCGGCCTGAGCCGGCGCTACGGCAGCGGGCGTCCGATCGCCAGCAGCATCTTGGTGCGCCCCGGGGTGCCCCGTCGCGGCGGATCACGCCATCAAGGCCGTCGGCGCGCCCGCGCATGCCGGCCGGATTCCAGTGACCGGGATCGGTGACGTCGGACGGCGTCCCAGCCCATCAGCGTGATTCGCACCTGCGGACCGCGGGCGCGGACATGAGGCAACGCATGACAGCGTCAACGTCGATCCGGTGATCCACGCCCGCGAAGTCCGGGCGCTGGCCGGCGAACGGGTCGGCATGGCGCGCTGCTCGGCAGCCCCTGAACGGGCAGCCTAAGATGCCGCGCCAGCCGATACCGCGCGCCACCCGATGACGATGCAGAACCCTTCCGAATCCGTACCTGCCGTGCTGTCCACGACATCCGGCCCCGAAAGCCATTCGACGGTCGCCGTCCACCCGCTGCGCGCCGTGCTGCTGGTGATGGCGGCAGTGTTCCTGTTCGCCTGCATGGACACCAGCACCAAGGTGCTGACCGGCAGCTACCCGCCGCCGATCGTGATCGCCGTGCGCTATTCGGTGCAATGCCTGCTGATGCTGGCGATCCTCGCGCCGAGCCAGGGCCGGCGGCTGGTGCAGACCCGGCGCACCGGCATGGTCGTGCTTCGATCGGCCTGCCTGGCGCTGGCCTCGGTGATCATGGCGATCGCCTTTCACCGCCTGCCGGTCGCCGAGGCCACCGCGATCGTGTTCCTGTCGCCGCTGCTGGTGGTACTGATCAGCGGCACGGTGCTGAAGGAGCGGGTCGGCGGCTTCGGCATCGTGGCTGCAATCGCCGGCTTTGCCGGCGTGCTGCTGATCGCCCGTCCGGGCGCCGGCCTCGATCCGCTGGGCGTGGCCTGCGCACTGGCCGGGGCGGTACTGATCGCCAGCTACCAGCTGATGTCACGGCTGCTGGCGCGCACCGAAAACACCATCCCGATGCTGTTCTACACGGCGATGATCGGCTCGCTGATCTACGGCCTGATGTTCCCGTGGTTCTGGGAAGGCCGGCTGCCGGATGCACGGCAGGCCGTGCTGTTCATCTGCACCGGTGTCGCTGGTGGCCTCGGGCACTTCCTGTTCACGGCCGCGCATCGGCATGCGCCGGCATCGGTGCTGGCGCCGGTGATGTACGTGCAGCTGGTCTGGGCCGGCCTGCTCGGCTGGCTGGTGTTCGGCCATGTCGCCGATCCGCTGAGCATCGTCGGCATGCTGGTCGTGGCGGCAGCTGGCGCGGCTGTGGCGCTGCGTGCGCATTTGCCCAAGGCGGCACTGCTGCCGGAATGACAGCCGCCGGCACTTCCCGCGAAGAGCGCGGGAAGGATCAGGAAAGGAAAATTGCAGGGGTGTTGCGATGGAGCGGGAAACGAGATTCGAACTCGCGACCTCAACCTTGGCAAGGTTGCGCTCTACCAGCTGAGCTATTCCCGCAACGTGTGCACCAGCCCTCGAGCAGGGCTTCAAGATTGGAGGCTACAGCCGGAGTCGAACCGACCTACGAGGATTTGCAGTCCTCTGCATAACCGATCTGCCATGTAGCCAACGTGATGCTGTGTACCACACTTGGGCGAGTGCCTCGCGCGCATCGCTTGCATCCGGTCAGCGGCTTGAAGACCCCTGAAGCGAAAAAACCTCGTTGATCACGAGGTTCTGTCTGACACCACAGTGGAGCGGGAAACGAGATTCGAACTCGCGACCTCAACCTTGGCAAGGTTGCGCTCTACCAGCTGAGCTATTCCCGCACCGTGTTGCCGAGGCGCGTATTCTAGTGGCTGAAGGTGGGCTGTCAAGCGATTCCTGCGAAAAACCTGGACCGTCTGGCAACGGCTCCCGAACCGCCATCGATGCCCGGGATCATCACTGCCGGAACCGGCTCAGAACTCGTCCCGCATCACCGGCCACGCGGCCCGCAGATAGACCACCATCGACCACAGGGTCAGCGCGGCGGCCGCGAACAGCAGGCCGTAGCCGATCCTGTAGACGTCGATCTCGGCGACCGGCAGCTTCCACAGCATCAGGCTGATCGCGGTCATCTGGAACGCGGTCTTGACCTTGCCGATCATGCCGACCGCGACGCGCTTGCGCTGGCCCAGCTCGGCCAGCCACTCGCGCAGCGCCGAGATGGTGATCTCGCGGCCGATGATGATCGCCACCAGCACACCCATCACGCTGCGCGGATCGTCGCGCAGCAGCATCACCAGCGCCACGGCGACCAGCAGCTTGTCGGCGACCGGATCGAGGAAGGCCCCGAAGTTCGAGGTCTGGTTCCAGCGCCGTGCCAGCCAGCCATCGAACCAGTCGGTGATCGCCGCCGCGACGAACAGCACCGCCGTGGCCTGCCGCGCGTGCTGCCAGTCGATGTAGAAAAGTCCGACGACGATCGGGATGACCACGACCCGGCCGAGCGTCAGCGCTGTGGGGAGATTGATCCGCATGTCCTGAAGCTGTGCAGTCCGTGGCCGGTGGTCAGCGGCTAGTGTCCAGCAAAAGCGGCGACTTGTGGACACCGGATCGTGTTTCGCGGCGTCGGCGTCATGAGGTCGCGATCGACCGCGCGATGACGATCAGTGGAAGTGCGCGTAGATCCGCTCGGCGAGCCGCCGGTTGATGCCTTCGACGCGGGCCAGTTCGTCGATGCCGGCGCGCTTGATCTGCCCCAGCCCGCCTAGCGCGTTGAGCAGGGCGCGACGGCGCGTCGGCCCCAGGCCTTCGATCGCTTCCAGCCCCGACGTCACCCGCGCCTTGTCGCGGCGCGCGCGGTGGCCGGTGATCGCGAAACGATGGGCTTCGTCACGGATCCGCTGGATCAGGTGCAAGGCCGGCGAATCCGGCGGCAGCATGATCGGCTGGTCGCGCTCGGGCAGGATCAGCTGCTCCAGGCCCGGCTTGCGGGTCGGACCCTTGGCGATCGCGACAATCCGCACACCCTCGAATTCCAGCGCTTCCAGCGCTTCGCAGGCCGAGGCCAGCTGGCCGGCACCACCGTCGATGAACAGCACGTCCGGCACCTGCACCTCGCCGGACTTCACGCGCGCGAAGCGCCGCGACACTGCCTGCTTGATCGCCGCGTAGTCGTCGCCCGGCGTGATGCCTTCGATGTTGAACTTGCGGTAGGCGATCTTCAGGGGTCCTTCCTCGTTGAACACCACGCAGGACGCCACCGGCAGCTCGCCCATCGAATGGCTGATGTCGAAGCATTCCAGCCGCCGCGGCGGCGCGTCGAGGTCCAGCGCCTGCTGCAGTTCGAGCAGCCGCTTGTCCATGCTCGCCGCCTCGACCAGCCGGGTCGACAGCGCCTGGCTGGCGGTGTTGATCGCCATTTCCATCAGCCGCTGCTTCGGCCCGCGCTGCGGCTCGATGATCCTGACCTTGCGGCCGGCGGCGTGGGCCAGCGTCGTCTCGATCCATTCAAGATCGTCCGGCTGGTGGCTGATCAGCACCTCCGGCGGCACCGGGCGGCTCAGGTAGTACTGGCCGAGGAAGCTGCCGAGCAGCTCCGGCACTTCCATGCCGTGCGGATGCTTCGGGAAGAAGCTGCCGTGGCCCAGGTTCAGGCCATCGCGCACCGAGGTGACGACGATGCAGCTCGACGACGGATGCGGGGCGACCGCGATCACGTCGATCTCGTCGGCGCCGCCGGTGATCGCCCGGTTCTCGCGGACCCGCGCGAGTGCCGCGATCTGGTCGCGCAGCTTGGCGGCGCGTTCGAACTCCAGTGCCTCGGCGGCCGCTTCCATCTCGGTACCGATCTCTTTCGCCAGCTCGTCGCCCTTGCCTTCGAGCAGGCGCACCGCGCGGTTGACGTCGAGCGCGTAGTCCCCGGTCGAGATCAGCTTCACGCAGGGTGCGGAGCAGCGGCGGATCTGGTGCTGCAGGCAGGGCCGGCGTCGGTTGCTGAAGAAGGTGTCGTTGCAGGGCCGCAGGCGAAACAGCTTCTGCAGCGTATACAGCGTTTCGCGCACCGCAGTGGCGCTCGGGAACGGTCCGAAGTAGCGCGCCTCGCCGTCCTTGCCGCCGCGATGGAAACCGATCCGCGGATAGTCATGGCCGTTGCTGATCTTGACGTAGGGGTAGCTCTTGTCGTCGCGCAGCGAGACGTTGTAGCGCGGGTTCTGCTCCTTGATCAGCGCGGCTTCCAGCAGCAGCGCCTCATCCTCGGTGTGGGTCAGCGACACCTCGATGCGGGCGATCTGATCGACCATCGACTCGATGCGCGGATTGCCGCTGGCGCGCAGGAAGTAGCTGCCGACCCGCTTCTTCAGATTGCGCGCCTTGCCGACGTAGAGCAGCTCGTCGCCGGCGTCGTACATGCGGTAGACGCCCGGCGAGCTGGTCAGCTGGGACAGGAACGACTTCGAATCGAAGCGGGTATCGACGACAGCGCCGGACGGCGGGCTTGCAGGTTCACTCATCGCGCGAAGGATACCGGCCCGATGCCTCTCCGGGCGGCCTCGACACCCGCCATCCGCCGCCGGGACGGACGACAGGCAATGGCGGTGCGGGTGCTGGTCCACCGCACCGGTGGGTTCGCACCCTGGTGCGGTGGACTAGTAGCCGGCCGCTTCCGGCGTCGACGCTGCGGCAGGCGCCGGGGCCGGGGCTTCGGCGGGGGCCGTCTCGCCTTCCGCAGCCGGAGCCGTGGCCGGCGGCGGCAGGCTTTCGGCCAGCGTCTTCAGCTTGGCCAGACCTTTCTCGTAGTCCTCGCCAACGTACTTCTCCATCATCAGGCCGAAGTAGCGATGCACCGGATTGCTGCCGAGATTGGAATCGAAGGCCCAGGTCACGAGGCTGCCCCCGCCATCGGCCTCGATGGTCATCGTCGAGGTGCTCGGCTGGTCGAAGCCGTCGAACGACAGGCGGATCACCACCTTCCGGTCCGGCGTCGATTCGATGATCTCCTGGCTGCCCGACCCGGCTTCGGCATTGCCATGCCAGGCGTAGCGGGCGCCAACACCAGCCGGCGGACCGCTGCGCTCGACCTTCATGTCCGGATCCAGTTCAGCCCACGGCGACCACTGATCGAACTGCTCGAAACTGTTGACCACGCCGTACAGCGTGGCCGGCGCGGCGCCGATCTTCGCGCTGCGCTCGATATGCACCTTGTCCGCCAGCAGGAAACCGATACCCAGCAGACCGACGACCAGCACGGCAACAAATGCAACCACGCGAATCAGCAAACGCATTGCGATGATCTCCTCGATGTTGGCGGCGGGACTCTATCGACCCGGTCTGGCGATGGAAGCGCCCGCGCCGACTATACGGCGCGCCCCGGTGCAGCCGTTAGCGCCGCCCGAAGGCGGGGCGGCTCACTTGCCTTTCCAGGCCGGTGCACGCTTCTCCATGAACGCCTGGCCGCCCTCGCGGGCATCGGCCGTGCCCATCAGCCGGGCGCCGGCTTCCATGCTCAGACGCGACAGTTCGGCGTCGGTCACATCGACACCGAGTTTCAGCAGCTTCAGGCTTTCGGCAATCGCCAGCGGCGCGTTGGCAGCGACCCGCTGCGCCAGCGCGACCGCCGTGTCGATCACCTGATCGGCCGGCGCCAGCGCATTGACCAGGCCATGGCGATGCAGCAGTTCGGCCGACATCGGCTCGCCGGTCAGCACCGCCTGGGCGGCCAGATTGCGCGGCAGCGTCCGTGGCAAACGAGCCACGCCACCGGCGGCGGCGATGATCCCGCGCTTCACTTCCGGCAGCCCGAACTGGCTGTCGTCGGCGGCGACGATCAGCTCGCTGGCCAGCGCCAGCTCGAAGCCGCCGCCGAGCGCCTGACCGCGCACGGCGGCGATCCAGGGCTTGCTGCGCACCGCGTTGACATAGCCGGCGAAGCCGCCTTCGATGCTCATCAGCTCCTGCAGCGCCCGCGGGTTCGACAGCGCCGACAGATCCAGCCCGGCGCAGAACACGTCCGGCCGCGACGAGGCGAACACCACGACGCGGATCGCAGGATCCGCCTCGGTGACCTTGATGATTTCCGCGATCGCGCGCGCCAGGCGGGCATTGACGGAATTCATCCGCAGCGGCCGGTTCAGGGTGACCACGGCGACAAAGCCTTCGCGCCGCTCCAGCAGCACCGGGCTGCCCGGCGCGCCGACCGGCGGCAGCACGGCCTCGTCGAAGGTCCACTGCATCTGGCCGCCGACCAGCGCGATCTGGCCCGCCAGACCGATCGGCTCGTGCGCGCCATTGATCAGCAGCGCCTGGGCCCGGTAGTCGTGCGGGTGAATGGTCGCCACGGTGCGGGCGCCATCCGGCGTGCGGGCGACGATGGTCGCCAGCTGCGGATCACCGCTGCCGTCATGCTTGACTAGGTAGGTCTCGACGGTCGCCGGGCCTTCGTACGCCTCGAGCAACCGGATGGCCGGCGCGGCGGCGCGGCGCGCCGCGACCGCCTCGTTCAGATCGAGGCTCACCGGCAGCACCTTCGGCGGCTGGCGCAGCAGCACCGCCGCGAAATGCTTGGTGACATAGCCCCCGTTGCCGTAGAGCAGGCCGGTGTCGGCATGGCCGTCGCGCAGCACCCGGGTCATCGAGGTGATCGCGTGGCTCATGAAGTCGCCGAGCGGGCCGCCGAAGAAGCTCAGGCCGCCGGTGACGCTTGGCGCCACGCCGTCGCGCAGGCCGCCGATCGCCCTCAGTGCCAGTTTCGGGATGCACGGGAAGCAGGAATAGATTTCGGCGGCATCGAGCTGCTGCGCGGCGAGGCCGTTGGCTTTCAGCGCCTCGGTCAGCGCCAGTTCCATCGGCAGGCACTCGGCATAGCCGGGGCGCGACAGGAAGTCGTCGATGTCTGACGCACCGGCACCGGAGCCGACATAGACCAGCCGCGACTCCGGCACGCCGGCCGCCAGCGCGGCGCCACGCGAGGTGACGATCACCGCCGCGCCCTGATTCACATACAGCTGCGCGACCATCCGCTTCAGGTACGGATAGCTGATCGGCCGGTTCTTCGACGACGCCGTGGCAATCGCCGTCGCATCGTGGCCGGCGCGATCCCAGGCATAGGCATTGCTCGCCGCCACGGCGGCGTACTGCGCCCACAGCGCGGCCGATTCGGCGGTCGATGCCTCGGCGGACTGGCCGTTCGCGGCGCGCAGCGCGTTCTCGTACAGCGTGTAGACCTCGGTCGGATCCTTCAGACCGTACCTGGCAGCGAGCTTGGTGACGTACGAGGAGCCATCGATCAGCGGCGCCGCCTTGCCACCCGGCGTCCAGCCATCCGGCGCCTTGCGCTGGGCCGCAGCAGCGCGCAGCGAGCCGAAGGCTTCGGCGCCGCAGATCAGCGCGGCCATCGACTTGCCGCTGGCGATCTCCACCGCCGCCTGGCTCAGATAGCGCACCGGCGAGTCGCCGCTGATGCCCTCGGTCGGGATCACCGTCGGCGCGATGCCGAGCGCGCTCGACACCAGCCCCGGCAGATCGGCGTACGGCCAGGTCAGCTGCGGCACGACGTACAGGCGGTCGAGCTTGGCCAGCCAGCCGCCACCGGCATCGGCATCGGCCGCCCGGGCGGCGGCTTCGATCAGCCGCAGCGGCTCCAGGCCGGACTGGCCCTTGTCCGGGCGATCGGTAATGTCGCCGACACCGATGATGACGGGCAGCAGGTCGAGGTTTTCCATGGAGGCGGGCAGTTTTGGCCGGAGAAGAACGTGGCTGCGATGATGCCCAAGCCGGCCACGGTAAGTCTGCTAACCCGTCGCTGCCCGCCCTGAACGGTTGCGTGCCGCACTCACCCGTAATGGAGATCGGAGGCCTTGCCGCGGAAGACCCGATAGGCGAACGCCGTGTAGCCGAGGATCGCCGGCAGCACCAGCAGCGCACCGGCCAGCATCACCATCAGCGACTCCGGTGCCGCCGCCGCGTTCCAGATGGTGATCCGGTCCGGCACCAGATACGGGAACAGGCTGTAGGCCAGACCGAAGAAGGCCAGCACGAACAGGGAGACGCTGCAGGCGAACGGCCCCCAGGCCCAGCGGCGCAGACCGTTGGCATTGCCGCTGCCGGCATCGACCTTGAGCCGCGAGAGAAACACCTGCAGCAGCACGAACATCGCCAACGAGGCCAGCGGGATCGGCAGCAGCGCGAAGAACTGCGGCAGCGAGAACCACTTGGCGAAGATCGCCGGGCTGACCATCGGCGTCGCGATCGACACCGCAGCGATTCCGGCGCCGGTGCCCCAGGCCGACAGCCGCGCCCAGCGCAGCGCCCGCAACTGCAGCGCGCCCTCGGTCTTCAGGATCAGCCAGCTGGCGCCGAGCAGCGCGTAGCCGGCGGCCAGACCGAGGCCGATGAACACCGAGAACAGCAGCCCGGCCGGCGAAGCATCGAAGCCGGTGATCAGCTGGCCGAGCATGGTGCCCTGGGCCAGCGAGGCGAGCAGCGAGCCGGCGTGGAACGCGAGATCCCAGCGCGCCTTCTTCTCCGGCTTGACCTTGGCGCGGAAATCGAAAGCGACGCCGCGCAGGATCAACCCGGCCAGCATCAGCGCCACCGGCAGGTACAGCGCCCCCAGAATCACGCCATGGGCCAGCGGAAACGCCACCAGCAGCAGGCCGACACCCAGCACCAGCCAGGTTTCGTTGGCGTCCCAGAACGGGCCGATCGACGCGATCATCCGGTCGCGCTGTGCCGGTTCGGCCTGATGCAGCCAGATGCCGACGCCAAGATCGTAGCCGTCGAGAATCACGTACAGCAGCATCGACAGGCCCATCAGGCAGACGAAGACCAGGGGCAGCCAGAACGCGGCGCCGTCCAGACCGGCAGGCACGACTTCGAGGGGGTTCATGACAGGGCTCCGGCGAGCGGCACGGCGGCTTCGCCATGCGCGGGGGGCGTGCCCTTGCGGGCCAGGTGGAAGATGGCCGAGACGAAGGCCACGGTCAGCACCACGTACAGAGACAGATACATGGCCAGCGACATCGCGATCATCGGTGCCGGCACGCTGGACGCGGCATCGGCAGCGGTCAGCACGCCGGTCACCAGCCAGGGCTGGCGGCCGATCTCGGTGACGTACCAGCCAGCGACCACGGCAAACCAGCCCGAGAAGCTCATCGCCACCAGTCCCTTGAGCAGCCAGCGCGGCACCGCCCCACGCCGCAGCCACCAGGCGGCCAGCCAGGACACCGCGAACATCAGCAGGCCGACGCCGACCATCACCCGGAACGCCCAGAACACCGGTGTCATCCGCGGATGCTGCTCGAAGTCCTTCAGGCCCTTCACGACGCCGTTGGCGTCATGGACCAAGTACAGCGAGGCCAGCTTGGGGATGGCGATCTCGAAGCGATTGCGCCGCGCCGCTTCATCCGGAACCGCGAATAGCACGGCTGGAGCTCCGGCGGTGCTGTCCCACAGCCCTTCCATCGCCGCGACCTTGGCCGGCTGGTGATGCAGGGTGTTCAGCCCGTGCAGATCGCCGACCGCAATCTGGATCGGGATCAAGACCGCCGCCGCATAGACACCGACCTTCAGGCCGAGCTTTACGTCGCCGCCAGCATCGCGACGCAGCAGCCGGTAGGCCGACAGACCAGCAATCAGGAAGGCCACGGTCAGGGCGCTGGCGATCAGCATGTGCAGCAGCCGGTAGGGCAGCGACGGATTGCTCAGGATCGCCAGCCAGTCGGTGGCGTGTGCAACGCCGTCGCGCATCTCGAAGCCGACCGGGGTCTGCATCCAGCTGTTCAGCACCAGGATCCAGAACGCCGACAGCGTGGTGCCGAAGCAGACCAGCGCCGTCGCGAGCGTGTGCACGCGCTCGCTGACCCGGTTCATGCCGAACAGCATGATCGACAGGAAGGTGGCTTCCAGAAAGAACGCGGTCAGCACCTCGTAGGCCAGCAACGGGCCGGCGATGTTGCCGACCGTGGTCATGAAGCCCGGCCAGTTGGTGCCGAACTGGAAGCTCATGGTGATGCCGCTGACCACGCCGAGCGCGAAACACAGCGCGAAGATCTTGACCCAGAAGCGGTATAGCGACATCCAGCGCTCGTCGCGGGTCCTGGTGTAGCGCACCCGGAAGAACAGCAGCGCCCAGCCGAGCGCGATCGACAGCGTTGGAAACAGGATGTGAAAGGTGATGTTGGCCGCGAACTGGATACGGGCCAGCAGCAGGGGGTCGTCCACGTCAGTTGCTCCTCTTGGAATCGGCAATCGGGGTTCGTGTCAGGCTCAAGGCAGCACGGAGTCCGCCGGCCTTGAAGCCGGTGGCGCGATCGTCGGGATAGCGCGCGGCCAGCGCCGCGCGAACGGCTGGCGCGAGCTGTTCGGCCGCGCCGTGGCAGCTCAGGCACATCGGGGCGGTGACGATCGCCTGCAGGTAGCGCTCGTGGATGGCGCCGCCTTCGCCGGTCAGGACGCGCAGCCGCAGCTGTCCGGCCGGCTCGCCGGCGGCGCGGCGTGCAGCCAAGTCATCGAGCTGCCGTCGTTCCCAGGCATCCGGCGTGCCGGCGGATGGCTCGCGGACCCGCACGCCGATCCGACGCACCTGCCATCCGGACTGCGCGGACAGCGCCGCCGCCATCCGCGGCGCCTGCTGCTGACAGACGGGGATCGCCCGGGCCGGGCCGCCTTCGGCCTGCGCCGTCTTCAGCGCAGCGTCCGGTGCGCTCCGGGAACGCGCTGCAATCGCGGCCGGGTCGCCGGAGTCCATCAGCGGCGGCTCGGCGTGTAGCGATCCGGGCGCACCCGCCAGCATGACCGTCCATGCGCTCGCCGGGACGGCAGCGGCAGTAGCAGCGGGATGAGGCTTGCGGGGCATGGTCGGGGGGCTGACGGCGGGGTCACTCCACAACTCAAACGCCATGCCATGCGCGCTGTAGGAAAAAACCTCTTCCTTTCCGATACTTGAATTTAATCGGCCGACTGCTCTGCCAGCGCGAACTGCCAACTGGACTGCCGTTGCCCAGCCTTGGCAGTGTTCTGGCAGTGGCCGGCAGGCGCCGCCGCGCCACCTCAGGCCAGACCGTAGCTCTTGAGACGCCGATACAGCGTCCGCTCGCTGAGCCCGAGGTGCACCGCCAGCTCGGCACGGCTGCCGTCGAAGGTTGCCAGCGCGTGTGACAGCCGGGCCTTCTCGTCATCCGGGCGCCGGCGCAGCGGTGGCGCGGCGCCGCCAGCGCCATCGAGCAGCTCCGGAGGCAGGTCGCGCGGACGGATCACGCCGTCGTCGGCAAACAGGCGCGCGCGCTCCAGCACATTACGCAGTTCTCGGACATTGCCGGGCCAGGGGTGGCGGCGCAGCGCCGTCAACGCCTCGTCGTCGATACGCAGCGCGGCGGCGCCGCCGATCCGGCGCAGCAGGCTCTGCACCAGCAGCGACAGGTCGTCATCGCGCTCGCGCAGCGGCGGCAAGTGCACCGGAAAGGCGCTGATCCGGTAGTACAGGTCCTGCCGGAAGGTCCCGGCCTCGACCATCGCCTTGAGCGGCTTGTGGGTCGCCGATACCAGCCGGAAATCGGCGCGCAGCGTGTCGACCCCCCCGACGCGCCGAAAGGTGCCGGACTCGATCAGGCGCAGCAGCTTGACCTGCATCGGCAGCGGCACGTCGCCGATCTCGTCGAGAAACAGCGTGCCGCCGTGCGCGGTTTCGGCAAGGCCGATCTTGCGCTGCATGGCGCCAGTGAACGCGCCACGCTCGTGGCCGAACAGCTCGCTCTCGAACAGCGTTTCCGACAGCCCGGTGCAATCGACCACTACCAGCGGCGCCCGTGCCCGCGGGCTGGCCTGGTGCAGCGCCCGCGCGAACAATTCCTTGCCGGTCCCCGATTCGCCCTGCAGCAGCACCGGCACCTGCGAGGGCGCGGCGCGCTGCAGCGCCGACAGCGCCGCATTGAAGGCATCGGAACGGCCGACCAGACCGTCCTCGCGCGGCTGGGCCGAGGCGGCAACGACACTGGTCAGGCGTTCGACATAGGCGATCACCCCGCCCGCTTCATCGAGGATCGGCCGAAGTTCGACATCGACATGCTCGGGCCCGCGCGGCGTGTGGTGGATGTGCAGCACCCGGTCCGGCGCGCGGCTGGCCAACGCCTGCTTCATCGGACAGTGCTCGCCCGCCTGGTCGCAGGGCACGCTGTACTGGTGGGATACCCGGTAGCACTTCTGCCCGCGCACCTGCTGGCGCGGGGTGGCGAACTGGCGCTGGTAGGCGGTGTTGGCGGCGAGAATGTTGTAGTCGATGTCGAGCACGATCATCGGCGTCGCCTCGTGCTCCAGATACGAGATCAGCGCGTGCACCGAAGGAGCTGCGGTCGCCATCGTCAGGTCTGCCGGTTCCGGCGCCAGCCGCGCCGGTGGCGAGCCTAGCGCCAAGGCGCGAAACTGCCAATCGACTGCCATTTTCTGCCGAAACTGCCAGCGCGAACGCTGCCAGCACCGGACACATCCCCGCCACTTGCGGCAAATTCTTCAACCGATCAATGGCTTGCCCGATGCGCACCGGCTGGCATGGCGCTTGGCTGCATATCCGGTATCCGCCAGCTCTGGCACCGACACAGGAGTCCGCACCATGAGCACGCCCCCCGGCCTTGCCGTCGAAGGTCACTTCGATCCGGCCACCTCGACGATCAGCTACATCGTGCTCGACCGCAGCACCGGGCAGTGCGCGATCGTCGACAGCGTCCTCGACTACGACCCGAAGTCAGGGCGCACCGCCACCGCGTCGGCGGATGCACTGATCCGCCGCGTCGGGGAACTCGGTGCCTGCGTGCAGTGGCATCTGGAAACCCACGTCCACGCCGACCACCTGTCGGGCGCCCATTACCTGCGCGAGCGCCTCGGCGGTCGGATCGCCATCGGCGACCAGATCCGCACCGTGCAGACGGTGTTCGGCACGATCTTCAACGCCGACGAACGCTTCGCCCGCGACGGCAGCCAGTTCGATCGCCTGTTCCACGATGGCGATCAGTTCGCGATCGGCTCGCTCCAGGCGCGCGTGCTGCACACGCCCGGACACACACCCGCCTGCCTGACCTATGTGGTCAGCGACGGTGTCGATCACGCTGCCTTCGTCGGCGATACCCTGTTCATGCCGGACTACGGCACCGCGCGCTGCGATTTCCCCGGCGGCGACGCCCGCACCCTGTACCGCTCGATCAACAAGGTGCTGAGCCTGCCGGCGGCCACCACGCTGTACATGTGCCACGACTACCCGCCGAACGGCCGCGCCCCGCGCTGGACCAGCACGGTGGCCGAGGAGCGCGCCCATAACGTCCATGTCCGTGACGGCATCAGCGAGGACGCGTTTGTCGCCATGCGCACGGCCCGCGATGCGACGCTGGCGATGCCGGTCCTGATCCTGCCGTCGGTGCAGGTCAACATGCGCGCCGGCGACTTTCCGGAACCGGAAGCCAACGGCGTGCGCTACCTGAAGATCCCCCTCAACGCGCTCTGAGCGCGTTCCAGCACCCCTGCCCGCACCCGCTTCCGGAACCTCGATCATGACGCCTGCCCGCCTTACCGACCGCCTGACCGTTTCGCCGCAGATCACCGCCACCGACCTGCCGGCACTGGCGGCGCGGGGCTGCACGACGGTGATCTGCAACCGCCCCGACGGCGAAGGTACCGACCAGCCGACCCATCAGGAAATCGCACAGGCCGCTGCCGCCCTCGGCATCACCCTGCACTACCTGCCGGTCGTGGCCGGCAAGGTCGATGACGCCACCGCCAGCGCCTTCGGCGATCTGTTGGCGGCCGCCGCCGGCCCGGTGCTGGCCTACTGCCGCACCGGCACCCGTTCGGCGACGCTGTGGGCGCTGTCCGCTGCTGCGCGCGGCGCCGCGGCGGCGGTGCTGATCGACACCGCGCGACGGGCCGGCTACGACCTTTCGGCGCTGGCTGAACGCCTCGGCCGGCAGACCGCCGCCGGTGCACCGGCGGCCGGCCCGCGGACCGATGCGATGCACACCGTGGTGATCGTCGGCGGCGGCGCTGCCGGCATCGCCACTGCCGCCAGCCTGCTGGCCCGGGACCCGAAGCTCGACATCGCGATCATCGATCCGGCCGACCAGCACTACTATCAGCCCGGCTGGACCCTGGTCGGCGCCGGTGTGTTCAGCGC
This sequence comes from Lysobacteraceae bacterium, assembly GCA_013823855.1. Classification (GTDB taxonomy): domain Bacteria; phylum Pseudomonadota; class Gammaproteobacteria; order Nevskiales; family Nevskiaceae; genus Nevskia. The sequence continues at coordinate 44,348 of PNMW01000054.1, read as the reverse complement.
CGAGCAGACCGTGCGCCAGATGGCCTCGCTGATTCCGCGCGGGGTGCACTGGATCAAGGCCGCCGTGGCAGCGTTCGAGCCGGAGCAGAACGCGGTGCTGCTCGAAGGCTGCCGTGTCGTCCGCTATCGCACGCTGGTCGTCTGCCCTGGCCTGAAGCTCGACTGGGAGGCGATTCCGGGCCTGCCGGAAACCCTCGGCAAGAACGGCGTCACCTCCAACTACCGTTATGACCTGGCGCCCTACACCTGGCAGCAGGTGCAGGCCCTGCGCCGCGGCAATGCCCTGTTCACCCAGCCACCGATGCCGATCAAGTGCGCCGGCGCGCCGCAGAAGGCGATGTACCTGTCCGGCGATCACTGGCAGCGCAATGGCCGGATCGGCGACGTCAGGATCGAGTTTCTCAACGCCGGCGCCGTGCTGTTCGGCGTCGCCGACTACGTGCCGGCGCTGATGGAATACGTGAAGCGCTACCAGGCCACACTGAGCTTCGGCCATACGCTGACCGCCGTCGACGGGCCGCGCCGGGTCGCCACGTTCAGCCGGGCGCTGGCCGATGGCAGCCGCGAGACCGTGCAGCGATCCTTCGACCTGCTGCACGTGGTGCCGCCGCAGCGGGCACCGGATTTCATCAAGGCCAGTCCGCTGGCCGACGCGGCCGGCTGGGTCGACATCGACGCCGGCACCCTGCAGCACCGGCGCCATGCCAATGTCTTCGGGCTCGGCGATGCCGGCAACACCGGCAATGCCAAGACCGCGGCGGCAGCGCGCAAGCAGGCGCCGGTGGTGGCGCACAACGTCGTCGCCCAGATGCGCGGCGAAGCGCTGAGCGCCCGCTACGACGGCTACGGCTCGTGCCCGCTGACCGTGGAGCGCGGCAAGATCGTGCTCGCCGAGTTCGTCTATGGCGGCAAGCTCGCGCCCAGCTTTCCCGCCTGGCTGCTCGACGGCCGCAAGCCGTCACGGATGGCCTGGATGCTCAAGGAGCGGATTCTGCCGCCGCTGTACTGGCAGGGCATGCTCAAGGGCCGCGAATGGATGGCCCAGCCGGAACTGGCGGGCTGAGGCGCGGATGGACGCGCTTGCCCTGACCCTCGGCCTCGGCGCGCTGATCGGACTGGCGCTGGCGCTGACCGGCGCCGGTGGCGGCATCCTGGCGATGCCGCTGCTGATCCTCGCCCTGCACCTGACCGTGGTGCAGGCGGCGCCGATCGCGCTGCTCGCCGTCGGCTTGTCGGCGGCGCTCGGTGCGCTGCTGGCGTTTCGTCAAAGGCAGCTCCGCTATCGTGCGGCGGCGCTGATCGGCGGCGTCGGCGTGCTGCTCGCACCGGCCGGCACCTGGCTCGCGCACCGGATTCCGGTGCTGCCGATGACCCTGGTGTTCGCGGCAGTGCTGGCCGCCGTGGCGATCCGGATGATCCGCGAAGCGGCGCGTCCGCCGGTCGAGATCACGCCGGACCGCTCGCTGCCTTGCGTCCAGGACGGCGATCGCGGCCGCCTGCAGTGGACCGCCCCCTGCGCCCGCGCGCTGATCGGCACCGGCGCGCTGTCTGGCCTGCTCAGCGGCGCGCTCGGCGTCGGCGGCGGGTTCGTGATCGTGCCAGCGCTGGCCCGCTACACCAACCTGACCGCGCGCAGCGTGGTCGGCACCTCGCTGGCGGTGATCGCGCTGGTGTCGGCCGGCAGCGTCACCATGGCTGCGCTGTCCGGTCATCTGCTGTGGCCGCTGGCACTGCCGTTCGCGGGCGGCGCCGCTGCCGGCATGGCGGCCGGCAGCCGGCTGGCCGGCCGCATCGCGCCGGCCCGGCTCAAGCAGGCCTTCGGCGCGTTGAGCCTGGTCGCTGCCGCGATCATGGTCGGCCGGGCGCTGTCGGTGTAGCCGTCAACCCGCTCGCGGCACCGGTGGCGGCCAGCGTCTACGATCGCCACTGGCTTCCCGCAGGGCGTGCTGCCGATGCCGTCGATCGAAATTCTGGTGCAGTCGCTGGCCGCCGCGCTGGGCATCGGCCTGCTGATCGGCATTGTCCGCGAACGCGGTCATCGTCAGGCAGTCGTGGTCGCCGGCATCCGGACCCATGCGTTGCTGGGCCTGCTCGGCGCGATCGCGGCACTGCTCGATCCGGCGGCGATGATCGCGACGATTCTGGCGGTTGCGGCACTTGCCGTTGCCAGCCATTGGCGCACGGCGGCCGACGACCCCGGTCTGACCAGCGAAGTGGCGATGCTGGCGACGCTGCTGCTCGGCGCCCTGGCCACCCGGACACCCGCGGTTGCCGCCGGGCTGGGCGTGCTGATCGCGATCCTGCTGCATGCCAAGCAGCCGCTGCGGCGCTTCAGCCGCGATCTGCTCAGCGAGCGCGAGATCGACGACGCGCTGATGCTGGCCGCCGCCGCGCTGGTAGTGATGCCGCTGCTGCCGGCGGCGGCGATCGATCCCTGGGGCGTGCTGAAGCTGCCGACGCTGTGGCGGATCGTGGTGCTGGTGATGGCCGTCGGCCTGGCGGGCCATGTGGCGATGCGCGCCATCGGCCCCAACCGCGGCCTGCCGCTGGCCGGCCTGTTTGCCGGCTTCGCATCGTCGACCGCGGCGGTCGCCAGCTTGGGTGCCCGGGTTCGCCGCGACGCCGGCCTGCTGGCGCCGGCCGCCTCGGCGGCGCTGCTGGCCAATCTGGCGTCGCTGCTGCTGATGGCGTTCGTGCTCGGCACCGCCTCGCCCGCCCAGCTGTCGCGGCTGGCCCTGCCGCTGGCTGGCGCCGGCGTGGTGCTGCTGCTGGTGGCGTTCGCCGGCCTGCGCACGACTGCCGCCGGCCCGGTTGACGGGGCAGCGGCCCCGTCGCCAGCGGCGCGCGCCGTGCGGCCGATGCAAGCGGTGATGCTGGCGCTGCTGATCGGCGCGGTGCTGCTGCTGTCGGCCTGGCTGCGGAGCCTGTTCGGTGCCACCGGCGTGATCATCGCCGCCGCACTGGTGGCACTGGCCGAGCTGCATGCTGCCGCCGCCAGCCTCGCCCAGCTCGACGCCGCCGGCAGCATTGCAGCGACCACGGCCGACCGGGCGGTGATCGCCATCCTCGCCGCGTCGGCGCTGGCCAAGTCAGTGCTGGCCGGGATCAGCGGCGGCCGGGCCTACGGACTCCGGGTCGGCGCCGGGCTGGCGGCGACGGTCGCCGCCGCGCTGCTGCTGCAACTGCTGCTGACGACGCGCTGAGCGCCTGCCGCCCGGCGGCGGGCTTCAGCGCCCGCCGTCGAGGATCGCGCGGGATCAGGCCCAGATCACCGCGTCGCGGCGCGTGGCCCAATCATCGAACTGCGGGCCATAGCGCTTTTCCAGCTCGGCGCGCTTGACCTTGAAGGTCGGCGTGACCATGCCGTTGTCGATGGTCCAGGCATCGGGCACGACGATCAGCCGGTCCAGCCGCTCGTGCGGATCGAGCGTGGCGTTGACCTGCTCGCGCAGCCCGGCGAGCGCCGCGGACACCGCGTCGCGGCCGGCGCTGGCGTCCGCGCATTTCGCGGCAGCCGCCGGCGACAGCATCAGCAGCGCGAACGGCTGCGGGAAGCCGGAACCGGCCACACAGCAGGCTTCGACGAAGCCGTGGGCGCCGAGCTTGTTCTCGATCCGCGCCGGCGCCACGTACTTGCCCTTGGCGGTCTTGAACGCTTCCTTGGCACGGCCGGTGATCCGGAAATAGCCGTCGTCATCGATGCTGCCGACGTCGCCGGTGCGAAAGAAGCCGTCATCGGTCATCGCCTCGGCGGTCTTCGCGGCGTCCTTGTAGTAGCCGATCATCTGGCCCGGCGATTTCACCAGCAGTTCGCCATTGGCCGGGTCGAGCCGGGCCTCGACCTGGTACGAGGGCTGGCCGACATAGCCGATGCGTCCGGCGCCAGCGCTGGTGCGGTGGGAGACCGCCATGTTCTCGGTCATGCCGTAGACCTCCAGCATGTCGAGGCCGAGATCGAGGTACCACTGCTGCAGATCGGGCGGCATCGGCGCGGCGCCGAAGGTCGGCACGCGGACGGCATCGAGGCCGAGCTGGGTCAGGATCTGCTGGCGGACCCCCGGACCCTGGTCCGGATCGGCCAGCATCGCCGCCAGCTGCGGCTGCGGAATCCTCGCGTTGATCGCCTGCCGGAACTTGGTCCACAGCCGCGGCACCGACAGGAAGAAGGTCGGCCGGGCGCGCTGCAGATCGGCGGTGAAGGTGTCCAGCCCGAGCGAGAACCAGACCTTGAGACCGGTGGTCAGCGAATGCATTTCCGACGCGACGCGATCGGCGACATGGGCCAGCGGCAGGTAGGACAGCACGCGGTCGTCCGGTGTCGCGTTGTAGGCCAGCTTCAGCGCGTAGCCGGACACCGCCATCGCCCGGAAGTGATGCATGACGCCCTTCGGCAGGCCGGTGGTGCCGGAGGTGTAGATGATCGTCGCGACGTCCAGCGGGCCGCGATCGGCCGGGTCCGGCAGCGGCGCGTTCGCCGCGACCAGCGCATCCCATTCCTGCGCTGCGCGGCCGTCGGGCAGCGCGGCGCCGGCGGTCGGCAGGCGGATCACGGCGACCCCGGCCGGAATGCCGGCCAGCATCGCCGCGCGGTCGCTGGAGTCGAGCTGGCCGACGAACACCGCTTCGGCTTCGGCGTGTTCGAGCACGTAGCGCACCGAATCTCCGGTCAGCGACGGGTAGATCGGCACCGAGACGTGGCCGGCCAGCCAGATCGCGAAGTCGGCCATGTACCACCAGGCGCTGTTCTTCGACAGGATTGCGATCCGCGAGCCCGCCGGCCAGCCCTGCGCGGCGAGGTGCGCCGCGATGCGCAGCGCGGTGTCGCGCACCTCGGCCCAGGTGAACGTGCGCACCGTGCCATCGGCCAGCGGCTGGGTCAGGTAGACGGCATCGGGCGTGGTCTGCGCCCAGTAGGCCAGGCGGCGCAACGGCAGGCAGGCGTCGATCGCAGCGGACATGAATCCTCCTCGGGATGGTGGCCGCGGTCGTGGCCGCAGCATCGGGAATCGAGGGCGGATCATGCCGGGCCCGGCGGTGCCCGGGAATGGCGGAAACGGACATCGCCTGCCGACAGCGGACGCGCCCTGCATTGACAGGGCCGGCACGCCCGCCAATTATGGACCGGTCAGTCCAGAACCAGAATCGACCGCCCTCCAATGGCCCGCCCACGCTGCTTCGATGAACACCAGGCGCTGCGCAGCGCCCTCGAGGTGTTCTGGGCCAAGGGCTACAACGCGGCGTCGATGACCGATCTGCTCGACGCCACCCGGCTCAGCAAGAGCAGCCTGTACGCCAGTTTCGGCAGCAAGCAGGCGCTGGTCGTCGAAGCGATACGCTGCTATGCCGGGCAGCTGATGCGCGGCCCGCTGGCCGCGCTCGGCCGGCCGGACGCCGGCCGCGCCGAGATCGAGGAGGCGCTGCGCGCGACGGTGGCCGTCGCCCGGACCGAAGCCGGCCAGCGCGGCTGCTTTATCAACAACTGCCTGACCGAGATCGCCCCGCACGATGCCGAGGTGATGGCTGCCGCGTCCGCCGCGATCGAGCAGCTGGAAGCCGCCCTGCTGGCGGCCGTCCGTCGTGGCCAGCAGCAGAGCGCGATCACGGTCAGCGAGCCGCCGGAAGCGCTGGCGCGGTTCCTGGTCAACACGCTCGCCGGGCTGAATCTCGCCGCCAAGTCGAAGCCCGGCCCTGAACGCCTCGACGACATCGTCCGCGTCGCCCTGCGCGCGCTCGATTGAAAAAGATTGCCGTCCGCCACCGGAGACACCCGATGAACCTGCTGAAATCGCTGTTCGTCACTGCCTACATCGTGGCCGGCCTCGCCGGCTTGATCGCCGCGCTGATCATGATCGGCGAACAGGGCTGGACCTCGCGCTGGCTGGGCACGGCGCTGGCCTGTGCCGGGCCGGCGCTGTTCTTCTCGCAGCTGATGCTGATGCCGCGGGCGCGCACGTCCCGGAACCTCGGCCTGATCCTCGCCGCCGGCGGGCTCGGCACCGCGCTGAGCCTGCTGCTGCCCGGCCCGGCATCGTGGGCGGCGGTGGCACTGGCGGCGACGGTCGGCGTCGTCGGCACGCTGGCCTACGTCTACTGGTACTCGCGCTTCGGCGCGGCCGGCAACGATGCCCTGGGCATCGGCAACACCCTGCCCGACTTCAGCCTCGGTGAACGCGGCCAGCGGTTCCGGACTGCCGAACTGGTGCGGACACCGGCGCTGTGGATCTTCTATCGCGGCAACTGGTGCCCGCTGTGCGTGGCGCAGGTGCGCGAGATCGCCGCGCAATACCGGGAACTGGCTCGCCGGGGCGTGGCCGTGCATCTGGTCAGCCCGCAGCCGGAAGCCAGCAGCGAGCAGCTCGCCAGGCAGATGGACGCGCCGATGCGCTTCCTGACCGATGCCGGCAACCGCGCGGCGGAAGTCCTGGGCATCAAGGTCAAGGACGGCCTGCCGGCCGGCTTCCAGGCGCTCGGCTACGACAGCGACGTGCCCCGCCCGACCGTGTTCATCACCGCCGCCGGCGGCCGGATCATCTACTGCGACATGACCGACAACTACCGGGTCCGCCCGGAACCGGCGACCTTTTTCACCGTGCTCGATCGCCACGCGATCGTCTGACCCCTCGCACCCGCATCCCGGAGACCTCCCTTGATCGACCTCTATACCTCGGCCACCCCGAACGGCTGGAAAGCTTCCATCACCCTCGAAGAACTGGCGGTGCCGTACACCGTCCGTCCGATCGCGCTGATGAAGGGCGAGCAGAAGCTGCCGGACTTCCTGAAGATCAACCCGAACGGCCGGATTCCGGCGATCGTCGATCGCGACGAAGGCGACTTCGCGGTGTTCGAGTCTGGCGCGCTGATGATCTATCTCGCCGAAAAGTACGGCCGCCTGCTGCCGAGCGACCGCAAAGGCCGCTCGACGGTGATCCAGTGGCTGATGTTCCAGATGGGCGGTGTCGGCCCGATGCAGGGTCAGGCCAACGTCTTCTTCCGCTATGCGCCGGAAAAGATCCCGTACGCGATCGACCGCTACCAGACCGAAACCAAGCGCCTGTACAAGGTGCTCGACGCGCGGCTGGCCGATCACGAGTTCCTGGCCGGCGACTATTCGATCGCCGACATCGCCAACTGGTCGTGGGTGTCGATCCACTTCTGGGCCGGCGTCGAGATCGGCGACCTGCCGCACCTGCAACGCTGGATCGAAGCGATCCGCGCCCGCCCGGCGGTGCAGCGCGGCATCGTGGTGCCGGAGCCGATCGATTTCGGCATCTCCAGGGAGGAGCTCGAGAAGATGGCCAAGTCGATGCTGGTGACCAGGCCAGCCGCGGCGTAAAGACCCAGGGGCTGACACCTGGAGGCACGGAGGTTGCGTCCGGATGGGGGCGTCGATCCGTAGCGGAAGGGGTCCACCACCCGACAGGAACTAAAGGCGCATGCCGCATCTGTTCAGCCCCTACACGCTCAAGGGCGTGACCCTGCGCAACCGCATCGCGATGTCGCCGATGACCATGTACCGGTCGGTCGACGGCGAGATGAACGATTTCCACATCATGCTGATGGGCTCGCGCGCCGCCGGCGGCTTCGGGCTGGTGTTCCCGGAGCAGATCGCGATCACGCCGGACGGCCGCACCAGCGTCGGCTGCGCCGGGATCTGGAACGATTCGCAGGTCGACGGCCTGAAGCGGGTCACCGCGATCATCAGGGAATTCGGTGCGGTGCCGGCGATCCAGCTCGGCCATACCGGCCGCAAGGGCTCGGAACTCAAGCCCTGGGAAGGCGGCGCGCAGCTGCCGCCGGATCATCCGGACGGCTGGCCGGTGGTCGGGCCCTCGGCCGTGCCCTACGGCGGCCATCGCGTCCATCCAGTGCATGAACTGACGCGCGACGAGATCAAGGCGATCCATCGCGCCTATGCCGACGCGGCGCGGCGGGCCGTCGATGCCGGCTTCGAATGGCTGGAGATGCACTTCGCCCACGGCTATCTCGGCGCCAGCTTCTTCTCGCCGCTGGCCAATCGCCGGACCGACGAATACGGCGGCAGCCTGGAGAACCGCATGCGCTTCCATCTGGAAGCGCTGGACGCGGTGCGCGCCGTCTGGCCGGAGCGCTACCCGCTGACCATGCGCCTGGGCTCGGACGATCTGAACCCCAAGGGCGTGCAGTTCGACGATTCGATCGAAGCGGTGCGGATGATGAAGGACCACGGCCTGGATCTCGCCGACCTGAGCATCGGTTTCAATACCGACGAGATGACCGCACCGCCGTTCTCCGACATGGCGTTCATGGTCGAGCGCGCGACCCGGGTGCGCCGCGAAGTCGGCATCCCGGTCGCCGCCAGCTGGAACCTCGGCCTGCCACAGGTGGCCGACGACGTGATCCGCAAGGAGCTGATCGACATCGCCATGCTCGGCCGGCCGGCGCTGGCCAATCCGCACTGGCCGGTCTGGGCGGCTCGCGAACTGGCGCACGAGGATCCGTTCTCGCTGGTGCCCGAGGACTGGGCCTGGTGGCTGCGCAATTTCCGCGCTCACGATTCCTGCATCGGCTGGCCGCCGCTGCCGGCGGCCACGCAGGCGCGCACGGTCGCCTGAGGCCGGTCCCGCCGCGTCGACGCGGCATGGACGTTGCTTGAACCGCCGTGACCGCTGCGCCGTTCGGCAGCGGGAGCGACGGCACCGCTGCCGTGGCTGATGGATCACAGCCAACCCGGCATCATGACGCCATGTCCCGACTGACCACCCACGTGCTCGACACCGCCGCCGGCCTGCCGGCAGCGGGCCTGCGCGGCACGCTGTGGCGCTGCAGCGCCGGGCGCCGCGAGCGGATCGTCGATTTCCTCACCAACGCCGATGGCCGGGTCGACACGCCGCTGCTCGATGGCCCGGCCTTCGTCTGCGGCCTCTACGAGCTGAGTTTCGAGGTGTCGGCCTACTTCACGGCACGCGGCATCGCCCTGCCCGATCCGCCGTTCCTCGACGTCGTCAGCATCCGTTTCGGCATCGCCGACGCGGCCGCGAAGTACCACGTGCCGCTGCTGCTGTCGCCGTGGAGCTACGCCACCTATCGCGGCAGCTGATGGGCACCGACGCCAGCCCGGCGATCCGCTTCCTGCTCGATGGCGAGGTCATCGCGCTGCGCGATCTGCCGCCGACCACCACGGTGCTCGAATGGCTGCGCGAGCACCGCGGTCGCTGCGGCACCAAGGAGGGCTGCAACGAGGGCGACTGTGGCGCCTGCACCGTGGTGATCGGCCGGCTGCGCGACGGCCGCATCGAGCGCCGCGCGATCAACAGCTGCATCCGCTTCGTGGCGACGCTCGACGGCTGCGAGCTGCTGACGGTGGAAAGCCTGTCGCCGTCATCGGGCCCGCTGCATCCGGTACAGCAGGCGCTGGTCGATCACCACGCCTCGCAGTGCGGCTATTGCACGCCGGGTTTCGTGATGGCGCTGTACGCGCAGTATCTGGCGAACCCGGCGCCGAGCCGCGACCAGGTGCTCGACGCCCTGTCCGGCAACCTCTGCCGCTGCACCGGCTACCGGCCGATCGTCGATGCCGCGCTGGCGCTCAAGGACTATCCGGACCAGGGTCCGTGGTCGCGGGCCGATGCGGCATCACCGCCAAGGCTCGCGGCGCTGGTCGCGATCCAGCGCGACGCGGCACTGACCCTGCCCGGCTACGCGGCACCGCGCACGCTCGAAGCCTTGGCCGACGCCTATGCCGCCGATCCGGGGGCACAGCTGCTCGCCGGCGGCACCGATGTCGGCCTGTGGGTCACCAAGCAGGATCGCGCATTCGCCTCGATCCTCTACCTCGGCGACATCGCCGAGCTGCAGCGGATCGAGTACCGCGGCGACACCCTGGTGATCGGCGCGGCGGTGACCTTGGCCGAGGCCTGGGCGGCGCTGGTCGCCGAGCATCCGCCACTGGCCGATCTGGCGCGGCGCTTCGCATCGACGCTGGTCAACAACAGCGGCACCCTGTGCGGCAATCTCGGCAACGGCTCGCCGATCGGCGATGCGATGCCGGCGCTGATCGCGCTCGGCGCCGAGGTGCATCTGCGCTGTGGTTCGGCGACGCGAACGATGCCGCTGGAAAACCTCTACCTCGGCTACCAGAAGAAGGATCTGGCCGCCGGCGAGTTCATCGCCTCGGTGCAGGTGCCGCGCGCGGTGTCCGGCCTGCGGCTGGCGGCCTACAAGCTGTCGAAGCGTGCCGATCAGGACATCTCGGCGGTCTGCGCCGGCCTGGCGGTGACGATGGCGGGCGAACGCATCGCGAGCGCGCGCATCGGCTTCGGTGGCGTGGCGGCGGTGCCGGCGCGGGCACGCCATGCCGAGGCCGCGCTGCTCGGCCAGCCGTGGACCGCTGACGTCTTTGCCCGTGCCGCCGCAGCGCTGGCGCAGGATTTCCAGCCGCTCGACGATCTGCGCGGCAGCGCCGCCTACCGCCGCCTGAGCGCGGCCCGCCTGCTGGAGCGCTTCCGGCTCGAACATGCAGCGCAACCGGTGCGGCTGCGCATCGAGCAGGTGAGCGGCTGATGGGCGGCGCGGTCGCGAAGCCGCTGGTCGACGGCGCGGTCGGCACGCCGCTGCGCCACGAAGCGGCGCACCTGCACGTCAGCGGCCGGGCGATCTATGTCGACGACCTGCCGCTGCCGGCCAACACCCTGCACGCCGCGTTCGGCCTGAGCCCGGTGGCGCACGGCCAGCTGCGCGCGCTCGATCTGGCCGCGGTACTGGCCAGCGAAGGGGTCGTCGCCATCGCCACCGCAGCCGACATTCCCGGCCACAACAACTATGGCGGCATCGTCGCCGACGACCCGGTGTTCGCCGGCCCGCTGCTGAGCCACGCCGGCCAGCCGCTGTTCGCGGTTGCCGCAACCAGCCATCGCGCCGCCAGCCGTGCGGCAAGGCGCTTCCGGGCCGACATCGAAACCCTGCCGGCGATCCTCGACATCCGCGCAGCGCTGGCCGCCGACAGCTACGTGATCCCGAGCCAGACCTTGCGCCGCGGCGAGCCCGATCGCGCACTGGCCGGTTCCGCGCATCGGCTCAGCGGCACCATGGTCTGTGGCGGTCAGGATCACCTGTATCTCGAAGGCCAGATCGCGGTCGCGATTCCCGGCGAGGACGGCCAGCTGCTGGTCCATTGCTCGACCCAGCACCCGACCGAGGTCCAGCACGTGGTCAGCGAGGTGCTGGCCCGGCCGATGCAGGACATCACGGTGCAATGCCGGCGCATGGGCGGCGGTTTCGGCGGCAAGGAAAGCCAGCCGGCCCTGCTGGCGGCGGCGGCGTCGCTGCTGGCGGTGAAGACCGGCCGGCCGGTCAAGCTCCGGCTCGATCGCGACGCCGACATGCTGATCACCGGCAAGCGCCACGACTTCCTCGCCGACTATGAAGTGGGCTTCGACGACAGCGGCCGGATCAGCGCGCTGAAGGTGATGCTGGCCTCGCGCTGCGGCCATTCGGCGGACCTGAGCGGCCCGGTCAACGACCGCGCCGTCTGCCACGTCGACAATGCCTATTTCCTCGAACACGTCGAGATCGTCTCGCACCGCTGCCGCACCCACACCGTGTCGAACACCGCGTTCCGCGGCTTCGGCGGCCCGCAGGGCATGCTGGTGATCGAGCAGGTGATCGACGACATCGCGCGGACGCTGAAGCTCGATCCGCTCGCCGTCCGCCGCCGCAACTACTACGGCCTGCATGTCCGCAACGTCACGCCGTACGGGCAGACGGTGGAGGACAACGTGCTCGACACCCTGACCGACCAGCTCGAAGCCAGCAGCGGCTACCGGGCGCGGCGGCGCGAGATCGCCGCCTGGAACGCGGCCAACCCGGTCGTCAAGCGCGGCATCGCGCTGACGCCGGTCAAGTTCGGGATTTCCTTCAACGCCACCTTCTACAACCAGGCCGGCGCGCTGCTGCAGGTCTACAAGGACGGCAGTGTGGCGATCCACCACGGCGGCACCGAGATGGGCCAGGGCCTGCATACCAAGATCATCCAGATCGTCGCGCAGGAACTCGGCCTGCCGGCCAGCGCGGTGCGGGTGACGGCCACCGATACCGCCAAGGTGCCGAACACCTCGGCGACCGCCGCCTCCAGCGGTTCGGACCTGAACGGCAAGGCCGCGCAGGCCGCCGCCCGAACGATTCGGGCGCGGCTGGTCGCGCATCTCGGCAGCAGCTGCGGCGTCACCGCCGGGCAGATCCGCTTCGTCGGCGGCCAGGTGCAGGCCGGCGAGCGCAGCTTCAGCTTTGCCGAGGTGGTCCGGCAGGCCTATCTGGCGCGCGTGCAGCTGTCGGCCACCGGCTACTACCGCACGCCGAAGATCCATTGGGACCGCAGCCGCTTCACCGGCCGGCCGTTCTTCTACTTCGGCTACGGCGCGTCGGTGTCGGAGGTCGCGGTCGATACGCTGACCGGCGAAACCCGGCTGCTGCGCGTCGACGTGCTGCACGACGCCGGCAATTCCCTGAATCCGGCGCTGGACCGCGGCCAGATCGAGGGTGGCTACCTGCAGGGCTACGGCTGGCTGACCACCGAGGAGCTGTTCTTCAGCCGCGACGGCCATCTGAAGACGCATGCGCCGTCGACCTACAAGATCCCGACCGCCCGCGACTGGCCGGCCAAGGCCCAGGTCGCGCTGCTGGCCCTGGAACCGAATCGCGAAGACAGCATCCACCGCTCGAAGGCGGTCGGCGAGCCGCCGCTGATGCTGGCGTTCTCGGCGCTTCATGCGATCCGCGATGCCGTGGCCGCCTGCGGCGACGGCGGCCGGCTGCCGCTGCTGCCGGCACCGGCGACACCGGAAACGGTGCTGCGCGCGATCTCCGCGATCCGCGGCGAGGCCTGGCCATGAACCAGCTGCGTCGCCTCGAACTGCCGTTGCCGAGCGAGCCTGACCTCGGCCGGCGCTGGCCGCAGACCTTGCTCGACCTGCTCGATCACCATGCCGTGGTGGTCCGGGTGGTGCTGGCCTCGCTGCGCGGCTCGGCGCCGCGCGACGCCGGCAGCTCGATGCTGGTCACCGCCGACCGCAGCCTCGGCAGCATCGGCGGCGGCTATCTGGAATGGGACGCGACGCTCGCCGCCCGGGCGCTGCTGGCGGTGCGCGGCATCGATGGCGAGGTGCTGCGCCATCGGCTCGGGCTGGAGCTGGCGCAGTGCTGCGGCGGCGTCGTCGATCTGTGGATCGAACGCTGGACCGCCGCCGACCGGCCGCTGCTGCAGGCCGCTGCCGCCGCCGTCCGGCACGGCCAGCCGACCTTGCTCGACAGCCGTCTCGACGGCAACGGCCGCCTGCAGCACCGCCTGCAGCCGGCCGGCGACGACCAGCGCCTGCACTTCGTCACCGACGACCGCGACGGCAGCGCGCGGCTGCTGCAGCCGCTCGACCTCCCGCGCGCGCCGCTGTGGCTGTTCGGCGCCGGCCACGTCGGCCAGGCGCTGGCGCCGATCGTCGCCGGCCTGCCGTTCCGGCTGCGCTGGATCGATTCGCGGCCGGAGATCTTTCCGGCCGGGATCGCCGCCGCGATCGAGGTCTGCGTCGCCGCCGATCCGGTCGCCACCGTCGCCGAGGCGCCGGTCGGCTGCCGTTTCCTGCTGATGACCCATGACCACCAGATCGATTACGCGCTGTGCCAGGCGCTGCTGCGGCGCGGCGATGCCGCCTTCATCGGCATGATCGGCTCGGCCTCGAAAGCCGCACGCTTCCGCTCGCGGCTGGCCCGCGACGGGCTCGACGCCAGCGCCATCGCCTGCCCGGTCGGCCTGGCCGGCATCACCAGCAAGCTGCCGGCCGCGATCGCGGTCAGCGTCGCCGCGCAACTGCTGCAGCAGCTCGCGGCGGCGGCAGCGCCGCCGTTGCCGGCCGACGATGGCTGCCAGATCGGGCAGCCGCAGGGCTGCGCCGGCTGCGGCACTCGCCGCATTGCCGCCAGGGCCTCGACATGAGCGCCTACTGGCTGGACTGGCTGAGCCTGCTGACCCGCTGGGCCCACCTGATCGTCGGCATCGCCTGGATCGGCGCCAGCTTCTACTTCGTCTGGCTCGACAACCACCTCGACGCGCCCGACGACGAGGCGCTGAAAGCCAAGGGCGTCGCCGGCGAGCTGTGGGCGGTGCACGGCGGCGGCTTCTACAACCCGCAGAAATACCGCCTCGGGCCGCCGCAGATGCCCGGTCACCTGCACTGGTTCTACTGGGAGGCCTACAGCACCTGGCTGAGCGGCTTCGCGATGCTGGTGCTGGTCTATTTCCTGAATCCGGCGCTGAACCTGCTCGACCCGGCGCGCGCCGCACCGGCCGGCTACGCCGGCGTCGCGGTGGCGCTCGGCTTCATCGTCGGCGGCTGGATCGTCTACGACGGCCTGTGCCGCTCGCCGCTGGCGAAAGCGGGCTGGATGCTCCAGGCAGTGCTGGCCTTGCTGCTGGCGCAAGCGGCATTCGCGCTGTGCTGGCTGTTCAGCGGCCGCGGCGCGTTCATCCTGTTCGGCGCGATGCTCGGCACCATGATGGTCGCCAATGTCGCGATGGTGATCATTCCGGGGCAGCGGCGGATGGTCGCGGCGATCGCCGCCGGTCAGGCGCCGGATCCGCGCGATGCCCAGCGCGGCAAGCAGCGCTCGGTGCACAACACCTATTTCACGCTGCCGGTGCTGCTGACCATGATCAGCAACCACTACGCCGGCGTCAGCAATGCCCCGCGCAACGCGCTGGCGCTGGTGCTGCTGGCGGCCGCCGGCGCCGCCATCCGCCACTGGTTCGTGCTGCGCCACCGGGCCCGCGAACGGGCCGGCAGGACTTCGCCGCTGACCCTGATCACCGGTCTGCTGCTGATCGCCGTGACTGCGGCCCTGCTGCAGCCGCCGGCGGTCGGCGGCGGCCCGGTCGGCATGGCGCGGGCGCAGGCCATCGTCGCCGCCCGCTGCACCAGCTGCCATGCCGAGCGGCCCAGCTTTCCGGGACTGGCGGCCGCGCCGAAAGGCGTGCTCTTCGACAGCCCTGCCCGCATCGAGGCCCGGCGGGCGGCGATCGCCGTCCAGGTGCAGTCCGGCGCCATGCCGCCCGGCAACCTGACCGGCCTCGGCGACGACGAGCGCGCCGAACTGCTGCGCTGGGCGCGCGCGCCGTGAGCAGCCGCAACACCAGTGTTGCCGTGCATCGCGGCGCGCTGCTGCATTTCCTGCACGATCCCGGCGACGGCAGCGACCCCGGCGCCTACGAATACTTCTCCGACGGCCTGCTGGTGATCGCCAGCGGCCGGATCGTCGCCTGCGGGCCAGCGGCAGCGCTGCTGGCCACCTTGCCGGACAGCGTGCCGGTCACCGAGCACCGCGACGGCCTGATGGTTCCCGGCTTCGTCGACAGCCACGTCCACTACCCGCAGACCGAGGTCATCGGCTCCAGCGGCCGGCAGCTGCTGGACTGGCTCGAGGACTACGTGTTTCCGGCCGAGGCGCGCTTCGACGACGCCGGGCACGCCGGCAGCGTCGCCAGCGCCTGCATCGACGAGCTGCTGCGCAACGGCACCACCAGCGCCCTGGTGTTCGGCACCGTGCACCGGCAGTCGGTCGATGCCTTTTTCGGCGTCGCGGCGCAGCGGCGCATGCGGATGGTCTGCGGCAAGGTGCTGATGGACCGCAACTGCCCGGACGACCTGCGCGACAGCGCTGCCTCGGGTGATGACGACAGCCGCGCGCTGATCGAACGCTGGCATCGCCGGGACCGCCTGCACTACGCGATCACGCCACGCTTCGCGGCGACCTCCAGCGCGCCGCAGCTGATCGCGGCCGGCCGCCTGGCCGCCGAGTTTCCCGACACCCTGATCCACAGCCACGTCGCCGAGAACCTGGCCGAGATCGCCTGGGTCCGCGAGCTGTTCCCCGACGCCCGCAGCTATCTCGACGTCTACGAGCGCTTCGGCCTGCTGCGCGAGCGGGCGGTCTACGCGCACTGCATCCACTTCGACGAGGCCGATCGCCGGCGCATGGTGTCGACCGGCGCCGCCGCGGCGTTCTGTCCGACCTCGAACCTGTTCCTCGGCAGCGGCCTGTTCAATCTGGACGCCAGCGACGCCTTCGGCATGCGCTACGCGCTGGCCACCGATGTCGGCGGCGGCACGTCGTTCGGCATGCTGCAGACCATGCTCGCCGCCTACCAGGTCGCGCAGCTGCAGCAGCAGCGGCTGCATCCGCTGCGCGCCTTCTACCTGGCGACCCTCGGCGGCGCGCGGATCCTCGGCCTCGACGATCGCATCGGCAGCTTCCGCTCCGGCCGCGAAGCCGATTTCGTGGTGCTGGACCTGGCGGCGACGCCGCTGATCGCCCGCCGCTGCGGCGCGGCACGGACCATCGCCGAGCAGCTGATGGTGCTGATCACGCTCGGCGATGACCGGGCGGTGCGCGAGACGTTTATCCTCGGCCAACCGGCCAAGCCCCGTCTGCCCCGATGACCGCAGCTCCCTACCCGCGCGACCTGATCGGCTACGGCCGCCGCCCACCGCATCCGCGCTGGCCGGGCGGCGCCCGGATCGCGCTGCAGTTCGTGCTCAATCACGAGGAAGGCGGCGAGAACTGCGTGCTGCACGGCGACGCCGGCTCGGAAACCTTCCTGTCCGAGATCATCGGCGCGCAGAGCTTTCCGATGCGCCACATGAGCATGGAATCGCTCTACGAGTACGGCAGCCGTGCCGGCCTGTGGCGGGTGCTGCGCGCCTTCGAGAAGCGCGCCCTGCCGCTGACCGTGTTTGCGGTGGCGATGGCCCTGCAGCGGCACCCCGAAGCGGTCGCCGCCTATCGCGAGCTGGGCCACGAGATCGCCTGCCACGGCCTGCGCTGGATCAGCTACCAGGGCATCGATGAAGCGACCGAGCGTGCCCATATCGCCGAAGCCGTGGCGATCCATCGCGAGATCACCGGCCAGCCGCCGCTCGGCTGGTATACCGGCCGTGACAGCCCGAGCACCTTGCGCCTGATCGCCGAGCACGGCGGTTTCGCCTACAGCGCCGATTCCTATGCCGACGACCTGCCGTACTGGGCGGCGGTCGACACCGCGTCCGGCCGCCAGTCGCAGCTGATCGTGCCGTACACCCTGGACAGCAACGACATGCGCTTCGCCGCCGCCCAGGGCTTCAACAGCGGCACCCAGTTCTACGACTACCTGAAGGACGCTTTCGACATTCTCTATGCCGAAGGCGATCCCGACGGCCTCGACGCGCCGAAGATGCTGTCGATCGGCCTGCATGCCCGGATCATCGGCCGGCCGGCGAGGATCGCGGCGCTGGAGCGCTTCCTCGACTACGCGCTGGCCCATGACCGGGTCTGGGTCGCGCGGCGGATCGACATCGCCCGCCACTGGCGCCAGCAGGTCCCGGCGCCATGCTGATCCCGCTCGCCGAACTGAATGCGATGGACCGGCCCGGCTTCGTGAGCGCGCTCGACGGCATCTACGAACACTCGCCGTGGGTCGCCGAGGCGGCGATCGACGCCGGCCCGTTCACGTCCCGGCTGGCGCTGCTCGATGCCCTCAACGCCGCGATGTTCGCCGCGCCGCGCGACACCCAGCTGGCGCTGATCCGCGCCCATCCGGAGCTGGCCGGCAAGGCGGCGATCGCGCGGGAGATGACCGAGGAATCGGTACGCGAACAGACCGGTGCCGGGCTCGACCGCTGCACGGCGGAGGAGTTCGAGCGCATCCAGGCGCTGAATGGCGCCTACCGCGCCCGCTTCGGCTTTCCGTTCATCATCGCGGTCAAGGGTCACAGCCGCGCCTCGATCATCGCCGCGATGGCCGAGCGCCTGCTCGACGACGAGCCCGCCGAGTTCGCCCGGGCACTGCACGAGATCAGCCGGATCGCCGCGTTCCGGCTGGTCGACCGGATCAGCGAGCCGGCCGGCGACGAAATCGTGGCGCTGTGCGCGCGGCTGGCCTGGCTCAGCGAACAGAGCGGCGCGCTGACCTGCACCTGCCTGACGCCGGTCCATCAGGCCACCGCCGCGCTGCTGCGCGACTGGATGCTCGAAGCCGGCCTCGATGCCACGATCGACGCGATCGGCAATGTCGTCGGCCGCTGGCCGGGCTTCCGCGGCGGTGCCCGCACGCTGATCACCGGCTCGCACTACGACACGGTGATCAACGGCGGCCACTACGACGGCCGGCTCGGCATCGTGCTGCCGATCGTCGCCATCCGCCGCCTGCGCCAGACCGGCACCCGGCTGCCGTTCGATGTCGAGATCGTCGCCTTCAGCGACGAGGAAGGCGTGCGCTTCCAGTCGACGTTCCTCGGCTCCAGCGCGCTGGCCGGCCACTTCGATCCGATGCTGCTGGCGCGCCGCGACCGCGATGGCATCTCGCTGGCCGACGCGCTGCAGCAGGCCGGCCACGATCCGGCCACGATTCCGCAGCTGGCCCGCGATCCGGCACGGGTGGCCGCCTTCGTCGAGGTCCACATCGAGCAGGGGCCGGTGCTGCTCGACGAAGGCCGCGCGCTCGGCGTGGTCACCGCGATCAATGGCGCCGAGCGTCACCTGCTGAGCATCCGTGGCCTGGCCGGCCACGCCGGTACGGTGCCGATGCGGCTGCGCCGCGATGCCGCAGCGGCGGCGGCGGAACTGGTGCTGGCGGTCGAGCAGATTGCCCACCGCCATGACGGCGTGGTCGCCACGGTCGGCACGCTGACCGTGCCGGACGGCGCGATCAACGTGATTCCCGGCCGCTGCGAGCTGTCGATCGACCTGCGCGCACCGGACGACGCCCTGCGCGCCGCCGCCGCTGCCGAGATCGGCGCGGCGATCGCGGTGATCGCCGCACGGCGCCGGGTCGAGATCGAGCAGCGCAAGGTGCACGACGTCGCCGCCACGCCCTGTGATCCGGCGCTGCAACGGGCGCTGGCCGCCGCGGTCCGGCGCACCACCGACGCCGAGCCGGCCCGCCATCTGCCGAGCGGTGCCGGCCATGACGCGATGATGATGGCGCGACTGGCGCCGGTCGCGATGCTGTTCGTCCGCTGCGGCAACGGCGGCATTAGCCACCACCCCGAGGAAACCATGACTGCCGACGATGCCCAGCTCGCCGCCGCCGCGTTCATCGACTTCCTGACCACCGTGTCGGTGCCGGCATGACGCCATTGCAGACGGCGATCCTCGGCGAGGTCGACGCCGGCTTTCCGGCCTCGGTCGCGTTCCTGGCCGAGCTGGTCAAGGTGCCGACCGACAACCCGCCCGGCGATTGCGCCGGCCACGGTGCGCGGGCCGCCGAACTGCTCAAGCAGCTCGGCCACGCGGTGGAATCGCATGCCGTCGGGACCGACGACCTCGCAGCGGTCGGCATGATCTCGGCGACCAACCTGATCGTGCGCCAGGCGTTCGGCGGCCCCGGCCCGTGCATCGCGCTGAACGCCCACGGCGATGTCGTCGCCCCCGGCGCCGGCTGGTCGGTCGACCCCTATGGCGCGGTGATCCGCGACGACCCCGCGCATGGCGCGGTGATGTACGGCCGCGGCGTGGCGGTATCGAAGTCCGACTTCGCCACCTACAGCTTCGCGCTGCAGGCGCTGCAGCGGCTGGTGGCGCGCGGCGAGCTGCGCCTGCGCGGTTCGGTGGAGCTGCATTTCACCTACGACGAGGAAGTCGGCGGCGAGATCGGCCCGGCCTGGCTGTTGCGCAAGGGCCTGACCCGGCCCGATCTGGCGCTGTCGGCCGGCTTCGCCTATGCGGTGACCACCGCCCACAACGGCTGCCTGCACCTCGAAGTCACCGTCCACGGCCGGCAGGGTCATGCGGCGATGCCGAAGGCCGCGGTCGACGCGCTGGAGGCGGCGACCGGCATCCTGGCGGCGCTGTATGCCTCGCGCGCCGAACTGGCGACGGTGCATTCGGCGACCCACGGCATCGACACGCCGACCTTGAACGTCGGCCTGATCCACGGCGGCATCAATACCAACGTGGTGCCGGACCGGGTCCGCTTCCGCATCGACCGGCGGATCATCCCCGAGGAATCGGCCGATGCCGCCGAAGCCGCGCTGCGCGGCCTGATCGCCGACGCGGCGGCGGCCTTTCCGGGCATCACCGTCGAGATCCGCCGGCTGATGCTGGCGCAGCCGCTGGTCAAGCTGCCGGGTGCCGGGCGGCTCACCGAAGCGCTGCAGCGCCACGGTGCCGCCTTCCTCGGCGCCCCGATCGCCGAACACGGCGTGCCGCTGTATACCGACGCCCGCCACTACGCCGCCGCCGGCATTCCCACCGTGCTCTACGGCGCCGGTCCGCGGACGCTGGCCGAGGCCAACGGCCACGGCGCCGACGAGTGCCTGCGGCTGCGCGACCTGCGCGGCGCCACGGCGACCGTCGCGGCGATGCTGGCGGAGCTGCTGGCCGCCTGAGGCACGCCAAGCCTCGACAGCCGACCCGACCGGGTGGTGCCATCCCGGGCGCCGAGTCGGTATCTTTCCGGTTCGACAAGACAAGGCGACGGCGCAAGTCCCGTTGCCGCCTTCACCACTGCGAGAACCACACTGTGAGCCTGAGCCTTTCGCCCGATATCGTCCGTGCCCGCCGCAATACCCTGGGCGATGCGCTGCGCCGCAGCGCCCGCCGCCAGCGCAGCCGCCCGGCGCTGAGCTATGCCGAGCGCGTCTGGAGCTTCGAGGACCTGAACCTGGCTGCCGACCGGGTGGCCTGCTTCTACGCCGGGCTCGGCCTCAAGGCCGGCGACCGGGTGCTGTGCTACGGCAAGAACTCCGACGCCTACCTGATCGCCTTCCTCGGCTGCACCCGGCTCGGCGCCATCCACGTGCCGATCAACTACGCGCTGACCGGCGACGAGCTGATCTATCTGGTCAGGCAGTCCGGCGCGGCACTGGTGCTCAGCGATCCGGATCTGGTCGCCAACCTCGCCGTGCTCGGTGCCGAGCAGCCGACCACCCGGCTGCTGCGCGGCGCGCCGGACGAGGACCTGCTCGGCGTCGCCCGGTCCGGGCCGCTGCCGGACGTCGAGTACCCGGTCGACGACAGCTCGGTCGCCCAGTTCCTGTACACCTCGGGTACCACGGCGGCGCCGAAGGGCGCGATGCTCGGCCATGCCGGCATCCAGGCCGAATACCAGACCTGCATCCAGGATCTGGAACTGCGCGAGTCCGACCGCGCGCTGGCCGCGCTGCCGCTGTACCACACGGCCCAGATGCACGTGTTCACCATGCCGCACCTGCTGGTCGGCGCCTGGCAGATGATCATCGACGCCCCGGCGCCGGCCCGGGTGCTGGAGCTGATCGAGCGCGAGAAGATCACCTCGTTCTTCGCGCCACCAACGGTCTGGATCAGCCTGCTGCGCCATCCGGACTTCGCGACGCGTGACTTGAGTTCGCTGGAGAAGGTCTATTACGGCGCCTCGATCATGCCGGTGCCGGTGCTGCAGGAGCTGCGCCAGCGGCTGCCGAAGGCCCAGCCGTTCAACTGCTACGGCCAGACCGAGATCGCGCCGATGGCCACCGTGCTGCGTCCGCACGAGCACGAGGCGCGGCCGGCGTCCTGCGGGCGGCCGGTGTTCAATGTCGAGACCCGGGTCGTCGACGACGACTTCAAGGACTGCGCCCCGGGCGTGCTCGGCGAGATCGTCCACCGCAGCCCGCAGCTGACCCTGGGCTACTGGAACAAGCCGGAGCAGACCGCCGAAGCCTTCGCCGGCGGCTGGTTCCGCTCCGGCGATCTCGGCTACTTCGACGCCGAGGGCTATCTGTTCATCGCCGACCGGGTCAAGGACGTGATCAATACCGGCGGCGTGCTGGTGGCCAGCCGGGAAGTCGAGGAAGCGCTGCTGACCCACGCCGCGGTGTCGGAAGTCGCGGTGGTGGCGCTGCCGGATCCGAAGTGGATCGAAGCGGTGGCCGCGTTCGTGGTGCTGCGCGACGGCGCGACGGCGTCGGCCGACGAGCTGATCGCCCACTCGAAGACCACGCTGGCGCCGTACAAGGTGCCGAAGCAGGTGATCTTCGTGCCGAACCTGCCGCGCAACACCGCCGGCAAGATCCTGAAGCGCGAACTGCGCAAGGCCCATACCGGTTCGGAGGCCATGTTCGCCACCGGCTGAAACGCGAACGCCGTCCCTGATCGGGATCAGGGACGGCCGTTCGGTCGCAGGGTGTCAGGCGGTCGCTCGGGTCCAGCGGTTGGCGCGCCTGAAAGTGCCGATGTCGTTGAAGCGCACGCCCATCTCGCGCATCACCTGGTGGGCCACCGGCGCGGTCAGCTGGCGGATGTAGAACGGCTCCTTGACCACGAAGTGATGGATCGCGTGGGTCGAGCCGAAGTTGAAGCAGAACAGGTGGAACGGCGCCATCCACCAGACGTTCAGCACCTGACACTGCTGCAGCTCGTTGCCCGGCTCGACATCGCCGAAGTAATGCATGTTCGAGCTGACGAAGTGCAGTGAAAAGCTGCGCAGCACGTTCGGCGCGATCCAGGTGACGACCAGGAAATCGACCACCTGCATCGTCGCCACGATCCAGCCCCACCAGGCGATCTCGGTGCCGGCCAGCAGCGCCACACCGTTCAAGGCGTGGAAGCCGAGGAAGTTGTACCAGAGGCCGATCTGTACCCAGCCGAGCGGGAAGTAGCCGGCCGCCGCGCTGACGAACAGCCTGAGGCGCTTGTGCTTCGGCACCTTGCCCATCCTGAGCGCTACCGACAGCAGGTTGTCGCCGGTCATCAGCAGGCGCTTGATCCCCCAAGCTTCGCCGTTGGTGATCGCGCGTTCTTCCAGGTCGTTGGTCTGACCGGAAAACTTGTGGTGGTTGAAATGCAGCGTGCGACGCGCCCAGGGGTTGATCGTCGTCGGCCGGGCCAGCCAGACCAGCGCCATCATCAGGTGATGCGCCCAAGGGGTCTTCTTGAAGTACATCCAGTGGATCAGGTCGTGTTCCAGCTCGTGGGTCAGCGAGGCGAACACCGCGACCAGCGGGATGCACAGCCAGGCGCTGATCAGACCCGCGTAGTAGGCCCAGCCACAGGCCGCGATGCCGGCCCAGGCGAAGCCGAGGATCGCGGCACCGATCGCGTCCTGCGATTTCAGGACCGGATAGCGCTCGCGCAGGCGCTGGCCTTCGGCGGTGACCACGGCCTTGATGTGGGCGGCCTTCTGTTCATCACTCATGCGGCTGGGATCGACGGTGCTCACTCAACGCTCCTCGTGCATCGCGGGGTTACGATGCGCGGCATTGTTCGCTCCGCCTGCCCTCACCGCCTGATCGCCGACGCCACGATGTTGTCCGTGCACGACAAGTCACCGCTCACCACCGCCACCACGCTGACCAGCTGGGCGCGGGCGATCCGCAAGTCGCTCGACGCCGCCGGGCTCGACAGCGCCGCGCTGTTCGCGGAGGCCGGGCTCGACATCGCCGCCCTCGGCGACGCCCAGGCCCGCTACCCGGTGGCCCGCACCAACCGGCTCTGGCAGCTGGCGGTGGCCGCGACCGGGGACCCGGCGTTCGCGCTGAAGGTGGCCCGCGAAGCCGGCGTGCTGAGCTTCCACGCGCTCGGCTATTCGCTGGTCGCGTCGACCACCTTGCGCGAAGCCTTCGAGCGGCTGATCCGCTACTTCCGCGTGGTCAGCGATGGTGCCGAGCTGCGCTTCTCGTGCGCCGGCGACAGCTGCCGCTACGAGATCGCCGCGACCGCCGACGGCCATGCGCCGATCCCGGAAGCGGTCGATGCCTTCGCCTACGTCGTCGTGCGCCTGTGCCGCGGCCTGTATCGCCGCGATCACGCGCCGCTCGAAGTGCGGCTGACGCGCGCCGCACCGGCCGACCCGAGCCCGTGGCAGCGCGCGTTCCGCTGCCCGATCGCGTTCGGCGCCACCGACAACCGGCTGCTGTTCGCTGCCGCCGATTTCGACGCGCCGCTGGAATTCGCCAACCCGGAACTGGCCCGGCACAACGACGAAGTCGCGGCCCGCTACCTCGCCCGCTTCGGCAAGCTGCTGATCCGCGAACGGCTGCGCGCGGCGCTGATCGAACAGCTGCCGCGCGGCGAGCCGTCACAGGACAAGGCCGCCGACGCGCTGCACCTGTCGAGCCGCAGCCTGCAGCGCCGACTTGCCCACGAGGGCACGAGCTACAAGGACGTGCTCGACGAACTGCGCCGCGAACTGGCGATGTCCTACCTGCGCGAAGCGCGCCACTCGATCAGCGAGATCACCTACCTGCTGGGCTTTTCCGACACGTCCAGCTTCACGCATGCGTTCCGGCGCTGGACGGGGGTGGCGCCGAGTCGGTGGAAAGCTGGTTGAGGGGGGTGTTTGCCCGGGCGCCAGGTGGGCAAAGGATTGCCGACCTACTGCCAAACATCCGCCGCGCGAAGCGCGGCGGATGTGGCGTTTGATGAAGCTGTGGCTGTTGCCGTAAGTCCCCCTTTGAGCGCGCCGAGCATCGCAGGACATGGCGGAATAGGCCCCGCAGGGGGCGAGGCAGGAGCCGAAGCCTTTTCGCCGCGCCAGGGATGGCGCGTCGAAAAGCCCCGCCGTGTCCGAGAAGCGCAGGGTGAAGATTCGCGCTTTGCGAGCACTGCTCGCAGCGAATCTGAACGCCCGGCCGTGATGTTCGGCCGGGCCGGGGGGCAATGAGGAGTTCTCGCGAATCGACGCAGCGACAGGGGCGCATTCCTTTTGGTGACTTTTCCTTGTGCGTTTCAAGGAAAAGCTACCCGCGCGATAGCGCGGAATAATTCGGTGCAGCCAGATCAGTCATGGAGGAAGACGACACCGAATCCTTCGGGACACGTGATGAAGCCACCTTCAGAAGCTAATCGGGCTGTATCTGTTAGCCCCGCTTTTGCCAGTGAGCTCCAAGCGCGCTGACATCTGCATCGCTACGCGCCTTTCTACCGCTTGGATAGATGATCTTGACGCTCCCTTCCGGCAGGCCAAAAGTCTTCTCTAGGGTTGCTTGAAGGGTCCCTACCGAGCCATCTGATTTGGCTTTGCGGACTCTGACAGGATCACTAATACGCTTCTTAGCTGTCACGGCCTCCTCCTTGTGTGAATTGCCTTGCGCAACCGCCCTCTTAAATCTAGTTCTTCTTTCCTTTCCGCCCCGTCACCTTCCTCAACAACCCCAACCCCGGCACCAACTCACTGACCACCTTCGGTCGGGTGATGCCGGCACGGACCAGGGTGATCGCCAGCGCGCGGACGATCCGGTCGCGGTTCTTGAACACGCTGTCGACCATCGGGATCGCGCGGTCGTCCATCACCGTCACGGTGTCGTCGGGTTCGTCGCCGAAGCGGTAGCGCAGGGTCAGCTTGACTTCCAGCGGCTCGGCGCGGCGCCGCGCGCGGGCGGCGTTGCCTATGATGCCGCCGTCGTCCTTCCTGTCGTCTTTCTTGTCGTTGTCTTTCTTCACGTTCCCGCCCTCGCTCCCGATGCGCAACGCCGACGAAGCTGCCCCGTCCTGGACGATCACCGACGCCCTGCCCGAACATCTGCTGGTCTTCGCCCATGGCAAGGAAAGCGGGCCCTGGGGGACGAAGATCCGGCATCTCGCCGAAACGGCGAAGGCGCGGGGCTACGCGGTCCTGAGTCCGGATTATAGACAGCAGCCCGACCCGGACCTGCGCGTCGCGCAGCTGGTCGATCTGGCGCCGAAAGCCCGCCGCGCCGTGGTGCTGGCGGGGTCGAGCATGGGCGGCTACGTGTCGGCGATGGCATCCGCCGCGCTGGCACCGGACGCGCTGCTGCTGATCGCGCCGGCGCTGTATTTCCCCGGCTACGACCGCGAACCACCGGCGCCACCGGCGCTGAGCCACGTCGTCCACGGCTGGCGCGATGACATCGTGGTGCCGGACAAGGCGATCCGCTTCGCCGCGAAGCACCGGGTGCCGCTGACCATGCTCGACGCCGGCCACACGCTGAACGAGCGGCTGCCGGAGCTGTCCGCCGTGCTCGGCGACCTGCTCGAACGCGCCAAGCTCCATGCCGCCTACCGGCTGGCGATCTACCGGATCGATGCGCGCGTCGAGCGCCGTATCGGAGTCGTCGACGCCGATGCCGACCGCTGGCTGGCCGCGCAGGGCGTGACCGAGCGCTGGGCGATCGTCAGCGCCTGCAATCCGCTCGGCATCGCGGCCAGCGAAGCGGCCAATGCCGACGCCTCGGCGCAGTTGCAGGCCGCGCTGCGCGCACGCGGCATCCGCCATCTGCCGGCCACCGGCGTGGACCCGGATGGCGTCTGGCCGGCCGAAGCCGGTGTGCTGCTGATCGACGCGCAGGAAGGATCAGCCGCCGAACTCGGCCGCCAGTTCGGCCAGAACGCGATCGTCACCGGCCGGTTGGGGCACGCGCCGGCGCTGTGCTGGCTGCGCTGAGCGTCAGCCGCGGGTGACCGGCTGCGCCGGCACGTAGACCGCGAACTCCGGCGGCATCCGCCGCGGCCGGCCGTGCTTCATGTCGACGCAGACCCACAGCGTCTTGCCGCGCAGCACCAGCTTGCGATCGGCCGGCCGGATGATCTGGTAGCCGCGCCACATGGTCAGCCGGGCGTCGTTCTCGATGATCCA
Organism: Lysobacteraceae bacterium; assembly: GCA_013823855.1. Taxonomy (GTDB): domain Bacteria; phylum Pseudomonadota; class Gammaproteobacteria; order Nevskiales; family Nevskiaceae; genus Nevskia. Next base: position 17,800 of record PNMW01000054.1, on the reverse strand, counting down.
GGTGCCGAGCAGCAGCTCCTCGCCGGCAAAGGTCGGCGCGAAATAGTCCAGCTCGTGGCGGCGCACGACGCAGCCGGCGTCGAGCGCGCGATAGCGCTCCAGGTTCATGCCGAGCTTGTGCGAGTGATCCCAGGCGACCCGTTCCAGCCAGCCGAGATAGGCGACGTTGTTGGTGTGGCCCATGCCGTCGGTATCGTCCGGCTGCACCGTGACCGGCAGCAGATGCGGATAGACGACGTCCCAGTCGAGACGGGCGGGCGGCGTGTCGCTCATTCGGATCGGCTTCCATCGGGCGGGGGAAAGCGGCAATTGTCGCCGACTCGGCCGCCGCTCCGCACCGGCATCCGCAGCCTCCTCTATAATCCGCACCATTCCGGTCCGGTATCCACCGACAGGCTCCCCCGCATGCTCAAGATCGCCAAGCTGACGGACTACGGCACGCTCGTGATGACGACGCTGGCGCGGGCGCCGTCGAGCGTGCTGAACGCCCAGGAGCTGGCGGCGCGCTCGCACGTCGCCGCCCCGACCGTCGCCAAGCTGCTGAAGCTGCTGGTCAAGGGCGGCCTGGTGGAATCGACGCGCGGCGCCCACGGCGGCTACCGGCTGGCGCGCAGCGCCGACGAGATCACCGTCGCCGAAGTGGTCAGCGCGCTCGAAGGCCCGATCGCGATCACCGCCTGCGCGTTGCACGGCGGCGGCTGCACGATCGAAGGCAGCTGCACCTCGCGCTCCAACTGGCGGCTGATCGATGACGCCGTCCGGCAGGCGCTGTCGGCGGTGACGCTGGCCGAAATGGCCGCGCCGCAGGCCGCGCCGGTGGCCCGCATCAAGCCGGCGGTGTCCCTGCGCAGCATGTCGCAGGCCGCCGACTGAAACCCCGAATGTCTACCTGAAACAGGATCAGCAACCGCCATGGCAGCCAGTCCAGACGCCGCAGCGACCCAGAACCTCCGCGAGGTGACCGAAATGGTCGCCAGCCGGAAGCTGTACAGCGCCGGCTTCATCACCGACATCGAGGCCGACAAGGTTCCGCCGGGCCTGTCCGAAGATGTCATCCGCCTGATCTCGGCGAAAAAGGACGAGCCCGAGTGGCTGCTGAATTTCCGCCTCAAGGCCTACCGCCGATGGCTGACGATGACCGAGCCGGAGTGGGCGAACGTCGACTACGAGAAGGTCGACTACCAGTCGATCTCCTACTACTCGCAGCCGAAGTCGATGAAGGACGGCCCGAAGTCGCTCGACGAGGTCGACCCGAAGCTGCTGGAAACCTACAAGAAGCTCGGCATTCCGCTGCGCGAGCAGGAAATGCTCGCCGGCGTGCAGAACGTGGCGGTCGACGTGGTGTTCGATTCGGTGTCGGTCGGCACCACCTTCAAGAAGAAGCTGCTCGAAGCCGGCGTGGTCTTCTGCCCGCTGTCGGAAGCGGTGAAGACGCACCCGGAGCTGGTCAGGAAGTATCTGGGTTCGGTCGTGCCGTTCGCCGACAACTTCTTCGCCGCGCTGAACACCGCGGTGTTCACCGAAGGCTCGTTCGTCTACATCCCGAAGGGCACCCGCTGCCCGATGGAGCTGAGCACCTATTTCCGCATCAACGAGCGCAATACCGGCCAGTTCGAGCGCACCCTGATCATTGCCGACGAAGGCAGCCACGTCAGCTACCTCGAAGGCTGCACGGCGCCGCAGCGTGACGAGAACCAGCTGCATGCCGCCGTCGTCGAGCTGGTGGCGCTGGACGATGCCGAGATCAAGTACTCGACGGTGCAGAACTGGTATCCGGGCGACGAGGAGGGCCGCGGCGGCATCTACAACTTCGTCACCAAGCGCGGCGACTGCCGCGGCCCGCGCTCGAAGATCAGCTGGACCCAGGTCGAGACCGGCTCGGCGATCACCTGGAAGTACCCGAGCTGCATCCTCAGGGGCGACGACTCGGTCGGCGAGTTCTACTCGGTGGCGCTGACCAACCATCGCCAGCAGGCCGATACCGGCACCAAGATGATCCACATCGGCAAGCGCACCAAGTCGACGATCGTCTCCAAGGGCATCGCCGCCGGCCGCGGCCAGCAGAGCTATCGCGGCCTGGTGCGGATGCTGGAATCCGCCGAGGGCGCGCGCAATCACACCCAGTGCGATTCCCTGCTGATCGGCGACCGGTGCGGCGCCCACACCTTCCCGTACACCGAAGTCCGCAATCCCAGCGCCACGCTCGAACACGAGGCCACCACCTCGAAGATTTCCGAGGACCAGATGTTCTATTGCCGGGCTCGCGGCATCGGCGAGGAAGAAGCGGTCAGCATGATCGTCAACGGCTTCTGCAAGGACGTGTTCAAGGAGCTGCCGATGGAGTTCGCCGTCGAGGCTCAGAAGCTGCTGGCGGTTTCGCTCGAGGGTGCCGTCGGCTGATGCCGGCCCCTCTTCACTGCATGTCCGACGGCCGCGCCAGCGCGGCTCAAACAACCTGAAGAACACCGAATCAATGCTTCTCGAAATCACCAACCTGCACGCCCGCGTCGACGAAAAGGAAATCCTCAAGGGCCTGAACCTGAGCATCCGCCCGGGCGAAGTCCACGCGATCATGGGGCCGAACGGCGCCGGCAAGTCGACGCTGTCCAACGTCATCGCCGGCCGCGAAGGCTATGAAGTGACTGACGGCAGCATCCGGTTTCTCGGCCGCGACCTGCTGGCGCTGGACCCGGAAGTGCGCGCCTGCGAAGGCATCTTTCTCGGCTTCCAGTACCCGGTCGAGATTCCCGGCGTCAGCAACATGACCCTGCTGAAGGCGGCCGTGAACGCCCGCCGCAAGCACAGCGGCGAAAACGAAATCGCCCCGAACGACTTCCTGACCTGGGTCCGCGAGCAGGCGAAGAAGGTCAGGATCGATCCGAAGATGCTGTCGCGCGGCGTCAACGAAGGCTTCTCCGGCGGCGAGAAAAAGCGCAACGAGATCCTGCAGATGCTGGTGCTGCAACCGACCTTGATGATTCTCGACGAGACCGATTCCGGCCTCGATATCGACGCGCTGAAGATCGTCTCCGACGGCATCAACGCGCTGCGCGGCCCGGCCCGCTCGACGGTGCTGGTCACTCACTACCAGCGCCTGCTCGATTACGTGCAGCCGGACTTCGTCCACGTGCTGGCGCGCGGCCGGATCGTCAGGAGCGGCGGGCCGGAGCTGGCCAGGGAACTGGAGGAAAAGGGCTACGGCTGGCTGGAAGCGGCATGAGCGCCCTGTCCCCTGCCTGGGCCGACAGCTTCGAGCGGCTCGCCGGTGCCTTGCCGGTCGCCGAGCAGCGTGAGCGCCGCGCCCGGTTCGACAGCTTCGTCGCCACCGGCTTTCCGGGTCCGGCCGACGAGGCCTGGCATTACACCGATCTGGCGGCACAGGCCGATGCCGGCTACCGCCTTGCCCACTTCGACGAGGCAGACGACGCGCTGCTGGCGGCAACGCTGCCCGGCAGCGATCGGCTGGTCTACAAGAACGGCGGCCTCGACCGCCGGCACAGCACCGTCGAGACGCTCGATGGCACCGCCGCCATCCGGAGCACCGGCGAGGACGGCATCGATGCGCTGAACGCCGCGTTCGCGACGCGCGGTCTGGTCTACACGCTGGCGGCGAACACGGTCGCCGAGCGGCCGCTGCAGGTGCTGCTGCAGAGCGACACCGGCGACAGCCCGGCGATGCTGCACCAGCGCCACCGGATCAGCCTCGGCGCGAATGCCGAGGCGACCGTGCTGCTGCAATTCGTCGGCCGCGGCGGTCCGCGCCTGCTCACCCACGTGATCGACGTCAGCCTGGCGGCTGGCGCGAAGCTGAACCTGCACCGGCTGTCCGACGAAGGCGACGGCGCCACGCTGGTGACCCGGCTCGATGCCCGCCTCGCCCGCGATGCCCGGCTGCAGGTCTCAGGGGTCTCGCTCGGCGCCGGGCTGGCCCGGCACCGCGCCGATCTGGTGATCGAAGGCCCCGGTGCGGAAGTCCACGCCACCTCGCTGCAGGTGCCGGGCGCCAAGGCCCATGCCGATGACCTGGTGCGCGTGGTCCACGCCGCTCCGCAGGGCCTGAGCCGGATCGTCGCCCGCGGCATCGTCGACGAGCGCGCCAAGGCGATCTTCAACGGCCGCGTGGTGGTGCGCCCCGGCGCCCAGAAGACCGATTCCGAGCAGCGGCTGGCCCACCTGCTGCTGTCGCGCAAGGCCGAGGTCAACGCCAAGCCGGATCTGGAAATCCATGCCGACGACGTCAAGTGCGCGCACGGCGCCACCGTCGGCCAGCTCGATGCGGTGGCGCTGGCCTATCTGCGCAGCCGCGGCATTCCGCTTGCCGAAGCACGGGCGTTGCTGCTGCGCGCCTTCGCCACCGAAACGCTGGAGCGGCTGGCCTGGCCGGCGCTGCAGGCGCAGATCGCCGCCCGGCTCGACCTGCCGGCCGCCGACCCCGAGCTGGACGAGGTATCGGGAGACGCCGCATGAGCACGCCCCGCTACGACGTCGACGCGATCCGCGCCCAGTTCCCGATCCTGAGCGAACCGGTGCGCGGCGGCCGCCTCGCCTATCTCGACAATGCCGCGACCACCCAGAAGCCGGACGCGGTGCTGGCGGCGATCGACGACTACTACCGTCACAAGAACGCCAACGTGCACCGCGCGGTGCACGATCTGGCCGAGCGCGCGACCACCGCCTATGAAGGCGCGCGCGACCGCATCGCCCGGTGGTTCCATGCGGCACGCGAGCAGATCGTCTTCACCCGCGGCACCACCGAGGCGATCAATCTGGTCGCCTACAGCTTCCTCAGGCCGCGCCTGCAGCCGGGCGACGAGGTACTGCTGACCGGCATGGAGCACCACTCGAACATCGTGCCGTGGCAGCTGGTGGCCCGCGAAAAGGGCGCCAGGGTCGTCGCCGCACCGGTGCTCGACGATGGCTCGCTGGACTTCGACGGCTGGACCGCGCTGCTCAACGAACGCACCCGGTTCATCGCCGTGGTCCACGTGTCGAACTCGCTCGGCACCGTCAATCCGATCGACAGGATGATCGCTGCGGCGAAGGCGCGCGGCATTCCGGTGCTGGTCGACGGCGCCCAGTCGATCGCCCACCTGGCGATCGACTTTCCGGCGCTCGGCGCCGACTTCCTGACCTGCTCGGCGCACAAGGCGTACGGCCCGACCGGCTTCGGCTGCCTGGTCGGCAGACGCGAGCACCTCGACGCGATGCCGCCCTGGCATGGCGGCGGCGACATGATCCGCACCGTCAGCTTCGAGGAAAGCACCTGGAACGAAGCGCCGTACCGCTTCGAGGCCGGCACCCCGGACATGGCCGGTGCGGTCGGCTTCGCGGCGGCGCTGGACTGGATCGAATCGGTCGGCCTCGATGCCATCGCCGCCCACGAGCACCGGCTGCTGGTCGAAGGCACCGCGCTGCTCGCCGACATCCCGGGCCTGCGGATGATCGGCACGGCGAAGAACAAGGGCGGCGTGATGTCGTTCGTGATGACCGTCGGCCATGCCCAGGACATCGGCACGATCCTCGACCAGTACGGCGTGGCGGTGCGCACCGGCCACCACTGCACGATGCCGCTGATGGCGCGCTTCGGCGTGCCGGCCACGGTTCGCGCCTCGCTGGCGGCCTACAACAATCGCGACGATCTCGACCAGCTGGCGATGGCGCTGCGCAAGGCCAGCCGCCTGCTCGCCTGAAGCCGTCGCGGCCCGACGGCGGCGGATCGCGAGCGACGCCGCCGGGCCTGCCGATCGTCGGCTCGGCCCATCCTCCCGCAGGTGACATGCCCTTATGATCCGACGACCGCGGGGTCGCCCGGTCACGCGGCAGGTCCACGCGGCTGGAGATCATGGAAACGAGCCTTCGCGCCAACGGCTTCACCCTGCTGGAACTGATGGTCGCCCTGGCAGTGGTGTCGATCCTGCTGGTGGTCGGCCTGCCGAGCTTCAGCGCGACGGTGCGCCAGAACTGCACGGTGACCTCGGCCAACAGCCTGCTGACGGTGCTGACCGCCGCGCGCAGCGAAGCCCTGAAGCGTGACCGGACCGTGACCCTGTGCCCGAGCGTCGACGGCAGCCACTGCGCGACGGCCGCCGGCAGCAGCTGGGATCTCGGCTATCTGATGTTCGTCGACAACAATGGCGATCAGGTCTACGGCGGCTTGCCCAACGAGCCGCTGCTGAAAGTCGAACGGCCGCTGAGCACCTGCGCGCGGATCACCAAGAACGGCGAGCGCCCGTACATCCGCTACAACGGCCTCGGCCGGATGCTCGACGCGGCGAGCTTCACCGTGGCGTCGACCACCGGTGTGCGCTACGAACGGCGCGTGGTGATCAGCCCGACTGGCCGGCCGCGAGTCGAACGGCCGTGAAGCAGGCCGCCGGCATGACCCTGGTCGAGGTGCTGATCGCCGTGCTGGTGCTGGCGATCGGCCTGCTCGGCATCGCCGGCCTGCAGTCGGCGGCGCTGTCCAACAACCTGATCGCCTACCAGTACACGCTGGCCTCGTCGCTCGCCCAGGCGATGACCGAACGGATGCGCGCCAATCGCGAGGGCATGCAGCGCGGCGCCTATGCGATCGCCGCCGATGCCACGCCGCCTGCCGCACCGGTCAACTGCGCGGTCAGCGCCTGCTCGCCAGTCGAGCAGGCCCAGTGGGACATCGCCGCGATCTACGCGCAGCTGTCGGCGGCGGCGGACACCACCAACATCCCGAGCGGCCCGCGCGCCGTGCTGCCCGGCAGCCGGCTGTCGATCGACTGCGACGGCGGCAGCTGCGCGCCGGACAGCCTGCGCATCGTCACCGTCTACTGGGACGCCGGCCGCCGCCGGCCAGCGCGCATCGACTGCGAAGTCCTGCACTGCATCCGGCTCGGGTATCTGCCATGAGGTACCCGCGTCCGCAGGGCTTCTCGCTGGTCGAGCTGATGGTGACCCTGGTCATCGCGCTGCTGCTGCTGGTCGGCATCGCCCGGGTGTTCGTCACCTCCAAGCAGAGCTACCGGGTGCAGGAAAGCACCAGCCGCATGCAGGAGAACATCCGTGTCGCCTCCGACTACTTCAGCCGCTATCTGCGCCAGGCGGATTTCTGGGGCGGCGTGCGCAGCGGCGACATCACCGTCCTGCCGGGCAGCACGGCGATCGGCAAGGGCAGCTGCACCAAGGCCTGGATCATGAATCCGGCCGAGGCCGTTGTTGGCTACGCCGGCGCCACCAGCCGCCCGACCGGCATGCCCAGCGGCTGCCTGACCCGCTACGTCAACGGCTCGGACGCGATCGCCATCCGCTACGCCAATCCCGACGATCTCGCCAGCGATGCCGAGCTGAGCCGCACGGCCGTCGAGCGCGGGCCGCTGTACCTGCGCGCCCGGCTCGGCTTCGGCGGTGTGCTGTTCGACGTTCGCGATGCCGCCCTCGACGAGATCCGGCGCTCACCGCGCGGCGGACCGGAAGCCGGCGTGTTCAACTACAAGATGAAGATCGCCGTGTTCCACATCCAGACCCAGGATTTCGGCACCGGACCGGTGCCGACCCTGTCGATGCTGGAGCTGGACCGCTCGTCGCTGACCACCGCGCAGCTGGTCGACGGCATCGAGACGCTGGCTTTCGCCTACGGGCTCGACAGCGACGACGACCAGCAGGTCGACCGCTACCGCGAAGCCGCGGCGGTCAGCGACTGGCGGCAGGTGCTCAGCGTGCGGGTCAGCTTCGTCGCCCGCGGCGACGAACTCGACAATGTCATCGACACCAGCGAGTACGCGCTGACCGCCAGCCGCTGCTACGGGCCGGCCAGCTCGACCTGCGCCAGCCGCTACAGCGCCGCCGACGCCCGCTTCCAGCGCCGCCTCGTGGTGCAGGAAATCCAGCTGCGCAACCGGGTGCGCGGATGAGGCCGCATCGGCCCGCCGCCGCCCGGGCGCAGCGCGGCTATGCGCTGGTCACCGCGATCGTGTTCCTGGTGCTGCTGACCCTGGTGGCGCTGTCGGCGATCCGCGGCACCGGGCTGGAGGTGAAATCGACCGCCAACAACACCCTGCGTGCCGAAGTGTTCGCCGCCTCGGAAATCACCCGCACGCTGGTCGGCCGGCAGATCGACGCACTGTGCGCCAATGCCGGCAGCGACGGCCTGACCGCCGCCGACGATCCCGGCGCCCTGCGGGCCGTGCCGGGCCTGCGCCTGCTCGCCGGCGGCGACTGGTGCCTGGACGCCGATGCGGCCTTCGTCGCCGCCCCGGCCTCGGGCCCGGCCGATGCCCGCTACGACCGCAGCCTGCCGCCGGTCGCCCACGGGACCGCCTGGGTGCAGCGCCTGTATCGCACGACGGCGCCGGGCGCCGGACAGGCGCAGGCGGCCGGCTATGGCGGCGCCGGCGTCGGCACCGCAAATGGCGGCGGCGAGATCTATTTCCATGTCTACAGCCGCGGCACCGATCGGCCGCTCGCCGATGTCGCGACCGCCGATGCCGGCTACGACACGGCGGCGGTCTACCGCTACGTGATCCGCCGATGAAGCGTCCGGACCCGGCCAGCCCTCCCTGCGGCGGCTCCGGCCGCCGATCGCGGCGCCTGCGGCGCGCGCTGGTCCGCGTCGCCGCGCTGCTGTCGCTGGCTCTCGCCAGCGCCATCCTGCCCGGCGCAACGGTCGCCCAGACCAGCGTCGTGCTGGCCCGCCTGTCGCTGGAATCGGCCGCCGATTTCGTCGCCCAGCCGCTGACCAGCAGCAGCATCGTCACGCCGCTGGTGATGCTCGGCCTGGCGATCGACGAAAAGGCCTACCGGCGCGCCTACGACGACCTCGTCGACGTCGATGGCGACGGCCTGATCGATCCGGACTACCGCAATGCCGTCGCCTATGGTGGTTACTTCGATTCCGACCTCTGCTACGGCTACGACGGCGGTCTGTTCAGGGCCGGCAGCACCGCCGTCGACCATCATTGCGTCGACCGCTGGAGCGGCAATTTCCTGAACTGGCTGACCATGACCCGTCTCGACCTGATCCGTCAGGCGCTGTACGGCGGCCACCGGGTCGTCGACAGCGATACCCGCACCGTGCTCGAACGCGCCGCGGTGCCGGAGGACAGCCACGCCTGGGTCAAGGTCTACGCCGGTGCCGACCTGCCGCAGCTGATGCCGGCGCCGGCGTCGGCGGTGATGTCGTTCTGCAATGTCAGCCGTCCGGCCGGCGACGGCGGCCTGCAGCCGCTGCTGCGGGTCGCGGCCGGCGCGTTCCCGCTGTGGGCGTCGATCGACCGCTTCCAGTGCGACGGCGCCAATGGCGCGCCACGGCCCGGCACGCCGGGCGGCCCGGACGCGGCGATCAGCGACTACCTGGCGCGTGTCGAGGTCTGTTCGGCACCGGCAGCGGTGCAGGAAAGCGCCTGCCAGCAATATCCGTCGGGCGCCGCGAAGCCGGTCGGCGCGCTGCAGCGCTATGGCGAGGCCGGCACCGTCCGCTTCGGCCTGCTGGCACGCAGCGCATCCCGGCCGCGCTCCGGCGGCCAGCTGCGCCGCAACATCGGCCCGATCGCCCGCAACGGCAACGACCCGGCCGTCTGCGCCAGCGGCGACGAGATCCGCCTCGCCACCGGCCAGTTCTGCCCGCCGTCCGCCGCCACCGGCGGCGTGATCAGCGCGCTGGAGCGGTTGCGGATCACCGGCTACGCCGGCAGCGGCGACGAATCGGCTGCGATCGGTTACCGGGACTGCCGGGGCGACGCCCTGTTCACCCGCGCGGCCGGCGGCAACGGCATCCGCCGGCCCGGACCGCTCGATGGCCAGGCGTGCAGCAACGACGGCAATCCGGTGGCGGAAATCCTTGCCGAAGCGCTGCGCTACGTGGCTGGCGCGTCGGGCCCCTCGCCTGCTTTCTACGGTTCCGCCGACGACGAGCGGGCCTACCTCGCCGACACCGAACTGCCGGACTGGCGCGACCCGCTGCGCGAACTCGGCACCTGTGCGGAATGCAGCGTGGTGATGATCAGCAACGGTGCCGCGTCGTTCGATGGCGACGAACTGCCGGACATCGCGCTGAAAGTTGCCGGCGCGATCGCCGCCACCGACATCACCGCGGCCACCGACCGCATCGGCAGCGCCGAAGGCCTCGACCAGCGGGTAGCGCTGGCGCGGCTCGAAGCCCGGCCGCCGGGCGCCACCGACAGCTCCGCGGACGGCGCCCGCTGCGGCCCGTCGGCCGAGCCGCTGACCCGGCTGTCGACGCTGCGCGGCATCTGCCCGGTCGAACCGGCCCGCGACGGCAGCTTCAATGTCGCCGGCGTCGCCTACCTCGGTCATACCCGCGACCTGCGCCCCGATCTCGCCGGGCGGCAGACGGCCGCGCTCTACGCGCTGGAACTCGATGATCCGGTGCCGAGCATTCCGGTGCGCACCGCCGGCGGCCTGCTGACCATCACGCCGACCTGCCAGTCGCTCGCCGGCACCGCGACCTCGGCCTCGGACCCGGCCAGCCCGCGCCGCCAGTGCAGCTTCGCGGCGGCGAGCGTCGGGCCGATGCCTGCGGCCGACGGCACCGTGTACGGCCGGCCGCTGTCGGCCAGCGGCCGCGCCGGCAGCCTCTATGTCGCCTGGGATGACACGCCATACGGCAATGTCCAGGAAACCCGCGCGGCGCAGATGATCACCTGGTGCGTCGGCGCCGAATGCCAGCCGCAGGGGCCGGCCGGCAGCCGGGCCAGCCTCTGCCACGGCACCTCGGCCAGCTCGGCGCCGGATTGCGTCGACGGCGCGCTGCGCAGCCTCGGCAGCGACGAACTGGTGGTGCGGGTCGAGACGCTGTCCGGTGGCATCGGCGCACCGATGCTGCACGGCTTCGTGATCAGCGGCGCCGCCGATGCCAGCCGCGATGGCAGCTACACCGTGCTGCAGCGGCCGCGCATCGGCAACCGCGACGGCAGCCGCAACCTGATCCTGGCGCCCGAACGGCCGTTGCCGGGCAGCTGGAACGCCGCCGAAGTGCGCAGCTTCAGCGCGGGCGATTCCGGCGTCCGCAAGCTGCCGAGCCCGCTGGAACTAGCGGCCAAGTACGGCAGCTTCACCGTCGATCCGAACGCCGCCGAACCGCTGCCGGAAGCCGCTGTCCTCGCCGACGGCGGCTGCCGCGAAACCTCCTGGGATCGCCTCGACAACAGCCGCGACGGCACGCCCGACTGCGTGCCCGACCACTACCACCTGTTGCACCATCCGGGCCAGCTCGGCAGCCGGCTGCGCCGGGTGATCCGTGACGTGATCGCCCGCAGCAGCGTCGCCCAGACCCGCCGCGTCGGCGTGCAGTCCGGCTTCACCCAGGGCGCCGGCGCGGCCTACCAGAGCTTCTACGAGTCGCGGGCGACCGACGCCATGGGCCGCAGCGTCGCCTGGGTCGGCAATGTCCAGGCCCTGTTCGTCGACCGCGACGGCCAGCTGCGCGAAGACGACCCGGGGCGCGACGGCGTGCTCGACGAAAGCGATTACGCATCGCATCCGGTGGTCCAGTTCTTCTTCGATGCCGCCGCCCAGCAGACCCGCTTCCGTCGCTTCCGCGACAACCCGGCGACCGCACCGGACGCCTTCGAGGTGATCGACGACCCGCGCCAGCTGCGCACGATCTGGAACGCCGGCCAGCAGCTGGCGAACCTGCCGCACGTCGAGGAACAGCGCAGCTACCGCGCGCCGGCCCGGCGCGGCCGCCATCTGCTGAGCTTTGTCGACCTCAATCTCGACGGCAAGGCGCAGCCATCGGAAACCGTCGATTTCCTGGCCGCCAGCTTCGGTCCGGATCGCAATGGCGTGCTCAACGTCGACTCGCCGGAGGCTGCAGCCGCCCTGGTGGCATGGACGCGTGGCACCGATGTGCCCGGCCTGCGCAGCCGGCAGATCGATCGCGACGGCAGCGGGCTGCAGACCCAGCGCCTCGGCGACATCGTCAACTCGCAGCCGCTGCTGGTCGCCGCGCCAGCGGAGGCCTACGACCTGCTCTACGGCGACCGCTCGTACGCGCAGTTCTTCCGCCAGTACCGCGACCGCCGTCAGGTCGTCTATGTCGGCGCCAACGACGGCATGCTGCACGCGTTCAATGCCGGCTTCCGGCGCGCCGACGGCCGCGGTTTCGCGACCGCCCCGGCCAGCGGCTCCGCCACCGAGCACCCGCTGGGCAGCGAGCTGTGGGCCTACATCCCGTTCAACCTGCTGCCCCATCTCGGCTTCGTGGCGGCGGCCGACTACACGCACCAATGGCTGCTCGACGGCACTCCGCGCGCCTTCGACGTGCGGGCGTTCCCGGCCGACGCGACGCATCCCGGCGGCTGGGGCACCCTGCTGGTGGTCGGCATGCGGCTTGGTGGCGGCCCGCTGACCATTCCCCAGGTGCAGGCCGGCGGCGCCAACCGCGAACGCTTCGGCGCGTTCGCGGCCGGACTTCGCGAGCGCAGCGAATTCGGCGTCCGCTCGGCCTATGTGGTGCTCGACATCACCGACCCCGAGCAGCCGCCGCGGGTGATCGCCGAGATCGCCGATCGGGAGCGCGAGCGCGGCATGCTCGGCTACACCACCGCGCGGCCGGCGGTCGCCGCCTTCGCGACCGGCATCGATCCGGCGACCCGCAGCGACGCCTGGTACCTGTTCGCCGGCAACGGGCCGGACCTGCTGGAACTGGACAACGCCGTGTCGCGGCGTCCGGCGCGGCTGTTCGCCGCCAATCTCGGCAGCCTGCTCGATCCGGGCATGGCCACCGACGCCGCGATCGAAACCTTCAAGGGCGATGGCGTCGGCACTGACGAGGCCGACTTCGCGCCGCTGGCCGGTTCGAGCTTCATCGGCGATCCGGTGGCGGTCGACTGGGATCTCGATTACCGCGCCGACGCGTTGTATTTCGGTATCAGCGGCGGCAGCGCGGCGTCCCCGACCGGCAAGCTGTTCCGGCTCGCCTTCAATCCGCCGCCGGCCGGCGCCGATGGTCGCCGCAGCCTGCCGCCGGTATCGGCCTGGTCATCGCCGGTGGTGGTGCTCGACACCCAGGCGCCGGTGCTCAACGCGCCAGCGCTGACCCAGGACGAACGCGGCAACCGCTGGCTGCTGGCCGGCACCGGACGCTATCTGGCGGCGGCCGATCGCGGCAGCACGGCGCGGCAGGCCTTGTTCGGGGTGATCGACCGGGTCAGCGGCACCAACCCGGCCGCCCGGATCACGTCGCTGACCGACACCACGGCGGCCGCGGTATCGAACGGCGGCGTGATCAGCGGCCTCGGCGCCGGGGTCAGTTCCGAAGCCGCGCTGATCAGCGCCATCCGGGGCGATGCGTCCGGCACCGGCGGCAGCGGCGGCTGGTTCTACCAGCTGGCGGCCGGCAGCGCTGCCAGCGGTGCCGAACGGGTCATCTCGAACAGCGTGCTGCTCGATGGCACGCTGTTCGCAAGCGCCTATACACCGGTCGAATCGCTGTGCACCGATCAGGGCAGCAGCCGGCTGTTCGCGGTGAACTTCCTGACCGGCGCACCACGCGTCGCGCGGCCGGTGCTGCGCAACACGGTGGTGATCGGGTCGCCACCAGTCAGCTTCATTCCGCTCGGCCAGGGCCTGACCGGGGTGCCCAGCCTGCTGGTCAACCCGCCGACGGCCAACGGACGCGGCGGCTATACGATCAGCCTGCCGTCGATCACCGGCGCGATCGTCCAGCGCCGCGCCGACGATGGCGGCCGGCTGCGCTCCGGCGAGATCGACTGGCGCGAGAACCACCCGAACTAGCCCGATGCATGGATCGAAAGCACATGGCGTCACCCTGATCGAACTGATGGTCGCGATCGCCATCGTCGGCATCCTGACCGTGATCGCGCTGCCGACCTACCTCTCGTACCAGCTTGAAGCCGGACGCAGCGCCGGCGCGGGCTGCCTCGTCGATGCCCAGTACCGACTGGAGCAGCACTACGCGAAGACGGCCAGCGCCGCGTCGTCGCTAGCCGCCGCCGGCGTACCGGCGCGCTGCGGCGACGGCCCGCACTACCGGCTCAGCCTCGAAGACGGCAGCGCCTGCAGTGCCGGCAGCACGGCCGGCGCCTACGCCCTGCGTGCCCACGGCGAGGATCGCCAGGCCGGTGACGGCGATCTGGTGCTCTGCGTGGCACCATCGGTCACCAATCCGAACCGGCGGATGGAACATCTGCACAGCCGTCCCGAGACGCCGGCGCTGCTGCTGCCGGGCTGGGATTTCCAGCCCGGCCGATGAGCGCCGTGATGCCCGGCGGCGGCCGCTACCGAGCGCGCGGCGTCACGCTGCTCGAACTGATGATCGCGGTGGTCGTCGTCGGCGTCCTCGCCAGCCTGGCGCTGCCGAGCTATCGCAGCTACGTGCTGCGCAGCCATCGCGCGGTGGTCCGGGCGCTGCTGGTCGACCTCGCGGCGAAGCTGGAGGTCGAGGCCCTGCGCACCGGCGGCTATCCGGACAGCTTCGACTTCTACCTGGCCGATCCGGGCAGCAGCCTGCGCGGCGAACGGGAGTTCTTCATCACCAGCAGCGGCATGGTGATCGGCGATCCTGATGATCCCGGCTACGACGCGGTGATCTATGGAATCCGGCTGATCACCACGGCAGCGCCGGCCGGCGAGGCGGTCCGCGACTACACGTTGACTGCCCGGGCCGTGCACGGCCAGCGGGACGACGGCGACTGCCTGGAGCTGAGCCTGAGCGCGAGCGGCCTGCGCAGCGCCAGCCCGGGACGCGGCGAGGACTGCTGGAGCCGCTGAAGCCCCTTCGTCAGCAGGCCGGCGCCGCCGATCCGTCATCGAAGCGACGCATTTCCGGCACGGCAAGAATCGCGATACCGTTCACGCGTCTCTCTGGCAGCGCCGCTCGATGTCCAAGAAAAAGGGATTCACGCTGCTGGAAATGATGATCGTGATCGCGATCGCGGCGGTGCTGATGTCGCTCGCCGGGCCGGGCCTGCGCAGCTTCCTGCTGGCCGGCTCGCGCGGTGATGCCGCGGCGGCGCTGTACGGCGCGATGGTCCAGGCCCGCGCCGAAGCGATCGCCCGCAACACGCCGGTCACCGTCTGCCCGCGCAACTACCAGGCCAGCGGCGGCCATGCCCGCTGCGATGCCTCGGCGACCGGCAACTGGGTCAACGGCTGGGTGATCTACCGCGACAGCGCCCCCGACAGCAGCAGCGGCAAGCCGGCTGCCGCAGCGGACGTGATCGCCACCGGCGAGCCGGCCGACCGCGCCTTCACCTGGGACAGTGAACCCGATCCGGTCGGCGCCGTGCAGTTCGAGTCCTCGGGGCGGCTGTCGGGCAGCACCCGCATCATCCTGCACCTGTGCAAGCTCGACGACAGCCAGTGGGAAGGCCGGCGCCTGCAGATCGACACCAGCGGCCGGATCCGGCTGGCGCGCGACACCGGGTGCAGCGCATGAACGGGCGTCAGGCCGGCTTCACGCTGATCGAGGTGATGATCACCGTGTTCATCGTCGCGGTCGGCCTGCTCAGCGTCGCCGGCCTGCAGGCGATGTCGAAGAAATCGAACTTCGATGCCATCCAGCGCACCCAGGCCGCGGCACTGGGCCAGGACCTGATCGAACGGATGCGCGCCAACCCGGGCCGCGGCGCCGACTACCTGACCGATGCCCGCAACGGCATCAGCAGTGCCCGCCTGCCGGCGGCACCGGGCACCGCGTGCACGGTCAGCGGCAGCAGCGGCACGCCGCGCTGCACGCCAGCGCAGGTGGTGGCCTTCGATCGCTATGAATGGTCGCGCGCGCTGTTCGGCGACGTCGAGCTGGTCGACGACAGCGCCGCCGGCGGCCTGAGCGAACCAACCGCCTGCATCACCAACGCCCGCGCGCCGTGCGGCGTCTACACCGTGGCGATCGCCTGGCGCGGCATCACGCCACTGCCGCCGGCCGACCCGACCGACGGCGCCGACCCGGCCAACAACCCCTGTGGCGACGACAATGCCGCCTACGACGATCCGTCGACCCCCGGCGTCGACGCCCGGCTGCGCCGGGTGATCGTGCTGCGCACGGTGATCGACGATCACAGCGGCCAGTGCCCGGCGGCCGCGCCATGAGTATCGGCAAGCAGCAGCGCGGCCTGTCGCTGGTCGAGCTGATGATCGCGATCACGCTCGGCCTGATCGTGCTGGCCGCGATCCTGGCCGTGTTCAGCCAGAACAACCGCAGCTTCCGGCAGAGCGACGCCGTGGCGCGGATGCAGGACAGCGCCCGCTTCGCGCTCGACACCCTGGCTCGCGACATCGCCATGGCCGGCTATTACGGCGGCATGTACGGGGCATCGAACATCGCGCCGTTCACCACCGCACCCGACAACGACTGCGGCAGCGCCGACGCCGCGACCTCGCCGGCCACGCCGTGGGCGTTCCAGCTGCGCCGCCGGGTCGAGTTCCGCAACCACAGCGTGACCACGGCGGTCGGCAGCCGCTTTCCCTGCCTCGGCGGCGACAGCACGCCGGTGGCGCCGAACACCGACATCGTCGCGATCCGCCGGGTCGCCGGCCAGGTCACCGCCGAGATCGCGACCGGCGCCACGGTCCGGCTGCGCGCCAACCACTTCTACCTGAAGACCAATGGCACGGTCGGCTCGCTGATCCACAACGGCAACAGCGCGACGTTCAGCCTGAGCACCTCGACCGCCCAGCCGCTGCAGGCGCCGGTGAGCTTCTGGAAGTACGTGCCGCGGCTGTACTTCATCCGCAGCTATGCCGAGACCGCCGGCGACGGCATACCGGCGCTGTGCCGGATGGAACTGCAGCAGGTGGCGAGCGCCTCGATGGCGGTCGAATGTCTTGCCGATGGGGTCGAGAACCTGCAGATCGAATGGGGCCTGGACAGCGACAACGACTGCGTCGTCGACACCTACACCTCGACCCCGGACGCCGACGCGCTGGCCCAGACCGCGATCACCGCGCGGGTCTGGATCCTGGTCCGGACCACCGATCCGGACGGCGGCTACCGCGACCAGAAGACCTTCGATTTCGGCGATTACGAGACCCGCGCGGCGTCTGCCGACGCCTTCCATCGCCGGGTCTACTCGACCACCGTGCAGCTGCGCAATCCGGTCGGCGATCTCGGCCCCTGCACCGGGCCGTCGACCCTCTCGGCGGTGACGCCGTGAAGCGCCACCAGCACGGCGCGGCGCTGGCGACGGCGCTGCTGATCCTGATCGTGCTGACCCTGCTCGGGCTGGCGGCGATGCGCGGCAGCCGGCTGGAGCTGAAGCTGTCGCAGAACGCCGAAAGCCGGGTCAATGCCCGGCAATCCGCGCAGGCGATCGCCGACGGCATCACCCAGATCGAGGCGAGCCTGGCGATCAGCAGCGGTCCCGGCTACCGCGCCTGCTACCGGCCGGCGAGCGGCGAGGCCCAGCCCGACAGCCTGCCGTTCGCCTGCACCAGCCCGACCCTCGCCGCCCCGGCCGACACCGGCCTGCACGCCCATACCTATGCGCTGGCGCAGCGCGAGGCGCCGGAGTTCCTCAACACCGCGACACTGCGCGGCGCCGGCAACAGCGGTCGCAGCTACGACTACGCGCGGTTCACGGTGATCGGCGGCTACGACCACAGCAGCGAAGGCTTCGGCGCCGCCGAGGTCGTTCAGGGCGTGCTCAAGCTGCACGCGAAATCCGGCGGCGTGAGCTACCAGTGAACCGACTCGCACGCCTGATCGCCCCGCTGTTGCTGATGCTGATGACCGTGTGCGCCGGCCTGCCGACCCGCGCCGACGACATCGACATCTATTCGAACGCCCAGGCCAACACCCTGCGCCCCCCGTACACGGTGATCGTGCTCGACCTGAACCTGCTCGGCA
>PNMW01000031.1 GCA_013823855.1 Lysobacteraceae bacterium | reverse complement strand
GAGGCGGAGGCGGTGGTGCCAGTTCGACGATCACCTGCTTCTTGGGTGTCGGCGCGACATTCACCGTCGGTCGCACGAGATTGATCAGGTAGAGGATCAGCGTCGCATGGAAGATGATCGAAAAGACCATCGCCGTGCTCAGCGATTTCTTGCCCTTCTTGGACGGATTGCTCACTGGGGATAGCTCCAGCCCTATTGCTGGGCTTCGGCCATCAACGAGACCTTGTAGAACCCGGAAGCACCGACGAGGCTGATCAGTTCGACGACCTTGCCGTATTCCACGCCCTTGTCGGAGCGGATGTAGACGAGGTTGTCAGCCTGCTTCGCGGAAATCGCGCGCAAGGCCTGGCCAAGCTGTTCGTAGGGCACCTGCTGGGTCAGCGGGCCGTTGTTGATGAAGTACTCGCTCGCGGTATCGATCGAGATGATGAGGGGGTCACGCGGCTTGCCCATCTCGTCGAGAGAGGCCTTCGGCAGCGTGATCGGCAATTGCGGCAGCATCAGCGGCGCGGTGACCATGAAGATGATCAGGAGCACCAGCATCACGTCGACCATCGGCGTGATGTTGATCTCCGCGACAGGCGGCATTTCGCCTTCGTCACCGTCCCCGGATGAGACCTTGACGTTCAGGCCCACGGGATCAGCTCTTGCCGGCCGGCGCGAAGCGCTTGGCGAGACGACCCGAGTAGATGCCGACGACCGTACCCACGCGGCCCGAGTAGCGGCCCATGTCGGTCGACAGCTTGTTGTAGGCCATGATCGCCGGGATCGCGGCAGCGAGGCCGATGCCGGTGGCGATCAGCGCTTCGGCGATGCCCGGGGCCACGGTGGCCAGCGAGGTGTCGCGGTTGGCACCGATGCTGGTGAAGGTGTTCATGATGCCCCACACGGTGCCGAACAGGCCGATGAACGGGGCCGCCGAGCCCACGGTGGCGAGGAACGGCAGACCCTTGTTGAGGCGGCGGATCTCGTTCGACAGTTCCAGGCGCATCGCATGCTCGATGCGATCACGCACTTCGTGCAGCGCTTCGTGAGCGTGTTCGCCCGAGCCCTCCCGCCATTCGATGTTGCCGGCCTCTACGACCAGTGCCAGCGGATGCTTCTTCTCGTCCTCGTAATTGATGATGTCTTCGAGCGTGCCGGTCTCGATCTTGTCTTCCAGTCGGCCGATGGCGCCGTTGGCCTTGGCCATGGCGATGAACTTGTCGAACATCACCGTCCAGCACCAGAACGAGAAGAACACGAGGATGATCAGCACGCCCTTGACCACCGGGTCTGCGTGCGACACGAGCGTCATGATTGACAGGTCGGCCGGGTTGATCGCACCGGCGGCCTCGGCCGCAAAATTGATGAGACTGGCTGCCACGGGAGGTACTCCGTAAATTTGGTTTCTGATGCGCCGAAAACGTCTGCGCGGTGCTTGCAAAAGATGCACCAACGCGAGCGGCGAACTGGGGAAGCGCGAATACTACTGAGGTGCCGACGCCATAAGCAAGCAAGGCCGAACTGCCATCAAACCGCCATGAACCGTTTGTTTAACGTAAGTTTTTTTCATTCTGTCGGGGCAAAGCGGTCGCCGTGACAGCTTCTGCGAGTCCGCGTCAACGCATCGTCACCAGCTCTTCGGCACTGGTGGGATGAATGGCAACCGTGTCGTCGAAGTCACGCTTGGTGGCCCCCATGCGTACCGCGACCGCAAAGCCCTGCAGCATCTCGTCGGCACCCGCGCCGATGACATGGACCCCGACCACCCGCTCCTCCGGGCCGACACAGACGAGCTTCATCGCCGTGTCCTGCTTGACCTCGAGCAGACCGTAGTACAGCGCCTTGAACCGCGTACGGTAGACCTTGACTGCTTCAGTTCCGTGACGCTCGATCGCCTGCGCCTCGCTGATTCCGACGCTGCCGATCGGAGGGTGGCTGAACACCACGCTGGGCACGTTGCTGTAGTCGAGCTTGCGATCGGCCTTGCCACCGAACAGGCGATCGGACAGCCGTCGCCCGGCCGCGATCGCCACCGGCGTCAGCGCCACGCGGCCGCAGACATCGCC
Organism: Lysobacteraceae bacterium; assembly: GCA_013823855.1. Taxonomy (GTDB): domain Bacteria; phylum Pseudomonadota; class Gammaproteobacteria; order Nevskiales; family Nevskiaceae; genus Nevskia. The sequence continues at coordinate 60,995 of PNMW01000031.1, read as the reverse complement.
GACCGCATGCACGTTGGGCCGCGTCGTGTCCTGCCATTCGTCGACCACGACATGCCCCATGCGATCCAGCGCGATCCCGGCCTCGACCAGGCCTAGTCCAGCCGTGTTGGCCTGGCGGCCGGTCGCCCAGATCAGGCTGTCGCCGTGCAGCAGCTGACCGTCGTCGAGCCTGATGCGCAGCCCGGCGTCGGCGCGCTCGATCGCGGCGATCTGACTGCCCAGGCGCAGCTTGACGCCGTGATGGTCGAAGGCGGCCCGCAGTTCGTCACCGAGCATGCTGTCGAAGCTGCCGAGCAGCCGTTCGCCGCGCACGATCAGCGTCACCGCGCTGCCGAGCGCGCGCAGCACGCCAGCTAGTTCCACCGCGATATAGCCGCCGCCGACCACGACCACCGAGGCCGGTCGCTCCGCCAGCGCGAAGAAGCCGTTCGAATCGATGCCCAGTTCGGCCCCCGGAACGGTCGGCCGCTGCGGCCGTCCGCCGGTGGCGATCAGCACATGGCGGGCGGCGATCCGCGTTTCACCGCAGGCGACGGTGCCGTCCGGCAACAGGCGCCCGAAGCCTTCGAGCACCTGCACGCGATCCTTGTTCAGGCCGTCGCGATAGATGCCGTTGAGCCGCCGTACATAGGCTTCGCGGCGCTCGACGAGCCGTGGCCAGTCATGGGAATTCGGGCCGATCGCGAAACCGTAGCCTTCCGCTTCGGCCAGGGTGCCGGCGATCTGCGCGGCATGCCACATCAGCTTTTTCGGCACGCAGCCGACGTTGACACAGGTGCCGCCCAGCCGCGCCGGCTCGATCAGCACCACGCGGGCGCCGTACTGCGCCGCCCGGCGCGCCGAGGCGATGCCGCCGCTGCCGCCTCCCAGCACGACATAGTCACATTGCAGCGTCGGCGCGTTCGCGGTCATCGGCAGATCCTCAGGAGTTCAGTGGATCAGTCTGCGCCTGTCGGGCATCGACGCCATCGGCGGCGCCGATCAGGCCCGCTTCCACTTGATGTTGCAGCCAACACTCGGAATCTGTTCGTCGCCGACCGGCAGGCCGGCCAGCAGTGCATCGAGTGCGGCGCGCATCGCAGCGCCGGTCGCCGGCTTGCCATTGCCGGGACGCGAATCATCCAGCTGGCCGCGATACACCAGCTTCGAGGCGCCGTCGAACACGAAGAAGTCCGGCGTGCAGGCCGCCTGGTAGGCGCGCGCCACGTTCTGCGACTCGTCATACAGATAGGGGAAACTGAAGCCGGACGCCGCTGCGAAGTCGCGCATCAAGGCCGGCGCGTCCTGCGGGTAGTGCTCGACATCGTTGCTGGAGATCGCGACGAAGGCCACGCCACGCGGCCGGTAGTCGCGCGCCAGCCGCACCAGCTCGTCCTTCACATGGATCACGTACGGACAGTGATTGCAGATGAACATCACCACCGTGGCCTGCGCCGAACGGATCTGCTCGAACGAGACCGTCGCACCGCTGACCGTGTCCGGCAGCGCGAACGGCGGGGCAACGGTGCCGAGCGGCAACATCGTCGACGGGGTCTGGGCCATCGTGGTTCTCGGTTGGCATGACGGCCGGGCATGTGCCGCAGCCGGGCGGCATTGATGACGATCCGCGCGAATTGTAGCCAGCAAATGTTCCTTGCCCGGCGGATGCAGCGCCCGGGACCATGCATTACCCTATCCGCTTATCCGCATGCCCCGATCACACGAGGAACCCGCAGTGACCAACGCCACGAGCCGCTATCTCTTCACGTCCGAATCCGTTTCCGAAGGCCACCCGGACAAGCTCGCGGACCAGATCTCCGACGCGGTGCTCGACGCCATCCTCACGCAGGACAAGCGCGCCCGCGTGGCCTGCGAAACGCTGGTCAAGACCGGTGTCGCGATCGTGGCCGGTGAAGTCACGACCAGTGCCTGGGTTGATCTCGAAGCGCTGGTACGCAAGGTCATCAGCGATGTCGGCTACAACTCCTCCGATGTCGGTTTCGACGGCGCCACCTGCGGCATCCTGAACATCATCGGCAAGCAGTCGCCGGACATCGCGATGGGTGTCGACGGCACCAAGAAGAAGGAGAAGGCGCCGGAAGACATCGGCGCCGGCGACCAGGGCCTGATGTTCGGCTACGCCTGCGATGAAACCAAGGAGCTGATGCCGGCGCCGATCTACTACTCGCACCGTCTGGTCGAGCAGCAGTCGAAGATCCGCAAGGCCAAGAAGGGCGGCCTCGCCTGGCTGCGCCCGGATGCCAAGTCGCAGGTCACGCTGCGCTACGAGAACGGCGTCGCCGTCGGCGTGGACGCCGTCGTGCTGTCGACGCAGCACAGCCCGGACATCAAGCTCAAGGACCTGCGCGAAGCGGTCATGGAGTCGATCATCAAGCCGGTGATCCCGGAAAAGTGGATCAGCAAGTCGACCAAGTTCCACATCAACCCGACCGGCAACTTCGTGATCGGCGGACCGGTCGGCGACTGCGGCCTGACCGGCCGCAAGATCATCGTCGACAGCTACGGCGGCTGGGCCCGCCACGGCGGCGGTGCGTTCTCGGGCAAGGATCCGTCGAAGGTCGACCGCTCGGCCGCCTACGCCGCCCGCTACGTCGCCAAGAACCTCGTCGCCGCCGGTCTGGCCTCGAAGGTCGAAGTGCAGGTGTCTTACGCGATCGGTGTCGCCGAGCCGACCTCGATCTTCGTCACCAGCTTCGGCACCGGCAAGATCAGCGACGAAGCGCTGGAAAAGCTGGTCCGCACCCACTTCGACCTGCGCCCGGGCGGCATCATCAAGATGCTGGATCTCATCCACCCGATGTACCAGGTCACCGCCGCCTACGGCCACTTCGGCCGCAAGCCTTACGACATCACCCTGAACGGCGAAACCTTCACCGCGTTCTCGTGGGAAAAGACCGACAAGGCCGACCTGCTGAAGGACGCGGCAAAGAAGCTGAAGTAAGCCGCGACTGCCGGCGGCGACGAAAGGGACGCTTCGGCGTCCCTTTTTGCTGCAGTCGACGCCTGCCGGGCGGCCTGGAATTCGACCGTGCCTGCCCATCACGCCTTCGGCGCGATGGGCGTGCGTCGTTACACGGGGCTGCGCGCGCGGGCGAGCTGCCTCACCCGGTATTCTGGAGTCCCTGGGCAACGCCGTTGACGGTGGCGACCAGCGCGTTCATCAGGGCTTCGTCCGCTGAACCGGAGGCGCGCCAGCGGGCCAGCAGGTCCACCTGCAGGAAGCTGATCGGGTCGATGTACGGGTTGCGCACCCGGATCGATTCGGCGAGCCGCGGTTCGCTGGCCAGCAAGGTGTCCTCGCCACGCAGCTTCAGCACCCAGTGGCGGGTCCGCTCGAATTCGGCGGCGATCATCGGGAAGAAGCGGGCATGCAGGCCGCCGGACAGCCGCGAGAAGCGCTCGGCAATGTCGAGATCGCACTTGGCGAGGATCATGTCGGTGTCGTCGAGCATGACCCGGAAGAACGCCCAGTCGCGGGCCATCTGCAACAGCCGGTCCTCGCCGAATTCCTGCGCCGCCCGTTCCAGTCCGGCGCCCATGCCATACCAGGCGGTGATGCCGGAGCGGCACTGGGTCCAGGCGAACACCCAGGGAATCGCACGCAGGGACTCGACACCAACCATCGTGCCGCGCCGGCTCGGACGGCTGCCGAGGGTCATCTTTTCGATCACGTCGATCGGCGTGGCGGTGCGGAAGTAGTCGACGAACTCCGGCGCGTCGACGAACGCACGATAGGCGGCGCGCGAGTGCGCGGAAATCGCCGTCATCGCTTCGCGCCAGGCGCCTTCGCGGGCTTCGGGCACCCGGGGACGCAACGATGCCCGCAAGGTGGCGCCAACCATCTGTTCGAGGCTGCGCAGCGCCAGCGCGCGAATGCCGTACTTGCGGTGGATCACCTCGCCCTGCTCGGTGACCCGCAGCGAACCCGCCACCGAACCGCGCGGGCTGGACATCAGCGCCGGGGCGATCTTGCCGCCGCCGCGGCTGGCCGAGCCGCCACGGCCGTGGAAGAACTTGAGCTTGATGCCGAAGGCTTGCGCCGCTTCCAGCAGCTCGACCTGGGCGCGTTGCAGGCCCCAGCGTGAGGCCACCGTGCCGCCGTCCTTGCCGCTGTCCGAATAGCCGAGCATCACCGCCTGGCGGTCGCCGCGGGCGTTCAGATGGGCGCGGTAGACCGGATCGGTGAACAGCGCCCGCAAGGTGTCCGGGCCGGCCTTCAGATCGTCGACGGTTTCGAACAGCGGTGCGATGTCGAGCGGCACCTGGCCGGCCGCGTCGACCATGCCGCCGTGGCGCGCCAGCGCCAGCACCGCGAGCACGTCGGCGGCACGCTGCGCCATCGAGATGATGTAGAGGCCGGTGGCTTCGGCACCGTAGCGCTGGATCGCGTCGGCCAGGGTGGTGAACACCGCCGCGCAGCGGACCGCGACCGGATCGTCGGACGCGGCGAAGCGCGCCGTGCCGCCGGCGTAGTCCCGCAGGCGGGCCGCCTGGGTGTCGCCGTCGAGGTCCGGCCAGGCGGCGTCGCCGATCAGCGCGGCGATCGCCTTGGCGTGAACCCGCGAATCCTGGCGGCAGTCGAGCCGCGCCAGATGGAAACCGAAGGTGCGTACCCGCCACAGCAGCCGGCGCACCGCGTACCAGCCGGCGTTCAGCCCCTTGCCGGCCAGCAGGCTTTCGGCGACCAGCTCGATATCGGCGCGGAACGCTTCGGCGTGCTCGTAGCCGCCGTGATCATCGCCGGCGGTGGCGCGCAGCCGGGCGCGGACCAGGCTCAGGAACAGCCGGTACGGCATGTCGGCATGGCGCGGCTTCAGCGCCGCGCCGGCTTCGGGCAGCAACTGCTTGTAGGCCGCCGTGCGGCGCAGCAGTTCGCCGGCGACTTCGACGCGATCCAGCGTCTGGCTCAGCGTGTCGGACAACTCCCCGACTTCCGCCGCATAGCGTTCGAGGATGCGGGCGCGCTGGCTCTTCAAGGTGGCGGCGATGGTGTCGGCGCCGACATTCGGGTTGCCGTCCATGTCGCCGCCGACCCACGAGCCGAAGCGCAGGATCCGCGGCATCTCGACCTCGGTGCCGTAGACGGCACGGATGGCGTCCTCGAAGGCTTCGAAGAACGCCGGCACGATGTTGTAGATCGCACCACCCAGATAGAAGCCGACGTGGTCGCATTCGTCCTGCACGGTCGGCCGGGCGGCGGCGGTTTCGCGGGTCTGCCAGCTGGCGGTCAGCGACATCCGCAGCCGGCCCCAGTCGGCGGCGCGTTCCGGCGGCGTCAGGCTGGGGTCGAATTCGTTGACCAGACAGCGGACGATCTGCTGCTCCTTTTCCAGGATCGAGCCGCGCACCGCTTCGGTCGGATGGGCGGTGAACACCGGTTCGACATCGAGCCGGTTCAGCCACAGCAGCAGTTCGCGGGCGCTGACGCCCGCCGCCTTGAGCTGCGTCAGTGCATGCAGCAGCGAATCCGGCTGCGCCCCGGCGCCGGCGCGTTCGTAATCGCGACGGCGGCGGATGCGGTGCACCCGCTCGGCGATGTTGACGCCCTGAAAGTAGGTCGAGAACGCCCGGGTCAGCCATTCGGCCTGCACGACCGGCAGGCCCGACAGCAGGTTCGACAGCTCCTCGGCCGATGCACCGCCCTCGCGGCGGCGGATCGCCGTGGTCCGCACCGTTTCCACGCCGTCGAGAAAGGCCGGGCCCTGCTGCTCGGCGAGCATTTCACCCACGGTGGCGCCAATCCGGCGCACGTTTTCGCGCAGCGGCGCGTCTGCGGCATTGCGGGCGGTTCGGGGGTCGGTGCTGCCGTTGGGGGTCGTGTCGTCCATGCCCGATCTCCAGCAAGAGAAATGCCGGATCTGTCAGAAAAAACGGAAATCCCCGGCGCAGCGGCGCGGGGCAACAGAAAGGCCGCCGAAAAACGAGTGCGGTTCACCGGATCAGGTAGGTCAGATTCACGGACCTTGGGCACGTCGCGGACAACGATCCAGCCCGCCAAAGCGGGCGCTGCCTGCCCTATGAGGACTTCATCTCGAACACCAGCAAGGTCGATGTCGCCGAGGCGTACAGGCGTCCCGCGTCGTCGGTGATCCGCGCTTCGGCAAATGCCACCCGCTTGCCGATCGATACCACCTTGCCTTCGGCGCGCACCGGTCCGGTGCTGGCACTCAGGCCGCGGTGATAGGCGACCTTCAGTTCCAGAGTCGTGTAGCCCTGATGGGCACCGAGTGCGGCGTGCACTGCGCAGCCGCAGGCCGAGTCCAGCAAGGTGGCCGCGTAGCCGCCGTGCACCGAGCCGATCGGGTTGTAGGCATGTGGCCCTGGTGTTCCGGCGAACACCGCGCGGCCTTCCGAGACTTCCACCAGCGAAAACTGGAGGGTTTCGCCGATCGCGGGCTGCTGGCCGCTTTCGATCCAGCCACGCAACTGCTCCAGACCGGTCTGGTCGGCGCTATCTTTCAGCAGGTTCATCAATGTGCTCCCGATATTGAGGTGCCGCGTGACGCGTTACTTGATCTTGATGACGACCTTGCCCTTGGCACGACCCTGCTCCACATAGGCGAGGGCATCCGGAGTCGATTCGAACGGGAACAACCGGTCGACCACCGGCCGGATGGTGCCGGCGTCGACGAGGGCGGCGATCTTCGCCAGTTGTTCGCCGCTCGGCCGCATGAACAGGAACGAATAGCGGAGCTGTCGCGCCGCGGCCTTCCTGCGGATGCCGAAGCTGAGCAGGCTCATGACCAGCTGGAGCATCCCGTTCAGTCCAAGCGCCTGCGCGAATGCCTTGTCCGGAGGCCCGGACAGTGAAATCGCCAGGGCACCGGGCTTGAGTACCCGCAGCGACCGTTCGAGCGTGTCGCCCTTGAGACTGTTCAAGGCGAAATCGTAGCCGCCCAACACCTGCTCGAACGCCTGCGTCTTGTAGTCGACGACCACGTCGGCACCGAGGCCTTTCACCCAGCCCACGTTCGCAGTGCTGGTGGTCGTTGCCACCGTGGCGCCCAGATGCTTGGCCAACTGGATCGCGAAGCTGCCGACGCCCCCGGAGCCCGCATGAATCAGCACCTTCTGCCCGGCCTTCACGCTGGCCTGGTCGATCAACGCCTGCCACGCGGTCAGCCCGACCAGCGGGATCGACGCCGCCTGCTCCATGCTCAGCGTCTTCGGCTTGTGCGCGAGCGAGGATTCCCTGATCGCGATGCGCTCGGCGAAGCTGCCGGCGCGATCGGTGTCGGTGCGCGCGTAGACCTCGTCACCCGGCTTGAAGCTGCGGACGCGCGCGCCGACCCGGATCACGACACCGGCGAAATCGTTGCCAAGAATCAGCGGCAGCTTGTAGGGCAGCAGCAGCTTGAATTCGCCTGCTCGCAGCATGGCGTCCAGCGGGTTGACGCTGGCGGCGTGAATCTCGACCAGCACCTCGTCCTCACCCGGTGCGGGCTCGGGCCGCTCGGCCATCCGAATGGCGTGCTTCTTTCCGTAACGCTCGACGACAAAGGCTTTCATGACGTGCTCCGGTCAGCGGCTCCGCGCTTGCGGGGCGGTATAGGTTCGATGGCGAACGGCGCTCGCCGCTCGTGAATCATTCAGGCTTCGAGGAAGCGCAAGGCCTTGGCCACGAAATCGGCGTGGTGCTGGAAGATCCCGCCATGCCCCGCGTCCGGATAGATGACCAGTTGCGCGTTCGGAATGCGCCGCGCCATGTCGTGACTGTTCTCGGTCGGCACCATGATGTCGTGATCGCCATTGGCGATCAGCACCGGCATCGCGATGCGTCCGAGGTCCTGCGGCGCCTGCCGGCCCCAGGCTTCGATTGCTTGCAACTGCCGCAGCATGGCGCGCGGCGTTGCCGCCTTGTCGCGCTGCGCCTTGCGCGCCTTGATCCGCTTCAGGAAGGCTTGCGCCGCCTGACGACCATTGGCCGTGGTCGTGAAGAACAGATAGGTCTTGGGGTCCTTGAACGTCAGCGCGCCCCTGAACATCAGCGGCCACGACACCGGCCCGACCCGGTCGATGCCCTTGCCCCCGGCTGGCCCGGTCCCGGTGAGGATCAGCCTGCGGATCAGCCCCGGCGCTTTCAGCGCGATGTCCTGCGCCACGAAGCCGCCGAGCGAGAAGCCGAGCAGATCGACTTGCGCAAGCCCCAGTGCGGCGATCAGCGCGATGGCGTCGCGCGCCATCTCATCGACGGTCAGCGGGGCCGATCCGCCGGATGCGCCGATCCCCCGGTAGTCGAGGGCGATCACCCGATGCCGGCGGCTCAGGCCATCGACGAGGAAGGGATCGAAGTTGTCGAGCGTTGCTGCCCAGTGATTGAGCAGTATCAGCGGCACGCCACTGCGCGGCCCGAGATCGCGGTAGGCGAACACCGTGCCGCCGACATCGACCGACAGGTTCGCAGCGTCGATGTAAGCCGTGCCGGATGCCGCTGCTTGCCCGACACTGCTCATGGCGCGGGCACCTGATAGCGCGCTGCGGCATGTGCCTGCCGAAGCTCGGCCAGCAGGCCTTGCCGCGCCGCCTGCAGGCTGTCCCAGCGGCCGGCTTCATGCAGCGGCGGGATGGTCACCGGTTCACGACGATCGAAACCGACCAGCGCCGCATCGACCAGCTCGCCGACGTCCATCACCTCGGGCAGGGTGTTGATGTCGAAGCCGGCCCGCTCCCAGATTTCGGTGCGGGTTGCCGCCGGCAGCACCGCCTGGATGTAGACGCCCTTCGGCGCGAGTTCCAGACTCATGCCCTGCGACAGGAACAGCACGAAGGCCTTGGTCGCACCGTAGACGGTCATGCCGAGTTCCGGCGCCAGCCCGACCACCGAACCGATGTTGACGATCGCGCCGTCGCCGACCTTGGCAAGCCGCGGCGCAATCGCCCGGGCGAGTCTGGTCAGGGCGATGGTGTTGAGCGTGATCAGCCGTTCGACGCCATCGGCTGCCTGCTCGATGAAGCTGCCGGACTGGGCGATGCCGGCATTGTTGATCAGGATGCCGATGCGGCTGTCGTCGCGCAGGCGCGCCTCGACGGCGGCCAATTCGGATGCCTGGGTCGGGTCGACTGCAAGGACATCGACGGCCACCCCGCACTCCGCGCGCAGGCGGGCTGCGCGCGTCTGCAGCCGCGCGCGGTCACGGGCAACCAGCACAAGATCATGGCCGCGGCTCGCAAAGCGATCGGCATAGGTGGCGCCGATCCCGGAGGACGCGCCGGTGATGAGGACGGTGGAACGGTGGGTCATGGGAACGGTCTCGATCAGATGCACTCACGGGTCGACGCGCATGGCACCGCGGCATGAGTGCGGGGGTGGACGCTGGCCTGGCGGCCTTGTTCGGGCTGATGACGCCTGGCTTCTCTACTTCCCGGGCTGCAGGTATTCCGTCAGCCCCTGGAACCACATGATCTCGACGAAGTCCCCGCCGAGATGGAGTTCCTGGTCGTGCAGGCCGGCAAGGAATGCGCCCTTGCTGTCCCTGGCGGACAGGATCCGGAACCCGGCACCGGGCGACGAGAAGCTCATCACGAATTTCGCGAGGGGCGAGATCCCGGATGCCGAAGTGATGCCGCAGTCCCGGATCGTGTAGTGACGGCCGATGCCGTCCGCGCTGCGAATCTGGAAGGTCAACGTCTTGCCGCGCACATAGGCGGCGCAGGCCGGCTTGCTGCGGATGGCCCGCCCGATGAGTTTTTCCAGCAACCACAGCAACAGCTTGAACTTGATCATGTCGCGCTTCCTGAAGTGATTTCCAAAGCTTGTCGGGTGCCGGCGCTCAACACGCGGGCGCTCATTCGTCGAGAAACTGGATGGCGTGCTTCAGGAAGCGCTCGGGATACTGGAACTGCGCGCCGTGGCCGGCATCGGGGTAGATCAGCAGCTGCGCATCGGGGATGTTCTGCGCCATGTGATACGAGTTGATCGTCGGGATCATCACGTCATGGTTGCCGTTGAGGATCAAGGTCGGCTGGCGGATCGCGCGCAGATGCGCGAACGGGTCTTTCGCATCGAGCTTGGGCAGGTAGTACATGTTGGCTTCGATCTGCGCCTGGATCACTTCCGGCGAACTCGGCGGGTCCTGATCGACGCGCAGGTGACGGCGCGCCCAGAACGCGCGGCCGGCCTGCTGGGCCGCTTCGGAGCGACCGAAGAACAGGTAGAGGAAGTCATCCAGCGTCGGCACCGGCCGGGGGGCCGCTTCGAGCACACGGGGTTCGGAGTCGGGATTGCCGCCGCGCGGGCCGGTACCGAGCAGCATCAGCTTGCGCACCAGCTGCGGGTGGCGTCGCGTCAGGTCCTGGGCCTGGAAGCCGCCCAGCGAGAAGCCGAGCAGATCGACCTTGGCCAGGCCCAGCGTCCGGATCACGGCCGCCGCGTCGTCGGCCATCTGTTCGATGCGGGTACGCGGCTTGCCCGACGACGAGGCAACCCCCCGGCCGTTGAACAGGATGACTTCGCGGCCTGCGGCCAGCCCGTCGGTCAACAGCGGATCCCAGTTGTCGAGGCCGCCCCGGAAGTGCTGGAGGAAGAACAGCGGCGGCTGGCCGCTGTCACTGTTGCCCCAGCGGCGGTAGGCGAAGTTGTCGCCGTCCACCGCGATGAAACGGGTCGCTGCGGTCAGATGCGTGTCGGTCATGCGGAGAACCTCCGGGTCATCGTGTATCGGGTATCAGCGCCGGGCGCGAGCGGTCATGTCGCCGCCACGCACGCCGGCTTCCGGGGAATGGGCGACGTGGCGCGCGCGGTCAGCGCGGTGATGGTGAGGCTGGGATTCACACCCAGGCTGGCGTCGAGCATCGAACGGGCACTTCCGACGATCAGGCCCGCGCCCGGCGGGTTCTGAACGTGCCCCAGCCATTGAGGACCAGCGCCTTGACCAGCGCCCACAGCCCGCTCTCTTGGGGCTTGGGGTTCGCACCTCGGGCAATGCGCCGGACCTGCAGGCCGTACCACAGCACTTCCATCAGACCCAGACGATCCACCGGCTTAATGCCGGTCTTGATCGGACTGACCCGCTGCGCGCTGTCATGGCCTGACAGCAGCGCCTTCGGCGCATCGGGGTCGATCGCCATCAGCCGGGCGATCCCGACCAGGTCGATCGCACCGGACTTCAGCGCGTTGTTCATGCCTTCGGCACTACGGAAGCCGCCGGTCACCATCAACGGCACCTTGACCGCTGCCCGGACCTTGTCGGCGAAGTCCATGAAATACGCTTCGCGCGCGACGGTCGAAGGCTTCTGCGGCTGGGCGACACCGGTTTCGTAGGTGCCGCCGGAGATTTCGATCAGGTCGATGCCGGCGTCTGCCAGCGCATTGATGGCGGCCAGCGATTCCTCTTCGGTGAAGCCGCCGTGCTGGAAATCCGCTGAGTTGATCTTGATGCCCACCGGGAAATCGGCACCGACCTGCCGGCGCACTTCGGCATACACGGCCAGCACGAAACGGCGGCGCCTTTCGGCCGTGCCGCCCCAGTCGTCGCTGCGCTGGTTGTGGTGCGGCGAAAGGAATTGGTTGAGCAGGTAGCCATGCGCGCAGTGGATCTGGACGCCGCTGAAGCCCGCCTTGCGGCAAATGGCGGCGCTGCGCCCGAAACGCTGGATGATGTCGCGGATCTCGTTGTCCGTGGCTTCGCGCGGGGTGTCGAACATCGGCGCGAGGTCCTTGCCGAACGGCACCGCAGATGGCGCGAGGGTGCTGGCATTCAGGCCCTTCATCGCCTGCTTGCCGGGATGATTGAGCTGCGCCCAGATCGCCACGCCCTGATCAGTGGCAGCACCGGCCCAGGCTCGCAGCACCGGCAGATCGGACTCGTCCTCGATCACCACGTTGCCGGGCTCGCCGAGCGCGCGGCGGTCGACCATCACGTTGCCGGTCAGCAACAGACCGATGCCGGACGACGCCCATCGCCGGTACAGCGTGACCAGCTTTTCCGTCGGGCGATTGCTGTAGGTCGCCAAGGTTTCGCTCATCGACGCCTTGGCGAGACGGTTGCGGATCACGCTGCCATTCGGCAAGTGCAGCGGCTGCGTCAGCAGGTGGCTTGCAAGCGGGCTTGAATCGGCCATGGTCGGTACTCGTGCGGGCGACGGCTGTGCGGACTGCGGATGGGGCATTTCGACGCCGCATCGGCGTCGCGCGGTTTCAGGTTTTCGAGCGCTTCTCGTGCAGCGCGGTCAGGCGCATCACGTCGGCTTCGAGCTGGCGTACGCGCCTTTCGAGCAGTTCCTGCCCGGACCCGCTAAGCGGCTCGAGCGCGAATGCCAAGCGTTGCCAGAAGCCGGGGATCGTTCCGGGGGACTCGCTGCGAACCTGATTCATGGGATGGAACCTCGTGTGGACAGTGGGCAACGGGAAGATTTTTCAGTCATAAATATGATGATCATCATATTTTTGGACGCAGCATTGAGGACAGCGTGAACTTCAACAGGGCGGGATTCAGGAGCCGGCAGCCATCAGATGCTTGCGCGCGGCTTCGCACAGGTTCTTCGACAGCCGGGGATCATCGACCGCGCGGGCCAGCAGCAGCGCGCCGACCATCGTCGACACCGTGGCCAGCGCCTGCTCGTGAGCGTCCTGCTGTCCCCAGCCGGGCAACTGGCGCGCCACGAGGTCGATCATTTCCTTGATGCGCCGCGTTGCGGCCTGGCGCACTTCCGGTGCCTGACGCGGCATCTCCGAACCCAGTGCCGCAATGGCGCAGCCGCGCTCGACATTGCTGACATGCGCCTCGGACAGATAGGCATCGAGCATGGCCTGCAACATGTTTTCCGGCCTGGTCCCGGCCGCCAGTCGGGTCACCAGATTGATCGCGTCGGCACCGGCGCGATCGGCCGCTTCGGCCAGCATCGCTTCGCGCGACGCGAAGTGCGCGTAGAAGCCGCCGTGGGTCAGACCGGCCTCTTTCATGATGTCGGCAACGCTGGTGCCGTCGTAGCCGGTGCGCCGGATCGCACGGGCCGCCGTTTCGACGATGCGCTCGTGGGTGGCTTCCTTGTGGGCTCGGGGTCTGGTTTTCATATGATGCTCATCATACATACTCCGACGCCGATTGCAAACCCCGACGCACGTCCGTCTGCGCGGCTGTCGCGTTCGGGATCTGCGCCATCGCGTACTCGGCCAGCGCGGTGATGGTCAGCGCCGGGTTGACGCCGGGATTGGCGGGCATCGCCGAGGCATCGCAGACCAAGAGGTTCCGGTAGCCAAAGGCGCGGAGATGGTGGTCGACGACCCCGCTCAAGGCGTCGGCACCGATCACCACGCCGCCCAGCACGTGGGCCGTGGTCGGGATGTTGCCGAGTGCTTCGAGCACATTGCTCTGGGCGATGCCGCCAGTGCGCCGGGCCAGCCATTCGGCGGCGCGATTGCCGGCTTCGATGTAGGTTGGATTCGGCTTGTCCCGGTTCTGCTCGGTGACCAGCCGATAGCCGCGCCCGAACCAGCGCTTCTTCGGCCGAAGCGCAATCGCGTTGTCGAGCGCCTGCATCACCAGCAGCAGCACGGTGCGTCGACTCCAGCCGATCGGCGACAGCGTTTTCAGCCACTGGAGCGGATGCAAGGCGATGCCGGCCAGCCACTTCAGCGGTCGCGTCAGGCGATTGCCCCTGCCGACCAGCGTCGTGTACAGGAAGCTCAGGAAGTCGGCATGACGGCCATAGGTCAGGAATTCGACGTGGGTGTCCTGATCGAGATAGACGCTGCTGCTCGCGGTGACGTCGTTCCAGGTCTTGCGATCCTCGGGCAGACGCACGGTCAGGATAGATTCGCTGTTGGTGCGAACCAGTTCGCCCAGTCGATCGCTCAGGCGAGGCAACGAGCCGCCGTGCTTGCAGTTGGCCAGCAGTTCGTTGGTGCCAAGCGTGCCGCCCGCGAAAACGACACCGCGTGTGGTGTGGCTGCGGCGATCGCGGGCGAACCAGGTTCCGGCCCGCTGTGTGGTCACCCGATAGCCGTCGCTGCCATCGGCCGCACCCAGCGGTGTCACGTCGACGACTTCACGCTCGGCGATCACCTGCGCACCGCGCTTTTCCGCGAACCACAAGTAGTTCTTCGGCAAGGTGTTGGCCGCCCCCACCGTGCAGCCGACCAGACAGGCGCCACAGCGCGTGCAGCCGGTGCGATCCGGGCCTTCGCCGCCGAAGTAGGGATCCTTGACGGTCTTGCCGGGCTCGCCGAAGTACACGCCGGTGGGCGCGCGAGTGAAGCTGGCCTCGTTGCCGAAGTGCTGTGCCAGTTCGCGGATCAACTGCTGATTCGGCGAATCGAAGTCCACGGTCTTGACGCCGAGCATGCGTTCCGCGGTGGCGTAGTGCGGCTGCAATTGCTCGTCCCAGCGGCCGAGGTCGCGCCATTGCGCATCGTCGAAAAACGCCGGCTTGGCCCGCAGCAGCACGCCGCCGTAAACGACACTGCCGCCACCGACCGCAATCTGGGTGAACGTGAACACGTGACGGAACATCCGCAGTTGCATGATCCCCTTCATGCCCAGCGCCGGCGCCCAGAAGAAGCGGCGAAACTGCCAGGTCGACTTGGGAAGATCCTGATCCCGATAGCGCCGACCGCGTTCGATCAGGCCAACGCGATACCCCTTTTCGGCCAGCCGCAACGCGGAAACACTACCGCCGAAGCCGGAGCCGATCACCAGCCAGTCGAAATCGAAGCTTGGGGCCGTCATCGCGATCAGCTCCGCATGGCCGACAGCGCTTTCAGCTTCGGCTTGTCGATCTTGCCGACCGCGTTCTTCGGCAGGCTGTCGATGAAGCGGATCGATGCCGGGCGCTTGAAGCGCGTCAGGCGCTCGGCACAGTGCGCATCGAGCGCAGCGGGCTCAACGGTGGCACCCGGGCGCAGTGCGACATAGGCGACGACGATCTCGCCCCAGGTCGTGTCCGCTGCGCCGATCACCGCCGCTTCCAGCACGGCTGGATGGGCGACCAGCGCGTCCTCGATTTCCTTCGGATAGATGTTCTCGCCGCCGCGGATGATCATTTCCTTCAGCCGGCCGACGATGGACAGATAGCCGTCCTCGTCGATGCATCCGGTATCGCCGGTGCGCAGCCAGCCGTTGACGAGGGCTTTCGCCGTTTCTTCGGGCCTGCCGAGGTAGCCGCGCATGACATTGGGGCCGCGCACCAGTACTTCGCCGATCGCGCCCTGCGGCAAGTGCGCGCCATTGGCATCGCCGATCGCGATTTCCTGCCCTGAGAACGGCAGCCCGACCGTTCCCTGCTTGCGCACACCATCAAAGGGATTGATCGTTGTGGCGCAGGTGCCTTCGGACAAGCCATAGCCTTCGATCAGCGGAAAGCGAAAGCGCGCCTCGAAGCTTTTGAGCAACTCGGCCGACGCCGGTGCAGCGCCGCAGATGCCGTAACGCAGGCTCGAGGTATCCGGCTTGAGCGCGGCCGGCAGCGCATTGAGCATCGTGTAGATCGTCGGGACGGCGGAAAAGAATGTCGGCCGCAGGCGTTCGATGTCGTCGAAGAAGGACTTGATGTCGAAACGCTTGCGGATCGTCACCCGACCACCCGCGGACAGTGGCGTGAGGATGCTGACCACGATGCCGTTGACGTGGAACAGCGGCAGCACCAGCAGGCAATGATCGGCCTCCGTCACCTTCAAGGACTGCCGTCCCATCTCCGCCATCGCTTCGATGTTGGCGTGATCGAGCATCACGCCCTTCGGCAAGCCGGTGGTGCCGCTGGTGTAGATCAGCAGTGCCAGCGCTGCCGGGTCATCGACCGGCACGCCTTCGTGCAACGCCCCAGTCTCGAGCCCGTCCACGGCCAGGGACAGCACGCCCTGAACGACCGACTCGCCTGTACTGTTGACGATCAGTTTCGCTTTCGAGTCGACAAGTTGATGCGTCGCCTCGTTGGCAGTGAGGCCAGGATTGATCGGCATCACCGCCGCCCCAAGATGCCAGGCGGCGAACATGGCCACCGCAAACTCCACCTGGTTGGGGAGCATCAGCGCCACGACATCGCCGGCGCCGATCCCGTGTTCCGCGAAGTGGCGCGCGCAGACCCGAATCCTCGAATGGAATCCGGAATTGGACAGATCCGATTCGGCATCGGCGATGCAGGCGCCGTTCGGCTGCGATGCTGAACGCAGCTCGGGGAGTTGTGAGAATCGCATGCTTACTCTCCAGGAAATGGGCGCGGATCGGCGTTCAGATCAGGAGCCGGGGTGCAGCCAGCAGGTGTCGGGTCAGGAACTGCGTCTGATCGGCCGCAAGCTGCTCGAAGGCCTCGCCGAGATAGAACGCGAAATGTCCGGCGGAGTAGAGCTTCACCTCGCCGTGCGGTGCCTTTCGCACGAACGCGATGGTCTGCTCCGGCGGCGTGACGGTGTCGGTCTCGCTGACGCAGAACAGGATCGGCATTGCCACCTTGGCGGCCAGACGCCCGGGCCGGTAGGTGGCGATTTCCGGAATCACCCGCGCCGCCACGTGATTGACGAAGTGCATGCCCTTCGGCACCAGTGCCAGATAGCCGTCCAGCGCGTCGTGGGCATTCATCAGCGCCGGGCTACCGGGTGCCGCGAAGATCGGCACCATCACCGGCGGACGGTTCAGTAGCTTTGCTGCGAAATCGCGCAATACGACTGGTGTGATCTTCAGCATCGAACTCAGGCCAAGTGCGGTGGCCGAAGCGAATCCGTCGGTGAATGGACACTGGCTGATCGCCGCCAGCAGTTCCGGATGCCGGCTGGCGACCGTGATCGCATGGCCGCCGCCGAACGAACTACCCCAGACCGCCACGCGGCTGCCGTCGACCTCGGCGCAGCCCTTGGCGAAATCCAGCGCTGCGTCCCAATCCTCGAGCTGGCGGTTCACCGACATCAGCTGCCTCGGCGTGCCGCCGCTATCGCCGAAGTAGCGGTAGGTGAACGACAGCGAGGCGATGCCCGCAGCGGCGAAGCGTTCCGAGTACGCATCAAGGCGCATCTCGCGCACCGCACCGAGCCCGTGGCCGAGCACCACGACTGGCGGGCGCTTCACACCGACCGGCAGGTGAAGCCAGGCCGAGCAGTAGGTTTCACCGGATTCGAAGCGAGTGTCCTTGCGGATGACTTTGTAGCGGGTCGGCTGTGCCGTGGAATCTGCTTTGCTCATGACGGTCTCCTCCAAGCAATGTTTGCGAATCACATCCAGCGGTTGACAGCCCTTACATTCCCGGCACGGTGACTGGCAGCGGCAGATGACCTTCCGCCAGCGATCTTTCGTAAGTGGCGGGGTCGTAGAACGGCAGTTCCCCTTCACGGTCGGTCCGCGCGAGGTACTCGACCATCAGCGCCTGCGCGGGCGCGGTCGGCGACGAATTGATGAACTCGGTGCGCTCGACATGCAGGCCTTCTTCCAGCGACTTGAAACTGCCGATATAGACCGAGCGCTTGATCGCTTCGATCGCACCCCTCGGTCGAGAACCGAAATAGCGGCCCATCTCGACCGCGCGATCGAGCAGCGCCTCGGGCGCCACCACTTCGTCGATCCAGCCGATTTCCAGCGCCTTCGCGGGCGACAGCGGCCGGCCTTCGAGCATCAGCATCAGCGCCTTGTGCGCGCCGACGAGTCGAGTCAGACGCTGGGTGCCGCCGCCACCGGGTGCGAAGCCGAGCAGCACTTCCGGCTGGCCGATGAAGTAGTCGCCATCGGCCATCAGTCGCATGTCGCAGGCCTGTGCGAACTCGCTGCCCAGCCCCAGCGCAGAGCCGTTCAGTGCGGCAATGAAGATGACGCCGCAGCGGTTCATGCGCATGAAGGTTTCATGCAGCTTGTCGAGCTGCATGCCGCCGTCCAGCGGGGTCAGTGCTGCCAACTGCTCGACGACCGGCACGCCACGAATCGCCTTCGAGGTATGCGCAACCGCCGATGCCACGCCACGCGGCAGCAGCGGAATGCTTTTGCCACCCTCCTGCAGCCAGCGGACATCGGCGTGGCTGAGGAATCGTCCTTCATGCGTCCCGGTGAACACCACGGCCCGGATCGCGGTATCGGACTCCAGCTGGTCCAGCAGGTCGGACAGCTGGTTGGTCATGTCGAGACCGATCAGTCCCAGCGGGCCGCCATCGAGCCGCACGATCATCACGGAGTCGCGGGTCTCGGTTTCAAGGCGTGCTTGCAGCGTCGGGGTCTTGGCCATCTCTGGGCTCCTCGGTGGTTCGGGCATCGTCAATAACGATGTTACAGAGACGATAACATCGTTATTTTCAAGCTGCAAGCTTTTCGATTCAGTGCTTTGATCGAGTGGTGAACCGCGCCCTGCCGAGCGATACCGCTGCCGCCCGATCAGGCAGCCGGCTTCGCTCGCGTCTTGCGTCGAGCGGCAGCGGTCGTATTCGCCGGCGGCTTCAGCGCCTCGGCCGCAGCGGCAACCGAAGCCGTGGCAGCGGCAGGGGTATCGCCGAGCCCGACCACCATGTTGATGCCGAGCGGCAGCAGCACCT
This sequence comes from Lysobacteraceae bacterium, assembly GCA_013823855.1. Taxonomy (GTDB): domain Bacteria; phylum Pseudomonadota; class Gammaproteobacteria; order Nevskiales; family Nevskiaceae; genus Nevskia. The sequence goes on along the minus strand of PNMW01000031.1, from coordinate 42,556 downwards.
TGTGCACGCAATCGCCGAGATGCGCGAAATAGCCGCTCAGTTCGAGGCTGATGAAACCGTGCACATAGCTCCACAACTGCGCGGCAATCACTTCAGGATCGTCGGCACGAACGCGCCCGGCTTCGACCAGACGCGCGGCGGCCTTGACCAGATAGCCGTAGGTCAACTGGTAAGGGGCGGATTCGGCGTCGCGATTGGCAGCCGCCTCCAGTTCGATGGCGCGGTACTGACCGCGCGTCGACAGCCCGAACATCAGGTCGTAAAGATGCGGGTTGGCTCGGGCGATCGCCCGGTAGGCCAGTGCCATGCGGAAGATGTCGGCCACCGCGTCGTCGGTACGGGGCATTTCATCGAAGGCGGCGACCAGCGCTCGATAGCCCGCATCCGCCACGGCGCGAAGCAGATCCGGCATGCCGCCGAAAGTGCTGTAGACGACCATCGTCGACACCCCCGCTTCCTTGGCGATGGCGCGGGCCTGGATCGCCGATGGTCCCTGCTGCGCGAGCAGTCGAGTAGCGGTATTGATCAGCTTGCTGCGGATTTGCGGTGACTCGCGAAGCGTGGCCATTTTTGAAATTCGTCCTATAACGTCGTTATTTTGACCGCACGCAGCTGAATTGTCTTCCCGGTGTCGCCGCAGATCGAATGCAACCCCCACCGCGAGCTTCGCTTTTCCGCGTCCTTGCTTCTGCCCCCGCGCCTCAGCGCAGGGAAAGCCGTTGCGGTTGCCGTGGAGGCGGCGCACTCGCGCAGGTTGACGGTCTATCTCTTTATCCGCATAGGCGGATATACTCGTCCCCACGACCTGTGAGGGGCGCTGCGACCGTCGCCACGCGATGACGGCCAGGCTCACCGGTGAGATGGCAGCAACGGCGCCCGTTCCGATCGAATTCCCACCGAATTGAACTCTGGAGCGATACCAATGAGTGCTGTGATCAACCCCGTCACCACCCCGCACAAGAATGGCGTCGCCGACTTCAAGGTCCGCGACTTGTCGCTGGCCGAATTCGGCCGCAAGCGCATCCGCATGGCCGAGGAGGAAATGCCCGGCCTGATGGCGATCCGCAAGAAGTACGCGCCGCTGCAGCCGCTCAAAGGCGTGCGCGTCACCGGCTCGCTGCACATGACCAAGGAAACCGCCGTGCTGCTCGAGACGCTGAAGGCGCTCGGCGGCGACGTGCGCTGGGCCTCGTGCAACATCTTTTCGACCCAGGACGACGCCGCGGCCGCAGTCGCCGCCGCCGGCACGCCGGTGTTCGCGTGGAAGGGCGAAACCCTCGAGGAATACTGGGACTGCACGCTGGACTGCGTCACCCACGTGCTGCCGGACGGATCGCTGGGCGGCCCGGAACTGGTGATCGACGACGGCGGCGATGTCACGCTGCTGATCCACAAGGGTGTCGAGATGGAAGCCGGCTCGGACTGGATCGACACCCTGTCCGGCAACCACGAAGAGCAGGTGATCAAGGACCTGCTGCGCCGGACCAGGACCGAGCGTCCGGGCTACTGGACCAAGGTCGCCGCCGCCTGGCGCGGGGTCGCCGAAGAAACCACCACCGGTGTGCATCGCCTGTACCAGATGTTCGAAGCCGGCAAGCTGCTGGTGCCGGCGATCAACGTCAACGACTCGGTCACCAAATCCAAGTTCGACAACCTGTACGGCTGCCGCGAATCGCTGGCCGACGGCATCAAGCGCGCCACCGATCTGATGATCGCCGGCAAGGTCGCCTTCGTCGCCGGCTACGGCGATGTCGGCAAGGGTTCGGCGCACTCGCTGCGCGGTCTCGGCGCTCGCGTGATCGTCTCCGAAGTCGATCCGATCAATGCCCTGCAGGCGGCGATGGAAGGCTTCGAAGTGAAGACCATCGAAGACGTGCTGCCGTTCGCCGACATCTACGTCTCGGCCACCGGCAACCGCGACATCATCAGCCTCGAGCACATGAAGGCGATGAAGAACAACGCGCTGGTCTGCAACATCGGCCACTTCGACAACGAGATCCAGATGGATCGCCTGAACCAGGACACCTCGGCCTCGCGCGACCAGATCAAGCCGCAGGTCGACCGCTACACCTTCAGCGACACCGGCCGCAGCATCTACATCCTCGCCGAAGGCCGCCTGATCAACCTGGGCTGCGCCCATGGCCACCCGGCGTTCGTGATGTCGAACTCGTTCAGCAACCAGACGCTGGCCGCGATCGACCTCTGGAAGAACAAGGACGTCTACGCCAAGCAGGTCTACCGCCTGCCGAAGAAGCTCGACGAGGAAGTGGCGGCGCTGCATCTGGAGCAGATCGGCGTCAAGCTGACCAAGCTGACGCCGGCCCAGGCCGACTACCTCGGCGTGCCGGTCGAAGGTCCTTACAAGCCGGATCACTACCGCTACTGAGTCCGGCTGCGGCACCATGTGAACAGGGGCGACGGCGTGCAGACGCCGTCGCCTTTTTCTTCAGGGGGAACCGGTGCATATCCATCATCTGAACTGTGGCTCGATGTGCCCGCATGGCCGGCGCCTGATGCAGGGCGAAGGCGGCTGGCTGGAACCGGCGAAGATCGTCTGCCATGTCTGGCTGATCGAGGGCCGCAACGGCCTGACCCTGGTCGATACCGGGCTCGGCACCGCCCAGGTCGACGGCATGGTCCACGGCCACCTGCGGGCGCTGATGCGGCCAAAGCTCGATCGCGCGGAAACCGCGCTGGCGCAGGTGCGGGCGCTCGGCTTCCGGCCCGAGGACGTGCGCGACATCGTCGTCACCCATCTCGATTTCGATCACGCCGGTGCGCTGGCCGATTTCCCCGACGCCACGGTGCATATCCATGCCCCGGAACTGGCCGCCGCCGAAGCCCCGGCGACGCTGATCGAGAAGCAGCGCTACGAGTCGCGACTGTGGTCGCACGGCCCGCGCTGGCAGCAGCACGCGCTCGGCGGCGAGCGCTGGAACGGCTTCGAGGCGGTGCGGGCGCTGGGCAACGCCGGCAGCGACGACGAGCTCTTGCTGGTACCGCTGGCCGGCCATACCCGCGGCCATGTCGGCGTGGCGGTCCATGCCGGCGACGGCTGGGCGCTGCATTGCGGCGATGCCTATTTCTTCCATACCGAGGTCGGCGCGATGCCACGCAGCCCGACCGGCCTCGGCGTGTTCCAGACCCTGCTCGCCGTCGACAACCGGGCGCGCAAGGCCAATCAGGCCCGCCTCGCCGCGCTGAATGCGGCCGGCGGCGTCACGCTCAACAGCGCCCACTGCCCGCACGAGCTTGCTCGTGATGCTGGCCGGACTGCGTGAGCGCTCTCCGCAGACACGAATCGCCGACATGAGCCCGCACCCACTCCAGTTCTCCTTCGAGCTGTTCCCGCCGCGCACGCCGGAAGGTGTGGCCAAGCTGCCCGGCATCGCGGCATCGCTGGCGGCGGTGAAGCCGAAGTACTTCTCGGTGACCTACGGCGCCGGCGGCTCGGACCAGGACGGTACCTACGACACCGTGGTCAAGGTGGTCGAGAAAACCGGCATCGAAGCCGCCCCGCATCTGACTTGCGTCGGCTCCTCGCGTGCCCGGATCGCCGCCCTGCTCGATCGCTACAAGGCCGCGGGCGTCAAGCGCATCGTCGCGCTGCGTGGCGATCTGCCGGCCACCGCGATCGGCACCGGCGCGCCCGGCGACTTCCACTACGCGAACGAGCTGGTGTCGTTCATCCGCGAGCGGCATGGCGACAGCTTCCAGCTGGAAGTCGCCGCCTATCCGGAGATGCATCCGCAGGCGAGGCACCCGGACGCCGACTTCGACGCCTTCCGGCGCAAGGTCGATGCCGGCGCCCATGCCGCGATCACCCAGTATTTCTACGTCGCCGACGCCTATTTCGACTTCCTCGAACGCTGCGCGCGCGCGGCGATCAGCATTCCGGTGATCGCCGGCATCATGCCGATCACCAACCATGCCCAGCTGACCCGCTTCTCGGCCGCCTGCGGCGCCGATATCCCCCGCTGGGTGCGCCTGCGCCTGGAGCAGCTGCAGGACGACAAGGCGGCGCTGCAGGACTTCGGTGTCGAGGTGGTCGGCAGGCTTTGCGAAACCGTGCTGAAAGGCGGCGCGCCAGGCATTCACTTCTACACGCTGAACCAGGTCGAACCGACGATGCGGCTGTGGAAGCAGCTCGGTCTGCCGGCCTGACGACGCGGGCAGCCGGATCCCGTTCCGCCTTGTCCGGCCGCGCCGCGGTCGGCGCCACCAGCGTCCGCCACCGACGACATCGTGTCGGGCTTGCCGCAGGGTACCGCGATCGGCTTAAGCTGCCGGCCGCATGATCCTGCATCTCCTCGACTACGCCGGTGTCGCCGTCTTCGCGATCAGCGGCGCGCTGGCGGCCGGCCGCAAGAGCCTCGACGTGCTCGGCGTGGTGATCATCGCCCTGGTCACCGCGACCGGCGGCGGCACCATCCGCGACATCCTGCTCGACCGCAATCCGGTGTTCTGGATCGGCAACCCGATGTACGTCGTGGTGATCGTGCTCGCTGCGCTGGCGACCATTCCTTACACCCGCTGGATGCGGCCACCGCTGCAGATGCTGCAGATCGCCGATGCGCTCGGCCTCGCCTTCTTTTCGATCGCCGGCGCCCAGGTGGCGATCACCGCCGGTCATTCCGGACTGATCGCGGTGATCATGGCCACCATCACCGGCGCCTTCGGCGGCCTGCTGCGCGACGTGCTGTGCAACGAGATCCCGATGATCCTGCGCAAGGGGCAGTTGTATGCGGTGGCGGTGATCGTCGGCGCCTCGGTCTACGTGCTGCTGCTGGAAATCGGGCTCAGCCGCTGGCCGGCGACGATCACCGGCATGCTGACCGTTGCCGGCTTCCGTTTCGGCGCCATCGTCTGGAACTGGTCGCTGCCGGTGTACTCGCTGCCCGACGCGCCCGACCGGAGCCAGGACTGATGCGCCGCCTGCGTCGCCGCCGCTGGCTGTTCTGGCTGGCCGTCTCGCCGCTGCTGTTCGCGGCGTTCGCGGTACTGCAGGTGCTGATCCTGCGCGTGGTGCCGCCGTTCACCAGCGCCTTCATGCTGGCGTCCGATGCGCCCGAGGTCCGCTACGACTGGGTGCCGTGGGAAAAGATCTCAGCCGCGGCCCCGCTGGCGATGGTCGCCGCTGAAGACCAGAAGTTTCCCGAGCATTGGGGCTTCGATTTCGAGGCGATCGACAAGGCGCTCGACCACAACAAGCGCTCGCGGCGGGTGCGGGGCGCCTCGACGATCAGCCAGCAGACCGCCAAGAACCTGTTCCTGTGGTCCGGCCGCTCGTATGTCCGCAAGGCGCTGGAAGTCGGCTACACCCTGCTGATCGAAGCACTCTGGCCAAAGCGCCGGGTGCTGGAAGTCTATCTGAACATCGCCCAGTTCGGCCCCGGCATCTATGGTGTCGAAGCGGCCGCCCAGGCCTACTTCCGCAAGCCGGCATCGCGGCTGACCCGCCGGGAGGCCGCCGTGCTGGCCGCGGTGCTGCCGAACCCGGTGCGTCTGAGGGTCGATCGGCCGTCCGCCTACGTGCTCGGCCGCGCCAGTCATATCGAAAGCCAGATGAACGCACTTGGCAGCAGTTACCTGAACGATATGCACTGATTGAGGGCAGAACTCGTCATCATCTCAAGACTTGCGGCTTAACCACTGAAATCTATGGAAAAGATCAGTTCACACACAGATTCTGTGGATAAGCTTGTGAACAAGCCTTGGGGAGGCACCGTAAGTAACGGTCCCGTCATGGATTTTCAGCGTTGCGCCTAATTTCTGACCATGACAGTTTCTTTATGTTTTTCAAATATTTATCGTGTTTTTCAGGCTTTTTGACAGAATTGTGTCGCAACCACGGGGCTTTGCGGCGATATCGCTTTTTCGGTGTGCATAACTGCCCGTCGCGGGTCGCGTCCGCATCGCCTTGTCAAGCCTTTTCCGCACTGACTTTCCAGCACGTCCATCGATGACCCGCGCCACCACCGTGCTGTGCCTGTCCGGTCACGACCCTGGCGGCGGAGCGGGCCTGCAGGCCGATATCGAGACCCTTGCCGCGCACCGCGTCCATGCGCTCGGCGTGATCACCGCGCTGACCGTGCAGGACAGCCGCAACGTGCGTCGCGTGATCGCCACCGATCCGGCACTGCTCGACGAGCAGCTCGACGTGCTGCTGGCCGACATGCAGCCGGCTGCGGTCAAGCTCGGCCTGCTCGGCTCGATCGCGCAGCTGCCGGTGATCGTCCGTCACCTCGCCCGGCTGGCGCTGCCGGTGGTCTGCGATCCGGTGCTGCGCGCCGGCGGCGGCACCGACCTGGTCGCGACCGATTTCCCCGCCGCGCTGCGCGCGCAGCTGCTGCCGCAGGTCACCGTGCTGACCCCGAACGCGTCGGAGGCCCGGCGGCTGGTGCAGGGGGCGGCCGGCGATCTCGACGCCTGCGCCGCCGCGCTGCTCGCCGATGGCTGCACCCGGGTGCTGATCACCGGCGGCGACGAGCGCGATGCCGCGGTCATCAACCGCTGCTACGGTGCCGGCCTACCGGTGCGGATCAGCGACTGGCCGCGGCTGCCGGAAACCTTCCACGGCGCCGGCTGCACGCTGGCGGCCAGCATCGCCGCGCGGCTGGCGCTGGGTGACGGCCCGGATGCCGCGATCGACGCCGGCCAGCGCTGGACCCAGGGCGCACTGGCGCGCGCCGTGGCCGTCGGCGGCGGGCGACGGATACCAGGACGATTCCTCGAATGAGCAGACGAGCCCTCTATGCGGTGACTCCGGACGGCCTCGCCGCCGACCCGCAGCGCTTGTCCGAGGCCTGCGCGGCAGCGATCGCCGGCGGCGCCCGCCTGCTGCAGTACCGTGACAAGAAAAGTCCGCCGGACCGCAAGCGGCGCAACGCGGAAGCCTTGCTGGCGCTGTGCCGGGCGCAGGGCGCGCGCTTCATCATCAATGACGATGCCGCGCTCGCCGCCGCGATCGGCGCCGACGGCGTTCATCTGGGCAAACGCGACGGCGCGATCGAAGCCGCGCGCAGCCTGCTCGGTCCGGCCGCACTGATCGGCGCCAGCTGCGCCTCCGATCTGCTGCATGCCGAACGCGTGCTGGCGCAAGGCGCGAGCTACGTCGCCTTCGGCCGTTTCTTTGCTTCGACCACCAAGCCAGACGCGCCACCGGCGGCGCCGGCGGTGCTGAGCGTCGCGCGCACCCGCTTCAAGGTACCGATCTGCGCAATCGGCGGCGTGACGCCGGATAATGGCGCGCTGCTCCTTGCTGCCGGTGCCGACTGGCTGGCCGCCGTCGATGGCCTGTTCGGACGCGGCGACCCGGCCGACATCGAGCGGCGCGCGCGCACCTACTGCGCGCTGTTCGAGCAGCCCCGCTGACCCACGACCAGAACTGGAACCCGACTGCATGACCTGCTCCGAAGCACTGTTCGAACGCGCCCAGGCCTCGATTCCCGGCGGCGTCAATTCGCCGGTCCGTGCGTTCCGCGCCGTCGGCGGCACGCCGCGCTTCATCGCGTCGGCCAGCGGGGCGTACATCACCGATGCCGACGGCAAGGCGTATGTCGACTACATCGGCAGCTGGGGGCCGATGATCCTCGGCCACCAGCATCCGGTGGTTCGCGACGCGATCATCGAACAGGCCCGGATCGGCGTGTCCTACGGCGCGCCGACCGAGGCCGAAATCGTCATGGCCGAACTGCTGTGCGCCCGGGTGCCGGGCCTGGAGCAGGTGCGGCTCTGTTCCTCGGGCACCGAGGCGACGATGAGCGCGCTGCGCCTGGCCCGCGGCTACACCGGCCGCGACCTGATCCTCAAGTTCGAGGGCTGCTACCACGGCCATTCGGACTCGCTGCTGGTCAAGGCCGGGTCAGGTGCGCTGACCTTCGGGGTGCCGACCTCGCCGGGCGTGCCGGCCGATTTCGCCAAATACACGCTGACCGCCGACTACAACGACCTGGCGTCCGTTGAAGCCCTGTTCACGGCCAATGCCGGCAAGATCGCCTGCGTGATCGTCGAGCCGGTGGCCGGCAACATGAACTGCATCCTGCCCAAGCCGGGCTTCCTCGAAGGCCTGCAGCGGCTCTGCAAGGCCGATGGCGCGGTGCTGATCTTCGACGAGGTGATGACCGGCTTCCGGGTCGGGCCGAAGGGCGCGGCCGGCATCTACGGCATCACGCCGGACATGGTCACCCTCGGCAAGATCATCGGCGGCGGCCTGCCGGTCGGCGCCTTCGGCGGCCGCCGCGAGATCATGCAGACGCTCTCCCCGGCCGGGCCGGTCTACCAGGCCGGCACCTTGAGCGGCAATCCGCTGGCGATGGCCGCCGGCATCGCGCTGCTGAACACCCTCGACGACGCGGCGATCTACGCCCGTCTCGAAAAGACCACGGCGGCGATCCTCGCCGGCCTGAATGCCGAGGCGAAGGCCGCCGGCATCCCGTTCACCACCGTGCAGCTCGGCTCGATGTTCGGCCTGTTCTTCACGACCCAACCCGCGATCACCAGCTTCGCCGAGGTGACGGCCTGCAATCTCGACCAGTTCAAGCGCTTCTTCCATGCGATGCTGGCGCGCGGCGTCTACCTCGCCCCTTCCGCCTACGAGGCCGGCTTCGTCTCCGCCGCTCACGGCCCGCGCGAAGTCGAACTGACGGTCAGCGCCGCGCGTGCAGCCTTCGCGGAGCTGAAAGCGGCATGAGCGAGGAGAACGCCGGCTTCATCGCGAAGCTCCGCAAGAAGATCAACAAGGGTGATTCCTGGCTGACCTACGACCTCGGCCGGCTGTTCACCGACGAAAAGCTCAACGACGACGCGATCGAGGTCATCGAGGAACGGCTGCTGATCGCCGATGCCGGCGTCGAAGCGACGATGCAGCTGACCAGCGCACTCCGTAACGAGGTGATGGCGGGCCGGATCAGGACCGAGGCCCAGCTGCGCAAGGAATTGACGAAGGCGCTGCTCGACATCATCGGCCCCTGCGCCAAGCCGCTGGTGGTGCCGAGCTACATCAAGCCCTACGTGATCTTCGTCGCCGGCATCAACGGCGCCGGCAAGACCACGACCATCGGCAAGATGGCCGCCAAGTTCAAGAAGGAAGGCAAGAGCGTGCTGCTGGCGGCCGGCGACACCTTCCGCGCCGCAGCGGTCGAGCAGCTGACCACCTGGTCCGAGCGCGCCGGCGTGCCGATCCTCTCCCAAGGTGCGGGTGCCGATTCGGCCTCGGTGATCTTCGACGCCGTCCAGGCCGCCAAGGCGCGCGGCATCGATGTGGTGATCGCCGACACCGCCGGCCGCCTGCACACCCAGAGCCATCTGATGGACGAGCTGCGCAAGATCCGGCGCGTGGTCCAGAAGCTCGACGCCTATGCGCCACACGAGGTGATGCTGGTGGTCGACGGCACCGCCGGCGGCAACGCGCTGAACCAGGCGGTGCAGTTCCACGAAGCGATCGGCCTCACAGGCTTGACCATCACCAAGCTCGACGGCACCGCCAGGGGTGGCGTGCTGCTGGCGATCGCCAAGCGGATGGCACTGCCGGTGCGTTATGTCGGCCTCGGCGAAGCGATCGACGATCTCGAAGTGTTCGATGCCGCGGCCTATGCCGAAGCGCTGGTCGGCGGCACGGCGCTGGCCGAAACGATGGGGGACAAGCGTTGAGCGACGCGCTGATCCGCTTCGCGCAGGTCAGCCACCGCTATCGTGACGGCGGCCGCGACATCCTGCGGGATGCCGATTTCCAGCTTGCCCGTGGCGAGATGGCGTTCCTGACCGGCCCCAGCGGCGCCGGCAAGTCGACCTTGCTGAAACTGATCGCGCTGCTCGAACGACCGGTGCAGGGCGAGATCGTCGTCGACGGTCAGGTCCTGTCGAAGGTCCGCAGCCGCGACGTGCCGGCCTATCGCCGGCAGTTCGGCATGATTTTCCAGAACTTCAACCTGCTGCCCGACCGCACGGTGTTCGACAACGTGGCGATGCCACTGGTCATTCGCGGCCATTCGGGTGACGACATCGGCCGCCGGGTCCGTGCCGCGCTCGACGCGGTGGGACTCAGAGGCCGCGAGAAGGACTGGCCAGTGACCCTGTCCGGCGGCGAACAGCAGCGGGTCGGCATCGCCCGCGCCGTGGTCGCCAAGCCGCGGCTGCTGATTGCCGACGAGCCGACCGGCAACCTCGATCCGACGATGGCGGCCGAAGTGATGCATCTGTTCACCCGCTTCAACGAGGTCGGCGTCAGTGTGCTGGTCGCGACCCACGCGATCGGGCTGATCAGCCGCCTGCCGTACCGAATCCTGAAGCTCGAGGACGGCCTGCTGGCCGATGCCCGCGCCGCACCGGAGCCAGGGGCATGAGCGGCGCGAAGCGGGTCAGCACGGCGCCGACCACCGGCTCGCGCTGGCTGCTCGATCACACCCGGGCGATTTCGGCGACGCTCGATGCGCTGAAGCGCCGGCCGTTCGGCACCCTGCTGACGGCGCTGGTGATCGGCATCACCCTCGCCCTGCCGGCCGGGCTGTACGCGGTGCTCGGCGGGCTCGACGCCGCATCCTCAGGCCTGAAGGGCTCGCTGCGCGTCTCGCTGTTCCTGAAGGACACGGTCGATGAAGCCGCCGGCCGCCAACTGCACGCCAGCCTGGCCCGGAAGCGCGGCATCGGCGACGCCAGGTACATCTCCCGCGATGCTGCGCTGGCCGAGTTCAAGGCCCATTCCGGCTTCGGCGAGGCGCTCGACATCCTGACCGACAACCCGCTGCCGGCGGTGATCGTGGTGACCCCCGACGCGACGTTGCCGAAAGCGCAGGCCGAAGCCCTGCTCGACGCGTTGACGAAGCTGCCGGAGGTCGACAGCGCGCGGATGGACCGCGAATGGCTGGAGCGGCTGTACGCGATCCTTGCGGTGATCGAGCGGCTGGTGCTGCTGATCGCCGGAGCGCTGGCACTGGCGGTGCTGGTGGTGGTCGCCAACACCATCCGCCTCGATATCGCCTCGCGGCGCGAGGAAATCCTGGTGCTGAAGCTGATCGGTGCCCCGGATTCGTTCATCCGCCGGCCGTTCCTGTACACCGGCCTGTGGTACGGCCTGACCGGCGCGCTGCTGGCCTGCCTGATGGTGGTCGCCGCCGGGCTGTCGCTGGCCGGGCCGGCGCAGACGCTGTCCGGCCTGTACGGCATCGGCTCCGGCGTGGCGGTGCTGTCGGTCGACACCGTGTTCGCCGTGTTCGGCGCCGGTGCCGCGCTCGGCTGGCTGGCGGCGCTGTGGACCGTCAGTCGCCATCTGGGCGCCATCGAACCGGATTGAACGGCGGCGTCCTCTTGCAAGCCGCAGGCTTCATCCCCATCGCTTGAGCACGGGTGTCGCGGCACCGCCTGCGGCGATGCAGAAAGACTATCGACAGACCGAATGTCGATTGAACTTCTTGGCGACTTAGCACTCCAAAAATGCGAGTGCTAACATCTCGACCACTTTTCGGGGGATACACGATGACTGCTCTTGCGCTTTCGCAACGCTCTTCTGCGCTGCCGGTGCCGCTGGCCGGCAGCCTCGACACCTACATCCGGTCGGTCAGCCAAATTCCGCTGCTGACGCCGGAAGCGGAACAGCAACTCGCTCATGAACTGCACGACGAGGGCAACCTCGCCTCGGCGCAGAAGCTGGTGCTGTCGAACCTCCGCTTCGTCGTCCACATTGCCCGCGGCTATCAGGGTTACGGCCTGCCGCTGTCGGACCTGATCCAGGAAGGCAACATCGGCCTGATGAAGGCGGTGAAGCGCTTCGATCCGGGTGTCGGCGTGCGCCTGATCAGCTTCGCGGTGCACTGGATCAAGGCCGAGATCCACGAGTACATTCTGAAGAACTGGCGGATCGTCAAGATCGCGACCACCAAGGCGCAGCGCAAGCTGTTCTTCAACCTGCGCAAGTCCAAGACCCATCTCGGCTGGATGACCCAGAGCGAAGTCGAGGCCGTGGCCCGCGATCTGAAGGTCAAGCCGGAAGAAGTGCTGCAGATGGAATCGCGTCTCGGCGGTGCGGACGTCTCGTTCAGTGCCACGCCGGAAGACGGCGAAGAATCCTTCGTGCCGGAAGACTATCTGGCCGATCGTGCCGACCAGTTCGCGGCGATCGAGGAAAGCGAATGGCAGGACGCCCGCGAGGAGCGCATGAAGCAGGCGCTGGTGTCGCTGGATCCGCGCTCACGCGACATCCTGCAGCGCCGCTGGCTGGCCGATGAATCGAAGGCTGGCCTGCAGGAACTCGGCGACGAGTACGGCGTGTCGGCCGAACGCATCCGCCAGATCGAGGTCGCCGCGATGAAGAAGCTGCGCAAGGCGATCGAGGTCGAGGAAGTCGCGGCCTGACGCGTACCCGCGTCGAGCCAAGCCCGGCCTGTAGCGCCGGGTTTTTTTATGGATATTGCTTTGTCGTGCCGCAGGCTGCACGTCCGACGGGGTGCTGCAAGCGACATCGATCGCGCCGGCCGCGTTCAAGACCTGCGACGCGCCGGGCCTTTGAATGCTTCACCGGGGCCGGCAGCCCGATATCGACTGCGCGGGCTTCAGGCCTCGGATCGTCATCAGGGGCGTCAGCCACCCTCGTCCCGAACTCGGCCACGGCCCTTCCCTCTCTTTGCAGCCTCGCCATCATCGGCCGGATACGGGATCGAACGACACATGACTACGGACCTGATCTTGTTCGTCTGATTGCTCAATCGTCGGCCGGAAGCAATCTGGCCGGCTTTTTCGTTCCAGTCCCGCGATGCGTACCGGAACGGAGAGCCGGCTTGAAGCTTTTTGCCGCGGGCTCACTGAAGCGTCACATCGTCGATGTAGACCCGCGAAGCACTCTCGGCGCCGAGGCTCTTCAGCACGAACATGTTGTAGCTGCTGGCGCGGATGCTGCTGAGCGGGATGACCACCGTGGTCCAGCGATTCGCCGGCATGCCTGACAGCGTTATTGCTGCCAGTTGGGTCGTGGCGGCGTTCGGCGTCCAGGGGCGATCAGCGACTGCCAGCGAAGCCTTGAATGCAGCGCTGGTCGGGTAAATCTTCATCGTCAGTGTCTTGTAGGTCGTCTTGTCTGTTTGCGGCCCGCCGAAACTGACGATCGGCGTCCCGTTCGAGGCCAGCGGCATCAGCGACAGCCCATAACGGCCCCCTGGGGTAGTGTTGAAACCTTGAAAGCTGGTGCTGCAGGTGGCGGCGCTGGTGCTTAGATCGCCGCTTTCCATGCTGGTCGGGCAGCCGGTGCCAAAGGCAGTGGCCCAGCCCAGCTGATCACCGTTGTAGACGTTCATGCCCGCACCCGCATGCACCGCGCGGGTAATCGTGCCTTTGCTCGGTTCAGCAAAGCAGCCCTTGCTGGTAAATGCCGCCGGCTCGACCGCCATTCGACCCTTGTACTGCTGGTCGAGCAACGACGCCGGCACCAGACCGGACTGCTGCGATCCTTCGACGACGACGTTCTGATTACGGGCGCCCGGCACTGGCAGTTCAGGAAGCAGACCCACCTGAAGTCCCGGACGCGCGGGGAACACATTTCCGGTGCCGAGTTCGACGGCGTCGTCGATCACCGGATAGCTGGTCGCCCCGCCGATCAACATCGAGTAGCCCGCGGCTGACGGGTTCAGGCTGATCATGCCACCGCCGCTGCCATTGCCACGGTAGCCATTGTCGCTGGGATTCCAGACGACGCTTGAGTAGTTGGTTTCCTGCGCATTACCCGAGAGGCTGCCGCGGTAGGTCAGCAGCAGGCCACTGCCATAGGTCATGCGATGGTTGTCCCAGAGCATCTGTTGCGAGAACCCGAAGTGCGAGTCGTCGCCGTTCATCCGGGTCCCCGCGCTCTCGTTGCGCGAGTAGACGATGACCGAATTCAGGCCGAACTGCGTGGTATAGCCATGGCGGGTCATTTCGGCATAGTTGCCGCGAAACAGCAGGTTCTGGCTCGCGGCAACCACGAAACCGTAGCCTCGGCCACCCCCTGCGACATTCTGGGCGCGGATGGTGGCGCTATCGGTGACGCTGATGCGCGCGGAGCTTTCGAGCGAGATGCCGTGCCGCGGGAAGTTGCGGACCTGGACGTCGTTAACCCATCCATTACGTACGCCCTCGAAATAGACACCGACGCCGCTCGGAAAGCCATTCGCACCGTTGGCATTGTCGGCAAAGTTCACACTGACGCCCCGCAGACCAAGGTTCTCCTTCATGTTGAGCGCGGAGCCGGTGGTTCTTACATCGACAGAGCGGACGCCGATAGCGTTGTTGGCCGGATCAAGCGTCATCGGGATCGGCGCGTCGACGGTGATCGTGTTGCCCGATTTCGCGGAAACCTTTCGCAGGTACGTGAAACTCCACTGGCGTGAAGGAGAGTTCGGCGGCGGGAAGCTGGCCGAGTCATACCCTTTCCAGGTTCCCGAGCTGTCATTGGCACGAACCAGCGCGCTCCAGTAGTACTGCTGGATGACGATCCACTGATTCACGGTGATCGCGCTGGCATTCGCCATCACCAGCGTGGATGCGCCTTCCGGGACACGCTGCACGACGGCACCGAGCACCTTGCCCTGATCGACCCATTGCTTGTTGTGCCCGCCAATGGCGTTGCCGAAAGTGAAGACACCCTCTTCATCGTCTTCGCTGGGCCGATAACTTGTCGCGACGTTCAGCAAGGTCTTGTTCGATCCGGCGCCGACTATCGAGACATTGTTGTAAGGCACCGCAATCGAGCGCGTGATGGCGTAAGAACCGGCCGGCAGTACGACCGTTCCCCCGCCCGCAGTTCCTACCCGGTCCACCGCTGATTGCAGAGTGCTGGTGATGTCGGCAGTGCCAACAAGACGTTCGATCCGGCAAGGAATGCCGGTACCCGGCGAGACCGCGCCGAGTTGGTACCCGGCATAAGAGAAATCGGGCAGCTGCCACTGCCGGCCGTTGAAGGGCACAACCGGACGCGTGAAATTCACGCCGTCCACCGACGGATACAGACTGCTGTTCCATGCGGCAGCGGGTCCGGCGACGGTGGCAGCGGCGGCGAGTGCGACCGTGGCAACGCGGTACACACCAGTTTTGATCATGGACGTCATCGGTATTTCCTTCATTGATAGTCGCCCTGATCCATGCATTTAGTATGTTTTGTCTACTTTACAAATCGAATTCCTTTAATTTTTTCAAGACCGATGAAAGGGGGTCGTGGCAGGCGCGAACCGACCGCCGGAGGCAAATCGCGTCAAATTTTCGTCGCCGCAAGCCCAAGAACGCGCAGCGCCGCGCGAGACGCAGCTGCCGGCGAGCGAAATCGGCTGTACGCGAGCGGGCGTTCGAGACTTCGCGGGAGCGGCGCCGCCCGAAAATCGCAAGGACGATCCCGGGACGCGATTCCCAAACGGCGACAGCGAAACTGCGCCGCAACTCAGTCGTCGACGGGAATCAGCGCAGGTAGTGGTCGGCCAGCAGCGCCGTGAAGATCGCCATCAGGTAGACGATCGAATAGCCGAAGGTCTTCATGTTCAGACCCCTGCGCGGCGCGAACTTGATCTGCAGGGCCAGTTGCAGGAAGCGGGCACCGAGCGCGAGCGCCGCCACCAGGTACAGCCAGCCGCTCATGCCGACGGCGAACGGCAGGATGGTCACCGCGATCAGCAGCAGCGTGTACAGCAGCACCTGGGTCGCGGTGTATTCGACGCCGTGGGTGACCGGCAGCATCGGCACGCCGACCTTGGCGTACTCCTCGCGCCGCTCGATCGCCAGCACCCAGAAGTGCGGCGGCGTCCAGATGAAGATGATCAGGAACAGGATCAGCGCGTGCGGATCGATGGTCCCGGTCACTGCGGCCCAGCCGAGCACCGGCGGTGCGGCGCCGGAGGCCCCCCCGATGACGATGTTCTGCGGCGTCGCCCGCTTCAGGAACAGCGTGTAGACACCGGCGTAGCCGACCAGGGTCAGCTGGGTCAGCACGGCGGTCAGCGGATTGACCAGGAACCACAGCACCGCGAAGCCGGCGAGGCCGAGGGCGGTGGCGAAGGCGATCGAATGCGTCAGGCTCAGGCTGCCGGTGACCAGCGGCCGGCCGCAGGTCCGCTTCATCCGCGCGTCGATCTCGCGGTCGATGATCTGGTTGACCGCTGCTGCCGATGCCGCCTGCAGCGAGATGCCGATCGTGCCCCAGAGCAGTGCGGCCAGCGGCGGCAGGCCGGGCACCGCCATGAACATGCCGACGATCGCGGTGAACACGATCAGCATGACCACGCGTGGCTTGCACAGCTCGTAGTACTCGTTGAGTCGCGAGACCGGTGCCGATGCGGCATCGCTGGTGACAGTCGCCGGATCGATCTTCAGCGGCGGCGTGGTCGAGGTGGTTCGCGTCATGATCTCGCCTTCAGTGCGCCGGACGGGGCGAGCCGCCACGCCAGACCGCGTGGTTCAGCGCCAGCACCGCCAGCAGCAACAAGGCCGCCCCGGCGTTGTGGGCGTCCGCCAGCCACAGCGGCAGCTGCTGGAGAATCAGGCCGATGCCGATGGCGACCTGCAGCGCCAGCGCCGCCAGCAAAGCCAGGCCGAGCGTGGTGAACGGCGCACGCCGCAGGCTCAGCAGATAGCCGGCGACCGTCACCAGCACCAGGCTCAGCAGCAGGGCCCCGTAACGGTGCACGAGATGGATGGTGGCACGCGCCGCAGTATCGAGAACACCGAATTCGTAGTCGATACCCAGCCCGCGCCACAGCTTGAAGGCTTCGCCAAGGTCGCCCTTCGGCAGGTAAGACTCATGGCAGGCGGGGAAATCCGGGCAGGCCAGCGCAGCGTAGTTGGTGCTGGTCCAGCCGCCGAGAAAGATCTGGCCGCCGAGCAGCAAGAGCGCGGCGATCGACAGGGGCTTCAGCAGCGCCGCCTCCGGCGGCGCGGGTGGTGCAGCCGCACGCGTGCTCAGCCACATCCACCAGAGCAGCGACAGCGTGGTCAGCCCCAGCATCAGATGGGTGGTGACGATGATCGGCTTGACCTTCAGGGTGACGGTCAGCGCACCGAACACGATCTGCACGATCACCACGCCGACGGTGGCCACGGTCAACCGTCGTGGCAGGCTGCGGCTGCGATCCAGCCAGGCCAGCAAGGCCAGGGCGCCGATCAGCAGACCGACGACACCGGCGAGGTAGCGGTGGACCATCTCCTTCCAGGCTTTCGGCGCCTCGACCGGACGTTCCGGATACGCCGCCTCGGCGGCGGCCACCTCGTGCTGCGCATCGGGCACGCCGAGGTGGCCATAGCAGCCTGGCCAGTCAGGGCAACCGAGCCCGGCATTCGACAGCCGGACATAGGCGCCCAGCACCACCAGGCAGAAAGTGAGAACCAGCGTCAGCAGGTTCAGTCGGTTGAAGGTCTGGAGCATGGGGACGGGAATCGCGGGACCTGCATTTTACTACTGAGATGCCGTGGCAATTCTTCCGCTGCCGGGTTTCACGGGTGGCGCTCGCGGCATCCCTGCGGCAGCCGTTCACCGATCAGGCTCGCCGCCTGCCGGCGATCGACAGCCGGGCGTGACTCCCCTTACGAGACCGGTATTCGGCGGGATTCAGCCGATCGACGACAGGCGCAGCAGCTTCTTCAGATCCTTGAGCAGGCCGCGCTGGAACTGGTCCGCGCTCGGCTGGTTCTGGTAGGTCATCAGCCAGTTGCCGTTCGGGTCGACGAGGTAGACGGCCAGCGGATCGGTCGGCTTGAAGACATCGGCGGCACGCTGCCCCGCCACCCCCAGGTCGGCAACGATATGCAGGATCTTGTGGGCCTCGCGCAGCTCATTGGTGGCCACTTCCGCCGCAGCGGCCGTCGGCACGATGAACACCAGCTGGACGCGATCCTTTTCAACGCCGGCGGCGCCGAGCGCCAGACGCACCTGGCGGCTCGATGTCAGGCGATCGCTGCAGGCGCTGTCGCAGAGCTCGCCACCGAGCTGCACCAGACTCCAGCGACCGAGCAGCAGCTCCGGCTGCGAGTCGCCGGCGGCCGTGCGCAGGTTCAGCGGCGGCAGCGGCGTGGTCGGCACCACCAGCATGCCGTAATTGGTGGTCACGCCGGGGCGCAGGCCGGCGCTGTAGAGAATCCAGGCGCCGATCAGCGGGCCGACGAACAGCACGCCGAGCAACACCAGGGTCAGACGGGATCGGCGCAGTTGGGCAGCTTGCGGGTTCATGGGCGGCGTTTCAGATTGAGCTTGAGAAAGATCGCCAGCAGGGTCGCGGCGAACGCGAACCACTGCGCGGCGTAGCCGTAATGCCGCTGCGGCGGGAAGCGGCGATCGGCCTGGGTCCAGTCGCGCAGGAAGCCGTCCGGCGTCTGCGGGTCGAGCAGCAGCATGCCGGCGGCGGTATCGACACCGTACAGGCAGCGCAGGTCGGCGACGGTCGGGTAACCGACGATACGCGGCCAGCTGGCGTCGGCCGGTGCGCAATTGTCGATCTGCAGACGCAGCGCCGGCTGTGGCAGCGAGCGCCACAGGCCGGTGATCGAGATATCGCCGTCCGGCACGGGCAGCGGCGGAAAGACCGTACGATCCGGGTTCTGGGCCACCCAGCCGCGATTGACCAGCGCGATGCCGCCGGACGCGAGCCGGACCGGCGTCAGCACCTGATAGCCCGGCGTGCGGTCATGAACCTGGTTGTCGAGCAGCAGTTGCCGGCCGCCGTCGTATCGGCCGATGACGGAGACGAGTGCGGCATCGGCGCCAGCCGGCACCGGCGTGTCGACACGCAACGGAATCGGCTTCGCGGCCTCCGCACTGAGGTACTGGGCATCGAGGGCTTCGCGCGCCAGCCCCCGGTGCCATTGCCACAGCCCGAGACGAACGGTGATCGCGCAGCCGATCACGGTGCCGAGAATCGCCCACCATGGCGGCCGGAATTGCCAGCGCGCATTCATCGATCGCACCTCGCCATGTGCTTGAAAGCGGCATCACGGTATCGGGCGTTCCCGCCGGGCCTTACCATCTGCTGACCACCTTTCCCTATCCGCCATGCTTCCGAAACTGATCGTCACTGTGTTGCTCGTTGCCATCGTCATTTCGCTGTTCTCGGCGTTGTTCTTCATGCTCAAGGACAACAGCAAGAGCAAACGTACGGTGCGCGCGCTGACCATGAGAGTCGGCCTGCAGGTCGCGCTGATCGCGTTCCTGCTGATCGCGACGATGATGGGCTGGATACGCCCGCACGGCATCGGCGGCTGATGGACCACGCACCGGAGCCGGCGTTCACGAAAATCGAGCCTCAATGAAGAAAGCCCGACCGGCAACGGTCGGGCTTTCCGGTTCTGCAGGCCTGCGGCACGAGGCCCAGGCTGTCTGGCATCCGGTTACAGGATGTAGACGAAGATGAACAGGCCGACCCAGACCACGTCGACGAAATGCCAGTACCAGGCCACGCCTTCGAAGCCGAAGTGACTTTCCGGCTTGAAGTGGCCGGACATCAGGCGGCCGGTGACCGAGATCATCATGATCGTGCCGAGGGTCACATGCATGCCGTGGAAGCCGGTCAGCATGAAGAACGTCGAACCGTAGATGCCCGAGTTCAGGGTCAGGTTCAGCTCGTGGTAGGCCTCGATGTACTCCGATGCCTGGAAGTACAGGAAGATCGCGCCGAGCGCGATCGTCGCCCACATCCACAGGATCGTGGCCTTGCGATGGCCTTCCTTCAGCGCGTGGTGCGCGAAAGTGATGGTGACCGACGAGGTCAGCAGCAGCAGCGTGTTGATCAGCGGCAGATGCCACGGCGAAATGGTTTTGAAGTCGCCGCCGATGGCGCCCGGACCGTTGGTCGGCCAGGCGTTTTCGAAGGCCGGCCACAGGATCTCGTTGGTCAGCACCCGCGAACCTTCACCCGACAGCCACGGCACCGACAGTTCGCGGGCGTAGTACAGCGCGCCGAAGAACGCCGCGAAGAACATCACTTCGGAGAAGATGAACCAGCTCATGCCGAGCCGGTAGGTGCGATCGACCTGCTCGCTGTACTGGCCGGTCTCGCTTTCCTTGGCCACGCCGCGGAACCAGGTGAACACGATGTAGATGAACAGCGCGCCACCGACGACGAACGGGATCGGGCCCGGATGACGCTCTTCCAGGTACATGCTGACGCTGTACAGGATCGTGCCGAGCGCGATCGTCAGCAGGAACGGCCAGACGCTCGGTTCCGGGACGAAATAACGACGGTGGCTGGCATCTGCTCCAGCGGCGGGGCTTGCTGCGGCATGGGTTGCCATGACGGTTTCCTTTGACTGACTGCTGACTGACGAACTTAACTTTTGGGTACCGCCTGACTCTGCACCGGCGCCGTTTCCGGCTTCGCCTGGGCAAAGGCAGTTGCATCGAAGAACGTGTACGACAGGGTGACGGTCTCGACATCGGCCGGCAGCTCGGGGTCCAGCATGAAACGCACCGGCATCAGCTTCTCTTCATTGGCGGCGAACGGCTGCTGGTTGAAGCAGAAGCACTCGGTCTTGCGCAGGTGCCGTGCCGCATTCCAAGGCGACACGCTGGGCACCGCTTGACCGATCACCGCTTCGCCGCGCTCGTTCCTGGCCTTGAAGTTCACCGTGTACAGCTTGCCCGGGTGTACCTCGATGGTCGGCTGCTCGGCATTGAAGCTGAACACCCGGCCACCGTTGACGGTGGTCACGAATTCCACTTTCACCGTCCGTGCCGCGTCTTCCCGCTCGACGACCTGATCGGCCGGCACCAGCATCGCGGTGTCCTTGCCATTCAGATTCACCAGCTGGCAGATCGCGTTGTACATCGGCACCAGCACGAAGCCGAAACAGAACATGCCGCCGACCACGATCAGCAGCTTCCAGATACCGCGCGCCTTGCGCCTGCCTTGCCCGGCCACGATCAGCGGTTGCTCACCGCAATGAAGAAACCGACATAGAACGCGA
The DNA here is from genome assembly GCA_013823855.1 of Lysobacteraceae bacterium. GTDB lineage: Bacteria > Pseudomonadota > Gammaproteobacteria > Nevskiales > Nevskiaceae > Nevskia. Next base: position 21,658 of record PNMW01000031.1, on the reverse strand, counting down.
CGGCGATGATCGCCAGCACCAGGGCCAGGCGCGCATTGCGGCGCGCGCTGCTGGACTTCGGGCTGCCCGGCATCGTCGTCATCGCGTCCGTGGATCAGCGCTTAGTGCGCGGCAGCCGGTTCGTCGCCGACGTGCGGCGGATCTTCGAAGGTGTGGTACGGCGCCGGCGAGGCGACCGTCCATTCCAGACCCTTGGCACCCTCCCAGACCTGCGGGGTGGCCGGCACCATGCCCTTCCGCCAGATCGCGCAGCGGAGGAAGTTGTAGACCATGATGAACTGCACGATGAAGTACAGGAACGCGCCCCAGGTCGAGATCACGTTGAAGTCGGTGAACTGCACCGCGTAGTCCGGGATGCGGCGCGGCATGCCGGCCAGACCCACGAAGTGCTGCGGGAAGAAGGTGACGTTGATGAAGATTGCGCTGAGCCAGAAGTGCAGCTTGCCGAGCGTTTCGTTGTACATCACGCCGGTCCACTTCGGGATCCAGTAGTAGATGGCGGCGATGATCGAGAAGATCGCGCCCGGCACCAGCACATAGTGGAAGTGGGCGACCACGAAGTAGCTGTTGTGGTACTGGAAATCGACCGGCGCCAGCGCCAGCATGATTCCCGAGAAGCCGCCGATGGTGAACAGGAACACGAAGCCGATCGCGAACAACATCGGCGTCTCGTAAGTCATCGAGCCGCGCCACATCGTCGCCAGCCAGTTGAACACCTTCACGCCGGTGGGCACGGCGATCAGCATGGTCGAGAACATGAAGAACAGTTCGCCAGCGAGCGGAATGCCGACGGTGAACATGTGGTGCGCCCAGACGATGAACGACAGGAAGGCGATCGAGGCGACCGCGTAGACCATCGAGTCATAGCCGAACAGCTGCTTGCGGGCGAAGGTCGGGATGATCGTCGAGACGATGCCGAACGCCGGGAGGATCATGATGTAGACCTCCGGGTGGCCGAAGAACCAGAAGATGTGTTCGAACATCACCGGGTCGCCGCCGCCAGCCGCGTTGAAGAAGCTGGTGCCGAAATACTTGTCGGTCAGCAGCATGGTCACCGCACCGGCGAGCACCGGCATCACGGCGATCAAGAGATACGCAGTGATCAGCCAGGTCCAGACGAACAGCGGCATCTTCAGCAGGGTCATGCCCGGCGCGCGCATGTTCATGATCGTGACCACGACGTTGATCGCGCCAGTGATCGACGAGATGCCGAGCATGTGGATCGCGAAGATGGTCAGCGGGAACGAGGCACCGCCCTGGAGCACCAGCGGCGGATACAGCGTCCAGCCGCCGGCGGGGCCGCCGCCCGGCAGGAACAGGGTCGACAGCAGCATCGAAAACGCGAACGGCAGGATCCAGAAGCCCCAGTTGTTGACTCTAGGCAACGCCAGATCCGAGCAGCCGATCATCATCGGCACCATCCAGTTGGCCAGACCGACGAACGCCGGCATGACACCGCCGAAGATCATCACCAGCGCGTGCAGCGTGATCATCTGGTTGTAGAACTCGGGGTCGATGAACTGCATGCCCGGGGCGTACAGCTCAGCGCGGATCACCAGCGACATCAGGCCGCCGATGAAGAACATGATGAACGAGAACCACAGGTACAGGGTCCCGAGGTCCTTGTGGTTGGTGGTCTTGATCCAGCGCATCACGCCCTTGTCGGGGCCGTGGTGGTGGTCATCATGGGCATGATCATGCCCGTGGTCGTGATGCGCGTGCGTGTTGGCCATGTCTCGGGACTCCTGACTCAATCGAATTCTTGCGGGTGCGGGGACGCGGCGCTCAGCGGAGCTTCTTGACCTGGTCGGCGGTCACGCTGTCGCCCACCTTGTTGCCGAGATCGTTGCGCACATAGGTTGCGATGGCGGCCACATCGGCATCCGACAGATGACCGAACGGCGGCATCGCATTCTTGCCCTTCAGCACCTGGGTGATGAGGCCGGCGGCCGGGCCGGTGGCAACCTTCGAACCGGTCAGTGCCGGGAAGGTCGGCGGTAGGCCCGCGCCCGTTGCCTGATGGCAGGCCGCACAGTTGCCGAGGTACAGCTTCTTGCCGACATCGGCAGCCGGAGCGGCGGCAGCCGGGGCCGGGGCAGCGGCAGCGACTTCAACCGGCGCCGCTTCGGCAGCGGCGGCGGGAGCCGGCGCGTCGACGGCGGCATCGGTGGCCGTCGGTGCCGTCGCGGCAGCTACTTCCTCGCCACCCTTCTTCGACTTCAGCCAGGCGGCGTAATCGGCTTCGCTCTTGGCTTCGACGACCACCGGCATGAAGCCGTGGTCACGGCCGCACAGCACGGTGCACTGGCCTCGGTAGATGCCCGGCTCGTTGATCTGCGTCCACATGTCGTTGATGAAGCCCGGGATCGCGTCCTTCTTGATCGCCAGATCCGGCACCCACCAGCCGTGGATCACGTCGTTCGAGGTCAGCAGGAATCGGACCTTCTTGCCGACCGGCAGGACCAGGTAGTTGTCGACGTTGTGCAGATAGTGGTCGACGGACTTGGGGTCGATGCCCGAACCCAGCTGGCGCGCCTCGTTCGACTTGGCGTCGAGCGTCGAGAAGAAGCTCACGCCCTCGCCGACGTACTCGTACTGCCACTTCCACTGGTAGCCCGTGATCTTGATGGTCAGATCCGAGTTGCGAGAATCGTACTGCTTGATCAGCGTGCCGGCGGCCGGCACGGCGAGGCCGATCAGGATCAGGAACGGGATGATCGTCCAGATGATCTCGACGGTGGTCGAATGGTGGAACGTCGCCGGCACCGGATGCTTCGAGCGGCGGTGGGCGAAGATCGAATAGAACATCACGCCGAACACGACGACGGCGATCGCCACGCAGACCCAGAACGCCGCCATGTGCAGGTGCCAGACTTCATTGCTGATGTCGGTGACGCCTTTCGGCAGGTTCCAGTAGGCGTTTTCCATGGTGTCCGCAGCACGGGCTGCGAAGCTTCCGGCGGCGCCCACCGTCGCGAGCATCAGGCCACGCAGGCCGCGAATCAGGTTCGACATATCGACTTTCAACCCAAAGTTTGGAAATCAGTTGCCATCCGGAGCCATGCCGTCCGCCTTTTCGAGCGGTTCGCCACGCCATCCGGCCAGTATCAGCACTCGCAGCCGGGCTGCGAGCCGTTCTCGATCCTCATCCGTGAGGCATCGACCCAGGATCAGCCGTCGCGTGCCGTTGTGCAGACACAGCCGCGTCGGATCGTTACGGTGAATCCCCTGCTCCAGCAACACCCTCGTCGATGACCGTGGCCAGTCGATCGATAGCCTTGCCCCTTCGCCGCTCATGCCGCATTCGACGACGACACGATCGCCGTCGAACGCGATCACTTCCCGGTACCGGTTGCGCTTGAGGCTGACGTACAGCGCCAGCCCCAATGCCGCCAGCTCGAGCCCCGCGAACGGCAGGATCGGCCAGAACCCCTGCAGCGCGAACATCACGGCGATTCCCAGCGACGCCACCGCCATCACCGCCATCACGAGCCATGCCACCTTGACCGTCATGGACGCGTTCGGGCCAATCACCACGCGTGTGTTGTGCGGAGCCGTCACCGCTCATGTCCTGTCGCTTGCCGGAGGATACCGGGAACGCAGCGGCGGGATTGTAGAGGAAGGCGCGCTGCACGCAAAGCCTTGTCTTTGTTGCCTAGATTGGCTTTCGACGGCTTAGGGGAATTGCCCTCTCATCGGCTACGCGCAGCCGAAACTTTGCATTGACACAGCCGATGAATATTGTTCTAGACGGCAACCTGCACGCGGCTCAGCAGCGCCTTGATTACATTCGGATCGAGCCGGGATCCGGCGCCATCCGCCGGCGCCAGGCAGGCCAGCGGCGGCGCGCCGAGCAGTTCCTGCAAGGTGTCGACGTTGGCCGCCCACTCTGGCTGCTCCGGCGGCAGGCGATTGGCGATCCAGCCAAGCAGCGGCGTCCGCTGGGCGATGGCATCGGCGCTGAGCGCCGCATGATTGAGGCAGCCGAGCCGGAGGCCGACGACCAGCAGCACCGGCCAGCGGTGCGCGGAAACCCAGTCGGCGAAACTCAGCGTCGCCGACAGCGGCACCCGCCAGCCGCCGGCACCTTCGACGACCATCACCTGGCAATCGGCTGCCAGGCGCCGGTACGCGGCGTCCAGCACCGCAGGGTCGATCGCCACACCCGCTGCGCGCGCAGCCAGATGCGGTGCGATCGGCGGCTCGAAGGCATAGGGATTGACTTCGGCGTACGGCAGATCCCGGCCGGAGGCCTCGATCAAGGCTTGGGCATCGTCATTGCGCAATCCGCCGGCGCTGCGTTGGCAACCGCTGGCTACCGGCTTCATCACGCCGACCCGCAGCCCTTCGGCGCGCAGCGCATGGACCAGTGCCACGGCCACCTGGGTCTTGCCGACACCGGTATCGGTGCCGGTCACGAGGATGGTCGACGCCATCGCTTCAGCTCCCGCCCAGGCTCGCGTCGGCGATCGCGGCAACCAGGCCGTCGATCTGGGCTTCGGTGTGCGCGGCCGACAAGGTCACCCGCAGCCGCGAGGTGCCAGCCGGGACCGTCGGCGGCCGGATCGCTGCCACCCAGTAGCCGCGCTCGAACAAGGCCCGCGACAGCACCACCGCCGGCCCGGCCGGGCCGACGATCAGCGGCTGGATCGGCGTGGTCGACGGCGACAGGCTGAACGGCAAGCCGCTGCCCAGCGCCTCGACGCCGCGACGGAAGCGCGCGATGTTGGCCTGCAGCCGCGTCTGGTGCTCCGGCTCGCTGCGGATGATCCGCAACGCGGCGCGCGCGGCGGCCGCGATCGCCGGCGGTGGCGCCGTCGAGAACACCCAGGTGCGGGCCCGCTGGATCAGGAATTCGATCAGCGCCTCCGAGCCGGCGACGAAGGCTCCGGCGGCGCCGAGGCTCTTGCCGAGGGTCGCGATGTAGACATCGGCCAGCGCCATCGCGCCGCCGTCGGTCACGCCGAGGCCATGGGCATCGTCGACCACCAGGGTCGCGCCGCGCTGGCGGGCCAGCGCCGCCAGCGCCGGCACGTCGACTTCGTCGCCATCCATGCTGAACACCGAATCGCTGACGATGCCGACCTCCCCGCCCTGCGCCTTCGCGTCATCGAGTGCCGAAGCGTAGCCAGCAAGATCGGCGTGCGGCACGCGGACGTACCGCGCGCCAGCCAGCCGCGCACCATCGATCAGGCTGGCATGGTTCAGTTCGTCGCAGAGCAGCGCATCGGACTTTCCGAACAGCGCCCGCAAGGTGCCGAGATTCGCCGCCCAGCCGGAAGTGAACAGCAGCGCCCGGGCGCGGCCGGTGTAATCGGCCAGTTCCTCTTCGAGCTGGGCGTGCTCGCGGTTGTAGCCGGACACCAGCGCCGCCGCACCGCTGCCGGTGCCGGCACGGTCGAGGGCCCGTTTCGCTGCGGCGGCAACTCTCGGATCGCTGGCCAGCCCGAGGTAATCGTTCGAGCAGAAGCTGATGCAGGCACGGCCGTCGACGACCAGCCCGATACCGTGAGCGCCCTCGACGACCCGCCGAGCGCGATACAGATCAGCTGCCCGGAAGCCTTCGAGTTCGCGATTCAGGCGGGCATCGAGCGGCGAAGCCGTCGCCGTCAGCCCGACAGCCGGCGCATTCATCAGCAGCAGGATGCCTGCGCGCCGCAGGCTTCGGCGGCGACCGGAGCCGCGCAGGCAGTTTCATCGACCCGCTTCGCGCCGCCATCGACCCGGATATCGTTGTGGATGCCGAGCTTGGCGAACAGCGCACGGTCGAGCTCGTTCTGCGGGTTGGTCGTGGTCAGCAGGCGCTCGCCGTAGAAGATCGAGTTGGCGCCGGCAAAGAAGCACAGCGCCTGGGTTTCATCGGACATCTCGGTACGGCCGGCCGACAGCCGCACGTAGCTTTGCGGCATCAGCACGCGGGCGACCGCGATGGTGCGCACGAAATCCAGCGGGTCGAGCGGCGGCGCATCGGCCAGCGGCGTGCCCTTGACCGCGACCAGCTCGTTGATCGGGACCGATTCCGGGTGCTGCGGCAGGTTGGCCAGCGCGCGCAGGAATTCGACGCGATCGCCGTCCGACTCGCCCATGCCGACGATGCCGCCGCAGCACACCTTGACGCCGGCGTCGCGGACGTTGGCCAGCGTTTCCAGGCGGTCTTCGTAGGTGCGGGTGCTGATGATCTCGCCGTAGAACTCCGGCGAGGTGTCGAGATTGTGGTTGTAGTAGTCGAGGCCGGCCGCCTTCAGCGCCTGGGCCTGCCGCGCTTCGAGCATGCCCAGGGTGACGCAGGTTTCCAGCCCCAGCGCTTTCACTTCACGGACCATTTCCGACACCTTTTCGATGTCCTTGTCCTTCGGCGACCGCCAGGCCGCACCCATGCAGAAGCGGGTCGCGCCGTTGGCCTTGGCGTCTTCGGCGGCCTTCACGACCTCGGCCAGCGGCATCAGCTTTTCAGCCTTCAGCCCGGTGTCGAAGCGCGCGCTCTGCGGGCAGTACGCGCAGTCTTCCGGGCAGGCGCCGGTCTTGATCGACAGCAGGGTGGACAACTGCACGGCATTGGCATCGAAATGCGTGCGATGAACCGACTGCGCACGGAACAGCAGATCGTTGAACGGCAGCGTGAACAGGGCTGCGACCTCGTCGTGCGTCCAGTCGTGGCGGCGGTCGTCGACCGGGGTGGAGCGGAGGCTGGACGGCGCGGTGGCAAGCGACATGGGGCGATTCCGGGAACGGGGACGTGCATCAGTGTTCGGGGCGCACCCGGATGCTGTCAACCATGTACGCCGCCGTACGGTTGACATGATCGATCTGCTGCGGCGCTGGATCATTCCGTCGGCCTGTCTGATCTGCGCTGGCGAGGCCGCGCCGGGCACGGTCTGCGCCGGCTGCCGCGCCGGCCTGCCGTGGAACCGCATCGCCTGCCCGGTCTGCGCCTTGCCGCTGCGCAGCGCCGACGCCCATGTCTGCGCCCACTGTGCCGCCGATCCGCCGCATTTCGACACCACGCTGGCGGCGTTCCGCTACGAAGCGCCGATCGCCCAGGCGATCGCCGGGCTCAAGTACCACGCCCAGTTCCGGCAGTCGCGCTGGCTCGGCGCCGAACTCGCCCAGCTGGCCGCCAACCGTCCCACGCCGCTGCCGGATCTGCTGATCCCGGTGCCGCTGCATCCGTCAAGGCTGCGCAGCCGCGGCTACAACCAGGCGCTGGAACTGGCGCGCGGCATCACCCGGCGGCTGGCGATCGAGATCGACTGGAAAAGTGCCGTCCGGGTCCGCGCCACCGCCGACCAGATCGGCAAGCAGGCGCGGGAACGACGCCGGGAAGTGCGGAAGGCGTTCGCCGTCGGGCCGAAGGTCGCCGGTCGGCATGTCGCGCTGATCGACGATGTGATGACCACTGGCAGCACCGTCGACGACCTCGCCCGCGCGGCACGCGACGCCGGCGCGGCGCGGATCGAGGTCTGGGTCGCGGCGCGGGTACCGTGATGGACGATCAGCGCAGGTGGCGGTCGAGAAAATCGAGGCCGCGCTGCACCGCTTCGCCGTCCATCAGGAACGCCGTGATGTGGCCGAGGCCGCGCAGTTCGTACAGCTCGTTCGGCACGCCAGCGGCGTCGAGCGCCACCTTGTAGTCGCTGGCCTGATCGAACGGCACCAGCTGGTCCCAGCCGCCGTGATAGAGGAACACCGGCGGGTCGCCCGGCGTCACATAAGCAGCGGGCGACGACTCGCGGAACGCCACCGAGTTTTCCGACCAGCGCTCGCCGAGAAACTTCGGCACGATGCTGCCGCCGTGGAACTTGCGCAGGTCCGACGGAATGCCGCCGGCCACCACGGCTTTCACCTCGGCCCCCGGCTGGTACAGCCGATCACCGGGGCTCAGGCCGCCCAGCATCGCCGCCAGATGGGCACCGGCCGAATAGCCCCAGGCGCCGATGCGCTGCGGGTCGACGCGATGGTCGACGGCGTGGCCGCGCAGCCAGCGCACCGCCTGCTGCGCGTCGATGACCGGCGCCGGAAAGATCGCGTCCGGCGCCAGGCGATAGGTGATGTTCAGAGTCACATAGCCGCGCGCCGCGACACGCCGGGCAATGCCCTCGACCTGTTCGCGATCGCCGCTCGACCAGCCGCCACCATGGATCATCACCACCGCCGGCCAGCCATTGGCAGGCGCCGTGCCGGTCGGTGTGTACAGATCGGCGAGCAGCGGCTTCGGCCAGTCGGCCGGCGTGAAGCGCAGATCGCGCTGCACCGTCCAGTCCAGCTTCAGGCGCGGCGACACGGCGCCGTCCGGCTTGCCGAGATGACGGGCGCAGCCGCTGGTCAGGACGGCAACAGGCAGCAAGGTAGCGGACAACAGTCTCAGCATCATCGGTGCGGGGCGTTGGTCAGGGTACGCCGTCGATTACGGCCCGCTCGGCGATCGGGATTCAGGCGCAGGGCTGCGCGCCAGCTGCTGTTGCAGGAAGGCGATGCCCTGCTCGATCACCGGCTTGCCGGCGGCACCCAGCGCATGCCCGCCGCCCGGCACCTGCACCAAGGTGTTCGGCACGCCGGCGGCGGTCAGCGCATCGCGGTACGCCGTCGCCTGACTGACCGGCACGATGCGATCGGCATCGCCATGGAACAGGAATACCGGCGGATCGTCTGCCGAGGCGTGGGCGATCGGCGAAGCCTCGACGAACACCGTCGAGCCTTGATGCCAGCGCTCGCCGAGGAAGCGGGCCAGCGAGCCGTTGCCACCGCCGCCATCACGGAAATCGGTCGGCGTGCCGCCACCGACCACCGCCTGCACGCGCGCTTCCGGGTCGAACAGACGGTCGCCCGGGCTCAGCGACGCGGTCAGTGCCGCGAGGTGGGCACCGGCCGACGAACCCCAGAGCGCGATCCGAGCCGGATTGATCGCCAGCGGCGTCGCGTTGGCACGCAGCCAGCGAATCGCCTGCTGCACGTCGAGCACCTGCGCCGGATAGATCGCGTCCGGCACCAGCCGGTAGTCGATCGCCAGCGCGACAAAGCCGTTGTCGGCCAGCCGGCGCGCCATGTTGCGGCTGTTACCGCGATCACCCTTGTGCCAGGCGCCGCCATGCAGCACGACGACCGCCGGCCGGCCGCCGGGCGGCGCGGCACCGTCCGGCACGATCAGATCGCCGGACAGCGCCTTCGGCCAGTCGGCCGGTGTGTAGACCACGGCGCGCTCGCCGCCCGCGCTCCCCTCCGCAAGGCTCATGGCGGGCGCGATCAGGCCCGCGGTGAGAAGCAGCATCAGCCATCGGGACATTGCGAATCTCCGGTTCAGAACGGCGGCAACGACATCGCGAGGCCCAGGAACACGACGGCGCCGAGGCGGTTGTTGCCGAGAAATGCCGCGAAGCAGGCGGCGCGATCGCGGTGCCGCGCCCGCCACAGCTGGTGGGCCGCGAAACTCGCCGCGACGCCAAGCCCCAGCCAGTACAGCGCACCCAGACCGACCCGCCACCCGGCGAAGGCTAGCAGCGCCAGTGCGCTGCCGTGCAGCAGACCGATGATCAGCAGATCGGCACGGCCGAACAGGATGGCGCTCGATTTCACGCCGATCTTCAGGTCGTCGTCGCGATCGACCATCGCGTACAGCGTGTCGTAGGCGATCGTCCAGCACAGGTTCGCCGCCATCAGCACGGCGGCCATCGGCCAGTCGACGCGACCACCGACCGCCGCGAACGCCATCGGTATCCCCCACGAGAAGGCGATGCCGAGGTGGGCCTGCGGCAGCGCGTGGAAACGCTTGGCGAACGGATAGCTGGCGGCGATCACCACCGCCGGCACCGACAGCCGCAGCGCCGCTGCATTCAGCGGCCAGGCGATCGCCAGCGCGACCAGCGCCAGCACGATGAACAGGATCAGGGCTTCCTTCGGCGTCGCCCGGCCGCTGGCCAGCGGCCGGCCCCGGGTGCGTTCGACATGGCCGTCGACCCGGCGATCGGCGAAGTCGTTGATCACGCAGCCGGCGCTGCGCATCAGGAAGGTACCGGCCACGAAGATCGCCAGGATGCCGAGCGGCGGCGGCCCGCCGGCGGCAAACCACAGTGCCCACAAGGTCGGCCAGAGCAGCAGGCAAGTGCCGACCGGCTTGTCCAGTCGCATCAGCTGGGCGTACGCCCTCAGCCGGTCCCGCGTGATCGCCATCGTTCAGAACTTCCGGATCAGCACCACGCCGGCGACGATCAGCGCGGCGCCCAATACCCGCCAGGGATTGATCGCATGCTGGGCAAAGCCGAGCAGGCCGAAGTGGTCGAGCGTCAGGGACAAGGTCAGCTGGCCGGCGACGATCAGCCCGAAGGTCAGCGCCACGCCGAGCACCGGTGGCAGCACGATGCTCATGATCAGATAGCCCACGCCCAAGGCGCCGCCGATGCCCCACAGCCACCCCGGTACCGCCGCCGGGTTCGCCGGCCACGGCGTGCGCAGCGCCAGGACGATCGCCAGCAGCAGCAGGGTGCCGGCCGAGAACGACACCAGGGCCGCGACGAACGGGCTACCGAGATGGCCGCGCAGCTGGCCGTTGAGGCCGGCCTGCAAGGGCAGCACGGCACCGGCGGCCAGCGCCAGCAGCATCGGAATCAGGGCTTTCATCGGCGCATTGTGCCAGCGGCGGACGCGGGGTCGCGGTCAGACCTGCGCGTAGCGATCGGCATCGCCGATCCAGCGGCTGATCAGCCGGCGGGCGTCTTTCGGCGCTTTCAGCCACCAGTCGTCGGCCAGCTTCTGCAGGCCGCCGATCAGGGCGGAATCGCGCACCGGATCGGCGATCTTCATGCCGACCAGGCCGGTCTGGCGGCGGCCGAGCAGTTCGCCGGGGCCTCTGAGTTCGAGATCCTTCTGGGCGATCACGAAGCCGTCGTGGGTGGTGCGCATCACCTCCAGCCGCGCCTTCGAACCTTCGCCGAGCGGCCCCTGGTACATCAGCAGGCACTGGCTGGCGATGGCGCCGCGGCCGACGCGGCCTCGGAGCTGGTGCAGCTGCGACAGCCCGAGCCGCTCGGCGTTGTCGATGATCATGATGCTGGCGTTCGGCACGTCGACGCCGACCTCGATCACCGTGGTGGCGACCAGCAATTGCGTGGCGCCGCTCTGGAAGGCGCGCATCTGCGCTTCCTTCTCGGCCGCCTTGAGCCGGCCGTGAACCAGGCCGACCTTCAGCTCCGGCAGTTCCTCGCGCAGCTGACGGTAGGTTTCCTCGGCGGCCTGCGCCTGCAGCTCGGTGTTCTCCTCGATCAGGGTGCAGACCCAGTAGGCCTGACGCCCCTGCCGGCAGGCCTCGCCGATCCGCGCCAGCACGTCGAAGCGGCGTTCGTTGGACAGCACCACGGTCTGCACCGGCGTGCGACCCGGCGGTAGTTCGTCGATCACCGAGACATCGAGATCGGCGTAGACGGTCTGCGCCAGGGTGCGCGGGATGGGCGTGGCCGACATGATCAGCTGATGTGGCGTGACGCCGGCCGGGCCCTTGTCGCGCAGCGCCAGCCGCTGGCCGACGCCGAAGCGGTGCTGCTCATCGACGACGATCAGGCCGAGTTTCTTCAGCTTCATGTCGCCCTGAAACAGCGCGTGGGTGCCGACCCAGACCGGCGTAGTACCGGTCGCGGCACGGCGAAGGGCGTCATCGCGCTCGGATTTCTTCATCTTGCCGATCAACAGGCCGACCTCGACGCCAAGCGGCGCCAGCCAGCCGTTCAGGGTCCGGGCGTGCTGCTCGACCAGCAGTTCGGTCGGCGCCATCAGCACCGATTGCAGGCCGCTGAGCGCAGCACCCAGCATGGCGGCAGCGGCGACCACGGTCTTGCCGGAGCCGACATCGCCCTGGATCAGCCGCAGCATCGGCTTGCCGGCGGCCAAATCATGGGCGACGTCGGAAATCACCCGCCGCTGCGCGCCGGTCATCGCGAACGGCAGCTTTTCCTGCAGCTTCGCCGCAGCCGGCAGCACGGCGTCGATACGCGCGCCCGGCGCAGCCTTGGTCTGCTTGCGCAGCAGCCGCATGCACAGCTGGTGGGCCAGCAGTTCCTCGCGAACCAGACGTATCTGCGAAGGGTGGCGGTCGAGCAGCAGGTCGCCTAGGTCGCGGCCATCCGGCTCGTGCAGGGTGCGTAGCGCATCGAGCGTCGCCGGGCCGCCGAGACCGGGTAAATCGGCCTTGTAATCGGCATCAAGCTGCGCCGCCGCCAGCGCCTGCTGGATCAGCGCCCGGATCCGCGTCTGGGTGATGCCGGTCGCCAGACCGTAGATCGGCGTCAGCCGCGTTTCCGGTGGCAGTTCCAGCGCCGAATCGGCGATCCGGTATTCCGGGTGGACGATTTCCGGACCACTCGGCGTGACGCGTACGCCGCCGAAGGCGCGCAGCCAGCGACCCTCGGTCATCGCTGCCTTCTGCGCCTCGTTGAAGTGGAAGAAGCGCAACACCAGGCTGCCGCGGCCGTCGTCGACCACTACGCGCAGCCAGCGCTTGGCTCCGAAGCGCACTTCGGCGGACACGATCTTGCCGCAGACCAGCGCCTCGATGCCGTGGGCCACCTCATCGATCGGCACGATCCGGCGGCGATCTTCGTAGCGGATCGGCAGATGCAGCAGCAGGTCGCGGACCCGCTCCAGCCCGAGCGGCTTGAGCCGTGACGCGACCGCCGGTCCGGCGCCTTTCAGGAAGGTCAGTTCGGTATCGAGCGTCAGCGCCGGCTTGGGTCCGGACCTGGAGGTCCTGCTGCGGGCTTCGGTCATCGCGGCAGGGCCGGACGTGGTGCAGTCAGTCGATGACCATCACCGCGTCCGCCTCGACGCGGGCGCCGCGCGGCAGGCTGGCGACACCGATCGCGGCGCGTGCCGGATACGGCTCGGCGAAGTAGGTCGCCATGATCTCGTTGACCTTGGCGAAGTGAGCCAGATCGGTCAGGAAGACGTTGAGCTTGGCGAAATCGCCCAGACCGCCGCCGGCCGCGGTCGCCACCGCGCGCAGGTTCCTGAACACCTGATGGATCTCGTCCTCGATCGTCGCGTTGACCAGGGTCATGGTCGTCGGATCGAGTGGAATCTGGCCCGACAGGTAGACCGTGTTGCCGCACTTGACGGCCTGCGAGTAGGTCCCGATCGCGGCAGGGGCGTCGTCGGTCTTGATGATGGTGCGGGACATGGGCATATCTGCAGGTGGGACGAATGGGCGGCAGTCTGACGCAAGCCGGGCGTGAAACGCGACGCGATTCTCGTCAGATTCGGATGACGCGCTGCACTGCTTCGAGCCGGCGCAGCCGGCGCAGCACGCGGGCCAGATGGACGCGGTCGCGCACGGTGATCACGAAGCGGATTTCCAGCGCCGCATCACTGCCGCCGCGTTCCGGCATCTGCACGTTCTCGATGCCGGAGCCGGCCGCCGCGATCTCGCCGGCGACACTGGCCAGCAGGCCGCGACGGTTCTCGGCCTTGAGCTTGAGTTCGGCCAGGAAATCGCCCTGCACGCTCGGCGCCCAGATCAGCGGCACGCGATCCTGCGCCGCGCCCTTGCGCGCCGACACGTGCTTGCATTCCAGACGATGAACGACGATGCCGCGGCCGATCGAGACATAGCCGCAGATCTCGTCGCCGGGAATCGGGTGGCAGCACTTGGCGTAGTCGATGACCAGACCTTCGGTGCCCTCCACGGCCAACGGCACGCTTTCGCCGGGAATGGTCGCGGCACTCGGGTCCGGCAGGAAATGGCGGGCCACCAGCGGCGCCAGCCGCGAACCCGAGCCGATCGACACGTACAGATCCTCGATGTCGGCCAGACCAAAAGCCTTCAGCACCGCGCCGGTCGATTCCTCCTTCAGCACGGTCAGCGGCACGTTCAGTTCGCGCAGCGCGATTTCCAGCAGGCGGCGGCCGAGGCGGACCGCCTCGTCCTCGCGCTGGTTCTTCAGGAAGTTGCGGATGTGCTGCCGTGCCTTGACGGTCTTGACATAGTTCAGCCAGGCCGCGTTCGGGCGGGCATGGCGGGCGGTGATGATCTCGATGGTCTGACCGTTCCTCAGCACCGTATTCAGCGGTTCGAGCTGCTGATCGATACGCGCGGCGACGCAGTGATCGCCCAGTTCGGTATGCACCGAATAGGCGAAGTCGACCGCCGTGGAGCCGCGCGGCAGCTGCCGGATATGGCCCTTCGGCGTGAATACGTAGACCTCGTCCGGGAACAGGTCGACCTTGACGTTCTCGATGAATTCCAGCGGCGCAGCGCCGGTCTGCGCAGCAAACAGGTTGCCGAGCCATTCGCGGGCGCGGACCTGCGGGGCGCTCTGGCTGTCGTTCTTGCCGCTGACCGCTTTCGCCGTCCCGCCCTTGGTGTCGAGCTTGTACTGCCAGTGCGCGGCGATGCCGTTCTCGGCGATGTGGTGCATCTCGCGGGTGCGGATCTGCACCTCGACCTTGCGCCCCTGCGGCCCGATGCAGGTGGTGTGCAGGCTCTGGTAGCCGTTGACCTTGGGGTTGGCGATGAAGTCGTTGAACTGCTCGGAAATCGGCCGGTAGGCGTGGTGGACGACACCGAGCGCGCGGTAGCAGTCGTCGACTTTCGAGACCAGGATGCGGAAGCCGAGCAGGTCCATGACATCGAGGAAGCGCAGGCGCTTGCGCTGCATCTTTTCGTAGATGCCGTACAGGTTCTTCTGGCGGCCGACGACACTGGCGCCGATGCCTTCTTCCTTCAGAGCCCGTTCGAGCTTGTGCTCGATCTCCTTGATCAGACCCTTGGTATCGCCGAGGCGGGCACTGACCGCTTTCTCGAACACTTTGTAGCGCTGCGGGTACAGGTTCTCGAACGACAGATCCTCGAGTTCCATACGCAGCGTATTGATGCCGAGACGCTGGGCGATTGGCGCGTAGATCTCCAGCGTTTCCAGCGACACGCGGCGCCGCTTGGCCGGCTCGACGCCGTCGAGCGTGCGGACGTTGTGCAGGCGATCGGCGAGCTTGACGAGGATGACGCGCAGATCCTGCGCCATCGCCAGCAGCAGCTTGCGGACGTTCTCGGCCTGCCGCTCGGCGCCGGACATCCCTTCGACCTTCTGGAACTTCGAGACGCCGTCGACCAGCTCGGCGACATCGCGACCGAACAGCCGGGCGATTTCCTCCTTGCCGACCGGCGTGTCCTCGATCACGTCGTGGAGGATCGCCGCACAGAGTGTGGTCGCATCCAGGCGCATCTCGGCGAGGATCTTGGCGACTGCCAGCGGGTGGTAGATGTAGGGTTCGCCGCTGGAGCGATTCTGGCCGGCGTGCATCTTGGCGCCGAATTCGTAGGCCCGCCGGACCTCGGAAATCTGCGGCGCCGGCAGGTATTCCTCGAGCAGACGGGTCAGCGCGTCGATGCCGTACTCGCGCGCGACCCGCTGCGTGCGGATGGCGGTGCCGATGCGCGTGATGACGGGAATGTCCATGGTTCGAGTATAGACGCGGGTCGCGCCCATCCAAGATCGCCAGCCACGAAAAAGGGGCCTCGCGGCCCCTTTTGGTGAAGCGTGCTGCAACCCGCAGCTTAGAGATCGAAGCTCGGATCGAGCGCTTCGAGTTCCATCTTCGGCTGCTGGATCGCCGGCAGATCGGCTTCCTGCAGCACGCCGGTGTCGATGTAGCCGTGGGCGATTTCCTTGAGGCTCAGCACCGTCGACTTGTGGTTGCCCCACGGCAGCTTGGCTTCGGCACCGCGCGCCAGTTGGCGGGCGCGCTTGGCAGCGACCAGCGTCAGTTCGAACTGGTTCGGAATGCGGTCCAGACAATCTTCAACGGTGACTCGTGCCATGGCGGCGATGCTCTTTGCTGCGGAAAAGAGCCGGATTATAGCGTCGGCGCGAAAAGCGTGCCAGAGAACCTGTCAGGGCGCGGCCTCGGCAAGCAGATGGTCGATCAAGGCTTCATGACGCGCCTGCTGCGTCGCACCGCGCAGGCGACGCGCAACGAAGATCGCCGCCATCTCTTCGAGCGCGCGCTCGAAATCGCGATTGACCAGCAGGTAATCGTATTCACCGTGATGCGACATTTCGGCGCGCGCCGCGCGCATGCGCGCGGCAATCACCTCGTCGCTGTCGGTGCCGCGCGCGCGCAACCGTCGCTCCAGTTCGGCGGACGACGGCGGCAGGATGAACACGCTCTGCACGTCCGAACGGCGCGCACGCACCTGCCGCGCACCCTGCCAGTCGATGTCGAGGATCACATCGACGCCCCGGCCGAGCAGCTCCTTGGTCCGGGTCAGGCCGGTGCCGTAATGCTTGCCGAACACTTCGGCATGCTCGAGAAAATCACCGTGCTCGACCATCGTCGCAAATGCCGGCTCGTCAACGAAGTGGTAGTGAATCCCTTCCTGTTCGCCCGGGCGCGGCGCCCGCGTTGTGTAGGACACCGAGATTTCGGCCGCCCAGCCTTTCGCCGACAATCGCGGCAACAGTGCCCGCGTGAGGCTGGTCTTGCCGCCGCCGCTCGGCGCCGAGACGATCCAGAGGGTTCCCGGAATCAGTGACTCATTCAATGTTCTGCACCTGCTCGCGCATCTGTTCGATCATCACTTTCATTTCGACCGCAAGGCGGGTCATTTCGGCGTCCTGCGACTTCGACGACAGGGTATTGGCTTCGCGGTTGAGTTCCTGCATCAGGAAGTCGAGCCGGCGGCCCACCGCTTCGTCTCGCCCCAGGGTGTCGCGCACCTCGGTGAAATGGCTGTCGAGGCGGGACAGCTCTTCGTCGACATCCAGCCGCTGCGCAGCCATGGCGGCCTCCTGCGCCAGTCGGGCCGGATCGATCTCCACGCCGAGATCCGCAATCTTGGTGCGCAGCCGTTCCAGCCAGGCGTCACGGAC
Source organism: Lysobacteraceae bacterium (assembly GCA_013823855.1). Lineage (GTDB taxonomy): Bacteria > Pseudomonadota > Gammaproteobacteria > Nevskiales > Nevskiaceae > Nevskia. Next base: position 4,811 of record PNMW01000031.1, on the reverse strand, counting down.
CAGCGGCGCACGCGCGCGCACTTTCACGACGATCTCGGCCATCGCCTCCAAGCGCTCCAGCAGATAAGTCTTGGTGCGTTCGCCTTCACGCGTTCGCGTTGCCGTGAAATCGTCGAGCGCCGTCTGAAACAGCAGCATCGCCTCCGCGAGCGGTACCGCGACGTCCTGCTGCGTCTCGCCGCGAATCACGCCAGGCCAGGCCAGAACCTTCATCGGGTCTGGCGCCGTGGAGGTCCGCAGCTGGCCCGCTACCCGCTCGACGGCGGCAAGCACGACGGCAAGACGTTCACCGTCGATCTGCAGGCCTTCGGTGGCTGCCACTTCCCGTGAATAGCGCAAGCCCGCCTCGACTTTCCCGCGGCCGATGCGCTGCGTGGCAAGCTGCCGCAGATCGTTCTCCATCGGCCGGAATTCCTCCGGCAACTTGAACTGCAGTTCGAGGTAGCGATGATTGACCGAGCGCAGCTCCCAGCTCAGCCGCCCCGCGGGGTCCTGTTGTTCAACGCGGGCGTAGCCCGTCATGCTGCGGATCATTGGATTCAGGTCAGGTCGCGAGGCGAGCATGCGGATTGTACTGGTGCTGGGCTGCTGGATGGGTCAGCTGCTGTGTTCGGCGTCAGCAGCGCCGGCGCCGATGCTGCCGTGGAAGGTGGTTGCCTCCTATCCGCACGACGCATCGTCGTTCACTCAAGGACTGGTCATCGACGGGGATCGCCTGATCGAGGGAACCGGTTTGTACGGTCAGTCGCGGCTGACCGTGCGCTCACGGAGCAACGGGGAATTGCTGTCGTCAACCTCGTTGCCCGACGATCAGTTCGGCGAAGGCGTCGCCGTGGTCGGCGATCGAATCATTCAGCTGACCTGGATGAACGGCATCGCGCATGTATTCGACCGCAATCTTCAGCCCCTCACCCGCTTCCGTCTGTCGACCGAGGGCTGGGGATTGACCTTCGACGGACACCGCCTGATCCGCAGCGACGGCTCCGCCACCTTGCGATTTCATGATGCCCGCACCTACGCGGAAACCGGTCGTGTCGAGGTACTGGACGGAACTGCCGTTATCGCCAATCTGAACGAACTCGAGTTCGTGGGCGGTTACGTCTACGCGAACATATGGCAATCCGATCGGATTGCGATCATCGACCCGGTCTCCGGAAAAGTGAGGGCATGGATGGATCTGGCGAGTTTGTCCGAGCGCTTTCCGAAGCCCGTTGGCTGGGACCGCCAAGAGGCCGTTCTCAATGGTATCGCTGTCCTTCCGGAGAACGGGCATCTGCTGGTGACCGGCAAGCTGTGGCCGATGATGTTCGAGTTGTCGGTCGACAAAGCCCTTCTCAAGGCGCATCGACCGTAGCGGCCGTGCTTCATTGCTCTAGGCAGCTTTGTTGTTCGTCGATCAGTAATAGTAATTGCCCGAAAAACCGTCAACTATCGTCGATGTTGGCCGACTATTAGGAATACTGTTATAAAACTGAACGATCCAAGTCGAGAATGGTGTAATGCTTCTTACTCATGAGCACAAGGAACTGTACCGGCAGGTTCGCGGTTTCGTCGATAAGGAACTCAATCCGAATATCGCCGAGTGGGAGAAGGCAGGGATCTGGCCAGCCCGAGAAGTGCTGCAGAAGATGGGAAAACTGGGCCTGCTCGGCATTGCCAAGCCTGAGGCCTATGGCGGCCTCGGCCTCGACTACTCGTTTGAAGTGGTCTTTGCGCAAGCGCTCGGCAACTGCAACAACGGTTCATTGCCGATGGCCATTGGCGTTCAGACCGACATGGCGACGCCGGCGCTGGCCCGCTTTGGCAGTGACGATCTGCGTAAGGAGTATCTCGTTCCGGCAATTGCCGGGGATGCGGTGGTTTCGATCGCCGTGTCGGAGGCCGGCGCCGGCTCCGACGTTGCCGGTATCAAGACGACGGCCCGCAAGGAAGGTGGCGATTACGTCATCAACGGCTCGAAAATGTGGATCACCAATGGCACGCAGTCGGACTGGGCATGCATGCTGGTGAACACCTCCGAAGGCAAGCCGCATCAGAACAAGTCCCTCATCGTGGTCCCGATGGATGCAGCCGGGGTGGACCGGCGCACGAAGCTCGACAAGCTCGGGATGCGTGCAAGCGACACCGCGATGATTTTCCTTGATGAGGTCCGCGTTCCGCAGCGGAACCTGATCGGTCAGGAAGGTATGGGATTCATGTACCAGATGCTTCAGTTCCAAGAGGAGCGTCTGTATGCCGCAGCCGTCGGCATTGATAGCTATACCAATCTTATCGACGAAACAATCGAGTACACGCGGCAGCGTCGCGCGTTCGGACAACCTTTGATCGCCAATCAGTACATCCATTTCCGAATGGCCGAGCTCAAGACGGAGGTCGAGGCCCTCAAAGCCATGGTGTTCCAAGCGACTGAAGAATACGTGGCGGGTCGGGATGCGACGATGCTCGCCTCGATGTGCAAGCTGAAAGTCGGACGCCTCGGCCGTGAACTGACAGATGCTTGCCTGCAGTACTGGGGCGGACAGGGCTATATGTGGGACAACAACGTATCGCGCGCTTACCGCGATTCCCGCCTGACGTCGATTGGCGGCGGCGCAGACGAAATCATGCTCGGCATCATCTGCAAGCTGATGAACATCTTGCCCGGCAAGAAAGAGGTCTCAGCTGGTTAAGTCTTGTGATCTACCGGCTTTTTTTCCAGCGGAGCCTAGAGACTGACGCCCTGTTGGGTTGAATGTGTCAGTGCAGACTTGAGCTCATTGGTGTCACCTAGTCGGGGCTGGAATGCGGTCTGACCGCCTTGTAGCGCCGCTGCTAGGTTTACCTGAAGCTGGGAAACGAGGACGCTTCAACGGGAACTAGAATCTTAAGCGTCACTTGGCACGAAAAACAGCAGGCAGGTCACGACGACGTCGTCAGAGAAGCGTCCTTCCGTAGACCACTTCTCTAACGACGAGGCATTGGCGCCGGGAACGAGCCGGAGCGTAGCCTCCCATCGATACCCCGGACATCCCTTTCCGGTTTCCTACATTGCGCACTTGCGCGATTTCAGGCTAGCTCAGTATTTCCAAATTTTCTGTGATGCACATCACAGTTTCTACTGGTTCTCGTGAAGCGTCCTCCTCGTTTTTCAGAGACAGCCTGACATAGAAGGTGTGTGTGATTTTGCCAATGCGTGCGGAACGGGGGCACCCCGCCGCGGCACTGCCCCCTGAAGCAGTGCCACTAGGCAGGTAGCTAGCGTCCGCCCTGAGAGCAGGAGCGGACATGAAGAAGCAGTTAAGCGAAGAGCAGATCATCGGTTTCTTGAAGAAGGCGGATGCTGGGATTCCCGTTAAGGAGCTGTGCCGGCGTCACGGATTCAGCGATGCCTCGTTCTAAAACTGGAAGACGAAGTTCGGCGGGATGGACATTTCCGATGCCAAGCGGCTCACGGCGCTGGAAGCTGAGAACGCGCGGCTGAAGCGGTTGCTGGCGGAAGCCATGCTCGACAGCGAGTTGCTGACGGCGGCCCTGCGGGGAAAATATTGAGCCCACTGGCGAGGCGGGACGCGGTATCGGTGATGCAATCGGCGACGACGATCTCCGAGCGCCGTGCCTGTCAGCTTGTGGGCTTATCGAGGACGGTGTTGCACTACGCACCCGTACAGCAGCCGGAGAACGCACGGATCCGTGATTGCCTGGTGCTGCTGGCGGAGGCCCGTCGCCGCTTCGGCTACCGTCGTTTGCATGCGTTGTTGCGCCGCGAGGGCGTGGAAGCGAATCACAAGCGCGTAAACCGGATCTACCGAGATGCCGGCCTTAGCGTACGCCGCCGTCGCAAGCGTCACGGTGCGGCAGTCGACCGGGAGCCGCTGGAAGTACTGACGCCACCGAACCAGGTCTGGTCCATGGATTTCGTGTTCGATGTGCTGGCCAGTGGCCCGCCGATCAAGTGTCTGATCGTGGTCGATGACTACACGCGAGAAGCCATCAATGTCGTCGCCGATCAGGCCATCGGCGGAGCGTACGTCACTCGCATCGTAAGCGTCTGGTGCTTACCTGTTTTCGAAACCTCGCTTGAGCCGAGCAAGCCGTTTGTTGGCGGCGGCGATGTCGAATGCGAGGGGATCGAAAGGTGCACCGATCCAGGCGAGCATCTCGTCCTTCTCCTCACTGTCCGGTCCGGCCAGGATGGCGATGAGTTCCTCGTAGCCGGGTACGCCGCCGCAGTCTTCCGGCGGGCAGGCAAATTCTCCGGCAAGGCAGACAGGGGTTTTCAGATCGACGGACGGTTCGATCACACGCTCGATCTTGACCTCGTGTTCCCAGCCATCGCCGAAGTCGTAGCGATAGATGAAGCGCATCTTGGGCCCGACGACATCGATGAGCCGGACCTTGCGTTCATCAGCCGGCGGATCGTCGTCGAAAGGGTCGTTGAGGACCATGCCGTAGCGCTTTCCGCGGATCTCGAATTCGTGCAGGTGCGAGTCGGTCCAGCCCATGGCGCGCTGGATGACGGCGTGCAGTCGATCCATCGTGATGCCGGCACTGACCCGGACCCGTCGCCATGGCTCGGGCTCGGTATCTCGAAGCGTGATCTTGACTTCGCAGAGCGGAATATCTGCACGTTCAACCGGCATCGGACACCTCGTCAGAATCAGCTGCCGATGATAGCGGCTTGATTCCAGGGCAGCAGTTCGTCGATGCGGTTGGCGGGATGGTCGGCGATGCGGCCGATGACGTCGCGCAAGTAGGCCTCTGGGTCGAGGCCGTTGAGCTTGGCGGTGCCGATCAGGCTGTAGATCGCAGCAGCGCGTTCGCTACCGGTGTCA
>PNMW01000045.1 GCA_013823855.1 Lysobacteraceae bacterium | reverse complement strand
CCTGATCCTCGACGAAGCCACCAGCGCGCTCGACACCGAATCCGAGCGGGCGATCCAGCAGGCGCTGACCGAGCTGATGAAGGGCCGCACCACGCTGGTGATCGCCCATCGGCTGTCGACGATCCAGAGCGCCGATCTGATCGTGGTGATGGATCAGGGCCGGATCGTCGAGCAGGGCACGCATGAGGCGCTGCTGGCGCGCGACGGCGCTTACGCCGGCCTGCATCGCCTGCAATTCCGGGATGAGCCGGTCGCGGCGTGAAGGCATGGCTCGAACGCCGCTGGTACTCGGCTGAACGACCGGCGCCGCTGCCGCTACGGCCGCTTGCCGCGCTGTACGGCCTGATCGCCGATCGCCTCGCAGTCTCGAAAAAGGCGCATGCCGTGCGCCTGCCGGTGCCGGTGGTCGTGGTCGGCAACATCAGCGTCGGCGGCACCGGCAAGACGCCGGTGACGGTCTGGCTGGTCGAACAGGCGATCGCGCTCGGCTTCCGGCCCGGCGTGATCAGTCGCGGCTACGGTGGTCGTGCCGCGCATTATCCGCTGCGTGTTACCGCGAGCACCGATCCGGCCGACTGTGGTGACGAGCCGGTGCTGATCGCCCGCCGCACCGGCGTGCCGGTGGCGGTGGCGCCGGATCGCGTCGTGGCCGGAAGGCTGCTGATCGAGCAGGACGGCGTCGACCTGCTGATCGCCGACGACGGCCTGCAGCACTACCGGCTGGCCCGCGATCTCGAGTTCTGCGTGATCGACGGCGCGCGCGGCCTCGGCAACGGCGCGCGGCTGCCGGCCGGGCCGCTGCGCGAACCGGCGTCGCGGCTGGCGCGCGTCGCTGCGGTGATCGTCAACGGCCTGCTCGCTGCAGAACTCCCGGCGCATGGCAAGCCGCAGTTCGCGATGCAGCTGGTCATCGAACGGGCGCTGGCGCTGGACAGCGGTGATGCAAGGCCGCTGTCGTCGTTCACGGGCCGGCCAGTTCGCGCCATCGCCGGCATCGGCCACCCGCAGCGCTTCTTCGCGGCGCTGGAAGCCGCGGGTCTTGTCGTGATCCCGCAACCGTTCCCGGACCATCATCGCTACGTCGCCAGCGATCTCGCGTCCGGCGATGCGGTGCCGGTGCTGATGACCGAGAAGGACGCGGTGAAGTGCGCCGCGTTCGCGCGACCGGGGCTGTGGTGGGTGCCGGCCGAGGCGCGGTTTGGCGAGGCCGACACGGCGCATGTGCGAAAATTGCTCTCCAGCCTTCCTCGAAAATCCTTCTGAATCCATGGACAAGCGCCTGCTCGACATCCTCGTCTGCCCGGTCACCAAGGGACCGCTGACCTGGCATCCGGATGTCCAGGAACTGTGGTGCAAGGCCTCGCGCCTCGCTTATCCGGTGCGCGACGGCATTCCGGTGATGCTCGAAGAGGAAGCCCGGCCGCTGCGCGACGACGAGCTGAAGTGAGCGGTCCGGCGTTCCGCATCGTCGTCCCGGCACGGCTCGGCTCGACCCGCCTGCCGCGCAAGGTGCTGCGCGATCTGGCCGGCAAGCCGATGGTGCAGTGGACCTGGCAGGCGGCCTGCGCGGTCGCCGGTCCTGCCGCCGTGACCATCGCCGCCGACGATGCCGACGTGCAGGCCGTATGCGCCGGCTTCGGCGCCGACGTGCGGATGACCGATCCGGCCCATCAGTCCGGCACCGACCGGGTCAACGAGATCGCGACGCGAGCCGGCTGGGCCGATGAGGAGATCGTCGTCAACCTGCAGGGCGACGAGCCGCTGATGCCGGCGGCGATGGTGATCGAGGCGGCGCGCCTGCTGGCCGACGACCCGGCTGCCGACATCGCCACGCTGTGCCATCCGCTGCACGCGCTCGAAGACTGGCTGAACCCGAACGTCGTCAAAGTGGTGCGCGCCGCCAATGGCCACGCGCTGTATTTTTCGCGGGCGCCGATTCCGTGGAAGCGCGAAGGCGCCAGCCTGACGTCGCCGCTGCCTGCCGGCCTGGCGTTCCGCCACATCGGCCTGTACGCCTACCGGGTGGGCGCGTTGCGCCGCTTCAGCCAGTTGCCGGCCTCGTCGCTGGAAAACTGCGAAGCGCTGGAGCAGCTGCGGGCACTGGAAGCCGGCCTGCGGATCGCGGTCGGCGTGTCGGACGTGCCGCCGCCCCGCGGGGTCGACACCGAGGCCGACCTTCAGGCCGTTGCCGCCCTGCTGGAGGCGCGGGCATGAGTCGTCGTACCGCGGTGCTGCCGCCGGATCTGCCGCTGCTGACGCCCTGGCCGCGGTTCCGGGCTTGGCTGAACATGCTGTTCGTCGACCATTCGATCTTCCGCTTCATCTACAACACCCGGTTGCGGATCACGCCGGAGCTGCACCGCTGCGGGCATCCGATGCCGTACCAGCTGCGCGCTGCGCAAAGAGCCGGCATCCAGACAGTGCTGAGCCTGCGCGGCAACGAGACCCATCTCGGCTCGAACCAGCTCGAATGGGACACCTGCAAGCGCATCGGCCTGCGGCTGGTGCATTTCCCGATCGGTTCGCGCAGCGCGCCGCAGCGCGACGAGTTGCTGGAAATTATCAGCCTGCTCGACAGCCTGCCGAAGCCGCTGCTGATCCACTGCAAGTCCGGTGCGGATCGCGCCGGCATGGTGTCGACGATCTTCCTGCTGCTGCGCGGAGCCAGCTTCGCGACGGCGATGCGCCAGCTCGATTTCTGGCGTCATGGCCACATCAAGGCGGCCAAGACCGGCGTGCTCGATCAGGTCTTCCATAGCTATCGGGATCACCTCGCCGCGCATCCGGGCACGACGTTTCCCGACTGGGTCGCCAACCATTACGACCCGGTCTCGGTGACGGCATCGTTCAAATCGAATTTCTGGGCCAACCAGCTGGTCGACCGCATCCTGCGCCGCGAGTAGGCGAGCGAGGGCGCGCGACGCAAGCCCTGCAGCCTTGCCGGAAACAGGGCGCATTTCAAATGCCGTGACGAAAAAAGCCGCGTCCTTCGACGCGGCTTTCTTGTGTCCCGGCCGCGGGCGATCAGGCGACCGCGTCGGGCTTCTTTTCGGCGTCGTCACCGCTGGCCGTGATGGCGACGGCGTCCGCTGCCGGCGCCTCCGCCGTCACGACCGCTACGGGTGCGACTTCCGCTGCCGGCGCGGCGGCGATCTCGTCCACGACGGCCGGCGCTTCGGCCGCTGCCACGATCGCCGGTTCGGCAACGGCCATCAGTGCTTCCGGTGCCGCCGCCACCGCCACCGCCTCGGCTTCGGCCACGGCCGCCAGCGCCTCGACCTCAGGCGCTTCAAGCACCGGCGCGGCGGCCACGACTTCCGCGACCTCGACGACGACCGGCGCCGGCTCGGCAGGCGCCGTGACCGCATCGGCGACTTCGAGCGCCGGCGCTGCAGGCTGCTCGACGAGCGTGGCCACCGGGGCCTCGATCGCCCGCGCTTCGCTGACTGCCGCCACCGGGGCAATCACCGCGTCGGCCACGGCGACGACGCTCGGTGCATCGCTGATGGCGGCGGCTTCGGCCACCGGCGAGACGGCACTGGCCTCGGCGGCGACCACGGCGGCGGCCTCGATCCGCACCGGGCGCTGGTCGCGGCGCGGCGCATAGCCCGGCTCGTCGCTGGCCGGCACCGCTTCGATGGCCGACGGATCGAACATCGGCGGGATCTCGTCGCCACCGTTCACGCTGCTGAAGGCGGCGTCGCTGTCGTCACCTTCGGCGCCGTCATCGCTGCCGTCACCCTCGCTGCCCGGCTGGGCGTTCGGATTGCGCTCGCCGCCTTCCCCGTTGCGGCCGCGGCCGCGACCGCGACGACCACGGCGGCCACGGCGACCGCTGCCCTCGCGCGGCTCGCCGCCGGTGCCGGCCGGATCGGTCGCGCCCGCAGCGGCTTCGCCTTCGGCCGGGTTGTCGACGCTGGCCGAGGCCAGCAGCGTGCTCATCGATTCGACCGATGCCGCCACTGCCGCATCGGCGGCGACGGGCGCGCTGATCACCGCTGCGGCGGCTGCGACGGCAGTGGCCGGCAGTTCGCCGTCGGTATTGGCATTGGCATTGGCATTGGCGGGGGCCTGCGCGGGCCGCGGATTCTGGCTCTGCGGCGGACGCGGCTGACGCGGCTGCTGCTGGCCGCGACCTTCCCCGCGAGTTTCGCCTCGACCGTCCTGGCGATTCTGGCCGCCGTTCTGGTTCGGGTGCTGCGGCCGGTTGTTGTTGCCGCCGTCGGCGCGTGCCTCGTTGCCGTTGCGGCCATCGCGGCGCGGCTGCGGCTGACCGTCCTGCGGCGGACGGGCGCCGTCGCGACGGCCATCGCGATTGCCGTCACGGCTGCCATCGCGGCCATTCTCGCGGCGCTGCTGACCGTCCTGCGGACGGCCGCCGCCATCACGACGGCCGTCGCGGTTGCCATCACGGCCCCCGTCACGGCCATTGCGCTGCTGGCCGCCCTGCGGCTGACCACCATTGCGCTGCGGCGACTGCTGCTGTCGCTGGGCGTTGCCGCCGCGGCTGTTGCCGTCGTTGCCCTTCGCGTTCGGCTTGCCGTCGGCGCTGGCGCGCTTGCCGAAGCCGAACAGGCGGCCCAGCCAGGCGAAGAAGCCGCCGCCGGAGACGACCGGCTGCATCACGGCGACCGGGGCCGGCACCTGCGCCTTGGCGGCGGCCGGCGCGGCGACCGTCGGATCCGGCGCATCGAGCGGCAGCGGGGCCGGGGCGTTCGGCAGCAGCGCCTTGACGGCGGCATCTCCCGAGGCGCTGCGCGGACCCTGCGGCGTGCCGCTGCCGACCAGCGCGGCGCGGGCTTCGGCCTTGAAATCCTGCGGCAGGCGATAGCTCATGCCGGCGTTGTTGTCCTGCGTTAAGTGATCGGTGCGGATCCGCAGGATTTCGTACTTCGGCGTCTCCAGGGTTTCGTTCGGGACCAGGGTGACGACCACCAGGTAGCGCGATTCCAGCTCGGCGATCACGCCGCGCTTCTCGTTGAGCAGGAAGGTGGCGACATCGACCGGCAGCTGCGCGATCACGCGGCCGGTGCGGTCCTTCATGCACTCCTCCTCGATCAGGCGCAGCGCGGCCAGCGCCAGCGATTCGACCGAGCGGATCTGGCCGCGGCCTTCGCAGCGCGGGCAGGCGATCTGGGTGTGTTCGGAGAGTGAGGGGCGCAGGCGCTGGCGGCTCATTTCGAGCAGGCCGAAGCGGCTCAGGCGGCCGACCTGCACGCGGGCGCGGTCGATGTCGCAGGCTTCCTGCACCGCCTTTTCGACCTCGCGCTGGTTCTTGGTCGAGTTCATGTCGATGAAATCGATCACGATCAGGCCGCCCAAGTCCCGCAGGCGCAGCTGGCGGGCGATTTCCTCGGCCGCTTCCAGATTGGTCTGCAGCGCGGTTTCCTCGATGCCGCCACCGCCGGTCGCCTTCGCCGAGTTGATGTCGATCGCGGTCAGCGCTTCGGTGTGGTCGATGACGATCGAGCCGCCGGACGGCAGGCGGACCATGCGCTCGTGCGCCGATTCGATCTGGCTTTCGACCTGGTAGCGAGAGAACAGCGGGATGTCGTCGCGGTACAGCTTGAGCTTGTGCTTCTCGGCCGGCATCGAGCGCTCCATCTGCGCCCGGGCTTCCTCGTAGATTTCGGCGTTGTCGACGATCACCTCGCCGATGTCCGGGCGCAGGTAGTCGCGCAGCGCGCGCAGCACGACGTTGTTTTCCTTGTACAGCGGGAACGGCGCCGGCAGCTCGCTGGCCGCCTGGGTGATCCGGCCCCAGGTGTCGGCGAGCTGGTCGAGATCGGTCTGCAGTTCCGGCGCCGAACGGCCGATGCCGTTGGTGCGGACGATGATGCCCATGCCGTCAGGGATGGTCAGCGCCGCCAGCGCTTCGCGCGCTTCCTCGCGTTCCTCGCCCTCGACCCGGCGGGAAATGCCGCCGGCCTTCGGGTTGTTCGGCATCAGCACCAGATAGCGGCCGGCCAGGCTGACGTAGGTCGTGAGCGCGGCGCCCTTGTTGCCGCGCTCTTCCTTCTCGACCTGGACGATGATCTCCGAGCCTTCGGCGATCAGATCCCGCATGTTGCCCTTGCCGCCGCTGCCATTGCCGGCGCTCGGCCGGTAGTAGTCGCGGTGGATTTCCTTCAGCGGCAGGAAGCCATGGCGCTCCGCGCCGTAGTCGACGAAGCAGGCTTCGAGGCTCGGCTCGACGCGGGTGATCTTGCCCTTGTAGACGTTGGACTTGCGCTGCTCGCGCGAGGCCAGTTCGATGTCAAGGTCGTAAAGCTTCTGCCCGTCGACGATGCCCACGCGCAATTCTTCGCGCTGTGTGGCGTTGATCAGGATTCTCTTCATTGATGCGGTCTCGATAGCGGTCTGTGAAGACGCTCGACCGCGCGACACGGGATGCGGCGCGTCTGTGGCGCGCCTCGATCGTTACGAAATTGTGATGGTTCGATCGTCGATTCATCCCCGCCTCGTGCGGGAACGCTGGATTGTGCGGGACGCCGGCCCGATGTCGGTCGACGTGTTGATGGGTACTGGAATTGGCGCTGGCAAGGCGGACGGTTTGTTACCATGCGCACCCGCTGAGTCCTGCCAAGGCCTCGGCGACGGCCCATGGGCCGATCGCTGAGTTTTGTGTCGGACGCCTGCGCGTCAGACGCGCGGCAGTGTGCCACGAAGTTTCCGCATGCGGTAGTTTTGCGTTGCCGCTCAAGGGCATGGCTCCAACCGGCTGTCCCCGGTGCCGTCCTGTCGTCCACTCGAGTCGTCGCCGTCCGCTGGACACCGTCGTCTCGGTCCTGACGCACCACCGTCGCAACGTAGCCCCGCCGAGATCGCCTTGAATCGCAAGCCTGACCGCCAATCCGCCGCTTCCCGCTCCTCGACCCAGCCGGGCGCGCGTCCGGCCCGGAAGTCTGCCGCCAGTTCGTCATACCAGCCGCGCCAGAAGGGCGACTGGAACAATGTGCTGAATCCGGCGCCGAGCCCGGCCCGGTCCTCCGCCCGGGCTGACAAGCTGGCGACGCGGCCATCGTCGAAGCCGTCACCGGCGGGTGTCGCAAGCAGCGAGCGTCCGGCACGCAAGTTCGACAAGAAGACGCGTCCGCAAAGTGAAGAACGGAACAGCGGTCCGGCGCCAACGCGCGCCCCGCCGCGGACCGCGCGCGCCGCAGCCGCCCGATCGGCCGAACGCCCGGCTGAACGTTCCGCCGAGCGTCCGCTGGCCGCGCCGTCCGCCGGACGGCCGAAGCCGCGTCCGGCCGCCAGCGGTGCCGCCGCAAAGCCGCGTCCGGCCAAGCCTGGGTTCGGAAAGTCCTTTGCCGGCCGGCCGTCGTCGGTCGCGAAAAAGAAGGTCAGCGCGCCGAAGTTCAACCCGGTGTCGCGCGCGGCGGTGAAGGCCAGGGTCGCCGAGCCGGCGAACCTGCCGAGTGTCGTCGTGCACATGACGGTTGGTCCGAACGAGGACGGTCAGCGCATCGACAACTACCTGATGAAATGTCTGCCCGGCGTGCCGAAGTCGCACATCTACCAGATCCTGCGTTCCGGCCAGGTACGCGTCGACGGCGGCCGGGCCAAGCCGGATCGCAAGATCGCGTTGGGCGAGGAAATCCGCATCCCGCCGGTCCGGATCGCCGAAAGGACCGAGCAGATCCGCGCCCCGGACGCGGTCCTGAACCGCCTGCGTGACGCCATCGTCTACGAGGACGAGCATTACCTGGCGATCTGCAAGCCGGCCGGGCTGGCCTCGCACGGCGGCACCGGCATTGCCTACGGCGTCATCGAAGCGGCGCGCGGCTGGGGCAAGTACGACTTTCTCGAATTGGCCCATCGCCTCGATCGCGACACGAGTGGGGTATTGCTGCTGGCCAAGTCCCGTCCCGGCCTGTTGCGCGCCCAGCGCGCGTTCCGCGACGGCCTGGCCGACAAGCGCTACTTCGCGCTGATCGTCGGCCGCCTGCAGGGCGGGGCGCGCGATGTCGACGCCGCGCTGGTCAAGCGCTCGATCCCGGGCGGCGAGCGCTTCGTCGACATTGATGAGGAAGACGGCAAGCCGTCGAAATCGCGCTTCGTGCCGCAGGCGCATTACAAGGATGCGACGCTCTGCGAAGTGCACATCTTTTCCGGCCGTACCCATCAGATCCGCGTCCACGCGCTGGCGCTCGGCCACCCGGTCGCCGGTGACCGCAAGTACGGCCTGCGGGACGATCAGAAGCCGATCCGCGACAAGGGCCTGCGGCGGATGTTCCTGCACTCGCACTTCCTGCAGCTGCCGGCCGACGGCGAGTTCGGCAAGCTGATTGTCAACGCGCCGATGACCGAAGAGCTTCGCGAGTTCCTCGACGTGCTCGGGCCGGGGCGTTGAGCGCCGACCTCACTTCAAACGTCGGGCTCACGCAAAGACGCGAAGAAAGAACGGCGGGAATCGGGTTGTTATTGATGTGGCACTTGAACATTGGATGTGAACACGCCCGCTGGGTTGCGAGCGGCCTTCACAGCGACCTGCAGTAGTGCCGCATCAATAACAAAAACAAAGATTTGTGATTGGTGGGTCGGCATTTCGGCTGGTTTTGAAAGGATCATCCGGTCGTCCGAGCTGCGCATTCGTTCAATGTCAGCATGCCGAGTCAATAATCAACCGGCTTTTCTTCGCGTCTTTGCGCCTTTGCGTGCGCATGCATCCATTCCCGCTCTCGACCCCATGCCCGAATTCGATCTGCTGATCTTCGACTGGGACGGCACGCTCGCCGATTCCGCCGGCCTGATCGTCAGCACGACACAAGCCGCGATCCGTGATCTCGGTCTGCCGCCGCGCGAGAACCACCAGATCGCCGAACTGATCGGCCTCGGGCTGGAGGACGGCATGCGCCGGCTGTATCCGGAGTTCGACCCGCAGTGGGTGATGCGCCAGCTGCTGCTGCACCGGCGCGAATCGGGCCTGAAGATTCATTCCACGCCGCTGTTCGACGGCGCGGCCGAAGCATTGATCGAGCTGCGGGCGCTGGGCTTCCGGCTGGCGGTGGCGACCGGCAAGCCGCGTTCGGGGCTGGAAGGCGCATTCGACGATCACGGCCATGTCCGGCCGCTGTTCGAGACCAGCCGCTGTGCCGACGAAACCGCCGACAAGCCGCATCCGCTGATGCTTGAGGAAATCCTTCGCGAAACCGGCATTGCGCCCGAGCGGGCGCTGATGATCGGTGACACCGAGTACGACGTGGCGATGGCACAGGCGATCGGCATGCCGGCGCTCGGTGTCGCCTGCGGCGTCCATGAACCCGGCCGGCTGCACCGGGCGGGCGCGACGGCGGTGGTCGACGGCGTGCACATGCTGCCGGGCTGGCTGCGCGGCCGCTGACGCGGATTCAGGGCAAGGGCTGGCCGATCTTGGCCAGCAGGCGCCGCACGGCGATCAGCGGCAGGCCGACGAGGCCGGTGGCGTCCTCGCTGTCGATCGCCTCGACCAGGGCGATGCCGAGACCTTCGCTCTTGAAACTGCCGGCGCAGTCGAAAGCTGGTTCCGCATCGACATAGCGTTCGATTTCGGCAGGCGTCAGCGTCCGGAATCGCACGCAGGTGACATCGACATGGCGATGGACCGCACCGCTGGCCTCGTGGACCAGCGCCACCGCCGTGATGAACTCGACCCGCCGTCCCGATTGCGCGCCGAGCTGCTCGATCGCCGCTTCCCGCGTGCCCGGCTTGCCCAGCACCCGGCTGCCGCAGGCGACCACCTGGTCGGAGCCGAGCACCCAGCGCTCGCGATGGCGAGTCGACAGCACGCGCGCCTTGGCCAGCGCCAGGCGTTCGGCCAGCGCCTGCGGGGCTTCGTCGGACAGCCGGCTTTCATCGGCATCGGACGGCATCGCCACGAACGGCAGGCCCAGGCGGGCCAGCAGGCCGGCTCGGTAGCGGGAGCCGGAAGCGAGGATCAGCGGGTGCGTCGCGGAGATCGGCGGCATGGGGGTGGTGAGATCAATCAGTGACCGTCAGTGTTGGCCCGGCATCAGGTACATTCGGTGCATCAAATTCGAATATGCCTCAGCTTGACTGCGGCGCCGTCAGTCCAGGTATTCCCTTGATGAACCCGATTGTCCGCTTCCGCGCGTCCCTGCTGCTGGCCGGCTTGTTGCTGGCGCCGACCCGGTTGCTCGCGACGCCGACGCCGATTGCCGACGGCGATGCGGATGGCTTGTCTGACGAGCGCGACGATTGCCCGCACAGCGCGGCGGGTGTCGCCGTGAACAGCAACGGCTGCGGCATCGACGGCGGCAAGGAAGGAGATGCCGATGGCGACGGCGTGCTCGACCTCGTCGACCAGTGTCCTTACTCCAGCAGCGGCTCGCAGGTTGACGCGGACGGCTGCGCGTTCGACGATGATTTCGACGGTGTCGCCAACGGTCGCGATCGCTGTCCGGGTACCCCCGCTGGCCAACGGGTCGATGTCAACGGCTGCAACCTCGTCGTTCCGTCGTCGGACGGGCTAGTGGTCGGTGGCGCAGCCGCCAGCGTGGCATCTCCGAACGCCGCTTCGCCAGCCGTCGCCGGCCCCGTCGCGGCACCCGCCGCTTCCCCGTCGCCGAATGCTGTTCCCGAGCCGGTGGCCGTTGCCCCTGCGGCCAAGGTCGAGGCACCGGCTCCTGCAGTTGCGTCGTCTGCAGTGGCGGCCGCACCCGAGGTGCTTGAAGCTGCTGCCCCCGTGCCGGTTCCGGATGCGAAGACCGAGGCGGCTGCAGTCGCCTCGGGGCCGATCGCGGCCGCGGATTCGGCCGACATCGCGGGTCCGGTCGACAAGCCGGCTGCCGCAGCACCCGCCCCGTCGCCGGCTCAGGCACCAGCCCCCGAGCCGGTTGTCGCCGCGCAGGTCGCGATGACCGGCGATACGCCGGCGCCAGACGTTGCGGCTGCGGCCAAGCCGGCCGCCACGGGCACATCGAACATGCGCGGTGATGGCGACGGCGACGGCGTACCTGATAGCGCCGACCAGTGTCCCCAATCGGAAAGCGGCGCCCAGGTCGATAGCCAGGGCTGCGCGCTGGATGACGATTTCGATGGCATCGCCAACGGTCGCGATCTCTGCCCGAACACGGCGCTCGGCGAACGTGTCGACGCCAATGGCTGCGATCCTGCGGCACCTGTTGCCGGTCGTACCGCGGTTGCGGCGGCCCCCGTAGCCGTGGAGCCTGCGGCGACCGCGCAAGCGGTGGTGGCCGCCACGCCGGTGGTCGCGAACGCGGTCGAGGAGCCGGTGCCGGCAACGGTGATCACACCGGTCGACGAGCCGGCCGCTGCCGGTGCAATGGCGACGGCGACGCCGCTGCCGCTGCCACGGCCGAGCGAAACGCCGCCGACCGGCCAGGCGCCGGACGCGGCGGAGCCAGGACCATCCGGCGACAAGGCGGTGGCGACTGTCCCGCCGGCGACCCAGCCGGTGTCGACCGACCCGTCGGCGGAACCGGTGCCGATCACCATCGTCGCCGACGAGCGGGTGCCGGTGCCGATCCAGGCGGCGGTCCAGCCGCCAGCCGCCAGTGGCGCGCCGGTGCCGGCCGTGAGCTTGCCGACCGGCACGCCGCCAGCCGGCGGCGGAGCAGCAGCCGACCGGCAGGCGCCGGTCTTGGCGAGCCCGGGCAGCACGACGCGCGCGCATCACCTGCCGGTGGCGCCGGTGATCACGCTGACCCCCGACGATGTGCTCGCCGTGCAGCGTCATCCGACGGTCAAGGCATCCGACTTCGCGCCGGCGCCGGCGCCGGTCAGGCTGCAGGCGCCAACCCCGGCGCCGGTCCCGAATCCGGCACCGACACCCGCCGTTGCCGTGGCGGCACCGACTTCGGGCGTGCCGTCCGCGCCGGCACCGGTGCCGGCGGTATCGCTGCCGCCGACGGCGCAGCCGGCCGTGCCTACGGTGACGGAATTGCCCGTCGCGCCGGCGGTGGTGGAACGGCCGGCTTCAGCGCCGGCGGTGCGCCGTCTTCCCAGCGGGCCGCAGGTGCAGCTGAAGCCGAACTAGGGCCGGCGCTCGCACTTGCGGAAAGCCGCCCGGCGCCGGCGCGGGCTCTCAGCCGCGCGGCTGGAGCGCCGGCAGCACCTGACCGCGGAACGCCAGTTCCAGCGCAGCAGCCCGGGCCAGGCGGGTTTCGGCCTCGCCTGCTTCCGGCACCGGCATCAGCCAGCCGGCGAGGGCGTCCTCGAGCAGGCCGGCGATCATCTCGATGTGCTCGTCGTGGTCGTTCAGCGCGGGGATGTAGCGGAACGCGCTGCCGCCGTGGGCGATGAAGTCCTCGCCGACGCCGATCGAGATTTCCTCGAGCGTTTCCAGGCAGTCGGCGGCGAAGCCCGGGCACAGCACGTCGAGTGTCCTGACGCCGCGCGTGGCCAGCGCCCTCACCGTGGCATCGGTGTATGGCTGCACCCACGGTGCCTTGCCGAAGCGGCTCTGGAAGCTGATCGAATAGCCGTCCTTCGGCAGTTCCAGCGCTTCGGCGAGCAGGCGGCCGGTCTTCTGGCACTGGCAGTAGTACGGATCGCCGGCGGTGACGTAGTGCTGCGGCACGCCATGGAACGACATCAGCAGATGCTCGCCGCGGCCGTGGCTTTCCCAGTGCCGGCGCACGCTGTTCGACAGCGCGGCGATGTGGCTCGGATGATCGTGGTAGCAGCCGAAGGTGCGCAGCTCCGGCATCCAGCGGCGCTTCTGGGTTTCCGCGAACACCGCGTCGTAGCAGGCCGCCGTGGTCGAGCCCGAATACTGCGGATACAGCGGCAGCACGACGATGCGCCGCACGCCCTGCTGTTCCAGTGCGGCGATCGCCGATTCCACGCTCGGATTGCCGTAGGTCATCGCCAGTTCGACCGGCACCTCGCGCCCGTACTGGGCGGCGAGCCTGGCCTTCAGCTTCGCGGCCTGTCGCTTCGAGTGGACGATCAGCGGCGAGCCCTCGTCCATCCAGATCGAGCCGTAGGCATGGGCGAGGCGTTTCGGCCGGAACGGCACGATGAACAGGTACAGGATCGGCAGCCACAGCGCCCGCGGCAGTTCGACGACGCGGGGATCGCCAAGGAACTCGGCGAGGTAGCGGCGGATCGCCGGGCCGGTCGGGGCATCGGGCGAACCGAGGTTCATCAGCAGCACGCCGGTCCTGCCGGTGGCGCGGTGGGCGACGTCAGTGAGGTTGGGCAGGTTCATGCGGATCGGGAATTCGGGGCCGACAGTGTATCGGTGGCGGCGTCGCCGGGCCGGGCGAATGCCACGGCGACGGCTTTGGACTTTCCTTGGAACCGTGTTGCCGGTGTAGCGTCTGCATTCGCTCGCCGTCCAGCGTTGACGGCGCGAGCACGACAAGCATCCGACGACAACCCCGCCGAGAACGACATATGTCCGATACCCCGCTGCACTTCGAGACCCTGGCCATCCACGCTGGCTACCAGCCGGATCCGACGACCCGCGCGGTCGCGGTGCCGATCTACCAGACCGTCGCGTTCGCCTTCGACGACACCCAGCACGGCGCCGACCTGTTCGACCTGAAGGTCGCCGGCAACATCTATTCGCGGATCATGAATCCGACCAACGACGTGCTGGAGCAGCGGCTGGCCGCGCTCGAAGGCGGCATCGGCGCACTGGCGCTGGCCTCGGGCCAGGCGGCGGTGACCTACGCGATCCAGACCATCGCCGGCGTCGGCGACAACATCGTCTCGGCCAGCACGCTGTACGGCGGCACCTACAACCTGTTCGCCCACACCTTGCCGCAGTACGGCATCGAGACCCGTTTCGCCGACCCGCGCGACCCGGCCAGCTTCGCGCCGCTGATCGACACCCGGACCAAGGCGGTGTTCATCGAATCGATCGGCAATCCGCTCGGCAACGTCACCGACATCGCCGCGATCGCCAAGATCGCCCACGCGGCCGGCGTGCCGCTGATCGTCGACAACACGGTGGCCACGCCGTACCTGCTGCGGCCGTTCGAGCACGGTGCGGACATCGTCGTCCACTCGCTGACCAAGTATCTCGGCGGTCATGGCACGACGCTCGGCGGCGCGATCGTCGATTCCGGCAAGTTCCCCTGGGCCGAGCACAAGAGCCGCTTCCCGCGCCTGAACGAGCCGGACCCGAGCTACCACGGTGTCGTCTACACCGACGCGCTGGGCCCGGCCGCCTACATCGGCCGCGCCCGCGTGGTGCCGCTGCGCAACACCGGCGCGGCGCTGTCGCCGTTCAATGCCTTCCAGATCCTGGCCGGCATCGAAACGCTGGCGCTGCGCATGGACCGGATCACCGACAACGCGATCAAGGTCGCCCGCTTCCTGAAGGCGCAGCCGCAGGTGAAGTGGGTTGGCTATGCCGGCCTCGAAGATCACCCGCAGCACGCGCTGGCGCAGGCCTATTTCGGCGGCCGGGCGTCGGGGATCATCACCTTCGGCCTGAGCGGTGGCCGCGCCGCCGGCGCCCGTTTCCAGGACGCCCTCAAGCTGTTCACCCGGCTGGTCAACATCGGCGACGCCAAGTCGCTGGCCACCCATCCGGCGTCGACCACGCACCGCCAGCTGTCGCCGGCCGAACTGGAAAAGGCCGGCGTCAGCGAGGACACGGTGCGGCTGTCGATCGGCATCGAGCACATCGACGATCTGCTCGCCGACCTGCGCCAGGCGATCGCCGCGTCGGCAGGCTGAGCCGGCGGTTCAGGGGCGGCGGATCTCGCCGGCCGCGAGGCGACGGAAGTAGCCGTGATAGGCCGCCATCGCCTTGTGGCCGAGCACCACCATCAGCGGCAGGTTGATGACATACATGAAGCCCAGGCCGACGGTCGAGATCGCATCGAGCTGACCCGAGGTCTCGATGAAGCCGAAGCAGGCCACCGCCGCCGCCACGCACCAGGTGATCCGGTACGGCGTGATCGCCTGAGGTCCGATCAGGTAGATCACGCCCTGCTCGCCGTAATAGCCGTAGCTGATGATGCAGGACAGGCCGAACACCCAGACCGCGATCGTGATCAGCCAGCGGCCTAGGCCCGGGTGGACCTTGTCGAAACCCTTGGCGACCAGGGTCGAGCCGCGATAGTCGGCATAGATGCCGTCATCGAGAATCTTTGGCGTGCTGTGGGCGGAAACGGGGTGCCAGATCACTTCGAGGCCTTGCTTAAGGCGCACGCTGCCGTAGACGCGGGTGCGGATGCCATCGACCTCGACCATCGCGAACACCGGTGCATTGTCCTTGCGCAGTTCATCGGGGGCGGCTGCAGGAAGCCACTGCAGGTCAGGACGCCAGTGGCCTGCACTGGTCTCAATGAAGGCGGGCGATCCGGACTCCCATTTGACTGCCGGGGCACGATTCCAGATGCCGGTCGACAGCACCACGAGGCCGGTCACGGTGCAGACGAAGATGGTGTCGATGAACGGCTCAAGACCTGCGACCACGCCTTCGGTCACCGGCTCCGGGGTCTTCACGGCGCTGTGCGCGATCGGTGCGGTGCCCAAGCCCGCTTCGCTGGAAAACAGCGCCCGCTTCATGCCCCACAGGAACGCCGAGCCCATCGTGCCGCCAGCGAAGGCGCCGACGCCTTCGGTCGGCGAGAACGCGCTGCTGACGATCAAGCCGAACAGCGCCGGCAGGCTGTCGGCCTCGTGCAGGATCACGTAGACGCCGACGATCACGTAGACGCCGCACTTGAAAGGCACCAGGGTCTTGGTGACGTTGCCGATGCGCTGGATGCCGCCGAGGATCACCGCACCCGCCGCACTGGCGAGGATCACGCCGGTTACCCACGTGGGCACCCCGAAATACTCGCGCGTGGTGTCGGCGACGCTCCAGGTCTGGAACATGTTGCCGCCGGTGAACGCGAACAGCAGCAGCGCGAAGCAGAAAGCGACGCCGATCACGCGGCCGAAGGGCTTGAGCTTCGGGTTCAGCTGCGCCAGCCCGTCACGGGCCACATACATCGCGCCGCCATGCGGATTGCCGGGCTCGGAGGTGTCGCGATAAAGCAGGGACAGGGTCACTTCGGTGGTCTTCAGCGCCATGCCGATCAGGCCGACCACCCACATCCAGAACACCGCGCCCGGACCGCCGAAATCGACCGCGATCGCCATGCCGGCAATCGCGCCGAGGCCGACAGTGCCGCTCATTGCCGCAGTCAGCGCCTGGAAATGGGTCAGTGCCCCTTCACCGTGGCGAGTGTCGATGCCACGGCCGGCGACCAGTGCGACGCCATGGGTCAGCGAGCGGTACTGGCAGAACTTGCTCCACGCCGAGAACAGCAGGCCGATGCCGAGCAGCGCCAGCAGCATCGGCACCGACAGCAGGGTGTTGTTGACGGCGTCGATCGCCGCCCAGAAGGCTTCCATGACCGCGCCTCAAGCCGTGGCGAGCCTGGAATGACCGCGCGAATAGCCGAAGTAGATGACCTGGCCGATCACCAGCCAGACCGCGAACGCGGTCCAGGTGGTCTGGCCGAGGCGCGACATGAGGTAGCCGCAGGAAAGCACGCCAAGCACCGGCAGCAGCGGGCCGAACGGGGCCTTGAACGGCCGCTTGAGGTCAGGCCGGGTGCGGCGCAGCACCAGCACGCCGACACAGGCGATCACGAACGCGCCGAGCGTGCCGATGTTGGCGGTATCGGCCAGTTCGCCGAGCGGCACGAAGCCGCCGAGGATCAGCATGACGAGGCCAGCGGCGATGATCGAGCCGACCGGGGTCCGGGTTTCCGGATGCAGCGTGGCGAAGAACGGCGGCAGCAGGCCGTCGCGGGAAATCGCGAACAGCACGCGGGTCAGGCCGTAGAACATCACCAGCATCACCGTGGTCAGGCCGGCGATCGCGCCGATCGAGATCAGCCCGGCGGCGGTCTTCTGGCCGATCTGCAGCAGCGAGTAGGCGACCGGCGAGCCGACGTTCAGGTCGGTGTACGGGACGATACCGGTCAGCAGGCCGGAGACCACGATGTACAGGATCGTGCAGGCGCCGAGCGAGCCGAGAATGCCGATCGGCAGGTCGCGCGACGGCTTTTTCGTTTCTTCGGCGGCGGTCGACACCGCGTCGAAGCCGAGATAGGCGAAGAAGATCTTCGAGGCGCCGTCGAACACGCCGCCCCAGCCGAAGTGCTTGCTGCCGTCGGCGTCGACGACTTCCGCCGGAATGAACGGATGCCAGAGCGTCGGGTCGACGTGGAACACGGCGACGCCGATGAACAGGAAGATGGTCGCCAGCTTCACCGCGACGATGATCGCGTTGAGCACCGCGCCGACCTTGGCGCCGCGTGCCAGCACATAGCCGAGCGTGCCGATGATCAGCACCGCCGGCAGATTGACGAAGCTGCCGGCGTGCTGCTTGTCGAGAAAGCTGTGTGTCAGCGCCGCTGGCAGATGCACGTTGATCGACTGCAGGCCGGTGTTCAGGTATTCCGACCAGCCGGCCGATACCGCCGGCACCGCGACCGCGTATTCGAGCACCAGCATCCAGCCGATGATCCAGGCCGGCCATTCGCCGAGACCCGCGTAGCCATAGCCGTAGGCGCTGCCGGCACCGCCGATCGACGAGGCCAGTTCGGCGTAGGAGAGTGCCGCGAAGGTGCAGGCCAGGCCGGCGACGACGAACGACAGCACCACCGCCGGGCCGGCGTTGACCGCCGCCGCCTTGCCGGTCAGCACGAAGATGCCGGTTCCGATGATCGCGCCGATGCCGAGCATCACCAGATCGAAGGCATTGAGGCTGCGCTTCAGTCCGGTGCTCTTTTCGAGATCGGTCTCGATCGCTTTGGTGCGGAACAGGCTCATCAATCACTCCCCGTGGTCTGGTGCCGGAAAACGGCTCGCCGGTCAGAGGACCGGCGAGCGTTCGGTGTTGCAGGGAGTATGCCGACCGCCCCCGGTTTCGGTAAGCATTCCCGGCAGGTCCGACTTCGGCCGGGCAACAGCGATCGACCCGCCCTGCTGCTTACTGCGCCGGCACTTGGCCCGACTTCCAGAGGTTGATGCTGTAGGCACCCGGGCTCTTGACGCCGTCCTTGGTCTGGCCGATCAGGCGGGTGGCCCAGGGATCGACGTTGACCGGTGCGTTCCAGCCGAACGGGTCGATCAGGCCGTGGATGCCGGAGATGCCCCAGCCGCTGTTCGGGTAGGTCGGGGTGAAGCTGCGGAAGCCGGTCAGGTTGGTCAGGCGCTGCACCGAGAAGTGCAGGTGCGGCTCGGACGAGCAGCCGTTGTCGCCGACCGCGCCGATCACCTGGCCTGCCGAGACGGTCTGGCCATCGACCACGTCGATCGCCTTGGCGTGGGCGTAGTAGGTCAGGAAGCGCTCGGCATAGGTGCCGGAACCGACGCTGTGCTCGATGTAGATCTCGCCCTGCGGGCTTTTCTGGGCGCAGACGCCGCCGAACTCGGTGGTGTCGCGGAAACGCGCCTTGCGGACCACGCCGGCGGCGGCGGCCTTCAGCGCGTTGTTGGCCGGCATCACCCAGTCATAGCCACCGTGGCCGTTGATCCAGCAGGCCTGCTTGCCGTTCTTGTCGATCACCTTCGAGTTCGGGCAACTGGCATTGGCCGGCTGGCCGAAGTCGGTCGACTTGATCGGCAGGTCGTAATAGTTGAAATCCCAGCGGTTGTAGGTGGCGACCGAGCCGGTATAGAGCTGGTAGGGCTTGACGAATACCGGCAGTGCCTTCGGCGACACGGTGATCACGCACTTGCTCTTGCCCTTGGCGGCGTCGAAGGCCCAGGTTGCCGGCGCGGCGCCGGTGCCGACGTAGAACACCTGGAAGGCGCCGTCATTGCAGACCGCCATCGCGTTGTTGGTGCCGGACACCGACCACAGGCCGGCGCGGGCGATGGTGCCGCCGGGGCCGGTGGCGAGCATGTCGCCGCAGGGGTTCGAGCTGGCGCCGCTCAGATGCGAGAACGCCCAGCCGCCGCCGCTGTAGCTGAGGCTGCAGTAGCGGCCGTAACCGGACGGCACGCTGGTCGCCGGCACCGCCTGCGCCTGTGCCGGCAACGGCACCGACAGCGACTGGAGGGCGGCCAGGACAAGGCCGGCGGAGGCTGCGCTGCTGCGGATCATGGTGTTCATCGAGGATGCTCCCAGAGGTTGGACGGGCAACCGCGATCCGGTTGCCTCACCGCTGGAAACGGAACGCCGATGGCCGATGGCTCACGCCCGGGCAGCGCTTTCGAGACCTTGATCACGCCGGCGCTTCACCGGCGTGATCGCGCCGCGATCAGGGGCGCGGCGTCGCCGGCTGCCCGGTCGGCGCCGCGCCATCGCTGTCGGCGGCCGGCGTCTGCGCGCGCGCCGGGTTGCCCGGGGTCGCGCCCTGGGTGTCGCGGACCCGCTGCCGGTCGGGATCGTGGATGTTGGCCTTCGGCCGGTTGCGGGCGTCCTCGACGCAGGGCGCCGGGCAGGTGCTGCCGATCGGGCTGGAACTCGGGCCCGCAGTCGGGGCTGCGGATGCCGGCAGCGCCTGGCCGAGGCCGGTGACGACAAGGGCGGTCTGCCCGGCGGTTTTCAGCAAGTCTCGGTAGCGCATCGGTCGCCTCCTGGTGAATGGCCCGGATCGCCGGGCGGTTGCGGGTGACAGCCGTCGTCAGCGCGCTGTCAGGCCTGAGTTCAAGCGCGACGGCAGCGCGGCCCGTGCGGGCAGGGTAGCGCGCGCGGCGTCCCTCAGTGCGCGGGCCTCGCGCCGGCGTCCGAGCGCGGCCAGCGCATCGGCCTGATCGAGCCGCGCCTCGGCCAGCCAGAGGCTGTCGGCGGCATCGAGATCGACCCGCAGCTGCGTCGCCCGGGCCAGCTCCGGCAGTGCCTCGGCGGCGCGGTCCTGGGCCAGCAGCGCCCGGCCGAGCCAGACGCGGGTCTGGGCCTGCTCGTCGCGCAGCGCCGCCGCTTCCGGATGGCCGGCGATCTCGCCGAGCGTGTCGCGCATCGCCCGCTCGGCCGCCGCGGCGTCGCCGAGCGCCAGCCGGGTCCGGGCCTCGTTCCAGCGCAGCCGCAGCGTGTGGACGTGGAGCAGCGGCGGTGCGGGTGGCGTCCAGGCCTCGCGGGCCCGCCGCAGGTCGGCGAGGGCGGCGGCCGGCTGGCCACGGTCGAGCGCCAGCTCGGCCCGGATCGCCAGCCAGTTGGCATGGGCCAGGCTGCGCTCGCCACGGTCTGCGAGCAGGATCGGCAGCGCCGCGTCGAGCAGCCGGCTGGCCGCCTCGGGATCGCCCTGCGCCAGCCGCACGCGGGCCAGCCGGGTCATCGTCGCCTGGCGCTGGGCCGGCTCGTCGGCGAAGCGGTCGAGCAGCGGTTCGAGCTGGGCCGCGGCCTGTGCCGGCTGGCCGCGCTGGTAGAGCAGCCAGCCATAGGCGTAGGCGAGGCTGTCGCGCTCCTCGGAGTCGCGGTCGCCGGCGCGCGGGTCGAAGCTGGCGATGGCGCCGCGCAGCAGCGTTTCGGCGCCACTGCGGTCGCCGGTGTCGGCGAGCACGCCGGCCAGCAGCTGGCTGGCGATGACGATCCACGGCGAGCCCGGCGCTTCGGTGTCGGCGTACAGCGCCAGCGCCGCCCGCAGCTCGCGCGCCGCCAGCGTGTAGCGCTGTTGCTGCTGCAGCAGCTGGCCGAGCTGCTGGTGGGCCATCGCCCGCTCGTAGCTGGGCCAGGTGCCGTGATCGGACTCGGTCAGCGCCAGCGCTTCGCGCAGCCGGCGCTCGTTGCCCGCCGGGTTCTCGGCCTGCTCGGCGGTGCGGGCCAGGCCGAGCAGCACGGCGATCCGTTGCGGGTGCCGGGGATGCCCGGCCTCGATCAGCGCCAGCGCTTCGCCGAACAGGCGATCGGCCGTCGGGTCGATGCTCGGCCGCTGCCAGTAGGCGTTCTCGGCCTCGATCGCCAGCGCGTCGATGCGCGCCTCGGCATTGGCGGTCGAGGGCGGCCCGATCAGCGTCCGGGCCTCGCGGACTGCCGCGTTGCTGGCCTCGTACTCGGAAGCCGCCGACAGCGCCGCGCCGTGATCGAGCAAGGCCCGCAGCAGCGCCGCGCGGCCGGGGGCATCGGTGGCGTCGACGCGGCGCAGCTGCACCTGTTCGGCGAGCAGGTCGAGCGCCGGCGGCAGCAGCAGCAGATCGCGATATAGGCGGCCGATGGTGCCCAACAGCTCGGCGCGGATCGCCGGCGCCTCGTGCAGGTCGTCGCGGATGCGCGCGGCGCCGCGCGCCAGCAGGTCCTCGGCGCTGGCCTGGCGCAGCATCGCGCCGCCGCGCTGGCCGGCGCTGTTGCGCTCGAAGATGTCGACCAGAAAATCCTTCACCGCCAGCGCCTTGCGTGCTTCGGCATCGGCGCGCTGCGCGGCCTGACGGGCGACCCCGGCCTGCCACAGCGCCACGCCCAGTCCGGTCAGCAGCGCGGCGAGCACGAAGCCGGCGGCGATCACCCCGCTGCGGTAGCGGCGCACGAAGCGGGCGCCGCGCCCGGCCAGCGAATCCGGCCGGGCCAGGATCGGCCGGTCGTCGAGCACCCGCTGCAGATCCTCGGCCAGCTCGGCCGCGCCGCGATAGCGCTCGGCCGGCCGCTTGTCGAGCGCCCGCAGGCATACGGTGTCGAGCGCGCCGCGCAGCCGTCGGCGCAGCTGCGGATCGGCGACACGCTGCGACGGCGGCTGCGGCTCCTGGTCGAGCACGGCGCGCTCGATCTGGGCCGTGGTCATGCCGGGCCGGTCGTAGGGACGCATGCCGGTCAGCAGCTCATGCAGCAGCACGCCGAGCGCATGGACATCGGCCGCCGCGCTGACCGGCTCGCCGCGGATCTGCTCCGGCGCGGCGTACTCCGGGGTCAGCGCCCGCGCGCCGAGGCGGGTCAGCGCGCTGCCATCGGTCTCGTGCTCGGCCTCGACCAGCCGGGCGATGCCGAAGTCGAGCAGCTTCACGCTGCCGTCGGCGGTGACCAGGATGTTCGACGGCTTGAGATCGCGGTGGACGATGCGCTGCGCATGCGCGGCGGCCACCGCCATGCAGACCGCGACCACCAGCCTGAGCCGCGCCGGCACATCCAGCTGGCGGGCTGCGCACCACTGGTCGAGCGGCTGGCCGTCGACATGCTCGAGCACCAGATACAGCGCGCCATCGGCGTCGACGCCGGCGTCGAGCAGCCGGGCGATGTTCGGATGCTGCAGCCGCGCCAGCAGCCGGCCCTCGCGGGCAAAGCGCTCGCGCAGGCCGCGCTGCACCAGATGCGGATGCAGGGTCTTGATCGCGACCGTGCCGTCGTACAGGCCGTCGATGCGCCGGCCGAGCCAGACCTCGCCCATGCCGCCGGCGCCGAGCAGGCGTTCCAGCCGGTAGGCGCCCAGGACGGTGCCAGGCTGGCGTTCGCCGCTGTCGGCCGTGGCGTCGACGTCGGCGGCGAGTGCCGTGCCGATCCGCTGTTCGGCGCTGCCGGACAGGAAGCCGGCGGCGGTCGCGCCGCGATCGGCGTCGAGCAGGCGCAGCAGGTCGGCGTGCACCGCCGGTGCTTCGGCGGCCAGCGCGTCGAGGATCGCCGCCCGCGCGCCGGCATCGTCGCAGGCCAGCAGGCGATCGAAGGCCGCGAACGCGGCGCGGCGTTCGGCGAGGCGGTCGGTGGCGGGGTCCGGCGCTGGCGTGGCGGCAGTCATCGCGACGCTCCGGGCCGGCCTCAGCGCCGTTTCAGCGCATCGAACAGGAAGGCGCGCGCCTTGGTCCAGTCGCGCTTGACGGTCGCCGGCGAGCTGCCGGTGATCTCGGCGATGGCCTCGAGCCCGAGGCCGCCGAAGTAACGCAGTTCGACCACCTGGTGCAGCCGCGCGTCGATCGCCGCCAGTGCCAGCAGCGCGTCGTTCAGCGCATCGAGATCGGCTTCCTCGCTGCCGTCGCCATCGGCGGCGAAGTCGGTCATCAGCGTCACTCGCGCGGCACCGCCGCCGCGCTTCAGCGCCATCCGCTCGCGTGCGAAATCGAACACCACGTTGCGCATCGCGGTGGACGCGAACGCGAGGAAGGCATGGCGGTCGGCGCCGGCCAGTGCATCGCGCGCGGCCAAGCGCAGGTAGACCTCGTTGACCAGCGCCGGGGCGTCGAGCAGGGTCGACGGCGCGGCCTGCGCGACCCGATGGCGGGCGATGCGCAGCAGTTCGTCGTAGACCGCCGCGAACAGCGCATCGCGCGCGGCGAGATCGCCGGCGCGGGCGCTGAGCAGCAGTTGGGTGACGGGGGTCATGGCCGCCGGACTATAGCGCCGGCGGTCATCGAATCAGCACCGGGTTCGTGACCGGTTCTGCAAGCGGTCACCCTATTTCGCACGAAGCCCACGAAGTGCACGAAGAAAAGCGAACCGGCACGACCCAAGCCGACAGCCTCTTGGCGTTCTTTGTGTACTTCGTGCGAAACAGCTTCATCGCAACTTCAAGATGCACTACCCGAGCATTTGCGCCGATTCAGCCTTCCAGAATCGCCGTCACACCCATGCCACCGGCCGTGCAGATCGAGATCAGGCCGCGGCCGCCGCCGTTCTCGCTGATGATCTTGGCGAGCGTGGCGACGATGCGCGCACCGGTCGCGGCGAACGGATGGCCGAGGCCGAGCGAGGAGCCGCGGATGTTCATCCGCGAGCGGTCGATCGCGCCGAGCGGCTTGTCGAGGCCCAGACGCTCCTTGCAGAACGTCGGGCTTTCCCAGGCCTTCAGGGTGCACAGCACCTGGGCGGCGAAGGCTTCGTGGATCTCGTAGAAATCGAAGTCCTGCAGCTTGAGCCCCATTCGCGCCAGCATCCGCGGCACCGCGAACGCCGGGGCGATCAGCAGGCCGTCCTTGCGGCCGGAGGCGAAATCCACCGCCGCCGTTTCGTAGGCTGTGAGGTAGGCCAGCGGCTTGTGGCCGTGGGCCTTGGCCCAGTCGTCGGAGGCCAGCAACACGGCGGCGGCGCCATCGGTCAGCGGCGTCGAGTTGCCGGCGGTCAGGGTGCCGTTGGCCTTGTCGAAAGCCGGTTTCAGCGAGGCCAGCTTGGCCAGCGTGGTGTCGCCGCGGAGGTTGTTGTCGCGGGCGAGGCCGGCATACGGCACGACCAGATCGCCGAAGAAGCCGGAGTCGTAGGCCAGTGCCGCCTTCTGGTGCGATTCCAGCGCCAGCTGGTCCTGCTCGGCGCGCGGGATGCCCCACTGCTTGGCCATCAGCTCGCAGTGCGCGCCCATGCTCAGGCGGGTGCGCGGCTCGTTGTTGCCGGGGATCAGCGGCACCAGGTCCTTCGGCCGGAATTTGGCGAACGCCGCCAGCCGCTGGCCGGCGGTCTTGGCGCGATTGGCTTCGAGCAGGATCTTGCGCAGGCCTTCGCCGACGCCGATCGGGGCATCCGAGGCGGTGTCGACGCCGGCGCCGATGCCCGATTCGATCTGGCCGAGGGCGATCTTGCTGCCGACCGTCATCACCGTTTCCAGGCTGGTGCCGCAGGCCTGCTGCAGGTCGTAGGCCGGGGTTTCGGCCGACAGGCCCGAGGACAGCACGCATTCGCGGGTCAGGTTGAAATCGCGCGA
Organism: Lysobacteraceae bacterium; assembly: GCA_013823855.1. Taxonomy (GTDB): domain Bacteria; phylum Pseudomonadota; class Gammaproteobacteria; order Nevskiales; family Nevskiaceae; genus Nevskia. Next base: position 39,901 of record PNMW01000045.1, on the reverse strand, counting down.
GTGCTTGAGCACCGCGCCGGCGGCGACTTCGCCGAGGCGCTCGCCGTGCAGCTGGTACTTGTCGACCACGCCCTTCAGCGTGGCGGTCAGCATGTCCGAGTTGCTGCGGGTGGCGTAGGCGCCGTTGGAACGGGCGAACGGAATGCGGCTGCCGCCAAGGATGGCGACCTTGCGGCCGTAGGGTTTCATCGACGGATTCTCCGGGCGAGGCGGGGCGAGTGGGCGGCGACCAACGGCTTTCGGGTCGCGGCCAGGGCAGGCCGCATATTGCGGCGCAACATTCTAGCCTCCCCGGCGGCCGAAGTTGACAACTGTTTACTGAAGCGCGGCCGCAGCCCGACCGTCCGGGCATCGCTTCCCGGCTACAGCACTTCGGAAAGCGCGACCACTGGCCGGCTTTCGCGCGTGCCGCGCATCTGCTTGCCGGGCGTGGCCGGGTCGTTCGGCGAGATCAGCACGTGGTCATCGAACACCGCGGCGAGCACGCCGACGAACGGAAAGTCGTCGAATCGCGCGGGAACCCGGTAGCTGACCAGGTCGCCCGGCCTGAAGCTGGCGGCGTCGAAATTGAAGCTGAACGGGCAGCGTTCGCCGCCTTCGCCAGTGGCCATGCCGGGTCCGAGGTCCTGCATCGGGCTGCTCCTGCTGTCGGGGACGCTGGCGTGCGGCGGCCGGTTCAGAACCGGTAGCCGTAGTTCAGCACCGGGTTGAACTGGCGGTTGCGGACTTCGATGGGCGGCAGGCTGTTGACGGTGCCGCCGGGGCTGCGCACCGACGGCGTGAAGCCGTAGCTGAGGCCGAGCCCCAGTTCGTGCGCCCGGGCCAGCCGCCAGCTCAGCGTCGAGGTCAGGTGGTTGCGGGTGGTGGTCGAGAACGAGGCGCTGAGCGCGTGGCTGTACTGCAGCTGCTGGAAGGCCAGCGAACCGCCGGCGCGCAGGGTCCAGGCCGGCAGGAACTGCCATTCGGCGCCGAGGCTCAAGGTGGTGATGTCGCGGAAGCCGGTCGGCAGGCTGACCCGCAGGTCGCCGCCGCCGTCGGCGTCGAAGCGGACCACGGTGTTGCCGAGCGCCTTCGACCAGAACATGTGGCGCAGGTCGGCAACCACCGCCAGCGCCGGCGTGATCCGCTGCGAGACGCCGAGCAGCCAGGCATCCGGGAACTGCAGGCGTGGCAGCTGGCCGCGGCCGGGCAGCACGATCTGGTTGTTGTCGGCGTCGATGGCGGTCAAGGCGCCGCGGCCCTTGTAGTTGGCGAGCCGGGTTTCGAACTCGTAGCCGAGCGCGAGCGTGGTCGCCTCGACCGGCTGCCAGCTGATGCTGACCCGGCCGCCGATGCCCTGGGTGGTCAGCGCCGAGCTCAGGTAGTTGTTGCGGACGAAGTCGAAATGGGCGCCGGACAGGTTCGGAATGCCGGCCAGCACCGGCACCAGGCTGCCGGTGGCGCGGCCCTCGGCGATCAGGCTGCCGACCTGCTGGGCATCGAGCAGGTTGGCGAGATTGGCCGAGGAGTTGACGTAGTCGAGGCTGGCGCCGATCCGCCATTGCCGATGCGGCCGCCAGGCGATCGCCAGCGGCACCCGCATCACGCCGATCCGCGACGAGATCGGCAGGCCGGTGACCACGCGGTTGGTCGTGGTGGTCGACAGGAAGCTGTCGCGGCCGAACTCGATGCCGAAGCCGCCGGCGGCGAACAGGCCGGTGCCGAACGCCCAGTTGCCGCGCCGCATCGCGAAGGCGATCTCCGGAAGATCGTAGGGACCGCGGTTGGCGCCATAACCCTGGTTGCGTACCGCTTCGCCGGTGTCGCGGTTGATCACCTCGACGCGGGCCTGGATTTCGGTGAACTGGAACAGGAATTCGCGTTCGCCGTCGAGGCTCAGCAGTTCGGCCGGATTCAGCAGCGACGCCGCCGCGCCGGTGCGATGCGCCAGTCCGCCGCCGCCGAGGCCGCGCGACACCGGGCCGAAGCCTTCGACTCTCGCCAGTTCGGCGGCCGGGCTGGCGAAGCTCGCCGCCAGCAGGCCGCCGGCGGCGATCAGATGACGGGCGTGGCGGAAGCGGAGGAGCATCGGAATCGCGTGCATGGCAGGGAGTTCGGTCGGGTCTGCCAGTATTGTGAACGCTGTTACGTGAATTCCGTAAGCCCCGGTCGCGGCTCAGTGCTGATCGGTCGGCATTCTCAGGACCAGGCCTTCGTGCAGGTCGGCCAGCTCGATCTGGCAGGCCAGCCGGCTGAACGGGCTCGCGCCATCGGTCAGCGCCAGCATCTCGGATTCGATGCCGGGCCGGGCCGGGCCGATGCGGTCGAGCCAGTTCTGGTCGACCCAGACGTGGCAGGTGCCGCAGGCGGCCACACCGCCGCAGTCGCCGTCGATGCCGGGAACGCGGTGGCTGACGGCCGCCTGCATGGCCGACACGCCGCTGTCGGCATCGACGACGTGCTCGACGCCGGTGGACGTGATGTAGGTGATCTTCGGCATGGATGTGCTCGGTGGCGATGCGCTGGGGATCAGGCGTGCAGTCGGGTCTGGATGTCGAGGTAGCCGTGGATCAGGTTCGACGGCACCCGCAGCGGTTCGCCGACCACCTCGATCGTCGCGTAGCGCCGCAGCATCTCTTCCCAGAGCACCCGGATCTGCAGCTCGGCCAGACGGTTGCCGAGGCAGCGGTGGATGCCGAAGCCGAACGACAGATGACGGCGGGCGTTCGGGCGGTCGGCGATGAAGTCGTGCGGCCGCTCGATGACCTCCTCGTCGCGGTTGCCGGACAGGTACCACATCACCACCTTGTCGCCCTTCCGGATCGCTTGACCGCGGAACTCGACGTCCTCGATCGCGGTGCGGCGCATGTGCGAGATCGGCGTCTGCCAGCGGATCACCTCCGGCACCACGCTGGCCAGCAGCGCCGGATCGGCCTTGGCCTTGGCGAACTCGGCCGGGTACAGGTGGGCGGCCATCGCGCTGCCGGACATCGAGCTGCGGGTGGTGTCGTTGCCGCCGACGATCAAGAGCACCAGCATGCCGATGAAGTCGGTCGGCGTGAGGCCCTGCATGGCCGGCGAATGCGCCAGCATCGAGATCAGGTCGGCCTTCGGCGGCAGCTTCTGGCGCTGGTCCCAGAGATTCTGGAAGTAGGCCAGGCATTCCATCAGCTCGGCGGTGCGCTGTTCCCAGGAATCGACCAGTCCGTAGCCCGGGCGGGTGGTGACGATGTCGCTCCAGCGGGTCAGCCTGGCGCGATCCTCGAACGGGAAGTCGAGCAGGGTCGCCAGCATCATCGTGGTCAGCGGGATCGACACCTGCTCGACCCAGTTGAAGGTCGAACCTGTCGGCAGGCTGTCGAACAGTTCCTTCGTGCGGCTGCGGATCAGGCTTTCGAAGCGCAGCAGGTTGGCCGGCGCGACGATCGGGCTGACCGCCATCCGGTGGAGGTCATGGACCGGCGGGTCCATGCCCAGGAAGTTCGGCAGCGAGATGCCGCCGTCGACGGCGTTCAGCGTGGTGTCGTCGAGCACGAAGCTGCCATTCGTGTGATCGGACGAGAACTGCTTGTGGTTGGTGTCGATCGCGACGATGTCGTGGAACCGGGTGATCGACCAGTAGCCGCCGTACAGGCTGTCCCGGCACCAGTGCACCGGCGCTTCCCGGCGCAGGCGCTCGAAATACGGCGCCAGGGCTTCCTGCTGGTAAAGGGTCACGTCGCTGACGTCGATGTCGGCCAGCGGCATCGTGCGGGCGCGCTCGACATGGTGCTGGGGTGGCTTCACGGCTGCGTTCATCGTGTGGCTCCGGCGGGACGATCCGATTCGGCCTGCAGTCTGCGAACCCGGGTTTGCCCCGTACCCGTACTTTCGAGCAGGCTGCGGCTTCGCTGGCTCGGCGAAGCTCTGGCGATGCCAAGCAAAGTGCTTGTTCCCACAACGGAAATCACCGCTTTCGTGACTCCAGATCCGTGCCCCGCCTCAGCTGATCCCCGGTCCGCGCCCGTTCTCGGCGAGCCGCCGGCGTTCATCTTCCGCGGCCTGCCGACGCGGGCCATGGCGCGGCTGCAGACGGCGGAAGGACAGGCGGCCAAGCTGGTCGCCATCGTCGCGCCGGTCGGCTACGGCAAGACCGTGCTGATGTCGATGTGGCTTGCCAGCCAGCGCCGTGCCGGCCGCGCCTGCCTGTGGTTCGCGCTCGACGACCGCGAACTGGCGATCGACAGCCTGATCGACGCGCTCGAAGCCCTGCTCGCCGGCCGCGAATCGCGCCTGCATCCGACCCATGCGCTGTTCCGCGGCGACGATCCGGTCGATACCCGGATCGACGGCCTGATCGACGTCCTGAACCGCTGGCCGGAACCGCTGAGCCTGTTTCTCGACAACCTGCAGGGCTGCCCGGATGCCGCGCTCGGCCGGCTGATCGACCGCCTGTGCTTCGACACCCGCGCCGATCTGCGGCTGGTATTCAGCAGCACCCGCGAGCTGCCGTTCGATGCCGCGCGGGCGCGGCTCGAAGGCCGCCTGTGGCCGATCGACGCCGGCGCGCTGGCCTTCGATGAACGGGAAGTGGCGGCGCTGCTCGGGCCTGCGCTGGCCGGGGCGATCGGCGCGGATGGCGTTACCCGGGTCGCCGTCCGCACCGAGGGCTGGCCGGCGGCGGTGCGGATGGCGCAGATCATCCTCAGCCATGCCGATGAGCCGCGCCGCGCGCTGCAGGATTTCTCCGGCTCCGACGAGGCGCTGGCGCAGCTGCTGAACCGGCAGGTGCTGTCCGGCTTTTCCGATGCGCTGCGCGAGTTCCTGTACGGCCTGGCGCAGCTGCGCACGTTCAGCGCCGAGCTGTGCGCCCAGGCGATCGGCGGCGCCGGGGTCAACAGCCATCTGGCCTACCTGATCGAGCACAACGTGTTCGTGATCCCGCTCGACCGCAGCCGCGGCCGCTACCGCCTCCACGGCCTGTTCCGCGATCACCTGCGCTTCGAGGCCGAACGGTTGCTGACACCGAAGCGCCGGCAGACGCTGTTGATCCGCGCCGCCCGTGCCTGCGAGCGCAGCGGCGACTGGCGCGATGCCGTCGACTACGCGCTGGCCTCCGGCTCGGTCGCCACGGCGCGCCAGATCCTCGAGCGGATCGCGCCGGGCTTCGTCCGCGATCGCGGCGATGTGCGCCAGTACCTGCGCTGGCTTGACGCCCTGCATGCCCAGCACCCGCCGCGCGGCCGGCAGGCCGGGCCGGAAGCCGAGTACTGGTTCGTCTGGGCGCTGGCCTTTCACCGGCGCTACGACGATGCCCGCCGCCATAGCGCCGCGCTGGCCAGCCGCGTGCAGCGGGCCGATACGCCGGATCGCGACCTGCAGCGGCGCGTCCATATCCTGCGCACCTCGATCGACAGCCTGACCGACCACCTCGACGACGCCCATCGCGGCGCCAGCGCCTGGCTGGCCGATGCCGGCGCCGGCGACGACGCCTTCAACCGCACGGCGGCGCATTGCATCATCAGCGGCTATCACGCCAACCGCTTCGCCTTCGTCGAGTCGCGCCGGGCCATCGCCGCCGCCCGCGAGACCGCGTTCCAGGCGGCGAGCGTCTATGTCGACGGCTGGGTATCCGCCTACGCGGCGCTGCCGGCGATCCACGAGGGCAGCTACGCCGCAGCACGGGCCGAGCTGGCACCGGTGCTGGCGACAGTGCGCGCCACGCTCGGCGAGGACAGCGGCATCGTCGGCACCCTGGCGCTGGTCGGCGCGCGGGCGGCGGTCGGCATGGGTCTCGACGGCGAGGCGAGGGCGCTGCTCGACGCCGGTCTCGGCGACTCGCGCAGCCACGGCTTTCTCGAAGCGGCGGCCTGCGGGCTGGAAGCGGCCGTGCTGCTCTGGGACGGCCTGCAGCCCCCGCACCTGCTGCGCGAGATCGCCGCCGCCTATCCGCCACGGCTGGCGCTGATGCTGTCCTGCTTCCTGGCCCGGCGGCTGCTCCGACTCGGCCGCCTGGAGGAAGCCCGGGCCGAGGCGGCGCGGATCGGGGTGGTCATCGACGGCGCCGGCCGGCGCCCGCGGAATCGGCCGGCAGCCGGCATCGCGCTGACCGAATCCCTGCTGGCGGCGCTGCGCATCGAACTGCTGATCGCCGCCGATCGTCACCCGCAGGCGCTGCCGCTGATCGCCGAGGAGCTGCGCCGTGCGAAGGCCCAGGACTGCGCGGCGCGGCAGGTCGAACTGGCGCTCGACAGCGCGGCGATCGCGATCCGCGCCGATCAGGCCGCGCTCGCGGTCCGGCACATCACCCGGGCCATCACCATGGCGGCCAGCCGCCGGATCGTCCGCCCGTTCGGCGATCACCCGGACACGCTGGCGCGGGCGATCGCCGAGACCCGCGCCTCGGCCTGGGGTTTTGCCAGCGACGACGAGCGCCGCTTCTTCGCCGAACGCTGCCGGCAGCTGCCGGCCGGCGACCGCCAGGCGCAGGTCCGGATCGCCGATCTGCAGGCGCTTCCCCGGCTGCTCGGCAAGCCGACGCCGCGCGAGCTGGAACTGCTGCGCTACATCGATGCCGGCCTTTCCAATCAGCAGCTTGCCGATCGCACCGAGGTCAGCCTGACCACCGTCAAATGGCATCTGCAGAACCTCTACGGAAAGCTCGGCGTGTCCAGTCGCGCCGCCGCGCTGGCCCGGGCGCGGGCCCTGAACCTGCTGCCGCGCTGATCCGCCGGCTCTTGAAAGTGGCGCCGGCCTTCCCCAGAAGGAGGAAGCGGTGGTGGCGGCTGCACCAGCATGGTGCGACGAAATTAAAGTCGCGCACCCCCTTGTAACGGCGGGGATGCCCCCTAGAATTAGCAGCCTCCGGGGGAGAGTGCTAACAACAAGACCGATGCGCGATCAGCGCCAAGGTCGCCGCCCCTCCGGAATCGTCAGCACAACCAAACAAACAGGAGTTGAGAACATGAGTCTGCGTCCCCTGCACGACCGCGTCATCGTCAAGCGCCTCGAAGAAGAGAAGAAGTCCCTGGGCGGCATCATCATCCCGGACTCCGCTGCCGAAAAGCCGCTGAAGGCGGAAGTGATCGCGGTCGGCCCGGGCAAGCGCTCGGACGACGGCAAGGTCCACGCCGTCGACGTCAAGGCCGGCGACACCATCCTGATCGGCAAGTATTCGGGCACCGAAGTGAAGGTCGACGGCCAGGACCTGGTGATCCTGCGCGAAGACGACATCCTCGCGGTGTTCTCGAAGTGACCTTCAGCTGTTGAAGGTCATCCCGGCGAAAGCCGGGATCCAGTCTTACCCCCAATTCCGCAACACGAGGAACTCGAAATGGCAGCCAAAGAAGTCAAGTTTTCCGATGACGCCCGCAGCCGCATGGCCAATGGCGTCAACATTCTCGCCAACGCCGTCAAGGTGACCCTGGGCCCGAAGGGCCGCAACGTCATTCTCGACAAGTCGTTCGGCGCGCCGACCGTGACCAAGGACGGCGTCTCCGTCGCCAAGGAAATCGAGCTGAAGGACAAGTTCGAGAACATGGGCGCCCAGCTGGTGAAGGAAGTCGCCTCGAAGACCTCCGACGCCGCCGGTGATGGCACCACCACCGCCACCGTGCTCGCCCAGGCGATCCTCGCCGAAGGCCTGAAGGCCGTTGCCGCCGGCACCGACCCGATGGACATCAAGCGCGGCATCGACAAGGCCGTCGAAACGGTCACCGCCGAAATCAAGAAGCAGGCCGTGCCGTGCAAGGACCGCAAGGCCATCGCCCAGGTCGGCACCGTGTCGGCGAACTCCGATGAAGCGATCGGCGAAATCATCGCCACCGCGATGGACAAGGTCGGCAAGGAAGGCGTGATCACCGTCGAAGACGGCTCGGGCCTGGAAAACGAGCTGGACGTCGTCGAAGGCATGCAGTTCGACCGCGGCTACCTCAGCCCGTACTTCATCAACAACCAGCAGAGCCAGCAGGTCGAGCTGGAAAATCCGCTGATCCTGATCAACGAGAAGAAGGTCTCGAACATCCGCGAACTGCTGCCGGTGCTGGAAGGCGTGGCCAAGGCCGGCCGTCCGCTGCTGATCATCTCGGAAGACGTCGAAGGCGAAGCGCTGGCCACCCTCGTGGTCAACAACCTGCGCGGCATCCTGAAGGTCGCCGCCGTCAAGGCGCCGGGCTTCGGCGACCGTCGCAAGGAAATGCTCAAGGACATCGCCATCCTCACCGGCGGCACGGTGATCATGGAAGAAATCGGCCTGTCGCTCGAGAAGGCGACCATCGCCGACCTCGGCACCGCCAAGAAGGTCCAGATCTCGAAGGAGAACACGACCATCATCGACGGCGCCGGCAAGTCCAGCGACATCGAAGCGCGCGTGTCGGAAATCCGTACCCAGATCGAGGCGGCCACCAGCGACTACGACAAGGAAAAGCTGCACGAGCGTCTGGCCAAGCTGGCCGGCGGCGTCGCGGTGATCAAGGTCGGCGCTGCCACCGAGATCGAGATGAAGGAAAAGAAGGCCCGCGTCGAAGACGCCCTGCACGCCACCCGTGCAGCCGTCGAGGAAGGCATCGTCGCCGGCGGCGGTGTCGCGCTGGTCCGTGCCGCCAAGGCGCTGGAAAAGCTGAAGGGCAACAATGACGACCAGACGGTCGGCATCCGCATCCTGCATCGCGCGATCCAGGAACCGCTGCGCCAGATCGTCAAGAACGCCGGCGGCGAGCCGTCGGTCGTGCTGAACAAGGTCTCGGGCGGCAAGGACTCGTACGGCTACAACGCCGCCAACGACACCTACGGCGACATGATCGAAGCCGGCATCATCGACCCGGCCAAGGTCACCCGTCTGGCGCTGCAGAACGCCGCCTCGGTTGCAGCCCTGCTGCTGACCACCGAAGCGATGATTGCCGAACTGCCGGCCAAGAACGAAGGCCCGGCAATGCCGGCCGGCGGCGGCATGGGTGGCATGGGCGGCATGGGCGACTTCTAAGTCCCCTTGCTTGCAGCGGCATGAGGTCGGGAAAAGGCTCCGGAAACGGGGCCTTTTTCCGTTGTGCCGTTCAGATCCAGCCGCGCGTCCACACCGTGGCGTCCGTCAGCGCCCGCCATGGCAGCACCTGCAGGCGGCCGGAATGGACCGCCTGCAGCTCGACCTCGACGACCGGCGCGGTCGCCGGCTCGGGTTCGATGATCCGGATGACGATGAAGTGCTTTTCCTTGTTCACCGGGTGGACGGCGGTCCACTTGCTGAGCGGCAGCTGCTTCGGGTGCAGCGGGGTCCGGGCGGGCGTGTTCATCGGCGGCAGTCTACGGAAACGCTCGCGGCGGGCGCGGACGAGTAAACTGCGCGCCCCGTTCCATCCGGGGTCCGCGCACCGCGCGGATCTCGCGTCGAAATCACCATGACCGCATACGCCGCCATCGACTTTGGCACCTCGAATTCCGCTGCCTGCGTCGGCGATGGCGGCAGGCCGGCACGGCTGGTACCGCTGGAAGGCGATCGGGAAACCCTGCCGACGGCGGTGTTCTTCAACGCCGACGAGCATTCGATCGCCTACGGGCGGAAGGCGATTGCCGAATACCAGGCCGGCTACGGCGGGCGGCTGATGCGCTCGCTGAAAAGCCTGCTCGGCAGCGAGCTGATCAACGAGACGACGATCATCGAAGGCCAGCCGGTGGCCTACCGCGACATCATCAGCCGCTTTCTCGCCCATCTGAAGCGCACCGCCGAAGCGGCGGCCGGCAGCGAGCTGACCCGGGTGGTGCTGGGACGGCCGGTGCACTTCGTCGACGACAACCCGGAGCGCGACCAGCTCGCCGAGATCACCCTGCGGGACGTCGCCGAAGCGGTCGGCTTCCGCGACGTGCGCTTCCAGTACGAGCCGATCGCCGCCGCGCTCGACTACGAGCGCACCCTGGCCCAGGACACCGTGGTGCTGGTCGCCGATATCGGCGGCGGCACCTCGGACTTCTCGGTGGTGCGGCTCGGCCCCGGCCGGGCCCGCAATCTCGATCGCAGCCACGATGTGCTGGCCAATGGCGGCGTGCACATCGCCGGTACCGATTTCGACCAGTACCTGAGCCTGCGCTCGGCGATGACCTGCCTCGGCCTCGGCGCGCCGGGCAAGAACGGCAAGCAGGTGCCATCGCAGATCTACTTCGAACTGTCGACCTGGCACCAGATCAACTTCCTGTACACCCGCAAGGCGCTGGCCAGCGCCCAGACGCTGGATATCTTCTATGACCAGCCGGTGCACCATCAGCGGCTGATGAAGGTGCTGCGCGAGCGCGAAGGCCACCGCATCGCCGGCCTCGTCGAGGACGCCAAGGTCGCGGTCGCCGATGGCGGCGAGACGCGGCTGGAACTGGGCTTCATCGAGGACGAACTCGGCATCCCCATCGACGGCGCGCTGCTGTCGCGCTCGATCACCGCCGGCATCGCCAAGATCGTGCAGACGGCGCTGGACACCGTCGATGCCGCCGGGCTCGAAGCCGAGCGGATCGACGCGATCTACTTCACCGGCGGCTCGACCGGCATCCGCGCGCTGCGCGATGCGCTGTCGGCCGCCTTCACGCGCGCCGAATCGGTCAATGGCGATCCGTTCGCCAGCGTCGCCCGCGGGCTCGGCGTCTACGCCGGGCGGCTGTTCGCCTGAGCGGCCGCCGCCGGCCGGGTCACGGCAGGCGGCGCAGGTAGCGGTCGCTCATGTTCCAGGTGCCGTTGCGGGTCCAGGTCCAGGTGCCGGTCATGTCGTAGCCGAGCTGGCGCGAGGTGAAGCTCAGCGCGCTGACCTCCGGCACCAGCGCGAGGCCGCTGGCGGTGACCGTGGTGCCGAGCGAGGAGGCCTGCGTCGACTTCGGCAGCCTGACGTTCCAGCTGCCGATTTCCGCCGGGCCGTCGAGCCAGTCGAGATTGCCGTCGCCGGGGCCGCGGGCGATGAAGCTGCTGCGCGGGATGCCGAGGCGGCGGATCCAGTCCATCAGCTCGCCGCGGCCGGTGCCGGAGGCAATGATGGTGTCGCCGAGGGTGGTCACGGCGCTGCCATCGGCGGCGCTCGCGGTGCCGGCGGCCGCCGCCGTCGCCGGCCATGCCCCGGTATCGGGCGGCGTCGGCGGGGAGGCTGCGACCGTGATCGGCGCGACCGGCGCGGACGCGGCGGCCGGCACTGCACGATCGAACTTCACTGCCGTGCCGCGTGCGGCCAGGCTGTCCCAGCAGCGCTCGGCCCAGCGATTGCGCTCGTCGGTCTCGAAGCGCAGGTCGACGATGCCGTCGGCGCCTTCGGCCAGCGCGGCGAGCTGCAGGCGCTTCAGGGCGTCGTCCTTGCTCGGCGATTCGCTGAATTCCCAGAACTGGCAGGAATGCGCCTCGATCGCTGCGATCACCGTGACGGCCGCCGGCGGTGCGCTGTCGCCGCCGGCTTCGAACACCGGAATGCGGAACGCCGCGTCGCGTTGCAGCGCCGGCACCCGGTCGATGCCGGATTGCGGCACCAGCGGCGCGCAGCCGCCGATCAGGGTGGCGATGAGGAACGACAGGGCGGGGCGGGCAAGACGATCGGACATGGCAGAGGCTTCCGTGAAGACGGGAGTCGGCCTCGTTGCCGATGACGCTTCTCGTGAAGCACACGGCATGCCATGCGGTACTGGCGCAGTGCAGCCAGATCGGCGGAACCTGCGTACATGAAGTTCATGCAGCGCTGACGATGACCAGGAACCCGCCATGAACCCCGCGCCCGAACCGCCGGCTGTCGCTGCCTTTCCCTCGGCGCGGCGCGCATGGCTGACGGTCGCGATCCTGATGGTCGCCTACGTGATCTCGTTCATCGACCGGCAGATCCTCAACCTGCTGGTGGCGCCGGTGCGTCGCGATCTGGCGATCAGCGACACCCAGATGAGCTATCTGCTGGGGCTGAGCTTTGCGCTGTTCTACACGGTCTGCGGCATTCCGATCGGCCGGCTGGCCGACGTCCGCTCGCGGCGCGGCGTGATCGCTGTCGGCATCGTGTTCTGGAGCCTGATGACCGCCGGCTGCGGCCTGGCGCGCAGCTATCTGAGCTTCCTGCTGTTTCGCATCGGCGTTGGCGTCGGCGAAGCCACCTTGAGCCCGAGCGCCTATTCGCTGATCGCCGACAGCTTCCCGCAGCGGCTGCGGGCGACGGCGATCAGCGTCTATTCGACCGGCATCTACGTCGGCTCCGGGCTGGCCTTCCTGCTCGGCGGGCTGATCATCCGCTTCGCGTCCGAACAGGGCGAGCTGACCTTGCCGCTGCTTGGTGCGGTGCGGCCGTGGCAGCTGGTCTTTCTGCTGCTCGGCGCGATCGGCCTGCTGTTCAGCCTGCTGATCCTGGCGATCCGCGAACCGCTGCGCCACGGCGTTGGTGCCGGCGTCGAAGTGCCGCTGCCGGTCGCGGCCGGCTGGTTCCGCGCCAATCGCCGGACCCTGCTGCACCACCACGTCGGCATCGGCCTGGTCAGCTTCGCGGCCTATGGCAGTGCCGCCTGGGTGCCCAGCTTCTTCATCCGCAACCACGGCTGGGACGCGCCGACCGTCGGCATCGTCTACGGCGCGGTCACCGCGCTGTTCGGTTCGGCCGGCATCATCGTCGGCGGCCGGCTGGCCGATCGCCTGCTGAAGCGAGGTGTGGTCGACGCCGGGCTGCGCGTCTGCCTCTGCGGCGCGCTGCTGGCGTTGCCGTTCTGCATCGCCTTTCCGCTGCTCGCCAGCAGCCGCTGGGCGGTGATCGCGCTGATGCCGGCGGTGTTCGGGCTGGCGATGCCGTTCGGCGTGGCGCCAGCGGCGATCCAGGAGATCATGCCCAATGCCCTGCGCAGCCAGGCCTCGGCGCTGTACCTGTTCGTGGTCAACCTGGTCGGCCTCGGGCTTGGCCCGACGGCGGTGGCTCTGTGCACCGACTACCTGTTCGGCGACGATCGGGCGGTCCGCTACAGTCTGGCGCTGGCTCCGCCCTTGGCGCTGCTCGCGGCCAGCCTGCTGCTGGTCACCGGCCTGCCGCATTACCGGGCCAGTGTCGAACGCCTGAAGTCCTGGGGTCTGCCGCCGTCGCCGAGATCACGATGAATCACCCGGAACCGGAAATCTGCGTCTACGGCGCCGGCAGCGTCGGCTGCTATCTCGGCGGCCGTCTGCTGGCCACCGGCAGCCGGGTCAGCTTCGTCGGTCGGCCGCGCCAGCGCGACGTCGTGCTCGCGCACGGCCTGTGCTGCACCGATCTGGACGGTGCAAGGCACCACGTTGCGCCGGAGCAGCTGCGCTATGCGGTCGATCCGGCGATCGCCGCGGACGCCGACATCGTGCTGGTCACCGTCAAGTCCGACGCTACCGAGGTCGCCGCCCGCGAACTGGCTGCGGTGCTCAAGCCGGGCGCGATCGTGGTCAGCCTGCAGAACGGCCTGCGCAATGCCGATCCGCTGCGCGCCCGGCTCGGCGATCACCCGGTGCTGGCCGGCATGGTGCCGTTCAACGTGCTGGCCCGTGGCGAGGGCCAGTTTCACCACGGCTCCGGCGGTCAGCTGGCGATCGAGGACCGGCCGGCCACTGCGACCCTGCTCGGCGTCTTCGCCCGCGCCGGCCTGCCGCTGGCCGTGCATGCCGATATCCGCACCGTGCAGTGGTCGAAGCTGCTGCTCAATCTGAACAATGCGATCAATGCGCTGAGCGGCCTGCCGCTGCGCGAGGAACTGGCGCAGCGCGATTTCCGGCGCTGCCTGGCGGCGGCCCAGGCCGAGGCGCTGGCGCTGCTGGCCGCCGCCGGCATCCCGCTGGCGCAGCTGACCCGGGTCCGTCCGCAATGGCTGCCGACGCTGCTGCGCCTCCCGGACGTCCTGTTCCGCCGGCTGGCCCGGCAGATGGTCGCGATCGATCCGCTGGCGCGTTCGTCGACCTGGGAGGACCTCGAAGCCGGGCGGCGCACCGAAGTCGACCACATCAACGGCGAAGTGGTCGCGCTGGCGGCAACACTCGGCCGCCAGGCGCCGGTCAATGCCCGGCTGGTGCAGCTGATCCGGCAGGCCGAAGCCGGCGGTCGTCGCGACTGGCGAGCCGCCGAGCTGTACCGCGCGCTGCGCGCCGGCGTCTAGTGGCGGCCGAACGCGGCACGGCGACGACTTGACCGGACGCTGACATCGCGGCGACTACGCTGCGGTTTCCCCGCAAGCCCCACGGAGTCTTCGCCGCATGACCGATTTCATTGACCGTGCCCGACGCCGGCTGCAGCGATGCGCAATGGCGGCCGTGCTGCTGCCGGTGCTCGGTGCCGCGCCGCCGGCGCTGGCGATCGGGCACGAGGCCCTTGCGGTGGCTCCGGCCGACCACGATGTCCGTCCCGGCCCGAACATTCCCGAGCCGATGGTCTTCGACCTGATCCGGCCGCTGGGCGTGCGCAAGGGCGAACTCGAAGTCAACGTGCTCGGCTTGAAGCCGTTGTCGCGGCTGTCGACCAGCGACGAGCAGTTCGACTTCATCGGCGGTTCTGACGATCCGACCGGCCGCCGCGACAGCCTGGAACTGGCGCCGGAGATCGAGTACGGCCTGTTCGACAACTTTGCGGTCGAACTGGAGCTGCCGATCGCGCACGGCGAACTGGCGGCCGTGAAGGGGGCGGCGCAGTACACCTTCGGCGGCGGCCGCCGACCCCGCTTCACCCACGGCGTGCAGAGCATCGTCTTCCACGATCTCAGCAGCCATTCGATCGCCAGCTCGCTGCTGTATCTCGCCGGTTACCGCTTTTCGCCGCGCTGGAGCACGCTGGCGATGCTCGGTGCCAATCGCGAATTCGGCGGCGACAACCCGGGCAGCCGCACGCTCGGCATCCTCAACGCCACGCTGTTCGCGGAAATGGCCCCGCGCTGGACGCTGGGCCTGGAAACCAATTACGCGAACACCGCACGCGGCAATGCCTCGCTGCTGGTGATGCCGCAGGTCCATACCCGGCTGAGCCCGCGCTTCTCCAGCCAGTTCGGCGTCGGCACCCAGAAGCGTGAAGGCAGCCTGGCCGCCGAACTGGTGTTCCGGCTGGTGGCCGAGCTTTGAGCGGCGGAGGAATCGTTCGGGAGAGCATTGCGGGGCGCCGGCGCTGCCGGCGCGGTCCGGACCCGATGGCGGGGCGGACGTGGAGCGGGTGATGGGAATCGAACCCACGCCAGCAGCTTGGGAAGCTGCAGTTCTGCCATTGAACTACACCCGCTCGGGCGCGTTTCAGGGCTGCAAGAATGCACGCGCCCGACCGGCCTGACAAGCCGCGTGCGGGAATCGCGCCGGCCCCTGTCGGGTAAACTCTGCGGCGTCCCGACCCTTGCTTCCGCAGCCATGCAGATCATCGTCAATGGCGCGCCGTTCGACGCGCCCGAACCCTGCTCCGTGACCGACCTGCTGCGCCGGATGGCGCTCGAAGGGCAGCGCTGCGCGGTCGAACTGAACGGCGACATCGTCAGCCGCAGCGAGTGGCCGAATCGCGCCGTCGCCACCGGTGACCGCGTCGAAGTGGTCCGCGCGATCGGTGGCGGCTGAAACGGGCAGGCGTTCCCGCTCCCGAGGGGAGCGGGCTTGGCAGCAACCCATCGAGATTCCAGATGACCCAGGCTGAACCGCTGTTGTCCACCGCTGACGATGCACTCGTGATCGCCGGCCATCGCTATGCCTCGCGCCTGCTGGTCGGCAGCGGCAAGTACAAGAGCCTCGAGGAAACCCGGCTGGCGACCGAAGCCAGCGGCGCCGAAATCGTCACCGTCGCGATCCGCAGGGTGAACATCGGCCAGAACCCCGGCGAGCCGAGCCTGCTCGATGTGGTGCCGCCCAGCCGCTACACGATCCTGCCGAACACCGCCGGCTGCTACACGGCCGAGGATGCCGTGCGCACCTGCCGGCTGGCCCGCGAACTGCTCGACGGCCGCACGCTGGTCAAGCTCGAAGTGCTGGCCGACCCGAAGACCCTGTACCCGGACGTGATCGGCACGCTGGGCGCCGCCGAGACGCTGGTCAGGGAAGGTTTCGACGTGATGGTCTACTGCTCGGACGACCCGGTGCTGGCCAAGCGGCTCGAGGAAATCGGCTGCGTCGCGGTGATGCCGCTGGCCGCACCGATCGGCTCCGGCCTCGGCATCCAGAACCGCTACAACATCCTCGCCATCGTCGAGAACGCCAAGGTGCCGATCATCGTCGACGCCGGTGTCGGCACCGCCAGCGATGCGGCGATCGCGATGGAACTGGGCTGCGATGGCGTACTGATGAACACCGCGATTGCCGAAGCGCAGAACCCGGTGCTGATGGCGAGCGCGATGAAGCACGCGATCATCGCCGGCCGCCAGGCGCGGCTGGCCGGCCGGATGCCGATGCGCCGTTATGCCTCTGCGTCGTCGCCGATTGCCGGCGTCATCGCCTGAGGCCGCGCATGTCGGACCTGCCCGAACTCCCCGTGTCGTATGGGGACCGCCGTGCCCGCGCGATCCGCAGCTTCGTGCGCCGCGAAGGGCGGATCACCGATGCTCAAGGACAGGCGCTGGCGCGGCTGTGGCCGCGCTACGGGCTTGGGCCGATGCCGGACGGCGAGCATGTCCACCCGCTGCCGGAGATCGACTTCGCGGTCGCCTTCGGCCGCGCGGCACCGCTGTCGCTGGAAGTCGGCTTCGGCAACGGCGAGCGGCTCGCACAGGCCGCCGAGCGCCATCCGGAGATCAACCACATCGGCGCCGAAGTGCATCGTCCCGGTGTCGGCCGGGTGCTGCAGGACGTCGACAAGCGCGGGCTGGCCAATGTCCGCGTGATGTGTTCGGACGCCGCCGAATTCCTGCGCACGACGGCCCCGAAGGCCGCGTTCTGCGAGGTCGTCGTCCAGTTCCCGGACCCCTGGCACAAGACCCGTCACCACAAGCGCCGGATCATCCAGCCGGCGTTCGTCGCGACCGTGGCCGACGCGCTGATGACCGGCGGCCGCTTCCGGCTCGCCACCGACTGGGCGCCGTACGCCGAACACATGCTGGAGGTGATCGCGACCGAGCCGCGGCTCAAGAACCTGAGCCCGGACGGCCGCTTCGTGCCGCGCCCGGAAGACCGGCCGCTGACCCGCTTCGAGAACCGCGGGTTGCGGCTGGGGCATGAGGTTGCCGACCTTGAATTCGTTCGGGTCTGAGGGCGAGAAGCGAAAAGACGGGGCGCTGCAGCAAGGTGCAAAGGAAACAGAAAGGGCAAAGAAAGGACGGCAAAAGCAGAAGATCCTTTGAAAAGCTTTTGCTTTTCCGCGTCCTTTCTATTTTCTCCGCTCCACCGCGCTGAAAGATTTTCTCGCCTTCGTGCCTTGCGAGCAGCGCCCGACTTTGTCTGGCATGTAGGGCAGGTCGCGACCCGCCCTACGGCCCTGACGTGAAGTCAGTAGCGGTCGTCCTCGCGCTGATGGCGGACGGCGAGGATCGTGACGGTTTCGTCGTCATCGATTTCGTACAGCGCGACGTATCCGGCGTGGCCGAAGCTGATCACCATCTCCCGTAGCCACGGTCGGCTTCGATCAGCCTTGCGGCAGGCAAACGGGAAGGTGATCAGGAAGTCGGAGGCCTGCGTGATCGCAGCACGCGCCTGCATGGCCAGTGCCAGGTCCTGCTCGGCGAGAAAATCGAACCGACGTTGCAGGTCTTCGGCGGCGGCCCGGGTCAGCCGCAGCCGATGACTCACGCCGAAGAACCTGTCTTTCGGGCTGCGGCGTGCTGCCGCGCCAGCGTCGCATCGAGCCGTGCCAGCATCTCGGCAGCCGTCACATACTCGCCGCTGGCCCTGGCTTCATCCCGCGCCATCAGCCCGCGATGCAGGAACTCCTTCGCCGCTTCCCGCTGCGCGATGTTGCGGCGCACCGCGTCCAGCACGAAGCCCGACAGCGATTCGCCATCGTGAAGCACGGCTTCAGCCGATTCCCGCAGGGCTTGGTCGACGCGTAGCGGCGGCAGGGTCGCGGACTTCATGAGCAGCCTCGTTGCAATGCAATTGCGATGCAAAGTAGCGGCTCGCAGGCGGCTCGGCAAGCAGGCGACCGGCTTTCTGGCCACCGCGCGCGTGGCACTTCCCGCTACGCTGTCAGCCCCTCCACTCCCAGACCAAGCCACCCACCATGGACATGCGCACCCTCGGCCGTACCGACCTGAAAGTTTCGGCGATCTGCCTCGGCACCATGACCTGGGGCGAGCAGAACACCGAAGAACAGGGCCATGCGCAGATGGATTACGCGGTGAGCCAGGGCATCAATTTCTTCGACGTGGCCGAGATGTACCCGGTGCCGCCGAAGGCCGAGACCTATGGCCGGACCGAGGAGATCATCGGCACCTGGTTCGCCAAGACCGGCAAGCGCCGCGACATCGTGCTGGCGACCAAGGTGGCCGGTCCCGGCAGCATGGATTACATGCGCGGCGGCGCGAAGCTCGATCGCAAGAGCGTGCTGGCGGCCTGCGACACCTCGCTCAAGCGGCTGCAGACCGATTACATCGACCTGTACCAGATCCACTGGCCGTCGCGCGCCACCAACTATTTCGGCCAGCTCGGCTTCAAGCCGAGTGACGACAGCCGCGCGCCATCGATCGAGGAAACCCTCGGCGCGCTGGCCGAACTGGTCAAGGCCGGCAAGGTGCGCCACGTCGGCATTTCCAACGAGACGCCCTGGGGCGTGTCGGAATACCTGCGCCTGAGCCGCGAGCAGGGCCTGCCGCGGCCGGTGTCGATCCAGAATCCGTACAGCCTGCTGAACCGCAGTTTCGAGGTCGGCCTTGCCGAGTTCGCCCATCGCGAGGACCTCGGCCTTCTGGCCTATTCGCCGCTGGCCTTCGGCATGCTCGCCGGCAAGTACCTGAACGGCCAGCGTCCGGCCAATGCCCGGCTGACCCTGTATGCCCGCTTCAGCCGCTACAACGGCGATCACGCGATGGCAGCGACCCAGGCCTATGCCGATCTGGCCCGGGAGCACGGGCTGGCGCTGAACCAGATGGCGCTGGCCTTCGTCACCAGCCGCCACTTCACGACCGCCAACATCATCGGCGCGACGACGATCGAGCAGCTGCAGTCGAACATCGCCTCGCACGCGCTGAAGCTGTCGAAGGCGATGCTCGACGGCATCGAGGCGATCCACAAGCGCTACACGATTCCCTGCCCCTGAAGCGGCACTCGAAGCCGGCGGTCAGCCGCACCGTCGCCGGATGCCGTGGCCGCACGCGCAGTTGCCGTCAGCCGGTGGTTGACGCGTTTCGGCTGCGGGTCAGACGCGCACCCGCTGCATCAGCGGCTCGAAGCGATAGATCGCGGAGCGGCGGCCTGCAGGTTCGACGACGGTCTGCAGCAGTCCTTCGGAAAGCAGCACGCGGGTGAAGCGAGCCGCCGTCTGCGGCGGGATGCCAGCCTCGCGGGTGAAGCGGCTGTTGTTGAACACCGGCTGCGAAAACAGGTAGTCGAGCGCGGCCACCGCGAAGCGCGAGGCCAGCAGTGCGCTGAAGCGCGGTTTCATCTCCTCGTAGAAGGCGCGGATCGCCTGCGCCGCTTCGAGGTTGCGGATCGCCTGCTGCTCGACGGCGTCGAAGAAGAACGCGCACCAGCCGTCCCAGTCGCGATCGGACGACACGCGGCGCAGACGCTCGATGTACTCGTCCTTGTGATTCTCGAAGTAGCGGCTGATGTAGAAGTGCGGCTCGCTGATGGCGCCGCCGTTCCACAGCATCAGCGTGATCAGCATCCGGCCGATGCGGCCGTTGCCGTCCTCGAAGGGATGCAGCGCCTCGAACTCGGCATGGGCCAGCGCGGTGCGCAGCAGCACCGGCATGCCGGCATCGCCGATCAGCCTGAACAGCGCCTCCATGCCACCGGCCAGATGTTCGGGCGCAATCGGCATGAAGCTGACCCGGCCGCTGCCAAGTTCGCCGACGTAGTTCTGCTCACGCTTGTAGGCCCCCGGCGACTTGTCGGCCCCGCGTCCCCAGGACAGGAGCTGGTGGTGGGCCGTCTTGAGCAGCGATTCCGACAGCGGCTGGCCCTGCGTGATCCGCGATTGCGCGGTGTTCAGTGCGCGCCGGTAGAGCACGGTCTCCATCGCATCGGATCGGATGCCCCCGGAGTTGCTGGCCCCAGCGTCGTCACCGAACTCGGCTTCGAGCTGCAGGATTTCGTCCAGCGTGCTGATCGTGCCTTCCATGCGCGAGGAAATCACCGCTTCCTGGCCGCGTAGCGGTGCCAGGAACAGCTCGCTGTTGTGCATGCTGCGCAGCGCCTGGTCGTAGCGGGCCAGTGCGCTGGTGGCGGCGAGCAGTCCCGGCATCAGCCGTGCGAGGTCGGGTGTCGGCGGCGGGAACTGGCCAAGGTGATAGCGGACCGCCTCGCGGGTATCGAGCTTCATGCCGCGATCGTCGAGTGGGCGGCTTTTGTTGTCAATAATTTCAAGAATACAAACAACAAAATACGTTGTTGTTCATGGATGACGACCGAGATGGTTTGTAATCAAGAATCTGCAGATCGTTAACAACAAGCCGGCTTGTATCGAATAGGCGAACAACAAATCCGCTTGTTGTTCATCAGCCAGGGGGCGATGAACGGCAAGGGCGTTCCGCCGCCGGCTTCAAGCACCTGTCTCAGCGCAGCTTCGGCCGGGCCTGCTGCCGCGCGCCACGCCGCAGCGCGCCGATCAGCAGCAGCATCAGGAACGAGATCGCCAGCAGCAGCAGCGCATAGCTGTTGGCGACCGGGTAGTGCAGGGTCTGGGTCTCGTCGTACAGCGCGATCGACGCGACGCGCGTCGTGCCCGGAATGTTGCCGCCGAGCATCAGCACCACGCCGAACTCGCCGATCGTGTGCGCGAAGCTCAGCGCGGCGCCGGTCAGCACGCCGTTGCGGGCGGCCGGCACGATCACCCGCCAGAACACCTGCCGCGGCGTGGCGCCGAGCGCGCAGCCGGCTTCGATCAGCGCGGCCTCGACATCGCGGATCGCGTTCTGGATCGGCTGCACCGCGAACGGCAGGCTGTAGATCACCGAGCCGACGACGAGACCGGCGAAGCTGAACGCCAGCGTGCTGCCGAACAGGCCGCGCCAGGCCTCGCCGAGCAGGCTGCCGCTGCCGAAGCCGACCAGCAGGTAGAAGCCGATCACGGTCGGCGGCAGCACGATCGGCAGGGTCACCAGCGCCTCGATCCACGGCGCGATCTTCAGCCGCGTGCGGTCGAGCCAGCCGGCCAGCGGCACGGCGATGGCCAGCAGGATCAGCGTCGAGATCGCCGCCAGCCGCACGGTCAGCCACAGCGACTGCCACAGCGCCGGCGTCAGGGCCGCGAACATCGGCGCATCACTCATCGGCGGTCGCGGCTCACGGAACCGATGCGGGCGGAATGCCGATCTCGGTCAGCACCGGGCGCGTGCTGTCGGCGCGCAGGAAGGCGATGAACGCGCGGGCGGCGGCGGACTCCCTGCCGGTGGTGGTGATCACCGCGACATAGGCGGCCGGCGTGTACAGGCCGAGCGGCAGCGCGGTCGACGAGCCGACATGGCGATAGCCGGCCGACACCAGCAGCGGCACCGGAATCAGGCCGATGTCGACCTGTCCTGCCTTGACCGCAGCAGCAGCGGCGGCGTCATCGGCGTAGGGCTTGAACTTCTTCTCGGCGGTTTCCAGCAGGGTCAGCCGTTCCATCGCGCTGCGGCTGATCCGGCCGAACGGCGAGGTCGCCGGATCGCCGATCGCGATGCCGGTGATGTAGTCGGCGATGAACAGCGGTGCGCCGCGGCCGGTGTTGATGCCCGGCGTGTTCGAGTAGATCGCGACCAGGCCGTCGCCGAGCACGGTCAGGCTGTCGCCGAGCGCGCGCTTCGCGGCGACCAGCTGTTCGGCCTGCTCGCGGCTGTCGAGCAGCAGCAGGTCCGGTGTTTCCGCGCTTTCGGAAGCGGCCCGGGTCAGCGCAGCACCGGTGGCGATGCGGACCGCGATCGTCACCCCGGGATGGTGTTCGGCGAAGCGCTGCTGCAGCACCTCGACGGCTGGACCCAGGCTCGGCACCGCGCCGATCAGCAGCGTTTCGGGCGCGGCGGCGGCCAGGCCGGACGCGGCCAGCGACAGCGCGGCAAGCAGCGTGCGGAACAGCGTCATCGGAGCCGGCCTTGGGCGGGGATAGGGCGGCGAGTGTGCCAGCGGCGGTCGGGGCCGTCATCCGCTCGCCGGCGCGCGGCGTGGGCGGCGGCCGGCAAGGACGAATAGCGTTCAGACACGCGCGGCGGTCGAACCGCGCGCAACACAACGCCCGCTCAAGACCAGCTTGCGCACCGGCAGGTGCGGCGTCTGCAGTCGCTCGAACAGCAGCGCCATCGCCTGCCGGCCGATGTCCTCCACCGGCTGCTCGATCACCGTCAGCCCCGGCTCGACCAGCTCGGTCCAGACCTCGTTGTCGAAGCCGGCCAGCGCCAGATCGCGTGGAATCGAAAGCCCTGCGGCCCGCGCCGCGCGCACCGCGCCGGACAGGAACAGGCTGTTGCTGACCACCAGCGCTTCGGGGCGATCGGGGCTTGAGAACCAGCCGGCGAGGGTGCTGCGCGCGGCGTCCGCCGACGGTGCGCAGAGCCGGAAATCGGGCTTCAGGCCGGCGGCGTTCAGCGCCGCGACATAGCCGTCGCGGCGCTCCAGCCCGGTGACGCTGGCATTGCCGAACAGGCCGCCGATGTGCCGGTAGCCGCGCTCGATCAGGTGTCGCACCAGTTCACCGGTGGCGGCGGCATTGTCGAGCACCACGCAGTCGTAGAGGCCGGCGGGGCTGGCGCGATCGATCAGCACGGTCGGGAATTCCAGCCGGCGCCGGGACAGCTGTTCGAGTGTGGTGCGGGTCGGCGCGAAGATCAGGCCGGTGATCCGCTCTTCCTGCATCAGCTGCAGGTACAGCGCTTCGCGCTCCGGGTCCTCGTCGGTATTGCAGAGGATCACCCGCATGCCGGCGCGATAGGCGCTGTCTTCCACGGCCCGCGATACCGCGGTGAAGAACGGATTGCGCAGATCGGCGACCACCAGGCCGATGGTGCCGCTCTGCTGCGAGCGCAGCCGCCGCGCCGCCAGGTTCGGCCGGTAGCCGGTGGCCTTCACCGCCGCTTCGACCTGGGCGCGCAGCTCGTCGCTGACCGGCCCGCCGGACAGCGCCCGCGACACCGTGGCCGGCGATACCCCCGCCGCCTTGGCGACGTCCTTGATTCCGACCGTCATGGCGCGTTTCAGAAATCGTTTTCAGAAAACCCGACGCAATTGTCGAACAAAATTTCCTGAAAATGCAACGGCATGTCGAAATCTTGTCGTCCGGACGGCGGCCGAGCGCTTGACAGGAACTATGAAAACGATTTCATTAGGGTCACAACGAGACGTGCAAGGAGGAGTTCCGACATGTCCATCAGCACCCCGATGCGCCTGCTGTCCCGTGAATGGGTCCGCCTGGGCGCGGCACCGGCCGACAAGCAGCAGGCGATTGCCGAGGCAGCCCAGCTGCTGATCGCCAGCGGCTGCGTCGAGCCGGCCTATGCCGCCAGCATGGCGCGCCGCGAAGCAGTGGCGAACACCTTCCTCGGCCACGGCGTGGCGATTCCGCACGGCCTCGGCGAAGACCGCCATCTGGTCCGCCGCAACGGCATCGCCATCCTGCAAGTGCCGGCCGGGGTCGACTGGAACCCCGGCCAGCGCGCCCATCTGGTGGTCGCGATCGCGGCCCAATCCGATGCCCATATCGCGATCCTGCGGCGGCTGACCCGGCTGATCCAGGACGAAGCCACGCTGGCGCGGCTGGCGACCACCGACGACGCCGACGCGCTGGTCGCCGCGCTCGACGACGAACCGGCCGCCACGGAATCTCACGCCGCGGTCGGTGATCTGGCCGAAGTGCTGGTCTGGACGGTCAGTTATCCGGCCGGCCTGCATGCCCGGCCGGCAGCGCGCTGGGTCGAGGCGGCGCGGGCCCATGCTTCGCGGGTGCAGGTCCGCCATGGCGACGAAGTCGCCGACGCGAAGAATCTGGTCGCGCTGCTGCAGCTCGGAGCCCAGGCCGGCGCGCCGCTGCACATCTCCGCCGAAGGCCGCGACGCCGCTGCGGCGCTGGCGCGCTTTCGTGCGGTGATCGACAGCCTGACCGCGCAGGAAAAGGCCGATGCCGCGCTGGCCGCGCAGCGCGCAGCACTTCCGAAAGCCGCCGGCTGGACGCCGCCCGACGCGCCGGTCTGCATCAATGGCATCGCCGCGAGTCCGGGGCTGGCGATCGGCGTGGTCCATCGGCTGGCCGCCGACGAGGCGCCGATTGCCGATCATCCGGTGGCGCTCACCGAAGGCGGCACCCGCCTGCACGAAGCGCTGTGCGCCACCCGCCAGCAGCTCGAAGCGCTGGCCGACGACACCGCGCGCCGCCTTGGCGCCGCCGATGCGGCGATCTTCAAGGCCCACGGCGAGCTGCTCAACGACACCGACCTGATCACCCTGACCTGCCAGCTGATGGTCGAGGGCCACGGCGTGGCCTGGTCGTGGAACACGGCGGTCGAGCGGCTGGCGGCGAAGCTGTCGGCGCTCGGCAATGCGGTGCTGGCGGGACGAGCCGCCGACCTGCGCGACGTCGGCCGCCGGGTACTCGCCAACATCGACCCGGCGCTGGTCCGCGATGCGCTCGGCAGCCTGCCCGAGGCCTGCATCCTGCTGGCCGCCGATCTGTCGCCATCGGATACCGCGACACTCGACACCGCCAGGGTGATCGGGCTGGCCACCGCGCACGGCGGGCCGACCTCGCACACGGCGATCCTGGCGCGCACGCTCGGCTTGCCGGCGCTGGTCGGTGCCGGCGCGGCGCTGCTCGATGTCGCCGAGGGCACGCCGGCGATCGTCGACGGCAGCAGCGGCCGGCTGTATCTGGACCCGTCGCCGGCCGCCCTCGATTCGGCGCGCGCCAGCATCGCCGAACAGGCCGCGACCCGCGTCCGCGAAGCCGAAGGGCGCAGCCAGCCGGCAGTGACGACGGACGGCCATGCGATCGACATCGGCGCCAACATCAACCTGCCCGAGCAGGCGGCGACCGCGCTCGAACAGGGCGCGGAAGGGGTGGGCCTGATGCGCACCGAATTCCTGTTCCTAGAGCGCGCCCGCACGCCGAGCGAGGACGAGCAGTTCGACATCTACGTGGCGATGGCCGACGCCATCGGCGGCCGGCCGCTGATCGTCCGCGCGCTCGATATCGGCGGTGACAAGCAGGTCGCCCATCTCGATCTGCCGCACGAGGAAAACCCGTTCCTCGGCGTCCGTGGCGCGCGGCTGCTGCTGCGCCGCGCCGATCTGCTGGAGCCGCAGCTGCGCGCGCTGTACCGCGCCGCCAAGGCGGGTGCGGCGCTGAAGATCATGTTTCCGATGATCACCTCGGTGCCGGAGATCGTCAGCCTGCGGGCGATCTGCGAGCGCATCCGGATTGAACTCGCGGCCCCGTTCGTGCCGCTCGGCATCATGATCGAGGTGCCGGCGGCGGCGATCGAAGCCGACGTGCTGGCCCGCCACGCCGACTTCTTTTCGATCGGCACCAACGATCTCACCCAGTACACCCTGGCGATCGACCGCCAGAACCCGGAGCTGGCCGCCGAGGCCGACAGCCTGCATCCGGCGGTGCTGCGGCTGATCCGGATGACCGTCGACGGCGCGGCGCGCCATGGCCGCTGGGTCGGTGTCTGTGGCGGGCTGGCCGGTGATCCGTTCGGTGCGGCGCTGCTGGCCGGACTCGGCGTGCAGGAACTGTCGATGACGCCGCGCGAGATCGCCGGCGTGAAATCGCGGCTTCGCGGCAGCCGCTTCGATGCGCTGAAAGCGCTGGCCGAACGGGCACTGGCCTGCGAAACCGCCGCCGAGGTGCGTGCGCTCGATGGAGCCGCGTCATGACTGCGCAGGTGCTGACCATCAGCCTGAACCCGGCGCTCGACCAGACGATCACGCTCGACCGCCTGCGCCTCGGCGAGGTCCATCGCGCAAAGGCCTCGCGCATCGAGGCGGCGGGCAAGGGCGTCAATGTCGCGTCCTGTCTGGCCGACTGGGGGGTCGCGACCGCCGTCACCGGCCTGATCGGCGCCGGCAACAGCGAAGCCTTCGACCGGCTGTTCGCCGCCAAGCGCATCACCGACGCCTTCGTCCGCCGCCCCGGCGACACCCGCACCAACGTCAAGCTGCTGGATCTGGAAGCCGCCGACACCACCGACATCAACCTGCCGGGGCTGACGGTCGATGCCGCCGCGCTCGACGAGGTTCGCGCGCAGCTGGCGGCGCAGTGCAGCGCCGGCACCGTGGTCGTGCTCGCCGGCAGCCTGCCGTCCGGTGTTCCCGATGACAGCTACGCGCGGCTGGTTGCCGATGTCGCGCGGCTCGGTGGTCGCGCCGTGCTCGACACCAGCGGCATGCCGCTGGCGGCCGCGCTCGCCGCGACCGTGCTGCCGTATGCGATCAAGCCGAATCGCCACGAACTCGAAGCCTGGGCAGGACGGGCGCTGTCGACGACCAACGAACTGATGGCCGCGGCGCACGAGCTGCAGGCGCGCGGCGTCGCGCTGGTCGCGATCTCGCTCGGCGCCGATGGCGCGCTGTTCCTGCGCGGTGACGAGATCGTCCGGGCGCGACCGCTGCCAGTGGCGGTCGGCAGCACGGTCGGGGCGGGCGATGCGATGGTCGCCGGGCTGGTCGCGGCGCTGATCTCGGATGCCGCGCTGGACGACCTCGCGCGGCTCGCGACGGCATTCGCGGCGGCCAAGCTCGGCTGCATCGGCGCGAATCTGCCGGCGCGGGAACGGGTGCTGGCGCTGGCGGCCGGGGCAAGACTGGACAAGCTGTCGAAAGGAGCACGCGCATGACCACCACCATCGCCGTCATCGGCGCCGGCACCCGCAGCACCCACGCCGTGCTCGCCGCCGAAGCGCTGCGCCGGGCCGCGCAGCAGATCGGCGCGGCGTTCACCGTCGAGGTGCGCAGCCACCAGGGCATCCTCAACGCGCTGGCCGATGCCGACATCGCCACCGCCAGCCGCGTGCTGCTGGTCGGCGATGAAGACCTCGACGCCGAGCGCTTCAACAGCCTGCCGAGCCGTGCCGCCAGCATCGAGGAGGTGCTGAGCGATGCGCCCGGCGTGCTGGCCCGGCTGCCGGAACCGGCGCCGGCGGTCATCGCGCAGCCGCGCCGCATCGTCGCCGTCACCTCGTGCCCGACCGGCATCGCCCACACCTTCATGGCCGCCGAAGGCCTGCAGCAGGCGGCGAAGGCGCTGGGCCACGCGATCCGCGTCGAGACCCAGGGCTCGGTCGGCGCCCGCGACGGCCTGAGCCCTGACGAGATCCGCGACGCCGATGTCGTGGTGATCGCCGCCGATCGCGAAGTCGACCTGAGCCGCTTCGCCGGCAAGCGGCTGCTGAAGTCGGCGACCAAGCCGGCGATCAACGACGGCAAGGCGCTGCTGAACCGGGCGTTGAACGAAGCCACGGTGCATGTCGTGGCCGCTGCCGCGAGCCGCGCCAGCAAGACCGACACCCGCAGCGGCCCGTACAAGCACCTGATGACCGGCGTCTCGTTCATGCTGCCGTTCGTGGTCGCCGGCGGCCTGCTGATCGCGCTGGCGTTCGCTTTCGGCGGCATCTACGCCTACGACGACGCGCACCGCGGCACGCTGGCCCATGCGCTGTTCCAGATCGGCGGCAAGGCCGCGCTGGTCTTGATGGTGCCGGCGCTGGCCGGCTGGCTGGCCTGGTCGATCGCCGACCGGCCCGGCATCGCGCCGGGGATGATCGGCGGGCTGGTCGCGGCCAATCTCGGCGCCGGCTTTCTCGGCGGCATCGCCGCCGGCTTCATCGCCGGCTACGGCACCGACTGGCTGAACCGCAGGATCCGGCTGCCGCGCCATCTCGAAGGACTCAAGCCGGTGCTGATCCTGCCGGTGCTCGGCACCCTGCTGACCGGCCTGCTGATGATCTACGTGGTCGGCGGCCCGGTCGCCGAAGCGCTGGCGGCGCTGACCGCCTGGCTGCGCGGCATGCAGGGGTCCAGTGCCCTGCTGCTCGGCCTGCTGCTCGGCGGCATGATGGCCTTCGACATGGGCGGGCCTGTCAACAAGGCGGCCTACGCGTTCTCGACCGGCCTGCTGGCCAGCGAGGTCTACAGCCCGATGGCGGCGGCGATGGTCGGCGGCATGACCGCGCCGCTCGGGGTCGCACTCGCCACCCGGCTGTTCGCCGATCGCTTCACCGCCGAGGAACGCGAGGCCGGAAGTGCGGCGGCGGTGCTCGGTCTGGCCTTCGTCACCGAAGGCGCGATCCCGTTCGCGGCGCGCGATCCGCTGCGGGTGATTCCGTCGCTGGTGCTCGGCTCGGCGGTGGCCGGGGCGATCTCGATGGTCGTCGGTGCCGAACTGAAGGTGCCGCACGGCGGCGTGTTCGTGCTGCCGATCCCGAACGCGGTGAGCCATCTGGTCGGCTACATCGTGGCGCTGGTGATCGGCACCGTGCTGACCGCCGTCGCGCTGCGTGTTTTCAAGAAACGAGCCGCCACGTAGGGCCGGTCACGACCCGCCGTTTTTGACGTCGGCGCAACAGTCAATGGCGGGTCGCGGCCCGCCCTACGAGAGCTTCCACCATGAACACATCTTTCCGGCGCCGTCTGGCGGCGCTGCTGGCCCTGCTGTGCCCGCTGTCGGTGCTCGCCGGCAGTGACGAGGACCGTGGCTACGCCTTGCTCGCCAGCTATACCGGTGAATCGGCGTTTCTGGTCGACGGCGGCCAGCAGCGCGGCAGCGCCTACGCCGGCCAGTTCTTCGTCGGCGCCGAAGCCGATCCCGGCCGGCCGTTCGGCTGGCGCGGGGCCAGGCTCAAGCTCTACATCGCCAGCCGGCATGGCGACAACCTGGCCATCGACGAGATCGGCAACAGTGTCTCGGTGCAGGAAATCTGGGGCGCGCAGACCGAACGGCTGGCCAATCTGACGATCGAGCAGAAGCTGCTCGGTGACCGCGTGATCATCGAGGCCGGGCGCACCGTCGCCAACATCCATTTCCTCGGCTCGGAGCTGTGCAACTACTTCCAGACCAATTCCGCCTGCGGCAATCCGACCTTCGTGTTCCGCACCAGCGGCTTCACCTACTGGCCGGTATCGAGCTGGGGCGGCTATGTGAAAGCCTTCCTGACCCCCGAGGTCTATGTCCACGCCGGCGTCTTCGAAGTGAATCCGCTGCAGGCGCGGGACAACCAGCACGGCCTGAACTGGGGCATTGCCGATGCCACCGGCGTGATCGCGCCGGTCGCGATCGGCTATCGCTCGACCCCGGCGACGGCGCGGCTGCCGGCGTTCTGGGAAATCGGCGGCTGGCGCGATACCTCGCGCTACATGGACCCGCTGCGCGATGCCGACGGCCGTGCCGCGATTGCGAGCGGCCAGCCTTATGCCGCCAGGAGCGAGCGTTCGGGGGTGTTCGCGCGGTTCGAGCAGCAGCTGACCCGGCCGGATCCTGCCAGTCCTCGCGGCCTGGTCGTGTTCGGCGCGGCCCTCTGGGGCACGTCCGGCGAGCTGACGCAGGATCGCTTCCTCGAACTCGGCTTCGTCCAGAAAGGCACCTTCGCCGGCCGCGACCGGGACAGCCTCGCCTTCGTCGTCAATCGCCAGCGCTACAGCGGCGCAGCACTCGAAAACCTGCGCCTGCAGCGGGCCGCACTCGGCGGCGGCGATGCTCCGGCCAAGGATCAATATCTGATGGAACTGAGCTACGGCGTGCAGCTGACGAAGCTGCTGCGCGTTGCTCCGAACCTGCACTACATCGTGCATCCGGACGGCTTCAGCGACCCGCGCCGGACCCGCGATCTCGACGATGCGCTGGTGGTCGGCCTGCGGGTGGACCTGCAGCTGACGCCAGCGATCGAGGCGATCACCCGGTAAGCAGGCTTCAGTGATTGCGGCCCTGGATTTCCAGCGCCAGCCAGCGCAGGCCGTCGGCCTTGTCGCCGAGCGCGTCGAGCGCGGCGCGGGCTTCGGCGAAGGTCGATTCGGCCAGCGCCTTGGCGGCCTCGAAACCGAGCAGGGCGGGGTAGGTCGACTTCTCCTGCGCCACGTCCTTGCCGGCGGTCTTGCCGAGCTGTTCGGTCGACTGGGTGATGTCGAGGACGTCGTCCTGGATCTGGTAGGCCAGCCCGAGCAGGCGGCCGTAATCCGACAGCGCGGTGACCACGTCGGCTGACGGTGCCGCCAGCGCCAGCGGCATCTTCAGGCAGGCGAGGATCAGCGCGCCGGTCTTGCGGGCGTGCAGCGACTTCAGCCGCGCAAGCTCGATGCGCCGGCCTTCCGATTCGATGTCGACCGCCTGGCCGCCGACCATGCCGAGCGAGCCGGAGGCATGGCCCAGTGCGGCGATCACGCCGAGCAGGCGGCGCGCCGCTTCGCCATCGGCGGGAATCTCGCGGGTCAGGGTTTCGAAGGCCAGCGTCTGCAGCGCGTCGCCGACCAGCACGCCCATCGCCTCGTCCCAGACCTTGTGGACGGTCGGCTGGCCGCGGCGCAGGTCGTCGTCGTCCATCGCCGGCAGGTCGTCGTGGACCAGCGAGTAGGCGTGGATCAGTTCGACCGCCACTGCCGGCGCATCGAGCAGTGCGGCGTCGAGGCCGAGCGCTTCGCCGGCAGCATAGACCAGCAGCGCGCGCAGGCGCTTGCCGCCGTTGCAGGTGTAGCGCATCGCCTCGTGCAGCGCGGCCGGATCGGTGCCGAGCGGCGGCAGCGCGCGGTCGAGGGCGGCGTCAAGGCGGCTGCGATAGGCAGGCAGGCGATCGGCAAAACGGGCAGCGTGGTTCAAGAGCAGAACTCGATGGTGGGGCGCGCCGCGCGGCTGACGGGCGCTGCACGAAGCTGCCAAACTTCCGCTCGCGGTCGGTCGGGCCAGGCTTTCAGGGGCGCGAAGTGTGAACTGAACCGCCGAGCCCGAACAAGCATCGCGATCACCAACGCCCGTCCCAGCACCTCCTTTTCGAATGCCATGACCGCTGCATCGCACGACACCGTCGAATCCGTCCTGACGTCGCTGATCCGCGACGTGCCGGACTTCCCCAAGCCCGGCATCGTGTTCAAGGACATCACGCCGCTGCTCGAGGATGCCGCCGGGTTCCGCGCCTGCATCGAGGCGCTGGCCGCGCGAGTGTCGCCGCACCGGCCGGATGCGCTGGTGGCGATCGAGTCGCGCGGTTTCATCTTCGGCGCCCCGCTGGCGCTGCATCTGGGCCTGCCGCTGATCGTGGTCCGCAAGCCGGGCAAGCTGCCGCGGGCGACCGAATCGGTGGCCTACCAGCTCGAATACGGCGAGGACCGGCTCGAAGTCCACGCCGACGCGATCCGGGCCGGCCACCGCTACGCGCTGGTCGACGACGTGCTGGCCACCGGCGGCACCGCCGAAGCGGTGACCAGCCTGATCACCCGCCTGGGCGGCCAGATGGCCTGCGCGGCATTCCCGCTGGAACTCGGCTTTCTCGGCGGCCGCGCGCGCCTTGCCGGTGCCGTGACCGAGAGTCTTGTCCGCTACGGCTGACGGTCGACACTCGCGTTCCGGTGTCACCCAGGCGGGACAGCGGCCGGCTGGGGCTTCGACGCACCGCGATGCAACATTGCTAGAATGCCGCACAGAAAAGACCGGCGGGCTTGCCTGTTTTGCGGGAAATGCTCGCTGTGACTTGCACATGAACCGCTCGATTCGGCGCTGGGAACCGACATCGCGGCGCGCGATCCAGACCGCCTGCCGGCCAACGCCTCGAATTTCTTGATGACGATTGAGCACTCAACCACGGATGCGCTGCTGATCGCGTCCGCGTTCCAGGCGCACATCCTGCCCGGCGTGTCGCGCACCTTCGCGCTGACCATCCCGCAGCTGCCGCAGCCGCTCGGTGGCGTGGTGTCGAACGCCTACCTGCTGTGCCGGATCGCCGACACCATCGAGGACGAGCCGGCGCTGTCGTCGGAAGACAAGGTCCGGCTGACCGAGGCCTTCGCCGATCTGGTCGGCGGTCGCGGCTCGGTGCCGGCCTTCGTCGATGAACTGGCGTCGAAGCTGTCGTCGGCGACGCTGGCGACCGAGGTCGAGCTGGTTCGCAACACCCAGCTAGTGCTGACCATGACCAGCAGCTTCGACCCGGCCGCCCGTGCCGCGATCGAGCGCTGCGTGCGGATCATGTGCCGCGGCATGCACCGCTACTCGATGCAGGCCGGGCCGCAGGGCCTGCGCGATCTGAACGACCTCGGCCGCTACTGCTACTACGTGGCCGGCGTGGTCGGGGAAATGCTGCGCGACCTGTTCTGCGCCTATGCCCCGGAAACCGCGCGCCGCCGCGACGATCTGGCCCGCTACGCCGTGGCCTTCGGCCAGGGCCTGCAGATGACCAACATCCTCAAGGACATCTGGGAAGACCGCGCCCGCGGCGTCAGCTGGATGCCGGCGCGCGAATTCGCGCGGCACGGCATCGACCTGAGCCAGCTCGATCCGGCGCGGCCGGCGCCGGCGGTGACCCGTGCGCTGCACGAGCTGGTGGCGGTCACCCACGCGCAGCTCGGCTACGCGCTGGAATTCACCCTGGCGATCTCGCCGAACGACACCGGCATCCGCAAGTTCTGCGCATGGAACATCGGCATGGCGCTGCTGACCCTGCGCAAGATCGTCGCCACGCCGGACTACCGCACGGCCAACGACGTCAAGATCTCGCGCAGGTCGGTGATGTGGACGATGGCGCTGACCTCGATCGGCATCCGCAGCAACACCTGGCTGCGCTTCCTGTTCAGGCGCGCCGCCGGCGGCCTGCCGCGGATCGCGGTCCAGCCGGCCCAAGCGCCGCTCGAAGCCTGATCCCCCGCACGGTCCGCGCGCCTCACGAATTCCCGCTGAACGAAGACCTAATCGAACGATGAATGCTCCGACTGTCGTCCGTCTCCGACGCGACCCGCGCACGCTGGCTGCCGAAGCCGAAAGCCGTCTGCATCAGGCGATCGACGTCGCCCGCGAAGCGCTGCTGAAGCTGCAGAAGCCGGATGGCGAGTGGTGCTTCGAGTTCGAGGCCGACTGCACGATCCCGGCCGAATACATCCTGATGATGCATTTCATGGATGAGATCGACGACGCGCTGCAGGCCCGGATCGCCGCCTTCATCCGTGCCCAGCAGGTGCTCGATGGCCCGAATGGCGGTCACGGCGGCTGGCCGCAGTACCGCAATTTCGACCAGCCGGGCGCGATCGACCTGTCGTGCACGGTCAAGAGCTACTACGCGCTGAAGTGCGCCGGCGACGACGAGAACGCGCCGCACATGGTGCGCGCCCGCGAGGCGATCCTGGCGCTGGGCGGTGCCGCGAAGGCGAACGTCTTCACCCGCATCCTGCTGGCGATGTTCGAGCAGGTGCCGTGGGCGGCGGCACCGTATGTGCCGGTCGAGATCGTGCTGTTCCCGCGCTGGTTCCCGTTCGAGATCTACAAGGTCGCGACCTGGGCGCGCGCGGTGATGGTGCCGCTGTTCGTGCTGTGCAGCCTGAAGGCGACAGCGAAGAACCCGCGCGCCATCCACATTCCGGAACTGTTCGTGCGTCCGCCCGAGCAGGAAACCGAGTGGTTCCGCGACGACACGCTGTTTGCCAAGGCCTTCCTGCTGCTCGACAAGCTCGGCCGCAAGCTGGACCCGTACTGGACGCGTCCGCTGCGCGCCAGGGCGCTGAAGAAGGCCGAGAACTGGTTCGTCGCCCGCCTCAATGGCGAGGACGGCATCAATGGCATCTTCCCGGCGATGGTCAATGCCTATGAAGCGCTGGCGCTGCTTGGCTATCCGGCCGAACACCCGCTGCGCGCAACCTGCCTGAAGTCGATCCGGAAGCTGATCCAGTTCACGCCGGACGGCAGCGCCTACGTGCAGCCCTGCCTGTCGCCGACCTGGGATACCGGCTGGGCAATGATGGCGCTGCTGCACGCCGATTCGCCGGACGGCTCCAGCCGCGCCAGGACCCGCGAAGCGCTGAAGCGCGCCGAGAACTGGCTGCGGCCGCGGCAGATCCTCGACCACGTCGGCGACTGGATCGAGGCCGCACCGGACAAGAAGCTGCGCCCGGGTGGCTGGGCGTTCCAGTACTGGAACCAGTACTACCCGGACCTCGACGACACGGCGGTGGTCGCCGGCGTCATGCATCTGGTCGGCCGCGATCCGAACGGCAGCAACCACAACGATGAAGCGGTTTCGCGCGCCGCCGAATGGCTGCTCGGCCTGCAGTCGAAGAACGGCGGCTTCGGCGCCTACGACGCCGACAACACCCATTACTGGATCAACGAGATTCCGTTCGCCGATCACAAGGCGATGCTCGATCCGCCGACCGAGGACGTCACCGGCCGCGTGCTGGCCTATCTCGGCGTGCTCAAGCGGCCGCAGGATCGCCCGGCGATCAACCGCGCGATCAAGTACCTGAAGAAGGCGCAGCAGCCGGATGGCTCGTGGTGGGGCCGCTGGGGCACCAACTACATCTACGGCACCTGGTCGGCACTGGCCGGGCTGGCGCTGGTCGGCGAAAAGCCGGGCGCGCCGTATATCGCCAAGGCCATCCGCTATCTGGAATCGAAGCAGAATCCGGACGGCGGCTGGGGCGAGACCAACGACACCTATCTGGACCCGAAGCTCAGCGGCTCCATGCCGCGCAAGGGTGAACTGATCTCCACGCCGAACAGCACCGCCTGGGCGCTGCTGGCGCTGATGGCGGTGCATGGCGTCGATCATCCGGCGATCTCCGCCGGCATCGACTGGCTGATCGCCCACCAGCATTCCGAAGGCCGGCACGAAGGCCTGTGGCATGACCCCGGCCACAACGCGCCCGGCTTCCCGCGGGTGTTCTACATGAAGTACTACGGCTACGACGCCTACTTCCCGCTGTGGGCGCTGGCGCGTTATCGCCAGTTGCGCGGGCGGCGCGCCTCGGCCTGATCCGGCGTCTGCCGCGATGACGCAAGACAGGGTCGGCGTCGTCGTGGCGCTGCTGTCGGAAGCGAAGGCGCTCGGCCTCCGTAATCCGCAGCCCGGTGCCAACGAGATCGCCGGCCTTGTGGTGTTCGTCTCCGGCATCGGCGAAGCCGCCGCCGCGATGGCGGCGCATGCGCTGGCTGACGGGGGCTGTTCGGCGCTGCTCAGTTTCGGCACCGCCGGCGCGCTCGATTCGGCGCTCGAATCGGGTGACGTGGTCTGTCCCAGCACAGTCGTCTATATGGACAGCCATGTCATTGACGTGGATGCCGCCTGGCGTGCGCGCCTTGCCGCGCGCTGTGCCGAGGCCGAGATCACCCTGGTCGACGGCCGCCTGCTGACCACCCGCTACACGCTGCTCAATGCCGGCATCAAGTATCTGGCGCGCACCCAGAGCCAGGCGGTGGCGGTCGATCAGGAAAGCTCGGCGGTCGGCGATGTCGCGAAGGCGCGCGGCCTGCCGTTCCTGGTGGTGCGCGCGATTGTCGACGACGCCGAAGCGACCCTGCCGGATGCGGTGGTCGACGGTGTCGATGCCTACGGCCGACCGAAGGCGGTCAGCATGATCGGTGGCCTGCTGAAGGCGCCCTGGGAGATCGCCAAGCTGCCCGGGCTGGCGCGCTCGTTCAACGCCGCCCAGGCCGGCCTCAGGGCGGTGGCCCGCGCCGCGCCGGCCTTTGCCTTCCACTTGGAATCCTGAATCCTTCGATGCCCCAGCAGACCACCGCCCTCGTCACCGGCGCCACCGGCTTCGTCGGCTCCGCCGTCGCCCGCCGACTGCTGGCGGAGGGTTTCAAGCTGCGGCTGCTGAGCCGGCCGCACTCCGACCGCCGCAATCTGGCCGGGCTCGACGCGATGATCGTCGAAGGCGACCTGACCGATCCGGCGTCGCTGAAGAAGGCGGTGAAAGGTTGTGATGCGGTGTTCCACGTCGCTGCCGACTACCGGCTGTGGGCGCCGAATCCGGACGAGCTGTACCGGGCCAATGTCGATGGCTCGCGCGCGCTGGTCGCGGCGGCCCACGCGGCCGGCGTGCAGCGGATCGTCTACACCTCGAGTGTCGCGGTACTCGGCATTCCGAAGGACGGCCGTCCGGGCGACGAGAACACGCCGGTGACCGTCGCCGACATGATCGGCCACTACAAGCGCTCGAAATTCCTGGCCGAGGAAGCGGTGCGCGAACTGGCCGGCCGGGGCGCGCCGGTGGTGATCGTCAACCCGTCGACGCCGATCGGGCCGCGCGATGTCAAGCCCACACCGACCGGCCGCGTGGTTCGCGATGCCGCTTCCGGCCGCATGCCGGCCTTCGTCGACACCGGCCTGAACATCGCCCATGTCGACGATGTCGCCGAAGGCCACTGGCTGGCCTACACCCGGGGCGTGATCGGCCAGCGTTACGTGCTGGGCGGCGACGACATGAGCCTCAAGGACATTCTCGCCACGATTGCCGGCATCACCGGCCGCCGCGCGCCGAAAATCCGGTTGCCGCACGCCGCAGTGATGCCGGTCGCGCATGCTGCGGAATTCCTCGCCCGCTTCACCGGCCGGGCGCCGGTCGCCACCGTCGAGGAGATCCGCATGTCGAAGAAGCGGATGTATTTCTCCTGCGCCAAGGCCCGGCGCGAACTCGGCTACGCGCCGCGCCCGGCGCGGCTGGCGCTGGAAGATGCGGTGGCCTGGTTTCGCGACAACGGCTATCTCTGAAGCCTGCCCTACTTTCGCAGCCGAAGCTTTTCTGGCTCGCCAACAGCGGGCTCACGCAAAGGCGCAAAGGAAAATCAAAGCAGGGCAAAACCAGGGATGCCGTGCAGCGGCGCGCATGCATCGTTGCCTCTCCACTTCTTTCAGTCTTTCTTTCTCTGCGTCTTCGCGCCTTTGCGTGAGCCCGCGTGCATCAGGAACGGCGCAGCGCCCGCCGCGTTTCCGCCCACTGCCAGCTGAGCAGCGCCGGAATCCCGTAGCCCAGTTCGCGCACCCGCTTGGCCAGCGACAGCGCGATCGCCGCGTCCGGCGGCACGCCGAGCAGCGTGCCGAACAGCACGAAGCCGGCTTCCTGCACGCCGAGCCCAGCCGGCACGAAGAACGCGAAGTGGCGGATCGACAGCCCCAGCGCTTCCAGCGCGATCGCCGCCAGCGGGCTGATCGGCTGGCCGAGCAGGCGCAGCGCCAGCCAGACCTCGAAGCTGCCGGCGACCATGCCGGCCAACTGCCAGAGCAGGCTGACCAGCAGGTCGCGCCGGCGCGCGAACAGCGCCAGCAGTTCGCTATCCAGCCGTGCGGCATCGCCGAACAGCGCGGCGACCCGGCTCTGTTCGCCGAGCATGCCGACCAGTGCGCGTTCGATCCGCGCGAACACCGCGCCATGGCGCAGCAGCGCGTAGAGCAGCAGCGGCACCGGCAGGGTCGCGGCCAGCCCGCCAAGCAGCGAGGCTGCGAGATCGCCGCCGTCGAGCGCGATCACCAGGCATAGCCCGGCGGCGATGAACAGGTAGACGTTGACGATGGTCAGCAGGGTTTCCATCACTACGCTGGCAGTCACCGCCGCGCCGTCCGGCACCCGCCACAGGGTCAGCCGGATGCCGACCACCTCGCCACCGACGCCGCCGACCGGCAGCAGCCGGCCCACCGCTTCGCGCACCGAGGCGATCCACCACAGGAACGGCAGCTGCGCGCTGCCGCGGACATCGCGATGGCGCAGCAGCACCCGCCAGCCCTCGGCATCGAGCGCGATCGGCAGCGCGTGAAACGGCACCAGCCACAGCAGGCTCCAGCCGGCGGTGGCCAGCAGCGCGAGGATTTCCGCAGTGCCGCCATGGGCGATGAGGCCGATCAGCAGCCCCAGGCCCAGCAGGCCGAACAGCGCCGGCAGCCAGCGGCTGATCACGGCGCGACGAAATCGGCCCAGCGACCGGTGACGATGCCGCGCGCCGCGATCGCCTGACGCACGCGTGGCGACAGCAGCGCCGCCAGTTCGTCGTCGTGCCGGTAGTCGGCCATCGTCGCGGTCAGGCGGCGGCGCGTCGCGGGGTGCAGATAGATCTCGTGCAGGCCGGGCGGCAGCCGGTCGATCGCCGCCAGCAGCGCGGCCTCGTCGGTGGTGCCGGTCGAGGCCAGCCCGAACAGCGCATCGTTGTGGGTGATGCCGGCCCGGCGCAGCCGCTGCCGGCTCAGCGCGATCCACGGTGCCAGCAGCGGCGCGGTGCCCGGCTCGTACGGCAGCCGTACCGCGTTCAGGCCGAAGTCGCGGCCGATCGCCAGCACCAGGCCGAGCACGGTCGGGTGCAGATGGAAATGCTTGTGGGCGTTGACGTGGTCGAGCCGGAGGCCGGTGGCCGCGAAGGCCTCGAACTGCGCGCGGATCTCGATCGCCAGCTGGCGGCGTACCGACGGCAGGAAGAAGAAGCGGACGCCGTCGCGGGCCATCCGGTCGCCGAAGCGGCCTTCGGCATCGACCAGATCCGGAATCCGCCGGCGCGGCGATACCGAAGGGCCGTCGGCAAGCACCAGATGCAGGCCGACGCCGAGCGTCGGCAGGCGCCTGGCGATCTCGATCGCCTGCGCCGCAGCCGGTGCGCCGACCATCAGGCTGGCGGTGGTCAATTCGCCATCGACATGCGCCTGCTCGACGGCGTCGTTGATCGCGCTGTCGAGGCCGAAGTCGTCGGCGTTGACGATCAGGCGGATCACCCCGGACCTGCCGGATCGATCAAGCGGTGCGGGCCCGCAGGAAGCGGAAGAACTCGACCCCTTCGCGGAGCCGCCGCTTGAGCATGTCCCAGTCGGTCAGCATCTCGCGGACGATCTCCCAGATCTTCGACGGCCGGAAATAGAAGCGCCGGTAGAACACTTCCATCGCGTCGAAGATCTCGTCCTTCGACAGGTGCGGATAGCTGATCGCCGCCAGCTGCACGCCCTGCGAATTGACCAGGTTCACCGTGTCGTTCTCGGCCAGCCAGCCGTTGTCGACCGCCTGCCGGTACAGCGTGGTACCGGGGTAGGGCGCAGCCAGCGACACCTGGATGGTGTGCGGATTGATCGCTTTGGCCCATTCGATGGTCTTCTCGATGCTGTCGCGCGTCTCCCCGGGCAGGCCGAGGATGAAGGTGCCGTGGATGGCGATGCCGAGTTCGTGGCAGTCCTTCGTGAACTTTTCCGCGACCTCGACCCGCATGCCCTTCTTGATATTGTGCAGGATCTGCTGGTTGCCGCTTTCGAAGCCGACCAGCAGTAGACGCAGCCCATTGTCCTTCATGATCTTGAGCGTGTTGTAGGGGACATTGGCCTTGGCGTTGCACGACCATACCACGCCGAGCTTGCCCAGCTCGACCGCAAGCGCTTCGGTGCGCGGCAGATTGTCGGTCAGCGTGTCGTCGTCGAAGAAAATCTCCTTCGACTGCGGAAACGCCTGCATCACATATTTCACTTCCTCGATCACATGACCGATCGAGCGCACGCGGTAATTGTGCCCGCCGACGGTCTGTGGCCACAGGCAGAAGGTGCAGCGCGATTTGCATCCGCGCCCGGTGTAGAAGCTGATGTAGGGGTGGAGCAGGTAGCCGCCGTAGTACTTCTGGATGTCCAGATCGCGCTTATAGACCGGCGTCACGAAGGGCAGCAGGTCCATGTCCGCCACGATTGCACGATCCTGGTTGTGGACGATCACGCCCTCGCTGTTGCGATAGCTGATGCCGTCGATGCCCGCCCAGCTGTGGCCGTCGGCGATGTCCTTGATGGTGAAATCGAACTCGTTGCGTGCCACGAAATCGATTGCTTCTGAGGCCTTGAGGCTGCCCTCGGCATCGACCGCAACCTTGGCGCCGATCATCCCGATCTTGAGCGCAGGGTTTTCCGCCTTGAGCAGTTCGGCAGTGCGCACGTCCTGATTGAACGAGGGCGTGGAGGTGTGCAGCACCACCAGGTCGCGCTGGTGCGCTTCGTGCTTGATGTCATCGAAGCT